>JAUWMR010000054.1 GCA_030613055.1 Desulfobacteraceae bacterium
CGAATCTATTTCAGACAAAAATTGTTAGGTTATTTCGATGAAAGTAACCGCAGAATAATGGATGAGATAGGTCGCTTAAAGAGAAACTGCATGTAAACGATGATGTGATACAAACTGTAAATCATGATGTGAACTGAACAAGGAAAAGCAGAAATGGATCAGGAAAAAATAGAGTTTCGGGTATTATTCAGGAGCCCCAAGTATCCTCTCATCATTATTTCTATAAGATGATAATAAACTTACCGGAAATAGAAAGAAAATTATGAAAGCAACGACTCTTCAGAAACTGCTCATCTTTATTAAAATCATTTACTCCACTCTCCGTATTTCAATCGGGACAATATTCAATCCATATTTCAGAGGTTCCCATCGCGACCGTGATAATGAGCGTCTTCGTTGGTGGGCCTCCTATTTACTGCAATCAATTAACTTCACTTTTGAAATTTTCAATCCGCACCAGGTTAAATTTGAACCAGGAAAGCGTTACATAATCATGAGCAATCATAATAGTCACTATGACATTCCATTATTGTTAATGGCGTTCCCAAGTACCACCTTGAGAATGTTAGCCAAAAAGGAATTGTTCAGAACTCCGATTTGGGGGCGTGGTCTTAAAGCCGCTGAATTCATTTCCATCGACCGGCATGACCATAACCAGGCACTTAAAGACATGGAACACGCAAAAGAAAAAATGGAGAGCGGTATAACACTCTGGATTGCACCAGAAGGCAAGCGGTCGCGCACAGGGGAGCTTTTAGAATTTAAAAAGGGTGGATTTCTCCTATCCATACAAACAGACGCTACCATCATTCCTGTAGGCATCCGTGGCGCTATGAACGCACTTCCACCTGGCGCACTCGACTTCACCCTGAACCAACACGCCGAAATCCGAATCGGTCAACCCGTCAATGCATCGCAGTACACCAAAAAGGAAGCCTTAATGGAAGTCGTTAGATCAGAAATCCACAACCTATCTAAACCCTAGTGTTGCATAAACAATATGGTTTACTCAAGAATATACTTTGATATGATCTCTTTCATGATCTCCTGTGTTCCCCCGCCGATGGATAGAATGCGGTTATCCCTGTAGAGTCTTTCTACCAGATATTCCCGCATATAGCCGAATCCACCGTGTATCTGAACAGCATCGTATGTGACCTTGTCACTGACCGTGCAGGCAAAGTTTTTGGCCATTGAGATTTCCTTTACCTGGTTTATCCCGGCATCTATTTTGGCTGCTACGCGATATACAAATTCTTTGCTTGCCTCGACAAGGGTGGCCATATCGGCCAGCTTGTGCCGTGTGACCTGAAAACCGGAAAGAGGCCGGCCGAATGCCTCCCTTTCCCGGGAGTACCTCAATGATTCCTCAAGGGCCATCTGGGCTGTCATGTTTGCCATGACGGAAAGCTGCAACCTTTCATTTTGAAAGTTTTGCATTATGCCGTAGAACCCCTGGCCTTCCTGGCCCAGAAGGTTTTCAACAGGCACTTTGCATTCATCAAAGAATATCTGGGCTGTATCTGACGCCCACCATCCCATTTTTCTGAATTTTTCGGACACCGAATAACCGGGTATGTTGGATTCTATCACCAGAAAGCTGATCCCCTGAAAACCTTCTCCTCCTGTTCTTACGGCACAGGTCAATTGATTTGCCCTGGCACCGCTTGTGACAAACATCTTGCTCCCGTTAACCACGTAATGATCATCTTTACGAACTGCTCTGGTCCGGATGTTGGCGACATCAGAGCCGGCGTTCGGCTCTGTAACAGCGAGTGCTGATATCTTGTCGCCTTTCAGGACAGGCGGGACAAGGAGTGATTTCTGCTCATGCGTGCCAAGAGATAAAATCGGAGGAATGCTGATATCAAGTGAGCCAAGACTTGCGACTACGCCGGCTGAACCACATCTCATTAATTCTTCTGAGGAGGCTATCTTGACGAAGATATCTCCACCGGAGCCGCCGTAGGCCTCAGGGTAACCAATGCCAAGGATACCCGCTTTGCCGGCCTTAAGGTAGAGTTCTCTGGGGAATTCACCCTGCTCCTCCCATTCATCCACAAAGGGCTTGATCTCGCGCTCAACAAATTTTCGGACGGTCTGGCGGACCATGTTGTGGGTCTCGCTAAAGTATTCCTGAAAACCGGTCATAAATTTAGTACCTTTCGTGTCGGGCAGGGCTAAAGCCCTGCGCTACATGCGCCGCAGGCACTGAGCCCTGCCCCCCGTGAACTCTGCGAGAAATATATAAGATTTTTTTAGAGCGGAAATAATTGCTCTATGCGCTGGGCTAACATGATGTCGCCGCTGGCCTTAAGCTGACCGCTCATGAATGCCTGCATACCATTCGTTTCTTTGTTCACCATGCCGAGCCATGTTTCACCGGACATTGTCAATGTGACTGTCGGCGAGTCATGAGTGCCTTCCTGAATTTCACATGTCCCCTCTTTGATGATGATACTCCAATTTCCACCATCATCTCCAGTGATCTCGAACTGGAAGACCGCATCCAGTCCCTGTGCTGCGCTGGGGTTGAAGACCTCGGGCATCTTTGTAAAAATCTCTTTGACATTTGTTAGAGCCATTTTTTCCTCCTCAAATTAAATTGTTGATAATTTTTACGAGCGCATCATTGTTTTTCGCGCTCAATAAAACCAAAGTGTAAAATTCGATTATCGAAATCCGAAATCCGAAATAAATTCCAAATACGAATTCTCGAATTTCCAAAACAAGAGAGAATCAAAACATAAATAATCAGACGGGTTGGTCACCTTTTTTGATCATTCTGATTTAGGAAATTAGAATTTGTTTCGAATTTAGAAATTAGGATTTCGAAATTATTTAGCCATATACTGATATTATGATCATTTTCAAGTAATGCTGGACCCCATTATCGATCATAATGATTATTTTTACGGAGGTGGTATCACGACCGCTTCTCCTTCGGCAATTATATCTCCCCTCTGGTTTGTCCAGGTGAGTGCCATTCGCACCCATCTTTTTTCTTCAATTTTTTCTGTTACCCTCGCACTGGCGGTAATTGTATCGCTGAAAAATGTCGGGGCCTTGAAGCGGCAGTTAATCTCCACGGCCACGGTTCCGAGGCCGGGTAGTTTCATGCCCAGAACCGGAGCAATCAGGCTCTGGGGAAGGGCCCCGTGGGCAATTCTTGTTTTAAAAGGAGTTTGTTTGGCATACTCCTCGTTCACGTGCATAGGATTAAAATCACCGCTGATACCGGCGAATAGATAGACATCCGTCTCGGTGATGGTCTTGGAAAAACTGGCCTCATCTCCGATTTGTATCTCATCGTAGCTTTTGCCTAATTCGAAATTCATAACACCTCTCAGTTAGATAATATTTAACCGCAGATACACGCAGACACAAACAGACTAATAGTCCCGCCGACGGCGGCGGAACTATTAACTGTCATGCCCTTCGGGCAAAGTCAAGACCATCCTTTTGATTTCAGCTTTGAAAACCATGTCCTGTGAGACTGTGTCACAATCCCTCCCGGTCATTCCGAGCGACCAAAGGGAGCGCGGCAATCCCCTTAATTTCAAGGCTTTACGAGATTGCTTCGTCGCCTGGGGCTCCTCGCAATGACATTACGACACAGTCTCTGTGGGCGTGGTCAGGATCCTTAACTTTAGTCACTTTAGGTCACTTTAGTCACTTTGCACTCCTGAGATTATCTGTGTTTCAGGCCTAACCTCTCCCGACATTCCTCTGCCGTGGCTACCTCGCGGCCCTGGTCCCTGATCATCCTTGCAGCCTTTTCTACAAGCTCACCATTTGATTTTGCCATCACACCGGAAGAGAGATAAAAATTGTCCTCAAGACCGACACGGACATTTCCACCAAGGGCAATTGCCGTGGCTACCATGCGCCACTGGTCCGAGCTGATGCCAATGACCTCCCAGTCACTGTTGGGAGGGAGAAGGCGCACCTGATGGGCAAGGTTATCGGCCGTGGGTGGCATGCCGCCAAGCACACCCATGATAAGGCTGAACTGGTATGGAGGTGTAAGCAGGGACATGTCAATCAAGGGAAAACAGTTTCCAATGTGGCCTGAATCAAAGCACTCCATTTCCGGTTTGACGCCTTTTTCTTTCATGGCTGAAAGTAATGGGGTGATCTCGGAAAAGGGGTTGGCAAATACAAAATCAAAGACAAAAGATTTTTTACCTGGATGGTATTTTGCATAATTCATGGATCCCATATTCAGGGCGGCGATAGCAGGCTGAATTTCTTTGACCGGGGCAATTTTCTTTTCAACAGGTATTCCAACGGCCCCGGTGGAAAAATTGATGATTACCGAACAGGCCGTGGTTACGGCATCATAGATATTGCGGTAGTCCTCAACCTCATAGCTGGGGGCACCGTCCGGTGTCCTGGCATGGATGTGGACCACGGCCGCTCCTGCCTCATATGCCCGTTTGGCCTCGGTCGCGTACTCCTCCGGTGTGTAAGGGATGGCCGGGCATTGATTTCTGTTTGCCACAACGCCCGAGAGGGCACAGGTGATCATGCATGTACGCTCATAGTTGTGGTTTTCGGTAATCCAGAATGATGACATATTCACTCCCGACGCTTCCTTAAAAACTACATCTACTGCGTTGCACTGGCTCATGAGTCATTGCGGCGTACTACATGTACGCCTCTCGAAGATGCCGCTTATCAGCGGTGATTCCTCAAGATTTGTGCGCCTTGTATCTGCAGCTTTTACGAAAGCGTCTCGAATTAGTGCTCGTTTTGTGATCTTTATGAATATCAAAAGTCGATAACTACATGAACAATAATTATGTTGGGCGATGATAAAATTCAAATACTAAAATCGAAATGTAAAATCAAATCCAAACCACAAATTCCCAAAACGGCTCCTAAATACAACACTTGTTATTTTGCGTTCCCCACGATTTGGTCATTTGAACTTGGATCTTCACTTGATATTTGAGTTTTGTTATTTGACATTGAAAAGCCATAATTGATGAACTCGTAAAAAGTCAGAAAACACCCGTTTTCGTCATTCCCGCGAAGGCGGGAATCCAGGAGAATCAATCACTTATGGACTCCCGCCTACGCGGGAGTGACGGCCTTGGAGACTTTTTACGAGACTGTCATAATTGCTTTCCTATAAAAAGTCTAATGGCAAAATAAAACCAATTCACCCACTACTTGCCTTTAAAGTTTGGCTTTCTTTTTTCCATAAATGCCATCATCCCTTCCATGGCGTCTTCGGTGGCAATGGCCCTGCCAAGGGCTTCGCACAGATAATCTATGGCCTCTTCAAAGGGCATATCGCTCATGGCCCTGAATGCCTCTTTGCCGATTCGCATTCCGACAGGACTTTTTGTAGTCAGGAGCTTCAGAGTCTCTTGAACCTCGTCATCCAGATGTTCCGGTTCAACAGCCCGCGTGATAAGTCCCATATTTTCGGCCTCGGGAGCCTGTATTTTTCGTGCTGTAAGTACCATGTCCATGGCCTTTTTTCGCCCCACGTTTCGATAAAGCAGTGCCCCTACCATCATGGGGAAAATTCCCACATTTACTTCAGGAGTGCGGAAAAATGTGTCGTTCCGTGCAATGACGATATCACAGGAGAGCATAAGGCCCAGACCGCCGGCAAGACATGGTCCATTGACCCTGGCAAGCAAAGGCTTCCCAAACCTGGCCATCTTTTTGAGAAGCTTGGCATAATTCCTGGTGCCGGATAACCGGTCTTCTCCTTCCTTTGTTAGTGTGACAGCAAGATCGGCGCCGGAACAAAATGCCTTTTCTCCTTTTCCTGTGATGCAGACAGCACGTACCGTTTCGTCATGATCGGCCCTGTCAAAGTAATCCAGGAAGCCGGTAATCATCTCCTGGCTGATGGCGTTTCTTCTTGCCTCGCGGTTGATGGTCAAAAAGGCCGCGCCGTCCTTCACCTCATAGAGAAGGTCTTCACTCATTTTCCGGTTCCTCTTCTTGTATCAACTAAATAAAGCAGGGCAAGTCCCTTGCGAAACCGCCCCACGCCTTCGCGGGGGCAGGCTTTTTATGGATTCCCGCCTTCGCGGGAATGACAGTTAATTACGTTAATTCGTCATTCCCGCGAAGGCGGGAATCCAGAAGTCATTACCCCGAATTATTGAGATTTTTCCTCTTTTTCGATCTCTACCAGGATGTCTCCAGGGGCCACCTTTGCATCCACAGTTGTGTTTATTTTTATTACCCTGCCGTTATTAGGTGCCTTCAGGGTCGTTTCCATCTTCATGGCTGTTACCACGATCAATCCCTGTCCTTGTTTCACAAGGTCTCCTTCTTTGACCATAATCCGAACCACTACAGAGGGCATAGGGGGTGTCACATCTCCGGGAGCTTGCTCTATGCCCCTGCGCCTTGCAGGCCGTGAGGGAAATTGGTCATCATCCTGAACAGAGAATGTTTGGCCGTTTATGAAAATGTGCTTCTCCTGCTCCCCCCGGACCACAAAGACCTCGGTTGACTTTTCATCCACGACCAGATGTAAGCAACTATCCGAGATAGCCTTGTAGCGAACATGATATATCTCTTCCCCTATAGTGAACTCGGTGTCCTGTTTGCCATCCAAACTGGAGACATCCACATCAACGGTCTCTTGCGCGATTTTAAGGCAAAATTTCATCTTACATCCTCCACTCCCCAAGCGTCTCCCAGGGCGTTGGACATCCCCTTTCTTTTAAACCTGCTGAGGGCTTAGTTGATGCGGTCAACTCGTCCACAATATAAGCGATCCTCGCCAGATTTGATGCCTCCATATTCTGAGACCAGTTATCAAAGTGACGCTCTATGAAATCAGTGTAAGTATCGCCCTTTGCAAACTCCGGGGACTTAAGGACATCTATTAAAAATGGTATTGTCGTGCGAATCCCTAAGATGACATAGCTTTCAAGGGCGCGAATCATACGCATCCGGGCTGCTTCCCTGGTCCCGGCGGTCACAACCAGTTTGCTGAGGATCGGGTCATATTCCATGGGGACTTCAAATCCGCTGTAAATACCACAATCATTTCGAATCCCCGGACCGGAAGGTTCCTGGTGAAATAGAACAAGCCCCGGTGAAGGGAAAAAACCGGCTTCGGGATCCTCCGCATAGATGCGGCATTCGATGGCGTGTCCTCTCCGCGTGATATCCTGCTGTTTGAATGGTAGAGGCGTGCCTGCCGCGATTTCTAATTGCTGTCTTACGAGATCAATACCGGTAGTCATTTCCGTGATGGGATGCTCCACCTGGAGGCGCGTGTTGACCTCTAAAAAATAAAACCGGCCTGACCGATCCAACAGAAACTCTACTGTTCCCGCGTTGACATATCCCGAGGCCAGAACTGCCGACACTGCTGCATCTCCCATGGCCTTGCGAAGAGAAGGATTCATGGCAGGGGAGGGCGTTTCCTCGATAATCTTCTGATGTCTGCGCTGGATGGAGCATTCCCTTTCAAACAGATGCACTGCATTGCCCTGGCGGTCAGCCAGAATTTGAAACTCAACATGACGTGGCGATTCCAAGCACTTTTCCAGGTACAAAGAGCCATCTCCAAATGCCTTCTTTGCTTCATTCATAGCAGAAAGACAGGCTTCTTCCATCTCCTCCCGTGCGGAAACAACCCGCATCCCCTTGCCGCCCCCGCCGGAAACGGCCTTAACAAGAACAGGGTATCCCATTTCCTCTGCTTCCTGGCACAAGAGGGCAGTATCTGTTGTTGCTTTTAGCATCCCGGGGATCACCGGGACGCCAGCCTTTTCCATAATGGTCCTCGCCAGGGTCTTGTTTCCGAGGTCACGTATGACATGAGAAGGGGGACCTATGAAGTTTATTCCGGATGATTCGCAGTTCTCCGCGAAATCCGGGTTTTCAGCTAAAAAACCGTACCCTGGATGAATGGCGTCTGCACCGGTTTTTTCGGCAGTGTCAATGATCCGGTCGATATTGAGATAGCTTTTTGAAGGCTCCGACTCTCCCAACAGGACCGCTTCATCCGCTTCTAAGACATGGGCCGCGGCTGCGTCCACCTCAGAATATACAGCAACCGTTTGGATATCCATTTCCCGGCAGGTCCGCATGACCCTGACGGCTATTTCCCCTCTATTGGCAATCAGTATTTTCTTGAACATAATGTGCTCTATATCAAACAGTCGTGAGACATGAATAATAATGGTTTATAGTGCGAATCAAGACGGTCTAACGGGCGACAATGGCTCAAGGCTCAAGGCGCAGGGCGCAAGGAAATTCTTCCTTTTTAAAGAAGGTTTCTTGAGCATCCTATTCTTTGCCTTGCGCCTTGTGCCTTGCGCCTACGTTACATCCTAAATGTTCCATACCCATACACATCATCCCTGAGTGGAGCATTGAGGGCCGCTGAGATGGCCAGTCCGAGCACGTCTCTGGTCCTGGCCGGGTCAAGGATCCCGTCATCCCACATGTTGGAAGTAGAATAGTATGCATTCCCTTCTCGTTGGGCCGAAGTAATAATAGGCCCCTTTATTTGGTGGACCATCTCTTCAGGAAGGGGTGGCTGTCCTTCTCTGGTTAATTGATCGTTTTTAACCGTAATCATGACGTCGGCGGCCTGTTCTCCTCCCATGACTCCTATCTGGGCATTGGGCCACATCCACAAAAAGCGGGGCGAGTAGGCCCTGCCGCACATGCCGTAGTTGCCCGCTCCAAAAGAGGCCCCGATAATGACAGTAAATTTGGGGACCGTTGCCGTGGATACCGCGTTGACCATCTTGTGGCCGTCCTTTGTGATTCCAATACGTTCGTATTCTTTTCCAATAATGTAACCATTAATGTTCTGGAGAAATACAAGGGGGATGCCTCGTTTATCGCAAAGCTGGATGAACTGGGTGGCCTTTAGTGAACTGTCAGAAAAAAGAACACCGTTGTTCCCTAAGATCCCCACGGGATAGCCGTGAACATAGGCCCATCCACAGACGAGTGTGGGCCCGTAAAGGGCCTTGAATTCGAGGAATTCACTCCCGTCAACTATTCGCGCGATAACCTCCCGAACATCGTAGGGCGTGGCCAAGTTTTTGGAAACGATGCCGTAAATTTCCTCGGGTTCATATAGAGGGGGTTTAGCTTCCCTTAAACCTATCTCCGTTTTTTTGGGAGGTGGGAGATTTTTTACAATCTGGCGGATGATCTCAATACAATGGGCATCATCTTCAGCGACATAGTCTGATACTCCTGATTCCATGCAGTGTACGTTCGCCCCGCCAAGTTCATCGGCTGTAACCTCTTCTCCCGTGGCCGCCAGGACAAGAGGCGGGCCGCCCAAGAAAATAGCCCCGGTGCCCTTAACGTGGACCACGTCGTCACTCATGGCCGGGATATAGGCGGCACCTGCCGTACACAATCCCATCACCCCGCAGATCTGGGGAATGCCCATTTTGGATAGGATTGCCTGGTCGTAGAATATGCGACCACCGTCATCCGCATCAGGAAAGATCTCTGACTGGAGAGGTAAATAGGCTCCTCCTGAATCAACAAGGTAAATTACAGGGAGGCGGTTTTCCATGGCGATGGTCTGGGTCCTGATTCCCTTCTTGACCCCCATAGGATAGATGGTTCCGCCCTTGATCATTGAATCATTGGCATGAACGATCACCTCACGTCCTTCAACCACGCCAATTCCGGAAATAATCCCTGCACCATGAATCTTTTTATCATACATGTCCTTTGCGGCTAAGGGGGCTATCTCCAAGAAAGGCGTATTCCTGTCAAACAGGAGTTCCAGACGCTTGCGTACCGGCAGTTTGTTCTGTTCGGCTAATCTGGCCCTGGCCTTTTCCGAGCGCTTATCCCGCGCTGTTTCAAGCTCTTTTCTTAAGTCCGTTACAAGGGCTTCCATGTCCTGGTAGTTTTTCTGGTATTCCTCGCTTGATGTATCTATTTTTGTCTCTATGACTTCCATTTTTTGTTGTCCCCAATGTTACTATTCAGGTATCTTTTTTTTAGACAGGATAACAGGATAACAGGATAAACAGGAATCTATTTTTGTTCAGTCACAAACAAGCCCTTATTGTAATAATCGTGTAAATCAAATAAAAAATCCTGGTAATATACCTTACAGACAAACTCCGAATAAGGAATTTAATATAATCTCTTTGCGCCTTTCTTAAATATGAAATGAATATTTTAAAATAACTACCGATCAATGGGGAGAGCGGGTTAAACCAGATTGTAATAGAAGGATTTAACCCAAGCAATTGCACATAAAGCAAAGAACGGTCTATCAGGATATCTAAAGGATTTACAGGAATTCAAAAAAAATCAAGTTAATCCTGTTATCCTGTCAAATGAATCCCTGTGTAGTTACTCCCCAATTTGATATAGCCGCAAAAAGGCGCAAAATACGCAAAAATAAAAAATGATGAACTCGTAAAAAGTCCAATTTACCGTCACTCCCGCGAAAGCGGGAGTCCAAAACTGCCTGAAATGACTGGATTCCCGCCTCCGCGGGAATGACAAAAAAAGACAGATAAAGACTTTTTACGAGACCGTCATAAATGGCTTTCAGTAATATCTGGTGGTTATAAGCATTAAGAAATCGTCAATCATCAATCTCCAGCATTCCATCTGCGATCTTCATCCGGGATATCTCGGAGGATGTGCCGGCTATCTGAAGATATTTTGCATCTCGATAGGTTACCTCTGCCGCGTTGCCACTGAGATATCCCTGCCCACCTAAAATCTGGAGGGCTTTGCTTGCCACTTCTTCCGCAGACTCGGTGCAAAATACCTTGGCACAATGGGCAAGGGCAGCCGCCTCTCTGTCCCCTGTTTCAGCCATCCAGGCCGCCCGGTAGGCTATCAATTGAGCGGTCTGTAAAAGGGTCAGCATTTCAGCAAGTTTGAAACTCACCTCCTGATAGGCGATGATTGGCTTGCCCCCGCTCATATGACTCTTGGCATAGTTTAAAGCGGCGTTGAAAGAGCGCTGGATATGGCCTAAGCTGGCTGCTGTGAGGACCTGGTCCTCCCACGAGCGCAGGGCCTTAAGCTGCTCATCCCCCTTAAAGGGACCAATGACATGCGTTGAGGGGACAGGACAATTTTCAAACGTAATGGGAGAGATAACAGTGCCGTTGTATCCAAGTGTGATTAGTCTTTCACCAACAGACATGTCCTTGTTGTTTTTTTTAATCAGGAAGAAAGCGATTCCATCGCCCGCCTTTCCTGCAACCGCGATCCAATCCGCAATGGGTGCATTCAACACATGACCCTTTGACCCTGAAACCCTGAAACCGTCATCACCGGATACGCCTGTAGTATTCAGGGGATCGTTTTCAATATTCATGCCCTCCTCTGAAAGGGCCACTGTCCCGATAATCCGTCCTTCCTTTAAAGGGGGGAGGATTTCCTGCTTCTGATCATGTGTGCCGTAGACTGCTATGAGACGGCCAAAAACCCGTGCGTTTACCTCCACCGAAAGAAAGAGCGATGGGGAGATTGCGGCTAAGGTTTCCTGGCTTGCCGTGATCATTACGCTGTTTTTTCCATCATCCAGACCAGACGCCAGATAGCCTGCCTGACCAAGGACCATGAGACACTTCATGGTCGCTTCACGAATGTCGTCGATGTCTCCACTTTCAAGGTTTGCAAGAGCTGCCCTGGAATCCGCGTCAAATAGTCCTTTGATCTCCTCGCAAACGGCCTTTTCCGTTTCTCCAAAATCGAAATTCATTGCCATAGTTCCTGCGAATTAAGGGTTGCGGGTTAGGGTTTCGCGTTGAAAGTTGAATTAGTTATAATCGTAACGCGTAACTTGTAACGAGTAACTTTAAAAAAATCCAGGCAATCTGTGTTCATCTGCGTCCAAAATTGAATAATTAAATCAGTTTGGAGATAATTTTTTTTGTTATCTCCGAGGTGCCGCCACCTATTGGGGCCAGACGGCTGTCCCTGAAATTTCTCTCCACATCATATTCATGACAGTAGCCATAGCCCCCGTGCAGGACTACCGCATCATTGGCAGGTCCAAGACTCCAATCTCCGATAAATAGTTTGGCAACTGCCGCTTCTAAATGATTGAGGGGCCTTCCCTGATCCTTGCACCACGCAATGCGGTAGACCAGGGACCTGGCCGCCTCAATAAAGATCTTGATGTCTGCCAGTTTATGTTTAATGGCCTGAAACTGGGCTATGGGTCGACCGAACTGGTACCGTTGTTTTGCATATTGTACACATTTCTTCAGGACGTACGTCATTCCTCCGACAAACGGTGCAAGTAGGGCACTTCTGTCCCACTCCACAGTCTGCATAGCCATGAGGAACCCTGCTCCCTCCTGGCCGATCAGGTTTTCTTCCGGTATCTCGCAGTCTTCGAAGATGAGCTCAGAGGTGTGAGAAGTCCTGACCCCCATTTTGATCAGGTTCTTTCCGGTGGAATAACCGGGAGTTCCCTTTTCCACAATAAATGTAGAAACGCCTGCATGTTTCAATTCTTTCTCTGTCTTGGCATAGACAACAGCAACGTCGGCAATAGGGCCGTTCGTAATAAACATCTTGTTACCGTTAAGGACATATCGGTCCCCGCGTTTTTCCGCCCGGGTCGTCATGGAAGCAACGTCAGAGCCTGCGCCCGGTTCGGTGATCCCCATGCATCCGATCCACCGGCCTGAGGCCAGGTTTGGGATATATTTTTCCCGCTGGGCATCTGTTCCATGGGAAAAAATTGTATCGGCGCAGAGAAAGGTGTGTGCCCCGTAGGCCAGGGTCAGCCCGCCATCCACACCCGCTTCTCCCAGGGCCTCTCCGGCCAGGACCGTGGTCACCACGTCCGCGTCGCTCCCACCCAGGTTTTCAGGAAAATGAAGGCCAAGTATGCCGAATTCGCCGAGCCTTCGAAAGGACTGAAAATCAAATTCTCCCTTGAGGTCATGTTCCTGAACCCTGGGAACGATTTCCTTTGTGGCAAAGCGTATGACCTGGTCTTTGAACATAATCTGTTCTTCAGTGAAAGAAAAATCCATAATCTCCCCGATTTATCAGCGCCCAGCGCTCAGCTATTGCTGACTGCTGAATGCTTGTTTTCCTTCTGGCTTTTTGCTCCGTTCAGAAAGACCTCAAAAATACTCTGCGCAATCCTTTCTTTCTGTTTATCGCCCTTAATATTTTGATCCACAAGTACCATGGCTGAAATAAAGGTTTCGAGTGATCCTAAGAAGATATAGGTGAGATAGCGGGCCTTAAAATCCATCCTGAGTATTTCCTCTTTTTGGCCATCGGTAATCATTGCTTCGACGAGGGATATGAATTTCTTGAAGAGGCCTAGGCGGGTGTTTGTCAAATTTGTCGTGGATCTGGAGATTTCAGTGATGAAAATATTCACCAGTTCAGGATTTGTCTGGTAAGTGTCCAGAAAGTAATAAATAATCTGCATAAGCTTTTTGTGAACATTGTCTTCACCATTACTGATATCTGCCATCAGTTGAAAAAGTCCGTCCCACCATCGATTGAGAATGGCATCGAACAGGTCTTCCTTGCTTTTGAAGTAGTGATAAACCAGCCCGTAGGAAATCCCCGCCTCTTTGGAGATGTCCGACATCCTTGCCTTATGATACCCCTTTTTTTTTATTGCCTTAAGAGCGGCCTCAAAAATGGCAGACTCTTTACCCTTTTTGACACAGGAGACATCTTTTTTCATGGGAAGCAATAAAACAGATATTGATTGACCTGTCAATCAATATCTGTAACACTTTATTTTTTTGAAAAAAAAATCGTGGATTGCAGGCAGAGAAATTTTTAACATGTAAGCAATTGTAAAGATAAGATTTCTCTCCCGCCGCTGGCGGGAATCCATAAAAAGCCTGCCCCCGCGAAGGCGTGGGGCGGCTTCGTAAGGGATTTACCCTGATTTATTGAGTAGATGCTCAATTTTTAATAGAAGTGAAATAAAGCATGGCTTTTTTATGATTATTAATTATTTTGTGATTTTTCTTGCAAAATAAAAGTCGGTATGCTACGAACGGTGACTGCAAACGGGGAGACCTAAAGATGAAAAAAACAAAGGACCAGATAAATGCATTTTTGGGCAGGGATACGGAATTTAAAGGGAAGTTGTCATTTACCGGTGTAGTTCGCATTGATGGCGTTTTTAAAGGCGAAATCGTTACGGAAGGGACCCTGATAGTGGGTGAGACGGCAAACATTCAGTCTGAAATACATGCCTCCCAAATAATTATCAGCGGGGAAGTACACGGAAATATTTTCGCGAAGGACAGGATTGAAATGCATTCCCCTGGAAAGGTATATGGAAATATGAAAGCCCCGACAATCACTATTGATGAAGGGGTTACATTTGATGGAAATTGTCAAATGAAAAAGCAAGACGATAAGTTTGATATAAAAGTGGCAGTTCTCCCTTAATCATATTTTTTTTAATTATTAAAAGGGAGGCCTTTCTCAGTAAACCGGGGCCTCCCTTCTATTTTGGTTCTACTAAGGAAAGAAAGGAGGATACGCGTGTTATGCTGGAAATAAACTCGACTGTATTTATCCAAATTGCCAATTTCCTTTTGCTCCTTTTTTTATTGAATATCATCCTTTTTAAGCCTATTCGCAAAATTCTCAGCCAGCGTTATGATGAAACAAGTTCCCTTAAGAAGGTCATAGGGGATTATCAGGACAGGTCCGAGCGGAATGAGAAAGGTATTGAAGAAGGCATGGTTCAGGCCAGAAAAGATGGGCATACGCAAAAAGATAGCTTTAAGAATCAGGGGATAGAGAAGGAAAAAGCGATATTGCAGCAGGCTGGTTCTTCAGTAGAGGCAAAGAAAGAACAGGCCAATAAAGAGATGGAAAGCAAAATTGTAGATATTCGAAAGAAAATGGAAGATCAGATTGGCGGTTTTTCTCAAGAATTGGCCGAAAAAATCTTAGGAAGGAGCGTTCAATGATCAGCTTTCAAGGCAGGAAAGTAGGCCCTGTTATAATGGCCGGTTGCATGCTGATTGGTATGTTCCTCCTTTATGGGTTAGGCATTGCCTCAGAAGGCGGTACCCATGACAGCGCCCCGTTATATGACCTCGGTAAACGTTTTCTTAATTTTGCCCTACTGGTTATTATCCTTTTTGTGGTGATAAGAAAAACCGCGATTAAGGATTTTTTCGCAGCCAGAAGAGAAGAAATCAAGAAAAATTTTGATAGTCTGAAATCAGACAGAGATGCTGCTGAAAGCCGTTATCAGGATCTGGAAAAAAAGCTGGAAGAATTTGAGATAAAAAAGGAAGAAATCATAGAACAATTCAAGAAAGAGGGGAATGAGGAGAAGGAAAGAATTATTGCCGAGGCACAACAGAGGGCAAAACAGATCTTAGATCAGGCCGATTTGGCCATTGAACGTGAGATCCGTGCGACCGGAGAAAGGTTGAAACAGGAAGTCGTTGATATTGCAGCCCAGAAGGCCCAGGAAATTATTGTCAGAGAGATAAAAGACAGTGATCAGGACAATCTGGTTAATGAATTTATTGAAGAGATGGAGAAGTTACATTGATAGGTTCAAAAATTCCTAGAAGATATGCAAAGGCATTGCTCAGTTTGGGGCAGGAAGACGGGCAATATATGGAGTACGGGCAAAACCTTCAAGAATTTACCAGCTTTTGTTCGGTCAATACGGAGTTTTATCAGGTTGTTTCCAACCGCCTATTCTCTGTAGAGGAACGAAAAAAGGTGCTTGATGTCGCTCTTAACAGGAGCCCTTTTTCCAATGTAGTCAAGAATTTTTTGAGGCTTCTTCTTGACAAGAACCGGATCAGGGCTGTTGAAGATATTACCGATTACTATTCCAAACTCATGGATGAAATTTCGGGTATTACTCGCGCGACTATCATTACTGCAAGACCAATTAAACAGGAATCAGTAGATAAGCTGGAGAATGCCTTGAAAAGGTTTACTTCAAAAGATGCTAAAATCGAAATTGAAGAAGATAAGTCTCTTATCGGAGGGCTTATTGTAAAAATGGGGGATTTGGTGTTGGATGGAAGCGTAAGGGCCCAGATTGAAGGGCTAAAAGAATCATTTAAAAGGGGTGAATATAGCTAATGGAGATCAGAGCAGAAGAAATAAGCCAGGTAATCCGCGACCAGATTAAGGATTACGAAAAAAAGGTAGAGGTGAGCGAGACAGGGACGGTATTGTCCGTTGGTGATGGTATTGCGCGTGTCTATGGTATCGAGAAGGTCATGGCCATGGAAATGGTTGAATTCTCCGGTGGAATCTTTGGCCTATGTCTCAACCTTGAAGAGGATAATGTGGGTGTCGCCATCATGGGAGATGATTCCAAGATCAAGGAGGGCGATGGTGTCAAGAGAACGGGCAGGATAGCAGAGATCCCTGTGGGCGAAGCTGTTCTGGGCCGTGTTATTGACTCTGTTGGTAAACCGATTGATGGAAAGGGACCCATTGATGCCACAGAGTTTCGGCGCCTTGAAGTGGTGGCGCCCGGTGTCATCGCGCGCCAGCCGGTGAAGGAGCCCATGTATACCGGTCTCAAATCCATTGATGCAATGACACCGGTTGGCCGGGGGCAACGCGAATTGATTATTGGTGACCGGCAGATCGGCAAGACCGCCATATGCGTGGATGCTGTTATTAATCAAAAGGATACTGATATCTATTGCGTATATGTAGCTATAGGCCAGAAGAAATCTACTGTGGCGCAGGTAGTTGATGTGTTTGAGCGTAATGGCGCCATGGAATATACCACCATAGTTGCGGCCTGTGCCAGTGATCCGGCTACCCAGCAGTTTATTGCCCCCTATTCAGGCTGTGCCATTGGTGAATACTACCGTGACAAGGGGCAACATGCACTGATCATTTATGATGACCTTTCCAAGCAGGCCGCATCGTACAGGCAGGTGTCCCTCTTGCTCAGGCGGCCGCCGGGACGTGAGGCATTCCCAGGGGATATCTTTTACAACCATTCCCGCCTGCTGGAACGCGCGGCAAAACTCAACGATGAGTTAGGAGGTGGCTCGCTGACAGCCCTGCCTATCATTGAAACCCAGGCCGGTGACGTTTCCGCCTATATTCCTACAAATGTGATTTCCATTACTGACGGCCAGGTCTACTTGGAGCCGGGGCTTTTCTTTTCAGGAGTTCGCCCCGCCATTAACGTGGGCCTTTCGGTTTCGCGAGTTGGCGGTGCCGCTCAGACCAAGGCCATGAAAAAGGTGGCAGGAACGCTTCGTCTTGATATGGCCCAGTTCAGGGAATTAGAGGCATTTGCCCAGTTCGGAAGTGATCTGGACAAGGCGACCCAGCAGCAACTAAAACGCGGTCAGAGGCTGGTTGAAGTATTAAAACAGCCCCAGTATCAGCCCATGACGGCCGAGAAAGAAGTGATGATCCTGTTTGCAGGGGCGAACGGGTATTTAGATGAATGGCCAGTCGAGGGCGTAGGTGAATATGAAAGTCAGATGCTGGAGTTCATGGATAGCAAGCATTCTGAGTTATTGAATGAGATCAAGGAAAAAGAAGATATTAGCGATGAGACGGCGGAAAATATAAAAAAGGCCCTGGATGAATTTAAGGGCATATTCCAGCCGGCGACTTGATGATAAGCGGTTGAGTAGTTGAGTGGTCAAATGGTTGAATAGACAAAACGACTTAAAGATTCAACCGGCTTACCATGAGGGAGTCCGCTGAAGGCGAATTTAATTAAACATGAGTATAGAGAGAGAAAGGCTAAATGGCAACCTTAAGAGATATTTTGCGGAAGATAGAAGCCGTCAAGAAGACAAGGCAGATCACCAGGGCCATGAATATGGTGGCCGCGGCCAGGCTCAGGGGCGCCCAGGCAAGGATGGAAGGCTTTGACCCGTACGCGGCAAAGTTTGCCGAAGTCCTGGGTAATCTGGCGAGCCGGATAGAACCGGATATCCACCCGTTGCTTATTAAGAAAGATGGTCTTTCCAGAGTTGCGTTGCTTCAGTTTACCGGTGACAGAGGGCTTTGCGGCAGTTTTAATACGAACCTTATCAATATGGCCGAGAAGTGGATAAATGACCAAAAAGGCAAAGGCATATCATGCAGTTTAACCACTGTAGGGAAAAAAGGGAGGGATTACTTCAGCAAAAGGGATTTTGACGTGATTGACAGCTATATCAATGTATACGGCAGTATAGACATGTCTTTCATTGATCAGATGACCAAGGTTTTCATTGATCGGTATATGGCCGATGAAGTGGATGAAGTCTACATGATATATGCTCGATTTGTCAGTATGGCCAAACAGGAGCCCACACTGGTTAAGCTCATTCCCATTGAGCCGCCGAAAAGTAAAGAGGAACAAAGTGTGTCGGGTTTTGCCGAGTACCTTTGTGAGCCTGATCCTGAGGGGCTTTTGGTTGAGCTTTTACCTAAAAATATCAGCGTACAGATATATAATGCCTTTTTGCAAAATGAGACGAGTGAAAATGCTGCCCGTATGGCGGCAATGGACAATGCATCCAAGAACTGCAATGAACTCGTAGAGAATCTTACGCTTGTATATAACAAAGCTCGACAGGCAGCAATTACGGCTGAACTGATGGATATTGTAGGTGGTGCTGAGGCCTTGAAAAAGGCATAATGGTTTTTAATAAAAGGAGGTCTTAATTAAGTCATGAACGAGGGCAAATTAATTCAGGTCATAGGTCCGGTCGTTGACGTTGAGTTTGCCGAGAGAGAGCTTCCCGAGATTCTAACGGCGCTCCTTCTCACCAATCCAGCCATTGACGATACAGAAGATAATCTTGTTGTGGAGGTTTCGCAGCATTTAGGCGATAATGTGGTCAGGTGCATTGCCATGGACGTGACAGACGGTCTTGTACGGGGCATGAAGGTCAAGAATACGGGAAAGCAGATTCAGATGCCGGTCGGTGATCCCGGCCTGGGCCGGGTCCTCAACGTGGTGGGGAAACCGGTTGACGGACTGGGGCCTGTCAATGCCACGGAATTCTACCCGATTCACCGGCATGCCCCTGCATTTGAGGATCAGGACACCAGCGTAAGCGTCCTTGAGACGGGCGTAAAGGTGATTGATCTCTTGGTGCCCTTTCCCCGTGGTGGAAAAATGGGGATGTTCGGCGGCGCCGGTGTGGGCAAGACTGTTGTTATGATGGAGATGATCCACAATATCGCCATGCAGCACGGTGGCATCAGCGTATTTGCCGGTGTTGGTGAGAGGACCAGAGAGGGGAATGATCTCTATCTGGAAATGAAGGAATCGGGTGTTCTTCCAAAGGCGGCTCTGATTTATGGGCAGATGACAGAACCCCCTGGAGCGCGCGCGCGAGTGGCTCTTTCGGCCCTTACTGCGGCTGAATATTACAGGGATGAAAAGGGCCAGGACGTACTCCTGTTTATCGATAATATTTTCCGTTTTACCCAGGCAGGCTCAGAGGTTTCCGCCCTCCTCGGCCGTATCCCATCCGCTGTTGGGTACCAGCCTACCCTGGGAACTGACTTAGGTGAGCTTCAGGAGAGGATTACCTCGACAAACAAGGGGTCCATTACATCGGTACAGTGTGTATATGTGCCCGCCGATGACTTGACCGACCCGGCCCCGGCTACAACCTTTGCCCATTTGGATGGTACAGTGGTTCTTTCGAGACAGATCACCGAGCTTGGAATTTATCCTGCTGTCGACCCTCTGGATTCCTCGTCTCGAATTTTAGACCCTAATGTTCTTGGTGAGGAGCACTATTCGGTTGCAAGACAGGTCCAGCAGATACTCCAGAAATACAAGGAACTTCAGGATATTATTGCAATCCTCGGAATGGACGAACTGTCAGACGAGGATAAACTCATAGTGGCCCGGGCGCGGAGGATGCAGCGCTTTTTGTCCCAGCCCTTCCATGTGGCAGAGACCTTTACGGGAACAGCCGGGAAATATGTTCCTGTGAAAGAGACAGTTAAGGGATTTAGTGAGATTATTGAGGGCAAATATGATGATTTGCCAGAGGCGGCCTTTTATATGGTTGGAAACGTCGAAGAGGCCCGGGAAAAGGCAGAAAAGATGGCCGCTGCCAGTTAGAGGTGATTGATTTATGGGCGAGCTTTTATTAGAAGTTGTTACACCGGAAAAGGTGGTTGTGAGCGAGAACGTGGATATGGTCGTTGCACCAGGCTCGTTAGGAGAATTTGGTGTGCTTTCAGAGCACGTGCCTTTTCTTACTGGTATTGTGCCTGGTGAGCTTCGCTATACTTCAGGGAATCAAAAGGAATCACTTTCCGTGGCCGCGGGTTTTGCAGAGGTTTCCAATAACAGGGTTTCAGTCCTGGTGAATGCGGCCGAGATGGTCCATGACATTGATATGGAGCGAGCACACCGGGCAATGGAGAGGGCCAAAGAAAGGCTGTCGAAGGACAGAGGAACAGAGGATATTGATTTTTTAAGGGCGGAGGCAGCCCTTAAAAGGGCGCTTGTTCGTATTAAGGTTACAGAAGGCGCAAAATAGCCATTTGAGACTGGCAAAGAAAGTTTTGAAAAAGGCAGGCCTTAAGCGCTTGCCTTTTTTATTGACCTTTAATGTTTGCGGGTATAAAATGAAAAAGATTCAATCAGGGATGGGAGTGTCATGGATATAATCGGCGATATTGATCAATTTGAGTTACTTGAAGAGAAAATAGACCATCTGATTGGTTTGATAGAGACCTTAAAAAAAGAGAAAGAAGCTCTTGCTGAAAAGGCGAGGATTCAAGAGGGGAAATTGTCCGATTTAACCGAGCAGATAGGGAATCTGAAGGCAAGCAGGGATAGGGCCAAACAGAGGATTATTTCCATATTGGAAAAAATCGAACAGGTCGGTGTTTAATTCCGCAAAGGAATGCATTTGGAAAAGCCCATTAGAGTTAAAATTTTTGATCATGAATACCTGATCAAAAGCGATGAAGATGAGGATCAAGTCCAGAACATTGCAAGATTTGTAAATGAGAGGTTTAAGGAGGTCAAGGAGCATTCGGACGGGCTCTCTGACGGAAAAACCGCAATATTGGCAGCTTTTCATATTGCCAGTGATTATTTTCAGATACTAAAAGAGCGGGATAGTCTGGCAAAGGATATTCAGAATCGCTCACGATCTCTGAATTCCCGAATTGATTCCGTAACGAGGTAGAAAGACCTAGTGTCGTGTCATGCGTGAAATATCGTATCAGGTACTTGTCATTCCCGCTTCCGCGGGAATGACGGCCATCTTTACGATATTAGGTAGATGACATGACACTAAGGGTTTCTTTATTTTAGCTAACAGGTTTTAAGGAAAAAATAGCCCCCCCTGCTTTGTGACATTTTGTCACGGAAGAATGATATGTTTTATAAGAGGGGAAAATTGTGATATGTGGATCTGGATGAATTGAAGCTTAAGAGGGCTGATTACACTGAGAGTGATAGATATAAAGACAACTTGGGAAGCCCCCCTGTTGTCCCCGTCTTGGTATGCGGACCATCCACACTGTGGATGGGCATCCGGTTTGGAATATTGGAGAAATGGAGTGCGGAGTGATGAGATCAGAAGGAAAAAGAAGTGAAATATCAAGATGTTCCGTTATTGCAACCCACTATTCCATTATTCAATGCGTTGGCCGCGGATTGACTGCCGCACTAAGCGTGTACTTTCCCTGTCCCAATAGAGCGGGACAGGCAGCGGCTCAAATAAATTCCAAGATTTTTTAAATCTATCTGATAGCGGGTTTTGATGGCCCCTTTTATTTACTCTTCTACCCAATAAAAAGCCCTACCTTCAATTCTTTCCTGTTACCTTATCCGGATAATTGGATCCATGTAGTCTCTGTGAGACCTTTGAAAAATGTTCATTTTTGTTCAAGGTCAAGGAAGGCGAAGATTTTAACCGCAGGAATACATTGAGTATTTCGAGGATTAAAATCTGATCCTGACACAGAGATTGGACAAAAAGGGACGTTTTGCAAAGGTCTCTCTGTGTCTATCGGGGGTACAGGAGTATTGCTTAAGTTGTATACCCCCTGAGCCAGCTTTGTTTTATCATTACTGCACTACTCCTAATCCCCGAGACCCAGAGACCGGGCAAACACTGATTTTATCAACATTGACTGCCTGTTTCAGTATATTTGTCACCTGTTCTGGACAGGAGTGAGGAGCGATATTTGCTATGCCTGCCATACATATAATCGGGATCATTGTGTTAGGTCTTGTTTTGGGTATTCCCGCAGGTTTTTTTCTGCGGAAAAAGGCAGTGGAAAGCAGGATTGATTCAATAGAGAGATTCTCTAAGAAAATCCTTGCCGAGGCCCAGACGGAGGCCAAGACTACGCAAAAAGAGGCCGCGCTTCAGGCCAAGGATACCCTCTACCAGATGAAGGTTGAGTTCGAGAAGGAGACCAAAGAAAAGAAGGAGCAGTTGTCCATCCAGGAAAGGCGTCTCTTTCATAAAGAGGAGAATTTAGATAAAAAGATTGATCAACTTGAAAGAAGAGAAGGCAGGATTGCTGAAAAAGAAAGGTCCATTGACCGGATTGATAAGGAAGTAAAGAGAAAAGAAAGAGAGTATGATCATCTTGTTCAGGATCAGAGGAGGCAGTTAGAGAGCCTGGCCGCCATATCCGCTGATGAGGCGAAACAGCTCCTCATCAGTTCAATGGAATCGGAGGCAAAGCATGATGCCGCGAAACTAATGCGAAGAATTGAAAATGACGCCAGGGCAGAGGCTGATCACAAGGCCCAGGAGGTCCTTGCCCTGGCAGTAAAGAGATATGCCGGGGATTATGTGGCAGAAAAGACCGTTTCAGTGGTGAATCTCCCGAACGATGAGATGAAAGGCCGGATAATTGGGAGGGAGGGCCGAAACATCCGCGCAATTGAAGCTGCCACAGGAATTGATCTTATCATAGATGACACCCCGGAGGCCGTCATTCTTTCGGGTTTTAATCCTGTTCGAAGGGAAGTCGCCAAGATATCTTTAGAGAGGTTGATAGATGACGGAAGGATACACCCCGCCAGGATAGAGGAGATTGTTGCGAAGGTAAAGAAGGAAATTGAAGCGAGCATTAAGGAAGCGGGGGAGCAGGCCACTTTTGACGTGGGGGTCCACGGGATAAATCATGAAATTGTAAAACTTATTGGCAGGCTGAAATATCGTTCGAGTTATGCCCAAAATGTGCTTCAGCACTCAAGGGAAGTCAGCTTTATCTGCGGTGTAATGGCGGCCGAGCTCGGGTTGAATGTGAAGCAGGCCAAGAGGGCCGGTCTTCTACACGACATCGGAAAGGCCGTGGATCATGAGGTGGAAGGGCCTCATGCAATTATCGGGGCTGATCTGGCAAGGAAATACGGGGAATCAAACCATGTGGTTCATGCCATTGCTGCACACCATGAAGAAGTACAGCCTGACTCAGTTCTGGCCGTTTTGGTGCAGGCGGCAGATACGTTGTCAGGAGCAAGGCCCGGAGCCCGCCAGGAGATGTTAGAATCCTATGTGAAAAGGCTTGAAGGACTGGAAAAGATCGCCATGTCTTTTCACGGAGTGAATAAGTCCTATGCAATTCAGGCAGGACGAGAGATCCGAATCATGGTTGAAGGAAAAAGCGTTGACGATGATCAGGCATTTGTTATTTGCAAGGACATCGCAAAGAAAATAGAAAAAGAACTGACCTATCCCGGTCAGATCAAGGTGATAGTGATCCGCGAGACAAGGGCCGTGGAGTATGCCAAATAAAAAATAATGAGGTGCCCCCCCACAAAAAAGCTGCATGGAGGTTGACCATGAAAAAGGCAATTAAATGGACGTCTATCATCTTGGGGGTCCTGGTCGTACTGGTTATCGCGGCCCTCCTCATCGTCCCGATGTTCGTGGACATAAATACGTACAAGCCCGAGATCGAAAAGAAGGTATCTGAGGCGATTGGGCGTCCTTTTACCATAGGGGGGGATATCAAGCTTTCGCTTTTTCCATGGGCAGGGGTTGCTATGTCAGATCTCCACCTGGGCAACCTCTCCGGCTTTAAGGAGAAGGATTTTGTGTCAGTTAAGTCCTTTGATGTCCAGGTGAAGCTTCTGCCTCTCATCTCCAAGGATATCCAGGTGAAACGGTTTGTACTTGATGGTCCACGGATTGTCCTGGAGAAAGACAAGCGTGGTCGCGCAAACTGGGAAGACCTGGGAAGGCCGTCAATAAAGGCCCCTCCCAAACACCCTAAGGAAGAGACAAAGGTATCTAAAGGCGGCATTAGCACTGCACTTCCCATTAAGTCGTTAGCCGTGGGTGAGTTTGCAATAAATAATGGATCGGTCCTGTTCATGGATCACGCCAAAGGGATACGAAGAGAACTCTCCGATTTTACCCTCCGACTCCAGGATGTCTCCCTGGATCGTCCGATCCGTTTGGCCCTCTCGGCCCAGCTTGACAAAAAACCGCTGTCCCTTGAGGGGAGTATAGGGCCTGTGGGGAAGGACCCGGGTAAGGGAACCATTCCCCTTAGCCTTTCAGTGAAGGCCCTGAATGAACTGGACATGGACCTGAAGGGTAAGATCGTGGACCTGGCCACCCGGCAGCAGTATGATCTGGCCCTTGAGGTGTCACCGTTTTCACCCCGAAAGGTGATGGCGGCTCTGGGTCAGGCCTTTCCGGTAGTCACTGCCGATTCCAATGCCTTGAGCGATTTGGCGCTGAAAGCCAGGGTCAAGGGGGATTCTAAACAGGTAACGCTCTCAAACGGGTTCCTGAATCTGGATGGATCCAGAATGACGTTTTCTATGAAGGCAAAAGCGTTTAACCTGCCCGACGTTGCGTTTAACGTTGATCTTGACAAGATCGATTTAGATCGATATCTGCCGCCCCCGGAAAAGAAGAAGATTGCGGGAGAAAGGGTAAAGGCTAAAACGCCGGGAGCAGTGAAAAAGAAGATCTATTTTGCGCCGCTTCGACGGCTGATCATAGACGGTAAGATCCGGATAGGAGAAATAAAGGCACGGGGGGCCAAGGTTCAAGAAGTCCATGTGAATGTTACCGGGAAAAACGGTCTCTTTCAGTTAAATACCCTTGGCCTTAAGCTATATCAGGGCACTATATCCGCAAAGGGCTCACTGGATGTCCGCCGGGATGTTCCACGGTTTGAACTTGCCATTCATGCGACACCTTTTTCGCCTCGAAAGCTGCTGGCTGACCTAAAACCGGAAATTCCCCTGGCCACTTCCGACCCCAGCGTTTTGAACAGGTTGGCCTTTAAGGCCTTAGCCAAAGGGAGTCTTCAGAACATAAGTCTATTGGAAGGTTCTCTGGATCTGGATGAATCCAGGGTGACATTTTTTGGGACGGCCAAAGACCTTGCCAGACCGGATGTTACGTTCAGAGTTGATGTGAACAAGCTCGACCTGGATCAGTACCTGCCACCATCGACCCCGAAAAAGGCCATTGGACCCAAGGAAAAGCAAGGGGGTTCCGATCCAGGGAAAAAGAAGCCCGATTATGCGCCGCTTCGACGGCTGATCATAGACGGTACGATCCGGGTGGGAGAGCTTAAAGCGCAAGGGGTTGCAGCCCGTGACGTCTATGTCAAGGTCACCGGGAGAAATGGCCGATTTCAGTTCAATCCCCTGAGCCTCAAGTTGCATGAGGGAGGCGTATCTGTTAGAGGGAGCATAGACGTGGGGCGGGAAGACCCGCGGTTTGACATTGCCCTTCAGGTACAACCATTTTCGCCTCGTAGGCTGTTTGCCGATATGGGGAAAGCCTTTCCGGTTAAAACAGCCGATCCCAAGGCTTTAACCCGGGTGGGCTTTAAGGCCAGACTGAAGGGGGATCTTAAGAACTCCATGGTCTTAGATGGAACCATGGATGTGGATAAATCCAGGCTTAGTTATTTCGTCAAAGCGAAGGATTTTAACACACCTGATGTTACCTTTAAGCTCGACGTTGACGATCTCGACCTGGATCGATACCTTCCGCCTTCGGGTGAGAAAAAGGTTGCCGAAGAAAAAGGGAAGCCCCCCGAGACCGTGCAAAAGAGAACTGATTACAGCACGCTCCGGAAGATGACCCTTGATGGTACAATGCATGCTGCGAAACTCAAGCTAAATAATGCCCGAATTCAGAATCTCAAACTCAAGGTCATCGGGAAAAAAGGGGTTTTTCATCTGTCTCCTGTCTATTTGAGCATGTACAGAGGTGTTGTATCCGCTAAGGGGACATTTGACGTACGGCAGGATACACCGAAAAGCAATCTGAAACTCCATGCTGAAAAGGTTCAGATCGGACCCCTCCTTCGGGACGTGTTGAAAAAGGATGTCCTGGAAGGGACTGCACGGGCGGATGTGGTCCTGCGGATGTCAGGAGATGATCCGGTTAGGATCAAGCAAACCCTGAATGGAAGCGGGGAACTCCTTTTACAGGACGGTGCCATAAAGGGGTTCGATCTGACCGGAATGGTCCGTAACATAAAGGCCACCTTTGGTCTTGCCGAGAGGGGAGGGGCGAGGCCGAAAACAGACTTCTCAGAGCTTAAGGCGCCCTTTACCATTACAAACGGGGTAGTGAACATACAGGAGACAAGCTTAATGTCTCCCCTGATAAGGGTAGTGGCTTCGGGGGATGCCGACCTGGTAAATGAGACCCTGGATATCCGGATAGAGCCAAAGGTCGTGGCCAGCCTCAAGGGACAGGGGGACGTCAAGGCCCGTTCCGGAATCATAGTGCCGGTGCTGGTCACAGGGACCTTCTCATCACCAAAATTCACGCCTGATCTTGCCGGCGCAATCAAGGAGACTATTACAAAAGGGTTTACTGATCCCTCCAGCCTGAAGAAGATGATTACGGGAGAAGGTGAGGGGGATCGTCCTACCAAGGCATTAGAGGAAAAGGTCAAAGGCCTTATTAAGGCTTTGCCATTCGGGCGGTGAGCCGGCATTTAAGAAACAAAGGCGTCAAACGCACACCTGCGACAAAAGAATATCTTTCAATCCGTATATCGAAAATTAGGTGTAACCTGGGCAGGTTGAAGAATCGGAATAAATATGTGTTGGTGACACCCTTGTTTTCATGGTGGCCGCGGTTCCGCCTATCTAACTGGGGCCGATTTAATGCGTGATACACCCTCTTCTGTCAGGAGATGATCCGGGACTGGATATCCGTTTGCCAGGGCAAGGCGGAAACTGTTGAGGGCCTTGAACCTGTCCTTTTCAACCCCCCTGCCGGTGGCATATATCCAGCCCATAAAGTAATGCCCCCCCGGGTTGTCTTGCTCTGCGGCCTTCTTGAACCACTCCGCGGCCTTGCCGTAGTCCCGCTCCGGGTCGCCCCCGAAGTAATATTCTACTCCTATTATAAGCTGGGCCGGTGCATATCCCTTCTCGCCGGACATCCGCATCCATCTGACAGCCTCGGTGCTGTCTTTGGGCATGCCGTTACCATCAAAACACATACGGCCGAGATAGTACTGCGCCTCAGCGTCTCCGGTCTCGGCGGCCTTTTTGAAGTGCTCCACGGCAGTCGTGAAGTCCTTTTTATCATATGCCTTTTTGCCTTTGTACATGTCCATCCCCACGCAGCCCGTTAATTGAACCAACACAAGGGATGCTACGGCCATAAGAGCTATTCTGCCAAAATATGTTTTCATATCTGGTCTCCTCTTCTACTATCGTTCATGTTACTCATATGCATAGTCTCGAACAACATAGTTGTTTTGCCCGTCCGTGACCATGTAATTCCTGTAATGCTCCACGCGAAGATTGTAGAGTCTTGGAAATGGCTTGATATTCTCGATGCTTTCCAGCGCAACCAGTCCCTTTTCCGTGACCATGCCATCTCCCGGCACCAGATTCGAGACGAGCTTCCAGTCTCTGGGAGAGGCCTGTACAAGGAAGTGGTGTGGGCCGGTGGTCACAATGGAGTTATTTACAAGGTAGCAGGGATTATGGTTTTCAAAGCTATAGACCTTTACGACCTTCCCAATAACGGCACTGCCCGTCTGAAGGTCATAGCTCCTGACCTTCTCGCCCACTTTTATCTGGGAGATGGGCCTTAGGCTTCCATCGGACATGATGACCTTTGTATGAGCAGCAAAGCAGAAATCTACACTCAGGCCGCAGGAGGGACCTATATCGTCGAAATACCTGTGCCGTATCTCTGTCTCGATCCCCTTGGTTAGCCTAAGCAAATGGTTGAGTTCCAAAACGAACTGTTCGTACTTTTCCCTGGCATCCTCTTTGCTAAAAAATAATTCATAAGCAGGACGGCCGAACCTTCCCACAGAAAACATCGCCTCAATACGTCTATTGAGCTCTTCAATCCTTTTCCGATTGTGGTCCCATGCAACGTAAAGAAAAACAAAAGGTGCCTCTTGTATCTCATTGGACTCCTTTTGATAGTCAATAGTTCTCAGCCTATCGTGGAGTTGCTTAAGGGCATCCTTAACCATGGCGCGCATATTCTCTTCAAGATTTTTGTCGCGTAATTGTTTTTTACATGCCTCAATGGCCTCCTCTACGGTCTTTTCCTCTTCGATGAGTTTGTCGCGACGTTGTTGATAAGTAGGTTCTCCGGCAAAAAGCTGCGCGCCACCCCCCATTGCCAGCATAAGCACAACTCCCAACGCTACCACGATCAGCCACCTGTTTTTCTTTATTTCGTTCATAACACACCTCCATGGTAGATATTGTTAACGGGTTGAGTTGAGATGTTGAGTTGGTTGGTTGACAAAAAGTCGCTTGCTGTACGAATGAGGATAGGAAAATTTGGCTTGTATGTCAATAATGAGGGAGATTCATGATGTTGTGGTCGAATCCGCACTGCCTGGCTAAAGATGAGGGTCCCGCCTAGCGGGATTGGGAAGTGCGCTGATGCCAAGACAGTGAATCGGGGGCATGATCTTGCCGGGAGAGCGGAAAATCGAGGAAATCTGGGTATAGCCATCCCTTGGACCCATCTCCCATTTAAAAAATCAGCAGGGGTTGGTCTCGCTGTAAACCGGGTCTATCACGCTAAAGACGTGACCTTCGGCATATAGCCAGTTATCAGACAGGGGGACCTGGGAATCATTGTACTCCATATGGTATTGTTGAGCCATTGACCGTGCATTCGCTTTGGGTGGCGGTCTGGCTTTCTGATCCCAAAGTCCCATGTGTTTGAGTATCTTCTCTATTACCTGCTTGTCCTCGATGAAAGCTAAAATACGCATCCCCGCTAAAGACGGGATCTTCGACCGGCCCTGGCATTTGGGACACGTCAAGGGGTCTACCTCGTAAATTTTTTGGATCAATCTGGCCCAGTTTTTCCGGTATTGTTTGGATGATCCATCCGATTCCAAAATTGAGGGTATTAGTTCATCGTGATCTTGTTTTTTCCGTTTGCCCCGGGAAACATTACTATAGTATCTCAGCCAGAGGCTGACAGGCTCCATATCTGATCCCGCTTATATCGGCGGGACTCTCCTTTGTTGGGCACATGAGAGCACCTGTCTGCGTGCGTACACGCACAGGCAGGCATAGCCGCGAATGTTTACATCCCGCCTGTTGGCGGGGCCATTCGAGAGCATCGAAAACTTTCTCTTCTTTTCCGTTCTTTGATTGGTAGATGACTCTTGACTCTTCAGGAATGTAGGTCATCCTCTCTTGGGAAAAGGATGCGCGGATGATGTAGCGAGCCAGGTTCTCCATAGCCTCTTGCTCTCGTGGTTGAATTCTCGGCCCACAAAATACATTGAAGCCGGAATGTCGCCAAGACAGGAGCATATTGACCGTGTCAATCATTACTTCAGGCCTTAATGGGGGCGATCCGGTTTCGACGGGGATAATTGAAGTTCAGGTTGCATACCGAGGTTCCATCTGCTCGTAAAACAGTTGGGATATATGTAAACGCAGACGATTATGCGTATGCTCTAGCCGCATAAAAGGCTAGCGTCCTTTTGGTTTTTACCTGCGGTACCAAAAAGGGCGTCGACTAGCAGGCTAGCTGATCCGCTTAACCTGTGAGACGGTGATGCGAATTAAGATACAGGTTAGCCCCTTGGCAGCCTTGCCCGATTGCGAACCATGGGGTGAACATTAAACATCGGTCTAAGTATGTAGACGCCTGAGTGGAATATTTCCGGACGGGGGTTCGACTCCCCCCGCCTCCACCAATCAAAATGAATTATTTCAACAAGTTAGCCTTTCAAGGCTGGCAAGAATCCTTTGCCGATTCTTTGCCAGCTTTTCTTTTTTTGGATCTTCCTGAAAAACTTCAGCATTGAATCATTGTTTATGGATTATTTCGTTCTACGAGATATTTTAGGCAAACAGATAAGAGTAGAAATCATAAATTTGCCGCAGCACTTGACGGCCTAGAAATCAAGCACCGCCATTGAGCGGCCATTATATTCTTTTGAGTCTTAGCTATTGGCACATATGCAGGCCCAAGTTGTGCATTATTCCATTTCACCAGTATATGTAAATTGGCGATGGCATTCTTCACATTCGAATGTAAACCGAACTGCAGGACTCATGGGCTGCCCTGCCCCATCGCTTCTTCCACCTCCGAGCCATACCACATTATTGCTTTTACAATATGGACAAACTTTCTCGTTCGTTGATAATATGGTTTTGCTAACCTAAAATTGACCCACCTAAAGGGCAAACGCTAACCCAAAATTGACCCACCCGAAGCTGACTTCTGGTAAAAGGTATTTGACACGTCAAAACCACTTGCCGGAGGTGAAAGGAGTATGCTTACAGTGGATCAATATGAATACATACGGATAGCGCATCGTGTATATGGCAAAGGGATAAGGCAGATTGCCAGGGACACGGGTCATTCAAGGAATACCATTAAGAA
>JAUWMR010000047.1 GCA_030613055.1 Desulfobacteraceae bacterium
ACAATTTGATAAGCCTGGGGCCACAATGCAGATCCCCGACGTCCGTGGGGCGGTGGCCTGTGGTCAGCATTCATAGGCCTGATGGCAGAAGGCAGAAGGCAGAAGGCAGAGGGCGGAGGTCGGAGGACAGAAGGCAGAAGGCAGAAGGCAGAGGTCAGAGGTCAGAGGGTCAGAGGCCGTAGGGCCTACAGGCCGGAGGGTAGGGCCTATGCCCCGGAGAGCCATCACTGTAAATCATCAGGTTTATCTGCCAATAGAAATCCAGAAGATGCTGAAAGGCTCAGGCCGAATAAGGATACAACTGCTGTAAAGATATCTCAGCCGCAGATTTACCCCAGTACGATCATGCTGACCTACGGGGCAGGCACAGATGAACGCAGAAAAGTCTAAAAAAAACACAGACTTGTTCTTAGTTGTTAAAAAAATAATCCTGAAAATCCTGTAGATCCTGTCTGACAAAAAAACCTCATGACGAAATCAACAACCAAAATCCCCATCTCCTCAATCATCTTTGAAGAAGACATCTATCCCAGGAAGGGAATCGATCATAAGCGTGTCGGCATATTTGCTGAGAATATCAGGGACGGCTTCAAGTTTGAGCCTATCGAAGTAGAGCCCTATCCTGACAGACCAGGTAAATACCGCCTGCTTGATGGTGTACACAGGTGGAGCGCCTACAAGACAGTAGGAATGATGGAGCCGGAGGCCATCATAAAGGATTTAAAGGGGACAGACCCGATGGTCTGGTCACTGGCCCTAAAAGATAAAGAAGATCTTGAAAGATTCAAGGAACTTGGCTGGGGCATACTCATTGCGAAGAAATATTACTATTCCTTTCTTATATAATTTCACCCTCCCATAGCATTTTACAGAATATGCGCCAGGGCAAGATACTGACATTGAGGCTCAATTTTCTTGGAAACTGGTCTCTTGAGATGATAAAGCTTTTTCGACATTTTTGTTCTTCATAAAACAGATGAAGTCCTTTAGTACTTTCACCTGCATTCTCAGAAGACTTGATTTCAAGGGCGACTTCCGCATCTCCCAGGATAAGATCGACTTCCGCACCACTGGCAGTTCTCCAAAAGGTAATGGGGAAATCCAGCCTGCTATAATGTTTGTAGGCCCAGCATTCCTGAAGAATGAAGTGTTCAAAGGCCCTGCCATATTCTATAGTGCCAGGCATCAGGGATTTATACCCCAAAAGGGCGGAAACAATTCCCATATCAAAGAAAAAGAATTTAGAAGTTTCAATAAGTCTTCGTTTTTTTAATTTCTTCCATGGAAATAACTGTCTGCCAATTAATGTATCTTCGAGTATCTGATAGTACTCCCGAATTGTCTTCACAGAAACCCCGCTTTCTCTCGCCGCATTGGAGTAATTAAGCAGCATTCCATTGGTAATGGCAGCAGACTGGAGGAACCGGGAGAAGGCAGGTAGATTTCTGGTTAGTGCCTCGGCCTGGATCTCCTCTTTAAGATAGTCATTAACATAAGCCTTAAGATCCATTTCACTATCGGATGAAAAATAATGGGATGGCATAAGGCCGGTATAAAGGGCTCTGTCCAGATTAAAAGCTTTCAGTTCCTTTGTTACAAGAGGATAAAGTTCGAAACGCCACGCTCTGCCACCTAATAGATTGGCCTTTCCTCTCCTGAATTTCCTTGCACTGGAGCCCGACATAATGAACTGGTAGTTCTTATTTTCTATAAGCCAATGAATTTCATCCATCAGGTTAGGGATTTTTTGGACTTCATCAACTATCACCGTTCTTGAAGGCTGTGCTTCAAGAATCTGACGTAACAGGGTAGGTCTCCGGCTCAATGATAAAAACAGGTCATAATCCAGTAAATCTATGAAATATGCATTGGGAAACAGTTGTTTTAATAAGGTTGTTTTTCCAGTCTTCCTGGGTCCCCACAAAAAAGCGGAACGGTTTGAGGGTAAATCAATCTGTTGAATTCGATTTATTAGTTTGTCCATTTCCATGAGTGATTAATATGATAAGATTTACCTTAAGTCAAATTATTTGTGATAATTTGGAGAAAACCCCAAATAAAATGAAAAACCTGAAAAAATTCAAAAAACTATAACGTGAGACCTTTGCAGAACCTACTGAAAATCGCCGTTGCTTGTAACCTCTGGAGCAAAATCTCTCAAATTCAAAAAAAATATGATTGGAAATAATGGTCTGAATTCGGAAGTTGGCGAAAATGCTTCAGAAACGACAGAGCATGAGACACCTGCCAGCATCATTCTCTTTAGCTGGCTATGAAGAACTCATCCATGATATCGTAAAAAACGGGCACAATGTCGTATATCTCTATGACTTTAGCGGAATTTATTTCTATGCTGTACGGGGCTTTAGGGCGGACAATGAGTGGCTCATTATTTTTGGACGGGGTGGGGTCATGGAAACCGCTTTTCCTCCGGATAATATGGATGAGTACTTAGCGACTCGTGGCTTTGTCCTTTTGGGTCGTGTTGAGGAGGTTATGAGATGGACAAGAGAAGCACACAACTGATGGATTATATTTCCAAAGCAATCGTTCACCCGGATGTAAGCGGCTTTGAAGCGCTTGAACTCCTGGATATTCGTAGTCGTCTGGCATCAAGAGAGCCTCTCCTAGATGAGCCGTCCAAGGCCCGCTTGGAAGAGCTTGATCGTCAGTTCCTTGAAATGTCAAGCATTTGGCTGGAACGTATTTCCCAGGTTGCACGGTTAGCAGAGATGCGGAGGAGATGCCATGTTCTTCCATCCCATTGGTGGTGTTGGGGTTGACTTCAGGCTATTTGAGTATATACTATAAATATATACAATCAGAAGGGGCGATAAAATGGAAACAGCAAAATTATTTCAGAATGGCAGTTCTCAAGCCGTAAGGCTACCCAAGGCATTCAGAATTCCTGGGAACGAGGTGAAAATATTCAAAAATGGGAACCAGGTTATACTGGAACCGATAGTAACTACATGGGACTCCTTGTTCGAGTCTCTCAGTGAATTTCCAGAAGACTTTATGGAAGATGGACGTAATCAGCCTCCCATGCAGAAGAGGGAGTTTTTCTGATGCACTATCTGCTTGATACCAATATTTGCATATACCTTATTAAGAAGCGTCCACCAAAGGTTCTTGAGCGTTTTAGGGAACATTCACCCCAAGATGTCGCCATCTCCACAATTACGCTTTTCGAACTTAAATATGGGGTGGAAAAGAGCCAATACCGACAACGTTCCGAAGATGCCCTTGCCAAATTTCTTCTGCCATTGAACCTTATTGACCTGGATCGTTCCGCTGCCATGGAAGCTGCAACGATTCGTGCGCAACTTGAAAAGACAGGGATGCCAATCGATCCTTATGATCTGCTCATAGCAGGCCTGGCCCTATCACGGGACATGACATTGGTCACCAATAATTCCAAGGAATTTGAAAAAATTCATCATCTGCGTCTGGAAAATTGGGTTAAATGATGCCGTGAACAGATTAGCTTGAGCAGTGAGCGGAAAGCAAAAAACGAGGACAGCAAGGGGGCAGTGGTCAAAAGACACAAGGCAAAAGGCAGAAGGCAGAAGGCAGAGGTCAGAGGGTCAGAGGCCGGAGGTCGGAGGGGAGAGGAGGACCAGGGACACTGAGTAAACCCAACAAATTCCAATGATCAGATACAATAAACTTCCTAAAAATATTGAATCACTCATACCCAAGGCGGTGGACTATCTTCAGGCAAGAACTGATATACATTTCGCGTATCTGTTTGGAAGCCTTGCAAAAGGTAAGCGTATGCCATTAAGTGATGTCGATATTGCAGTTTATCTTTCTGATGATGCGAATATCATTGATAGCAAAATGGACATAATCGGGAAACTGATAGACCTTCTCGAAACAGATGAGATCGATATTGTGATTCTGAACACGGCACCTCTCACACTCAGGATGAAGATACTCGAAAACAGAAAAGTGATAGTGGATAATTCACCCTTCATAAGGCACAGTTATGAGTCTCTTACAATGAGAAGTTTCTTTGACTTTTCTGTGAAAGAAAAGGGCATCCTGGCAAGTCTTCAGAAACAATCATAATGTCAAGGAGTTAGGTTTTTGAAAACACCTGGATGAATGGATGATAGGATGATTGCGGGATATTGCTGTAAGCGGAAAGGATAGAGGTCAGGGGGTTGGTTATAGTTTCCGGCCGAACTCCAGGGTGTTTTTGTTGATGCTGACGCGCATTTGTTGCTGGACCATCTCATGGCCCGTATCCGTAAAGGGCAAATAAACAAGGCCGGAATCGAGCACATCAAATCCGACCTGCGGCAGCAGGGGCAGGATTTTCTTTTTATTAAGGGTCGAACTGGCTAAGGTTAGCTTCATGGCCTGGACTGCCTCGGCACGTGGAAGCGTTACCGGATAGAGATTCTTTTTGGGTATCATCTCCTCTGTATCAAAATGTCTCTGGGAAATTGTGAGCATTTTTGAGAGCTTTAAAAAGATCTTTGGCCGTATTTTAAAGGCCGGGGACCAGAAACTCATTTTTTCATTTTCCCATTCCTTTCCAACCACCCTGGGCTGATTGGTGATACGGATAAAATCAGCAAAAGAATTGATTTCCAGGCCCTTGCCCGTGACAGACGTTCTCCAAAAGGGCATGTAAACAGTATTATCACCCTCTCCGGGAACCGCCGTAAAGCTTACGGGGACAAACCCGCCTTTTGATGCCTCCCAGACAGTCTCACAATTCCCGCACGTCAGCACCACACTATCCCTTTCTCCCTCTAAATTCCATCCACACTTAGGACACAGTGTTGCCATGAATTTAAGTTTCCATGCCGGATTCTTTTTTATGGCAGACTGAAAAACATCCTGATCCTCCGGGATATTGATCATGGGTCTGTTTAACACTGCGTCAAAAAGCCTGTTTTTCTCAACATACATGGGAAAATAAATAAGGCTCAGGGTCTCTCCGATATAGGCACGGTGAAATATCCTGTCAGATGAGGAACCGGAGGAGAGCTTCGCGGCCTTCGCTAATATATCGGCTGCCTTGAGAGTGAACTTAAGGAACTCGCCTTCCGTATCCGGTGTGATAAATTTCATCTTCAATGCCTGGGGCCTGAGTCCCAAAGACACCGGAATACCCTTGAACTGAAGTCCCACACGCGTGATATCTACAACCCGGTGTCCGATGGTACGGCCCTGGCAGTAGTATGCATTGCCTTTAAAGCGCAGATAAGGGGCATAGATAATATTCTTACCGGATGCCTTATGCGGCAACACAAACCGAAAATAATTGGGCGCGAAAAGGAAATTCTGTACATTACAGTAAGGGCATTTAAGCAGGTGGTCTGTCTCATCTAATTCGATAGGCGCCCCACACTGGGGGCATTCTTGCTCGACTGTAAATCCCATTTTTGTCTTGAGTAATAACCTCTCAGTTTTAAAAAATATTTTAGACAGGATAACCCCGCGTTCCGCGGGGTTATCCTGTCTAAAAAAAAGTGTCTAAGTAAATACAAAATTCATTTGCGGAATAATGGAAGTATAGATATCAAGTGTCTTGAGTGTCAAGCTTCAAAAGTCGAGGAGTCCTTGTAGCGTATTGACAAAAATTTAACTATTAGTTAAATTTAAATAATTAAATTTCGAACGAATGTGAGGTATTTAACATGGTTTTTTTAAAGAGGATTCTTTTCTGGGGCGCTATAATAGCGGTTTGTTACGTTATATTGGGCTACCACTTCATTTTTTTCGGAAAAACACCCGAATTACTCAAAAAGACAAAATTAAATCTCCGCTATACTATCTTCAGCATTCCCGAAGATGAATTCCTAAAGAGCAACGAATCAATCCTTGATATAGACGCGCTGCGGGAAGCCGGTATTGGAGACCTGCTGGTAAAATATGGGAGGATGACTGAGAAGAAAAAGGAAAAACTTCTGGCCGAGTACGAAGCAGAATCCAATTAGACCTCAAAATCGACCTTGATCTTATACATCTTGACGGCGGGCAGGTTTAGGATCTCCGTAACCCCTGTTTCCTCTGATATTTCTTCCAGAGCGTTATCTATATAGGCCATATCCTGGGCAATAAAAGTAAACCAGATATTATATATATAGTTCCTCAGGTAGTTATGGGTAACACCCGGATAGCGATTTACAACCTTGACGAAATGATCGAGCTTTTCCTCGGGAACCTTTGCGGCACAGAGCGTGCTCGTAAAATTGAGCCTGCTGGAATTGAAATTACCTCCAATTCTCCTGATAATGCCCTCCTCCTTTAGCCTTTTTACCCTTTCAATCACATCAAATTCAGACAGATCAAGACGCCTGCCTAACTCCTGATATGGTCTGGGGTCGATGGGAAAATCAGACTGGATCTCATTTAGAATATTTTTGTCTATTTCATCCATTACAAGCTCACCCGGGCTGATACGCGCACAATGGCTCTTCAGCCAAGAAATCACCGGTAGCCTCATAGGCCCTCGCCCTGCAACCACCGCAAACCCTGAGATATTCGCATCTGCCGCATTTTCCCCTGTAAGCCGAAAAGTCCCTTAGCTGATTGAAGATCTCAGAATCCCGCCAGATCGAGCCAAAACTGGATTTCTTTAAGTCCCCGCAGTTGAGCTCAAGGTAACCACAGGGCTGCATAATCCCGTCATGAGATATAAAACAGAAGGCCGTACCCCCAAGACAGCCACGGGTCACCGCATCAAGGCCATAGGTCTTAAAGTCGACTTTTTCACCTCTGGCATGGGCCTCCTGGCGCATGATCCTGTAATAATGTGGCGCGCAGGTAGCCTTAAGTTGCAGGGGCACCTCTTTTCTCATTTGATAAAACCAGTGTAAAATCTTTTCGTATTCCAGCGCGTCAATCTCCTGGTTAACCATTTCTTTGGCACGGCCCGTAGGAACCAGGAGAAATATATGGTGGGCAGCAGCGCCTAACTGAACAGCCATGTCTAAGATATCTTTAATCTTACCGATATTGTGTCTTGTTACGGTCGTATTAATCTGGAACTCCACATTCCCTTTTCTGAGCAACCGGATCCCCTCAACTGCCCTCTTAAAAGCTCCAGGTTCCTTCCTGAACCGGTCGTGCATGTCTTCATCGGCCCCATCAATGGATATGCTTACTCTTTTAATTCCTGATGCCCTTATTTTTTCGACTATGTCGGGGGTCAACAGGGTCCCGTTTGTGGCCATAACCATGCGAAGGCCCATTTGAGTGCCTTGCTCGGCTAATTCAAAGACATCCTCTCTTAGAATAGGTTCACCGCCGGTCAAAATGACAATCGGTTCTCCAACACTGCTGATCTGATCCAGTATCTCAAGGCATTTGGAAGGACTGAGTTCCCCCGGATAGGGCCCCCGCTCAGATCCTGCCCTGCAGTGGACACAGTTAAGATTGCATTTCCTCGTAACCTCCCAGGCTACGAGTCTTAGATCGTTTTTATGCACAGATGAAGTTTCCAATAAAATTGAAAGGAATTGCGACGCAGATTTTCGCAGATAAACGCGGATTCTTTTTTTTAATACTATATACTATAGATCTGTATTCATCTGCGTCCTAATAACTATTTTCTGGAGTTATCAAATGCCTTACGCCTGACTTCCGGTTTAGGACCAAAATTATTACTTTTTCAGTTAGTTCTATATGTTTAAAATCCTGATAATCTGTATTCATCTGCGTCCCACCCATCCAGCTCTTCAATTATTCCCGCCTTCTGCGGGATCTACGCTTCGCTCCGACAATCATCAATCTTCAATCTTCAATCGCCCTGCCGCTTCCTTAGCAAAATAGGTAAGGATCAGGTCCGCGCCTGCCCTTTTAATAGAGATAAGCATTTCCATCATGATCCTTTTCCCGTCTATCCATCCATTTGCTTCAGCGGCTTTTACCATTGCGTATTCCCCGCTTACATTATAGGCGGCCACCGGAACCAGGCTCATGTCGCGGACCCGGGCAATAATGTCTAAGTACGGCAGTGCCGGCTTTACCATGATGATATCCGCGCCCTCTTCCATGTCCAGTTCAGCCTCTTTCAAGGCTTCAAGGGCATTGGCAGGGTCCATCTGGTATCCGCTACGATCCCCAAACTGCGGTGCTGAATCAGCAGCCTCTCGAAACGGGCCGTAAAACGCGGATTCATATTTTACCGCGTATGAAAGAATACAGATGTTCTGGAAATCTTCCTCATCAAGGGCCTTCCTTATGGCGGCAACGCGGCCATCCATCATATCGGATGGCGCGACAAAATCCGCTCCTGCCCTGGCATGGGATACTGCCTGGCGCGCGAGCAATTCAAGGGTCGCGTCATTGTCCACCGCACCGTCTTTTATTATCCCGCAGTGACCGTGATCCGTGTACTCGCAGAGGCATACATCTGTTATCACAACCATGTCCGGCAGTTTGTTCTTTATGGCCGAAACCGCAAGCTGAACAATGCCGTCATCTGCCCAGGACCTGCTTCCTGTCGCATCTTTTTTATCAGGCAACCCAAAGAGAATAACCGAAGGAATTCCCAGCCCCCATAACTCCCATGCCTCTTTCACAAGTGTATCCACAGAAAATTGATACTGCCCGGGCATTGAGGAAATGGGGTCTTTTTTACCCTTGCCGGGTTTTACAAAAAGGGGAGCAATAAAGTCTTTCACGGAAAGAGTTGTCTCCCTCACCATATCCCTGATTGCAGGGGTCCTCCTGAGCCTTCGCGGTCGTATAATCATTGTTTACCTTCCACCTCTCCCCTGAAACAATCCTTCCTCCTGCCACCGGCGCTTTAGCGCGTATCCAGGGTTCATTAAAGCATTTTTACGGCCTTTAACTTCTACTGTCAAGCAACTCATTGATAGACTCCACAAATTCATCTCCAGCCCTATAAACCGAAAGTGCATTATAATGTATTCTATTAATTTAAAAAAATATTGATTTTCTCTGTCCAACACTATATCATGTACATGTTAACCATGGCAATGTACATGTCAGCAGGGAGGATCAAATGATCAAAGTTTCCGCAACGAAATTCAGGAATAATATTTTCAAGTATCTTGACAAAATTGAAGAAGGCGAAACAATCGTCATTGAACGAAATAATCAGGAAGTAGCCCGTTTGATCGCAGACAATAAAACAGAATGGCGCGACCAAATGAAGGTTCAGCCGGAACTGCTTGTTTCTCCAGAAAAAATTATTGAACCGCTGGATGATATTTGGGAGGAGTACACTTGAAGATGACGCGCTATCTTCTGGACACCCATGCCCTGATTTTCTGGAGCGCAAAGGAATGGGTATCAGATGAATTCATTTCGCTGCTTGACAGGCAGGCAAAACAGGGCAATGTATTGGTTTCCTCCATAAGCTTTTGGGAAACCGCTTTGGATTTAAAAAACCAACTTCATTAACTTTAGTCCCGCCTCGGCGGGATTAGGCACTTTCTGAACTGGCGATCTCCTCATCCGTAAGATAACAGGCAGGATCAGCGGCCCAGATATCGCCGGTCACGGCCTCTGCCCTCACCCGAAAATTCCCCGCACAGATATCCAGCCACTTACATTGGGCGCAACGGCCTTTAACATGATTCATTTTTTCCTTGAGTTGTGCCATCAAGGGATTGGAAAGATCAGGCCAGATCTCGCTGAATGGTCTTTCAAGGACACTGCCGAAGCTGTAATGCCGCCAGAACTGATCGGCATGCACCGAACCGTCCCAGCTTACACACCCGATTCCACGGCCGGAACTGTTTCCCTCGTTCATCTTCAGGAGTTGGAGGACCTCCCCCGCCCGGGGATTTTTCTCTCTGAGCATTCTCAGGTAAATATACGGCCCGTCCGCGTGGTTATCCACGGTCAGGACCTCCTTGGCAATCCCGCGGTTATGCAAGTCTCCGGTCCTGTCCGTGATTAGATCGACTACCTTGCGGGTTTCCTCATGATCAAGATCTTCTTCCACCATATCCGAGCCGCGACCCGCATAAACAAGATGGTAAAAACACGCCCTGGGGATATTGTATTCCTCTAAAATATTAAAGATATACGGGATCTCACCCATATTCATGCGATTGATTGTAAATCTGAGGCCCACCTTAAGGCCCACTTCCTGGCAATTCTTTATGCCGCAAAGGGCATCTCGAAAAGCGCCCTTTTTTCCCCGGAACCGATCGTTGACTTTTTCGGTTCCGTCTAAGCTTACACCCACATAAGAAAGCCCTACCTCCTTTAGCTGTGCGGCCTTTTCTTTTGTAATCAGTGTCCCGTTTGTGGAAATGACGGCCCTCATTCCTTTTGAAACGGCATAATTGGCAAGCTCAACCAGGTCTGGCCGCAATAAGGGCTCTCCCCCTGAAAAGAGCACCACGGGCACACCAAAGGCTGCAAGATCATCAAGCAGGCTCAATCCCTGGTCGTGGCTCAACTCCTTTTCATGGGTGTGACCCTCTGCCCGTGCGTAGCAATGAATGCAGTTGAGATTGCAGGCCTTGGTCACATTCCACACCACAACAGGTTTTTTATCTATGGAAAACTGGAGCAGATGAGAAGGCAGATCCCCGGAATGCCTCCCGTAACGGAGGGCATCCGATGGTTCAACTGTGCCGCAATAGAGTTTGGAGATGCCGATCATAAGAAGAGCCTATTTATCCCGCTTATTGCGGGGAAGTGAGCTTAAGTGCCTAATCCCGCCACGGCGGGACTAAAGTTAAATGGTCAAAGGCCCTTAGCTTCAGCGCGCTTCAGGCGGGTATTCGTGGCTATAGTATTTCTTGATAAAGTTATTTACAAAATTCTCCATGTCTGAAACAGCTTCATCATTGATGACAAAGCTCTCGATCCCGGATCGATCCTTCACAAGGTTCAAACCATATTCAAGCCTTTTTACCAGTTTAACTGTCAAAGGTCCTGCCTCCTGACCGGTCTGGATCGCCTGGCTTATTATCTCGTCCACGGCGCTCTCATCAAAGGAAACGCCCACCTCCAGTTTTTCGACCATGGAAGCTTCCTCAAGCTTGACCGCATTGTGCATTTCCATGAAGTCATCAAATGCCGTATTAATGTCCGTGATGTTTTTCAGGTACAACCCTGCAATAAGATCCATCCGCCTCTCATAGATCTCAAGACCTGATTTCTCGGAAAAATCATCGGCCCTCGTGCGGATATATTCTTTGATATTCTCAAGCTCTCTTTTTTCGGCCATTTCAAACCGTTCAACACACTTCGGATCATCCGGATTCTTAAGCAATTGCTTGAGTTGAGCTTCGGGTTCTTCAACCACTTCCGGTGTCACTACAAATTTCCTGATCTTTGTAGATGGAAACTTTTTTTCAAAAGGAATCAGGGCTTTTTCAATAGCACTGACAAGCCCCCGGGCCCCGGTCTTTTCCGCTGCCGCTATTTTCGCGATATTATTAAGAGACTCCTCTTCAAATTTGATATCAATCCCGTAGGCCCTAAAATCAAGCCGTTTACTTATAATAATAGGATTATTGGGGTTTTTCAGGATCTCGACCAAATCCTCCCTGGTAAGTTCATCAAAAACAACAACCACAGGGAGTCGCCCCACAAATTCTGACTCAAAACCAAAATCTATTAGATCCTTTGCGGTCACTTCTCTCAATATGTCCCAGGGCACCTCCGTTGGTCTGACATCCGCCTCAAAACCGATACCCTGCTTTTGAAGCCTCTTCTTTATGATTTCGGCCATCTCTCCAAATGCGCCGCTCATAATGAACAGGATATTCTTTGTATTTACCTCTCTTTTCTCTCTTTTTCCGGTTCTCCTGTAATGCTCGATGGCCTGTATCTGTGATATGGGATCATGAGGCACTTTCAAATCCACCTGTGTCTCTTCCATTGGCTTTAAAAGCGCCCTCTGCACTCCGGTCCGGGAGACATCATGGCCAATTAGGTTCTGGGATGATGAGATCTTGTCGATTTCATCAATATAGATAATCCCGTTTTCAGCCAGTTTAATATCATCATTTGCTTCATAGACCAGGTCACGCACAAGATCTTCCACGTCTCCACCCACATAGCCGGTTTCGCTGAATTTCGTGGCGTCTCCCTTCACAAATGGAACACCTAACTTCTGGGCAATGAGCTTGATAATATAGGTTTTTCCAACACCGGTCGGTCCGATCATCAGCACATTGTTTTTAATCATTCCAACTCCGGACGTTCTCTCTTTCCCGCTATTTTTGGACGTATGCTTTATCCTGTTAAAATGGGTACAGACCTTGGTAGCTAAAACCGCCTTTGCCTGATCCTGCTTTACAACAAAACTATCTAAATAAGACTCCAGTTCTTCGGGCAGCATGTCGAACGAAAGAAGCGGCCCTGATTCTCCACCCGCGCCAGCATCACCGCTCTGAGCCGGTTCGGTTTTTGGAAAAACAAGCGGCGAGATAATCTTAACCCTGTTACCATATTTCTTGGAAAGATATTCGCTGAGTTCTTTTTCTAATTCTCTCTGATTCGGTATCTTTCCCTTTTCACGATTGTCATCTAATATTTTTTCGTTTTCCATATTATTCAATCCTTTGTATTTGCAAAATAAAAAAAGCCGTAATAGTTCACCTATTAAAAGGCCTTTAGACGGGGTTACAGGATAAACAAGATTTTATTTCCTGTACATCCTTAAATAAATCCTGTGTTACCAAAATATTAACTTTTCCCTGAACAGTCATGTCTATAGTTGACTAAACCCTGGCGTCGCAAACCTGCACCTGCCAAAACCGCTACACTCGGAGCGTAACACGCCATCTGTTGCAGTGCTCGCTCCGGCAGGGATCTCTGGTAGAAAATTTTACTAAAACAGGATAACTGTTTTGATTTACAAGATTAAAACAATCCAGTCCATCTTGTCAATCCTGTCAAAAGAATAGACGGCTGAACTATTGCAATTAAGCTTTATTGGCAAATTGTCGATCACCATCAGTTAATTTGAAATATATTCATTAACTTCAGGGATTTCAACCCCTATGTTTAAACCTTAAAATATTGACTCAATACCGCAATTCAATTAACTTATCATACGCAGTGCCTTCAGGCCATAAAGAACTTAGTCCGCTTCTCTCATCCCCGCTCTGTGAGCGGGAACAATAATGGAATAATGTTAGAGGCTTAAGGTTAGAGGCGGGAGGTTAGAGGCGGGCGGCAGGGGAAATCACATGACATCAAGGCTGGAAATCAGGTTAAAGCAGGGGCTGATGGATGCTGAAGGTGCAGGCATCCGTAAAAAATCAAGAGAATATTTCGGGTTTGAAGTTGATGACATTCGGGTGATCCGGGTTCTGACCATTGATGCTGACCTGCAATCGGACCAGCTAAAAAAAATACAAACCGAAATATTTACCAATCCTGTCACGGAAGAATCATCTTATTCCCCCCTAACCAAAGGCTTTGACTGGCTTATATGGATCGGGTTCCGGCCAGGAGTCAGGGATACGGCCGGAAGCACAGCGACCGAGGCGATTGAGGACCTTTTAGGGAAAAAATTTAGACCTGATCAGGCCGTTTATACATCAAAACTATATGAAATCAGAGGAAAACTTACCGAAGGACAGGTCCGCCAAATTGCCGGCGATCTATTAGCCAACGATATTATTCAACAGTGGAAGACCTATTCAAAAGATGGTTGGGACGCTGAAGAGGGAATCGGGTTCCTGGTGCCAAAGGTAATACTTGATCACGAACCTAATGTAAGCACGATCCCCATCCAGAGCGATGAGGAACTAAAAGAAATCTCACACAAACGCAACCTTGCCCTTCAAGACAGGGATATCCCTGTTATACGAGAATATTTTTTAAGGGATGATATCCTCGCTGATCGTAAAAAAGTCGGCCTGGATCTGCCCACTGATGTGGAGTTAGAGTATATCTCGCAGGCCAGAAGCGACCACTGCAACCACAACACGTTCAGGGGCCTGTTCAAATACCATGACCTCTCAACAGGGCACAAAGAGGTCGTAGATAACCTCTTCAAATCATGCATTGAAACACCAACCCTTAAGATCAAGCAGGAAAAAGGCTGGGTTATATCCGTTTTGTGGGATAACGCCGGTGTCGGGCGCTTTGATGATGATCACTACTATGTAATTACGGCAGAAACCCATAACAGCCCGTCCAACATCGAGGCATACGGCGGCGCTATCACGGGAATTGTCGGTATTTACAGGGATCCCATGGGCACGGGTATTGGCTCAAAGCTGATCCTTGGAATGTATGGTTACTGTGTGGGACACAGGGACTACAACGGAGATCTGACGCCCCATCTTCACCCCCGGCGATTACTTGACGGGATCATTGAAGGCGTAAAAGACGGGGGAAACAAGAGCGGCGTTCCAACACCTTTCGGATTGCTCCTTTTTGACGAAAGCTATCTTGGCAAATGCCTTGTCTTTGTAACCGCCATGGGCATCATGCCGGCCCGGATCAGCGGGAAATCATCCCACGAAAAAAAGACCACGCCCGGGGATCTGATCATCATGTCAGGGGGCCGCGTGGGCAAAGACGGGATCCACGGGGTGACCGCGGCTTCTGAGACATACACCGAGCACACCCCGGCAGGGCATGTCCAGATCGGGGATCCTTATACCCAGAAAAAAATGCACGATTTCCTGTTGGAGTCGCGAGACGAGGGACTGATATCCTTTATCACTGATAATGGGGGCGGGGGATTGTCTTCCTCTATTGGAGAGTCAGCCCGGTTCAGCAATGGCTGTCAGGTGGACATGGAAAAGGTGCCCCTTAAATACGATGGCATGGACCAGTGGGAAATATGGATTTCTGAATCCCAGGAGAGGATGACCATAGCGGTAAAACCGGAACACCTGGAAAGATTCATGGAACTTTCCGATAAGCACGCGGTCGAGAGCACATTAATCGGTAAGTACAATGATTCAGGGTACCTGCAATTGAATTACAACGGAAAAACCTGCGCCTATGTCCGGATGGACCTTCTGGAATCTGATTTTCCCCAATGGGAATTCGATGCTGAGTGGATCCCTCCCGGGTTGCGAGGCCTTACAGAACCCGTCATTAATGAGCCGGAAAACCACGGCGACCTTCTTTCCGCCATGCTCGCCCGCCCCAATATATGTTCCCGTAACTGGATTGCACGCCAATATGATCATGAGGTCCAGGGCGGAAGTGTGATAAAGCCATTAGTGGGAAAAAATCGCGACATCCCTGCCGACGCTACGGTTGTGAGACCAGTACTCGAATCAAAAAAGGGAATCGCCGTCTCCCAGGCGCTTAACCCCTTTTATTCCCGGATTGACACATATCACATGGCATCTGCTACCATTGACGAAGCAGTTAGAAGGGTTCTGTCCGCAGGCGGAGATCCGGACCATTTAGGCGGGCTGGATAATTTCTGCTGGCCGACAATTGAATATAATTCCACAAAAAACCCGGACGGGAAATACAAGGCCGCTCAATTGGTCAGGGCCAACTGGGCGTTGAGGGATTATTGTATAGCCTATGGGATCCCGCTGCTTTCGGGAAAAGACAGCATGTATATTGACGGGGACCTTGAAGGTCCTTACGGTGAAAGACGAAGGCTTTCGGGCCTGCCAACCCTGCTGTTCACGGTATGCAGCGTAATTGAGGATATCACTAAGTGTATCACCATGGATGCCAAGTTCCCGGGTGATCTTGTCTATATCTCAGGTGAGACAAAAAACGAGTTGGGCGGAAGCGAATATTACCAGATGTTGGGCGCTGTCGGGCTCAACGTCCCCGAGGTAGATACAGAAGAACTCTGGCCCCGGTACGTAGCTCTGTATAAAGCCATTCAAGAAGGTATCGTTTCTTCCTGCCATGCCGTGACCAGGGGCGGCCTGGCGCTTCATCTGGCCATGGTTGCGATGGCGGGCGAACTCGGAATGGAAATCGATCTTTCACCGATCCCTGCCGCGTCCGGCCTTACCGTGAGCCAGACCCTCTATTCCGAGTCATGCGGCAGGTTTGTTTTAACAATAGCGCCCGAGAAAAAGGAAGCCTTTGAGAAGATCTTTTCCGGCATGAAAATAGGCCAGATCGGTGTCGTCACAGAAGCACCTCGTTTTTTTATTAAAAATGGAAAGGACAAACCAGTCGTTGACAAAGATGTAAACGACCTCAAATATGCCTGGAAAAAGCCGTTCGGGGATTTGGTATGAACTCAAGAAACTCAATAACCCCAAGGGCACTGGTCCTTACCGGTTATGGGTTGAATTGCGATTATGAAACAGATTTCTCCCTGAAACTTGCCGGTGCGGAATCCCACATGATCCATATCAACGAGTTGATCAGCAAAAAAAGCGCGGGCAGGGCAATATCCCTTGCCAGTTACCATATCCTTGTCTTTGGAGGTGGGTTCAGTTGGGCAGACGACCATGGTGCGGGTGTCCTTATTGCGTCAAAGATCAGGCAGCATTTAGGGGACCAGATCGAACATTTTATCGAAGACGGCAAGCTAATATTAGGCATATGTAATGGATTCCAGGGACTGGTTAATCTCGGACTTCTCCCTGCTTTTGACTCCAAGTACCGTGAACGAAGTGTAGCCCTTACCTACAACGACTCCGGAAATTTTATTGATACCTGGGTGAATCTTAAATTCGATCCCGAATCACCATGTGTCTTTACAAAAGGGCTTTTATCAATGGAACTGCCTGTACGGCACGGGGAAGGCAAATTCTACGCGGCTGATGATACGATTAAACGGCTCATTAAAAACAGGCAGGTCGTATTGCAGTATACCGATAAAAACGGGCAAAGGGCGGATGGCAGATGGCCTGTAAACCCCAACGGTTCCCTTGAGGATATTGCCGGAATATGCGATCCCAGCGGCCGGGTCTTTGGTCTTATGCCTCATCCCGAGGCATTCAATCATTTTACAAATCACCCGGACTGGACCAAAAAAAAGGAAGCGCTAATCCGGCAGGAAAATACTGTCATTCCCGAGGAAGGAGATGGCATTAAAATTTTCAGAAACGCGGTTGAATATATAAGAAGTACATATGGCCCCGGCTAAAGGCGTGAGGCGTGAGGTAAATGACCCTCCCTGCAGCGAGCTACAGGGAATCATCAAGTTCAATGTACAACGCACCCGTTGGGGACCGAAGCTTTGTAGAGCCTTGCCTTCCCCTCAATCCTGTATCGGGACACCACGGCAGGAACAATAACCGATTCACCTCTGTTTAATGGCAAAATATCGCCGCTTTCCAGATCCCTTATATCCGCTTTGCCCTCCATACAGATCAGGATTTCCACACTTCGATTTCGAGTGCTTGTAAAAGGAGTACCTTTTTTCAATGAAATCACTGACAGTACAAATTCCTTCGATGGTGCCGGATAAATTTCTTCTAAGTCGCCCTGCTCTTCCGGCTTTATCTTTGATACTGCCATGCTTTTGAAATTTACAATCCTGAGCAGTTCGGGAATATCCATATGCTTGGGAGTCAGGCCGCCCCTCAGCACATTATCCGAATTTGCCATAAGCTCAATGCCCACACCATCTAAATAGGCGTGAAGTTCACCGGCGGGGATATAAAGCGCCTCCCCCGGCTCTAATTCCACAAGGTTCAAAATAGCGGGTGAAAAAATACCCATATCTCCGGAATATGCCCGGTTAAGCTCGGCTATCCAGTGAAATACAGGCTCCTTGCCGGACCGCTTTTCAGCAATATCTGCCGCTTTACTTACAATCAATCGCCGCCGCGTTTTATTTATTGTCATAAGAGAGGTAAAAAAGCGCTTCAGGCCATTGGAATCAGGGCATTTTTTTAGGTGGCCAAGCATTTCGGAAAGGCCCGGAGATGATATTTCATTCATCAAATCAAGGATCTCTTCGGTTGAGCGAAAGCCTATCAGACCCTGGAAAGGAGTAAGCGCACAGAGTATTTCCGGTTTGTGATTTTCGTCCCTGTAGTTCCGGTTGGGTGCGTCAAGCGGTATCCCGCGCATATTTTCTCTTGCAAATCCCTCCCGTGCCTGTCCAAAATCCGGATGGACCTGTATAGATAAAGGTCTGGCAATAGCCAGTATCTTGAATAAAAACGGCAGCCTGCCGGAAAACTTTTCAGCGACACGCTCCCCTAAAACCGCCTCAGGACTCGTATTGATAACCTTATTTAATGTTTTCCATTCACCATCTATCATGACCCTTGAAGGCGCTTTTACATGGGCCCCCATCCAGAGCTCTGCCATGGGTTTTCCTTTTGCCGCAGGTTCTCCGAGAAGATCCTGTATGGCTGTTTCTGACCCCCATGCGTATTCCTGAACCGGATTATCCAGTTTACTTATCTTTATCAATGCCTCATTCCTGTGCTACGAACCTTTATGTTTTTCTAAGAGACTTTTTTGACAGGATTAACAGGATATTCAGGATATGAATTATTAAAACACATCCTGTTAATCCACATTTAAATCCTTTACTTTTCGTTTGATTTCAACCTTTCGTTCACTAAAATTAATAATTAAACCAACAGATTTTTTTAATAATCTTCTTAGTCAATTCCTTGTATTTCATTTATACACTTTCTTCAGCTTGTGATTCTTTTTTGATTTACCGGATAGCTAATGGGAGACTTAACCTTGTTTGTTCCGTTAAAACAGAATCTTGTATATCCTGTTATCCTGTCAGGTCTTTTTCAAATGACTAAACTGCTATCCCTTCCCTACTTCATTTACGATATGGGCCAATTTCTCTTCTACCGTCTTTCTTATTTCTCCCAGGGTTTTTGAGTCCTGTGCCTCAAAGCGCAGCACTAAAACCGGCTGTGTATTGGACGCCCTCACAAGGCCCCATCCCCCATCAAACAGGACCCTTGCTCCATCAACGTCAATGACCTGGTATTCTTTTTTGAATTCTTCTACTAACCTTTCCACGACCAGGAATTTTATTTCATCACTGCATTCCGTTCTTATCTCCGGCGTTGTTACCGTGGGAGGAACATCAGAAAGGAGTTCCGATAATCTCTTGTCCGTATGAGAAAGAATCTCCAAAAGCCTGGCTCCAGCGTAAATAGCATCATCATATCCATAATAACGGTTGGCAAAGAAGATATGGCCACTCATTTCTCCCGCTAATTCGCCCTTTTCTTCCTTGAGCTTGGCCTTGATCAGGGAATGGCCAACTTTCCACATTATCGCCTTGCCGCCATGCCTCTCAATATCGTCAAACAGGGTTTGAGAACACTTCACCTCGGATATAAAGGTCGCCCCCGGCACCTCTTTTAGAATAGCCCTGGAAAACAGGATCATCAACTGGTCGCCCCACATGATATTACCGTTTTCATCCACAACGCCAATCCGATCCGAGTCTCCATCATATGCTATTCCCAGATCCGCCTTTTGCTCCTTAACGGTATCAATTAAAGTCTCCAGGTTAGCGGGCAGGGTCGGATCAGGGTGATGGTTGGGGAAGTTGCCGTCCATTTCACTGAAAAGCTCGGTCACTTCTGCCCCTAACTTGCGATACAACGGGCCTGCTATAACCCCGCCGGTCCCGTTTCCCGAGTCAATAACCACATTGCATTTTCGCTCACCCATCTTGAGAAAGGAAACAGATGTATCTGTATAAGCTTCTATTATATCGTTTGATTCAAATTTTCCCTTCCCTTGCTCGAATTCACCCTTTTCTAACATTTTCCTGATAACCTGGATCTCTTCTCCGTGAATCGAGCCTTTGCCAAGACATATTTTCAGCCCGTTGTTGTCCGGTGGGTTATGGCTTCCCGTAATTACAATTCCCCCTCCCACATTTAGATGAAACAGAGAGAAATAGAGAAGAGGCGTCGGGACAATATCAAGATCAACGATACTGCATCCGGTATCCAGAACCCCCTGGGACAGCCCTTTGTGGATCCGGGGAGAACTCAACCTGCAATCCCTTGCCAGGCTTATCTTCTGGACGTTGTTTCTAATAAAATAGGTCCCAAGGGTTCTTCCAAGGTCGTATACAATATCATCCGTAAAATCTTTATCAGCGATTCCTCTTATGTCATATTCGCGGAACATGTAAGGGTTTACCATAGATAATCTCCTTTCATTAAAGAATTGACGTTGGTCCCTTTCTCTTTATCTCTTCAAGTATTTTCTTTACTTCCTGGGATTTCTTCAGGTCAGCCACGAGAATAACGTCACCGGTATTTACAATAACAAGATCCTTTAGCCCTAATCCCACCACAATTTGATTACCAGATTGATTGAAAACAAATGAAGACTTTGTATCAAGAAGCAGATTTTTTCCTTGAACCAGGTTTCCATTCTCATCAGTTTCATTCCGCCGCAAATCATAAAGCGACTCCCAGCTTCCCACGTCGCTCCACCCAAAATCCCCTGGAATACTCAAGACAGGAAGCCCTGTCTTTTCCATTATACCGTAATCAATTGAAATTGAAGGAAACTCTTCGTAAACAGATCGGAGTATTTCCCCGTAATCGTCCCTGTCCATGCTCTCTTCTATTTTCAGAAGCCCTTCATACACCTCGGGGAGATGAATCTCAATCTCCTTGAGAATTATCTCAGGTGTAAAGATGAATATCCCGCCGTTCCAGAGATAGTCACCGCTCTCTAAATATTTCAGCGCGTTATTTTGTTCAGGCTTTTCCACGAATTCTTTTATATTGTAGACACTGACCCCGTCAATTTCGTCCTGAACCGAGCCCCTCCTGAGATATCCATATCCCGTTTCAGGGCGTGTTGGTACGATACCAATTGTAACGATGGACCCCTGAAAGGCCAACTTACCACCAACTGAAAGAATGCCGCGAAACCGCTCCTCATCGGTAATGAAATGGTCGGCAGGCAAAACTGCCATGGGTTCATCAATAACTCCATGTTTTCTCATGTAGACCGCGGCAAGTCCAATACAGGGCGCCGTATTCCGTCCAAAAGGCTCTTCAAGAATCACGACCTGCTTTTGACCTGAAACCTTGTTCAAAAGATCGTGGTGCGCTTCATTGCCGACAATAATAGTATTTTCTTCCCTGCATATCGGACTGACCCTGTCAAGCGTCTGCTCGATCATTGTCTTTGAACCGATAATGTCCAGAAACTGTTTTGGCAACTTAGACCTGCTTGCGGGCCAGAATCTGGTCCCCGAACCCCCTGCCATTATGATAGGATAGATTTCCATAAAACTCTCCCTAATTGTTAACATTTAGCAACCATTCAGATTCTTTAGACCAAATACGATTTTAAGGAAACACAGATGGTTACTTCGCATTAAAATAGCCACAGTTATATTTTCTTCCACGGTAATCATCAAATTCAGATCACGTCTTCCACATTATGTTTCTCCAATAATCGGCCTGTTGAGCAACCTGCTTACCCTGGACAGAAACCTCTTTGGATTTACCGGTTTAGTGAGATAATCGTCAGCCCCTGCATCAATTCCTTCAATTTCAGAATCAATTCCTTTTTTTGCTGTAAGCATTATTATTGGAATATAGCGTGTAGTTAGCTGGGACCTGAGCTTCTTAATAAGGGTTATTCCGTCCATTTCCGGCATCATATAATCAGTTACCAGAAGGTCCGGCTTTTCCTGATAGGCCAATTTTAAGGCATCTACACCATTTTTGGCAGCAATGGTAAGATAGTTTTCGGATTTCAATAAATGGCAAAGGATTTTCAGGGTTACTTCGTTATCATCTGCCACTAAGATCTTAGTGGACCTCACGCTGCTGACTGATACCGAAGGCCTCGAAAGCTGAGCCGTTTCCGTTTCCTTCTCATCCGGAATGCCCGGCTCAGTAACGGGCTCCTGAAATATGTCCCTGGCTTCGGGTGGAGCCACGCGAAATATCTCCTCAATAGTCGTCAACCCCTTTAACGCCTTTTTTATACCCTCCTCGCTCAGAGATTGAAAACCTTCTTTCTCGGCCGCCTTTTTCAGGGTCACCGCCGGCATATTCGGTACTATAATCTCCTTTAAGGAAGGCGTTATCAGCAGGATTTCGAACAGGCCTAAACGCCCTGAATAGCCGGAGTACTGGCAGTCTTCACAACCTGCCCCTTTCCAAAAAGTGGCACTTTTGTCTTTTCCAATATAGGGAGAAAGGCGATCCTTCATTTGTGCGCTCAGGGGATCAGGCACCTTGCACTTCTTGCATATCTTCCTCACGAGCCTTTGTCCAATCACTGCCACAAGCGAAGAGGAGACCAGGAAGCTGTCTACCCCCATATCCTGAAGCCTTCCCACAGCGGAAGAGGCATCATTAGTGTGCAGGGTAGATAAAACTAATTGCCCGGTCTGCGCGGCCTGGAACGCGATGCCGGCGGTCTCGGTATCCCTTATCTCCCCTACCATGATTATATCCGGGTCCTGTCTCAAGATAGACCTGAGCCCTGCCGCAAATGTGATCCCTGCCTTTGGGTTTATCTGCACCTGATTGATTCCGTCAATATCGAACTCAACCGGGTCTTCCACGGTTATGATATTGACTTTGGGGGTATTGAGCCTGTTGAGACAGGCATAAAGCGTTGAAGATTTACCGCTCCCCGTAGGTCCGGTTACAAGAATGATTCCCTGGGGCATGCTTAGGGCGTTTATAAACTTCTTAAGGTCTTTGTCAAGGACGCCCAATTCATTGAGCGTCATTTGCACGGTGTCGGGGTTCAGGATACGTATGGTCACTTTCTCACCATATGAGGTGGGTATGGTAGAAACCCTTAAATCATAACCCTTATTCCCGTACCTGATGTGAGACCTGCCATCCTGCGGTTTTCTTCGAATAGAAATGTCTATGTCTGACAAAATTTTGACTCTGGATACGAGAGACGCGTGGACATGCTTGTCCGTTTGCATTATTTCACACATGATACCATCTATGCGGTAGCGAATAATGACTGCATCCTTATGTGGTTCAATATGTATATCACTCGCCTTGAGCCTGAGGGCATCGGCAAGTATGGAGTTTACAAATCGCACAACCGGCGGGAGTTCCGTTAGTTTCAGAAGGTCCTGTTCTTCCTTTTCATCTTCCTCCACCTCTTTGATAATCTCTACCCCCTCACCCAGGCCCGGGACCGCTCCCAAGGCCTTTTCGAGATCGTTCTTTGGATAATACATCTCGATCGTTTCGACTATATCTCTTTGAGAAGATACTGCAATGTGTATAGGCATTCCTGTTACAAAACGCAGGTCATCTATCGCATAAAAATCCAAAGGATTGACCATTGCAACAATGGAGTCCCTTTTTAACTTCCTTGATCGGAACGAGGAGATAATTTTCAGCCATTTCAGGCGGCACTAAGGAGATAACCTCTTTTGTGATTTCTATCTTATCAAGGTTGAGCAAAGGGATCTTGAGCTGGCTGGCCAAAGCACTGGCTATCTCCTTGTCATCGGCAGCGCCCATATCCATGAGAATCTGACCGATTTTCTTTTTCTGTGTTTTCTGTATATCCAGGGCATTGGCTAAGGTCTTCCCATCTATTAGCCCGGCCTTAACCAAAATCTCACCTAACTTCATGCGCCTTGTGGCACCACTTTGGGTTTTTTCAGTTTTATTAGTATTTGTCATTTGATAATCCTTATTATTGATTTACCAATAGTCCAAATATTTTTTGACGGGATGAACAGGATAAACACGATATTCTTTTATCCTGTTGATCTCTTAGTTCAGATCCTTGATCTTACGCTTAATTTCAACTTTAGGCACTTTAGATCACTTTAGTCACTTTAGGTACTTCCTTTGCTACGCAAACACAATTCCTCCCCTCACGCTTTGCCTTGTACATGGCTTCATCCGCCCGTCCGATAAGTGAGTCTACATTATCTTCCAATCCAAACAGGAAAGATGCCACCCCAAAGCTCGCGGTAATACGGACGGACTGTGACTGATCCGGCAACTTGATCTTCATTTCCTCAACCTTTTTTCGCATCCTTTCCGCAACAGACCGGGACTGGGAGGCATCCACACCCGGCAGGCACACAACAAACTCCTCACCTCCATATCGCCCAACAAAATCATATGGCCTTGCAGACTTTGACAATTGCTCTGTAAATCGTTGAAGCACGAGATCACCCACCTGATGACCATAATTGTCATTAACTCCTTTGAAATGATCTATGTCTGTCAGTATAAGAGAAAGTGGGCTCTTCTCTCTATTTGATCTGAGCAAGGCCTCCTCCATCTTTTCCATAAAAGCCCTTCTGTTTAACACGCCGGTTAAGGGATCAACAGTCGCTAACCGCAGTATCCGTTGTTCAAGTTTAATAATCCTTTTACCAATCTTGACCCGGTATTTCAATTCTTCCTGGTCAAAAGGTTTGATCAAAAAATCATCCGCTCCTGCCTCTAATCCCTCAATAATATCTTCCTTTCTTCCCTTTGCCGTTAGAACGATAAAGTAGACGTAATCGGCCTTTTCCATTTTACGAATATTGCGGCACAGTTCCAGCCCATCCATATCTGGCATCATCCAGTCCGAAATGACCAGGTTCGGGGCTTCAGGCTCCTGAAGTGCTTCCCACGCCTCTCTGCCGTCACAGGTCACCATTACATCGTATCCCCACTTGCGCAGGAAAGTCTCTAATAAGCGCCTGGAAACAGCGTTGTCCTCAGCGATCAGAACCTTCATTTTTCATCTCCAAAAACCATTTTCCTACAAGTTCAACTTCTTTTTTTGACAGGATTTACAGGATATTCAGGATTAAAAGCATAAAATTCATCATGTTAATCCTCCCTGAAATCTTTTACTTTACGTTTGATTTCTACTTTTCGTTCACCAAAATTAATAATTAAACCAACAGGTTTTTTTAATGATTTTCTCAGTCAATTCTTTGTATTTCATTTTTTGTAAATTTTCTTCAGGTTAGGATTCTTTTTGATTTACTGGATAGCTACAATAAAACTTAACTTTGTCGGTGAATTTAAAACAAAATCATGTCTATCCTGTTATCCTGTCTAAATGTTTTTATCATGTGAGCTATTAACAAGTTTCTTGATTGCTTTGAAAAGCTCTTCTGCTCTTATCGGCTTGGTCACATAATCATCCATGTCCGCCTCCAAACACCTTTCCCGATCTCCCTTCATGGCATGGGCGGTCAGGGCAATGATAGGAATCCTCTGGATTGACGATTGATGATTGACGATTGATGATTGTTCTCCTGTATCACCGTATTCGGGTTTTAACCCTCGAGTTTCATGTTTTCTAATTTCTTTTGTGGCTTCATAGCCATCCATCTCCGGCATCTGCACGTCCATTAGAATGAGATCAAAATGCTCCGCTTTAAACTTGTCCACGGCCTCCCTGCCATTGGCTGCAACTACCGGAGTGTGTCCAGCCTTCTCAAGCATGCGGATCACCAACTTCTGGTTCACGATATTATCCTCGGCCACCAGTATACGGAACTTTCCTTCTCTTTTTGGAGCAAAGGACGGCACCTGGGCTTCCCGCATGGAATGGCGCGTAATTAGACGTGCGGAATCTTTGTCCTGATCTTTCACAGCAAGAACCGTCATAATGGTATCAAAAAGGTCTGACTGGCTGATAGGCTTAGTCAGGTAGGCGGCAAGACCAAGTTCCCGGCACCGGGCAGCGTCTCCCCGCCTGCCCGCAGAGGTCAACATCATGATAATGGGTGCTGTAACCATTTTGTGCTTGCGGACTTCTTCAGCAACGGCAAAGCCATCCATTTCAGGCATCACCGCATCCAAAAGCATCAGGACAAAGGCCTCGCCCCTGTTACTGGCCCGCTCCAGGGCTTTAAAACCTGCCTTTCCGCTTTCCGCTACGGTCGGCTTCATCTGCCAATTGGTCAGTATCTGTTGGAGAATACGCCTGTTTGTGGCGTTGTCATCCACTACCAGCACAGGAAGACCCTTAACATCAACAGGTTCGAGAGCTATGGGCCGCCTTGATGGCGCTGCGCTTATGTCAAACCAGGCAGTAAAATGAATCTTCGTTCCCTTGCCAACCTCGCTTTCAAGCCAAATGCATCCACCCATCATTTCAACTAAATGTTTGGTGATGGCCAGTCCCAGTCCCGTACCACCATACTTGCGCGTAATAGAACCGTCCGCCTGGGCAAAGGGCTCAAACATCAATTTCTGCTTATCAGGGGGGATACCGATACCCGTGTCGGTGACTGTGAAATGCAAACAAATTTTATCCTCTTCCTCGGATTCCCTCTCCACATTCACAACCACCTCACCCTTTTCTGTGAACTTGACAGAGTTTCCCGCAAGGTTCACCAGGATCTGGCGCAGGCGACCGGGATCGCCAGTTAGTATTTCAGGGATATCAGGCTGAACATTATAGGCCAGCTCCAGCCCTTTTTCATGAGCATGGACAGAGATGGTCTTCAATGTATCACCTACACTTTCCGACAGGTTGAAATCCACAAGATCGAGATCAAGCTTCTTTGATTCTATCTTGGAGAAATCAAGGATGTCGTTGATCAAGGTCAGAAGTGAATAAGAAGAGGACTTTACTATATCAAGATATTCCTGCTGCTCAGCGTTGAGTTCCGTATCCAGGGCCAGGTCCGTCATCCCGATAATCGCGTTCATGGGCGTGCGGATCTCGTGACTCATGTTGGCCAAAAATTCGCTCTTGGCACGGTTGGCATCCTCTGCTTCACGCCGCGCCTGAACCAGGGCAGTTATGTTCTGATAAGTAAGAAGTTGTCTCCCGTCCTTCAAGAGCACAACCCGGAACTGTATGATCTTGTCCTCGCCATCTTTACATCTCACTGTAAAGATCCTTGGTTTTCTTTCTCCAATCTTTGAGTCATTAACTGCATCCGCCTTCCAGACAGAAAACACCTGTTTACGGTATTCTTCATCAGGATAGGCCCTTTCAAACCAGGTCTGTTTATCCGGAAGCTCTTCAATGGTATAGCCGAAAAGCTCTGTAAATTTCGGATTGAAGGATTCAAATGTCATATCTGGATTCGTAATGGAAATTCCGAATGGTGAGGATTCAACTAACATTTTGAATTTTTCCTCACTCTCCTGCAATGCCTTCTCTGATTTCATCCGCTCGGTAATGTCTCTACCTGAGCCCCGAACTCCGATAGGTCCTGTTGAATCATTGGCCAATGTATTTCTGTATTCAATGATATGTTCACGGCCATCCTTTGTAACAACAACAATTAAACCTTCATCTTTTTTATTTTCTTTTACTCTCTTCAGGTAATCTTCGAATTGATGCTTGTGCCGTTCAGGTATTAGATCCCTTATATTCATATTGGCCAGATCGTCATCACTGAACCCGTATTCCCTTTTCCAGGCAAGATTAGTTTCAATAAGATTTCCCTCTAAGTCATGAAAATACAAAAAGTCAGATACGTTATTAAAAATATCCTGGTATCTCTCCCTGCTCTCCCGCAGCGCCTCTTCAACTTGCTTGCGCTCGGCAATCTCTTTATTGAGGTCGTCTATTGATGTTGTGGTCTTCTTCAAATCCCCGGTCATCCTGTCAAACGCCCTTGAGAGTTGACCAATCTCGTCCTTTGAGTCCGTGCCTGTTTTATAATCCAGATTACCCTGGCCTATTATCTCAGTTCCTTCATGCAACTTACGAATAGGCCTGGTTATTAATCTTGAAATAAAACTACCTAACAACCACGCAACTAAAGGAAAAATAAGCATTATAATGACAAGGGTGATTTTTAATTTGTTTAAAGGAGCAAATGCCTTGGATTCATCAATCTCTGCCATAAGACACCACTGCATCTCCGGGATATGGTCGTGAACCCCAATAACCTTAACACCTCTATAATCTGTATATACCAAAACTTCATGCTCATGTGGTGTTGCGCCAAACCGTCTAGCGTCTTCAAAACATTTTCTTGTGTTTTCGTTATCAACTCTGAGTTTAAGGAAGGTATCTTCTATGAAACGGGAAGGGGTTATCATATAGCCATGTTTATTTATCAGATAAATCTCGCCTGTCTTGCCAAGACCGGTCCTATCGGCAGTTATTTCATTTAACTTGCTCAGGCTAATCCTGCCAACAATTATACCCAGGAGAGATTTTGTTTCTCTATCTGTAATCGGAGCGGAAACAGCAATCGCTTTCTGCCCTGTTATTCTGGAAAAACAGGCATCCTTTATATACGGCCCTGATTTTGCTTCCAAAAAATAGGCATCAGTGGACCTGTCCAGGCCAATGTTTTTTCTATCACTGGAGGTAGCGACTTTACCCTTTTTGTCCAGGACAAAAACTTCATTTACAGATTCACCGGCCTCTTCTGTTTGCTCCAGTCTCCTTTTGGTAATATCATATTTTTTCGCGTATCCCGGATCATGTTCGCTTGAATTCAAAAAGCTCTCAAGAACTATGCTCTGGGATAACTGCGTTATCCTTTCTTTCTGGGTGTTCAGGAACGTCTCTACATGTAGTGTCCTTGAATGTGCAGTCGTCTTTAAGTGATTAAATATCGCGCTTTCCAGATTGTTTCTGGAAATACCATAAAAAACCGGGCCTGAAATAGCTATGAGTACTGCGCCTATAATAAAAAAAGGAAGGCTTATCTTGTTGGCAATCTTCATTTTCTGCCTCCCAATTATTTTCACCTCAAAATTTTAAGTAAGTAAAAGCGTCAATCATCAATCCGAACAATCATCAATCCTTCTTCGCCTATGAACCCCATTCTTCGTGCCCTTCGTGTTCTTCGTGGTTTAATTTCACCTTGATATCGAATTCATGGCTGCCACGAGATCCCCGATCTCCCGTTCGAGATCAGCCAGGGCTTCCTTCGCTTCTCCCAGATTTCCTTCTCTTCCAAAAACCTCAAGGCGATAGGCCGCCTCATATGTCCGCTTAGCTGCAAAATTGGCCACAGAACCCTTAAGACTATGGGCTGCCTGCTCCACGACGTTGGAATCACCAGCTAAAATCCCTTCCTTGATCTGCTCCATCTGATTGGGAAAGTCCTTCAAGAATATCTCTATGATTTCCTTTAACAAATCCATGTCCTCACCCACATTCTCAAGGGCCTCGGTCATGTCAAAAACCTGCTTCGAAAACTGATTTTGCTTTGTCGATGTCATGAAAACACTCCTTTTTCTAATTTCTAATAGACACTCATTTTGTCATGAGGATGTCCTCAATCGTATTTTTTAATTCCTCCAACCCAAAAGGTTTGGCCATGATTGCTTCCACCCTGTAGCGCCTTAACTTGGCAAGGTTTTCCTCTGTCGCATGGCCAGTTATAATAATAATTCGGGTGCCAGGGCTGGTCTGTTTGATCTTTTCTGCTAAATTAAAACCATTTAGTTGCGGCATGAGCAGGTCCAGGAGCACAAGATCCGGCTTTGAATCCCCAATAAAAAGGGCGGCATCCAGAGGATTACTGAAGGTCTCTAATTGGTACAGATATGGCATGTCAGCAGTCGAAAAGAAATTTTCCAGCAGATTCAAAATGGTATCGTCATCATCAACGGCCACTACCAGTTTCTTTTTCTCAATTTGCAGAAAAGAAGGAATGGGGATGCCCTGATCCTTTAAAAAATCCCTTAAATCCTCCTTTGTAACCTTGTACCTTCCACCGGGGGTTCGCGCCGCCTTTAGAGCCCCCTTCTTTATCCAGTTGGTGACAGTTACCCTGTGTATGCCTAAGATTTTTGCCAGATCGATTGATGAATAGCTTTCGTCAAAAATTCCCATATTTCCCTCTCTCCTGAATCAGTTATACTTCCCGGTCAAATAACCATTTACCCCAATTTCAGACTTCGTTAAGTGTTTGAATAGTTGAGTAGTTAAGTGGTTAAATTCACGGCCATATTTGTTTTTAGTCCCGCCGCGGCGGGAGACATTTATCATTTTGATATTTGTAACTTACTGAAATTATAACAATTATTTTCTAACTCAACCACTCAACCACTCAACTATTCGACTATATCTGAATTTATTGAGAAATTACATCCACTTATATTTTGTTTTCTTTTATTGACATCACATTACTCTTCACTACGAATATGACATTACATATCTCTATGCATCATGTCAATCTTTATTTTACGAAAGTATCATATTTTAATCTTACGCAACTTAATTAACATTGACAGTCTTGTAAAAAGTATTTATCTGTCTTTTTTTGTCATTCCCGCCCCGCATAAAGTGCGGGATAAACTGCGGCGGGAATCCAGTCATTTCGGGCAGTTTTGGACTCCCGCCCCTCCCTTCTATGGGGCAAGCTCTTCGCGGGAGTGACGGTAAATTGGACTTTTTACGAGTTCATCAACATTCGCTCTGATATATCGTACGCTCTATTTATTCTTGACAGAACTTCTCAACAGTAGTAATTAGCTGTGATTCGTACGCATCTATTTCAAGGAGATACTGCAAATGGCTTCTATGGGAAAGAAGACAAAAATAATTCGTGAGAGAAAAAGAAAACCAAACAAGTCTAACCGGAAGGCTGATATGAAGCGCATCCAGAGGAATGCCGAAATACTTAAGGAATTGGCAGCACAATCAGAAAAATAGTCCGGGGAGGTTAATACCCCCTGGGTCCAGTGATTTTTTAAAAAAACCCGCACAAAAAGCGGGTTTTTTTCTTTACTTGAATATACTTTTTGATTATAGATCTTAAAGAATGAACACTCATTCATTCCGGCAAATGTATAGTTCGCCATCCACTGGAAGACCGGATCTATCCATGATTTTTAGATGGCATCAATCGACAATCCGCCACAATAACGGCGGATCAATCCTTGCCCGCCTCTGGCGGGTTCAATACCATAGGGAGTTAACATGAAAGAAGTCGTTATTGTTTCTGCATGCAGGACAGCTATCGGAGCCTTTGGCGGAACACTGAGAGACCTGAACTCGCCCGTTGTTGGAAGTGTCGTCATGAAAGAAGCGATCAACCGTGCCGGGATTAAGGCCGACATGATTGACGACGTCCGATTCGGCTGTTGTCTTGAACCGACAGATGCCATGAATGTAGCACGAGTTGCCGCCCTCATGGCAGGCATACCGGATAATATCACAGCGGTTACCGTTAACCGGGTATGTACCTCAGCTATGGAAGCGGTGATTTCGGGAATGGCCATGATACAGGTCGGTATGGCTGAAATTATCCTGGCCGGAGGGGTGGAGCACATGTCAAGTGTAAACTATACTGTCCCTGGAGCACGCTGGGGGTGCCGCCTTCAGGATCACGTATTTGTCGATGCCTTGATTCATGGCCTGCACTGTGGTTCTCACCTGATTCCTCATCCCGAAGATGGCCCTGTAAAGGAGGGAATGCCTCTTGAACTCTTCAAGGGTAAACCTTATATCATGGGACATACCGCTGAATTCGTGGCCCAGTTACATAACATCAGCCGCGAAGAAATGGATGAAATTGCCCTGCGCAGTCACAACAACGTGGAGAGGGCAACATTGGAAGGTGATTTCGCGGAAGAAATCGTCCCTGTGGAAGTGCCGCAGAAAAAAAAGAAACCGCCTGTTATTTTTGATAAGGATGAACACTTCCGGCCGGGCCTTACAATGGAGAAATTAGCTAATCTCCCCCCTGCATTTATTCCCAAGACCGGCAAAGTTACAGCAGGCAATTCCTCAGGTATCAACGATGGCTCAAGCGCAATGGTTATCATGTCGGCGGATAAGGCCAAAGAATTGGGCATCCAGCCAATCGCGCGAATCCGCGCCACAGGCCGCGGGGCCTGTCATCCCTCTGTAATGGGGTTAAGCCCTGTCCCGGCGGTCAAGAACCTGCTCAAAAATAATCCCGATCTCAAGCTGGAGGACTTTGAACTGATTGAACTCAATGAGGCATTTGCCGCCCAGTACTTAGGTTGTGAAAAAGAATTAGGGTTGAATCGCGAAATTACCAACGTGAATGGCTCCGGCATCGGCCTTGGTCACCCGGTAGGATCAACCGGAGTTCGCATCATGGTTACCCTTCTCTATACCATGAAAAAACACGGCAAAACCCTGGGACTGGCAACCCTGTGCGGCGGCGGCGGCGTGTCCATGGCGTGTGCGCTGGAAATGATTTAGGAAAAAGATTCAAGGTGCAGGGTTAGCGACATATTTTTCCTTGCGCCATGCGCATCTCTTATTCCAGATATTTAGCCGTTTTTAATCTCCGGTCAATTCTATATTCCATATGCAGTTTGAACACAGGTTTGATCTCGCTGATCATTTCATCGGTCAAGGGTGAATCCTCAACCTTGCTCCACGGCGTTGACTGGATTATCCTCAATGCCTTTACGGTATCAGGCCCTAATCCGGGAGAAATTTTTGATTCCTGCTCACATTTCATGCAGGCAATGACCCCTTTGCTCCTTTTAAAAACCACCCTTCCTTCCCCGGCGTAAGGCCGGCCGCACCCGCAGCACTTGTCCAGGTTAATTTTATATCCTCCAAGGGCCATGGCCCTGGCCTCAAAGAGAATGCGGAGGGTATCGGTTCTTCCCCCCTCGTTCAGTGTAAGGAATGCGTTTTTCAACAGTTCAAACATCTCCTTATCGGTCACACCCAGAGGAAAAAGGATTTCCGTAAGCTCAATCATGTAGCTTGCCAATGACAAAGAGGAGAAGTCGGACCTGAGCCCTGGAAATGGGTTAATCAGCTTGCATGAATGAAGGAAATGGAGGTCTCCTTTTCTTTTCAACTCATATTCCAGACTTGTTAGACAAAATAGGTCCAGGCAATTGGCAAAACGCTTTTGGCTTTTCCGGCCTCCTTTTGCTACGCCTTTTAACCTGCCCCTTTCAGAGGTAAAAAAGGTGACCAGGAGATCGGATTCGCCAAACTCCTTGATCCGCATTATTATTGCCGGGGAGATGTGAGTGTTCATTAGGTAGTTCTCATCCGGGAATCTTTGATTTTAGGATGGGCAAGGATATGTTTTATTTTCTCCATCTTTAACATGTTGTTTATACAACTACAGGCCTTATTGAGTTGTTACACTCTTTTTAACAGCGCAAATCAAGGCAATTCCCAGTGCTGCCATCACCGCGTTAATGACAAATACATGATCATAACTCCCTGTGGTGTCCCTGAGTATACCTCCCACCCAGTGGACTAAAATGGCCCCGGCACCATAAAAAGGTGTCCAGACACCAATCACTGTTCCCATAACCTCTTTTGGGAAATAGTCACCGGCACAGGCTCCATACATAGGAAAGGTTACACCGTAAAAAATTGCCATAATACCCACAAATACATAGAGCATAACCCAGGATTCTCCACTAAAAATAATCCCGGCCAGGCATGCAGTAATGAAGGAATTTGAAATAATAAGGGTTGTTCTCCTGCCAAGGTAATCAGACAGGGGCAGGATTGTTAAGACACCTATAATCTGACATATCCCGTGTATTGTGGCTAAAAAGCTCGCCTTTTCCAGCGGCAATCCTAACTGATACCTGGCATAGTCCACCATGAATGTTGTTATTCCATATAGGCTGTATGAGATGCAGAAATACGAAAGCCCAATGAGCCAGAATGTCTTACTCTTGAACACGACGGAAAGGCTGACTCCTTCCAGGTCGTTTTCTTGCTCCGGCCCATTTTGAGAAATGGGCTCATTTTGGCCCCATGGCAGATATCCCGCTGACTCAGGATTGCTTCTCAGGAAGACCGCGTTTGCTGCGACCATTACCAATGCCCCGGCCCCTAAAAAATACCATGAATAACGCCAGCTAAAATATTTAACAATCCACGGAAACACGACTCCCATTGTGGCAAAGCCCAGCCCGTAGCTTGTGGAAAGTATTCCTAATGCAAGGCCCCTGCGCTTGGTTGTAAACCAGCGCTGGACCACCGTAATAATCGGGGTCCACATGCCGCTGGCTCCTATGCCGACTACTGCATAAAAAAAGCACGCCGTCCAGAGGGATTTAACCGTTCCCATCAGGATAATGCCCGCGCCCAGGATAAATGCACAGCACGTAATGACCCGTCTTCCCCCGAGTCTATCTGTCAAAAAACCGGTTAATGGCGTTAATAAAATATAGGAAAAGAGATAGGCATTGAAAATTGATCCTCCGGCCGTGCGACTGAAGCCGAGGTCCCTGATCATCTCGGGTAGGACAACACTGTAGCCCAACCGGACAGAGTAATTGATAAAAAGATTGACAAAGCACGTTGCAAGAATAATCCATGCCCAGTGGAGAGCACCTTTATTCCTCATCAATTTATTCCCCTTTCCCTCGAATTACAGCTTTTTCTCCAATCCAGGCAAAATGTCTTTTTTGCGGTAAACCAGGGCCTGACAGGTGGCAATTATTTGCCCATCGTCTTTTGTAACGTCAATCTGGTAAGTAGCCGTCCGATTTGACCGGAATATCTCTCTCGCTTCCGCCATTAGCACATCCCCTGTGCCAGTAGAGGCAAAAAAGGTGATGTTCATGTTAAGTGCCACGGCAACAGTTCCATGGGAGTTTGAGGCCAGCTCAAAGGCCTCATCAACCAGACCAAAGAGGGCGCCGCCGTGTGTGATACGATGGATATTAAGCATTTCTTCTTCTATCTTTGCCCGTACCCTGGCATAGCCTGCCTTGATTTCCAGGACTTTGATGTTCATCAGATGGGCAAACGGTTCTTTCGTCGCAATCTCTTTCAATAATGTGGGAGCCTCTTTTCCGGTCATTGAAATATTCTCCGTAAAAGGGTTGAAGATTTTTATCATTTTAGTTTTTTGAAAAAATCGATCACAAATTATGAGGCCATGGGGATCCCTTTTTTTAGACAGGATAACAGGATAAACAGGAATCTATATTTTAAGTCACAAACAAGCCCTTATTGTAATAATCCTGTAAATCAAATAAAATATCCTGGCAATATACCTTACAGACAAACTCCGAATAAGGAATTTAATATAATCTCTTTGCGCCTTTCTTAAATATGAAATGAATATTTAAAATAACTTCCGATCAATGGGGGAGAGCGGGTTAAACCCAAGCAATTACACATAAAGCAAGGAACTGTCTATCAGGATTTCTTAAGGATTTACAGGAATTCAAAAAAATCAAGTTAATCCTTGCCTGCCCCGCGGAACGCGGGGTTATCCTGTCTAATAAAGAACTGTGTAGTTACGTCTTGTCAATTATTACAAGTGCATCAACTGCCACCGGCTTGGTCCCCGAAATGATCACCGGGTTGATGTCGATCTCCTTGACCTTCTCATTCTCCAGGCCAATCTGTCCAACCTTGATCAGGATGTCCGCTAAAATATCCATGTCCGCTGCTTCCATACCACGTATGGCCTCCAGGATTTTATGTCCCTTGATATCA
>JAUWMR010000048.1 GCA_030613055.1 Desulfobacteraceae bacterium
ATATGGGCTGCTAAACAAGGCGATAATAGGCAAAATAGTTAATTGAAATAGAGAGTCAGTGGAAAATTAAGTGACAAATTTTGTCGAGAATTGTCATTTTAATGATATTTTACTTATTGTATGAATAATTCAAAGGTCTCACAGCGTCTCGCCAAAGGTGAGACTTTAACAGAAGCGACGTAGTCGCGTCATATAAAATTACGGAGTAATTTTATGAAAGCATTGATTACGGGTGGGGCAGGCTTTATTGGTTCGCATTTAGCGGAAAGGCTGCTTGAGCTGGGGAATGAAGTTTTTATCATTGATAATCTGTGGACAGGCAAGCTTGCCAATATCTCGACGATACAGAATCATAAAAGACTGCATCTGGTCATCGACACAATACTGAATGAGTCTGTCATGAATGAATTGATTTTCAAGATAGACCATATTTACCACATGGCAGCAGCAGTTGGTGTAAAGAATATTATGGATCACCCGGTGGAGACACTGGATATTAATGTGAAAGGAACAGAGGTGGTCTTAAGGCTTGCCAACCGGTTCAAGAAAAAGATCTTTATTGCATCGACTTCAGAGATATACGGAAAACACGTTAATCATGATTTGTCAGAAGATGATAATCGCGTAATGGGGTCTGTAAAAAAACGGCGCTGGGCCTATGCCTGCTCGAAAACATTAGATGAGTTCCTGGCCCTTGCATATTTCGATGAGAAGAAACTGCCGGTAGTAATCGGGCGATTGTTCAATACAGTGGGCCCCCGGCAGACAGGCCAGTATGGGATGGTACTTCCAACATTTGTGCAAAGCGCGCTGCTGGGAAAACCGATAGTCGTATATGGAGAAGGAACCCAGACCCGGAGTTTCACACATGTCAATGATGTTGTCGGGGCGATAGCAAGACTGATGGATGAGCCGACAGCGGAAGGAGATGTCTTTAATATTGGCAACGATAAGGAAGTTGCCATAAATGACCTCGCGCAAAAGGTCAGAGAGATGACAGGGAGTAGTTCTGAGGTCGAACATATTTCCTACGAGAAGGCCTATGGGCCGGGGTTTGAAGACATGGAGCGACGATGTCCCATCATTGAAAAAATAAGGAAGCTAATAGGATTTGAGCCGTCTTATGATCTTGAGGCAATCATCCAGAGCGTAATTGACTATTTCAAGAAATGAGGTTGAAAGAATGACTGGTCAGATTAAAATCGCTGTTGTGGGCGCGGGGTACTGGGGCAGGAATCTGGTTCGGAACTTTGATTCTTTAGGCTCTTTGGGTGCTGTCTGTGATAGCCGCAGGGATGTGCTTCAGGAGTTTGCAAAGACATATCCTGATGCCTATTCAACTGATTCCTTTCAGTCTATTTTAGATAATGCATCTTTTGAGGCATTAGCTATATCCAGTCCTGCTGAAATGCATTATCCAATGGCAAAAGAAGCGCTTTTAGCCGGCAAGCACGTATTTGTAGAAAAGCCCATCGCCCTTCACGAGGAGGAAGGCCTTGAATTGCATAAACTGGCAAGGGAAGGAAAAAGAGTACTGATGGTGGGACACCTTCTTCGGTACCATCCGGCCATTATTAAACTTGAACAGTTAGTATCAGACGGCGAGTTAGGAAAGATTCAATATATCTATTCAAACCGTTTGAATTTAGGAAAGATAAGGAGGGAGGAAAATATACTCTGGAGCTTTGCACCCCATGACATCTCTGTGATTCTTTCCTTAACAGGCGAAATGCCGGAGCATGTTATCAGCACAGGCGCTCGCTATCTTCACCCGCAGGTAGAAGATGTTACTCTGAGCAGTCTGTCTTTTCAGTCCGGGATCAGGGCCCATATTTTCGTGAGCTGGCTTCATCCCTATAAGGAACAGCGGTTAGTTGTGGTTGGGGATAGAAAAATGGCCGTGTTTGACGATGTGGAACCGGAGGATAAGCTTCTACTTTACCCACACCGGATAGAATGGAAAGACCACATTCCAGTTCCAAGCAAGCAGGCAGCGGAAAAGGTCTCCATCGAGAAGACTGAACCGCTTAAGGAAGAATGCCGGCATTTTCTGCATTGCATTACCAATGGCCTGAAACCCAAAACAGACGGGGAAGAGGCCCTCATGGTTCTGAGGGTACTTGAGATGTGCCAGCAGTCCTTAGAGAACGAAGGCAAACCTGTTTCATTAAAAGTTCTACAAGATGACAAACAGCGGCGGAGCTTTTTTGTTCATGAAACGGCAGTTATTGACCCGGGGTGTCAGGTAGGGAATGAGACAAAGATATGGCATTTTTCCCATATAATTAAAGGAAGCAGGATCGGCAAGGGCTGTAGTATTGGACAGAATGTCATGATTGGGCCGGATGTGACGATTGGGGACCGGGTGAAAATCCAGAATAATGTCTCTGTATATCCGGCCGTTACTTTGGAAGATGGTGTGTTTTGTGGCCCCTCTATGGTTTTTACGAATGTTTTTAATCCGAGAAGCTATGTCCCGAGAAAGGATGAGTTTCGATCCACTTTAGTCCGGGAGGGAGCTACCTTAGGGGCAAATTCAACCATTGTGTGCGGGCATACAATTGGACGATTCGCATTTGTCGGAGCAGGGGCTGTAGTGATTGAGGATGTCCCCGACTTCGCCCTTGTGGCCGGGAATCCGGGAAAAGTCAAGGGATGGATGTGCCGTTGTGGAATCCGTCTGCACTTTGATGGAAAGAACGCCACGTGCGATGTATGCGGTTTAAGGTATCAAAAAAAAGGGAACACTGTATTCGAACTCGAATAAGTTTGGGAGATTTCATACTATGGAAAAAGGATTTACTGTCTGGTTTACTGGGCTGTCTGGCTCTGGAAAAAGCACTAACTCTTACAGGGTTTATATGGAATTGAAAAGACGGGGTATAAAGGCTGAGCTTCTTGATGGCGATATTATCCGAACCAATTTTTCACAAGGATTAGGGTTTTCAAAAAACGATAGAGACATAAATATTCGCAGGATAGGTTTTGTTTCGTACCTGCTTAACAAAAATGACATCGTCAGTGTTGTGGCCGCTATTTCTCCTTACAGGAAGACAAGACGGCTAAATCGGGACTTGTTAGGCGATTATGTGGAAGTGTTTTGTGATTGCCCCATAAATTTTTTAGAGAAGAGAGATCCCAAGGGGCTGTACAAAAAGGCAAGGTCCGGTGAAATAGCCAACTTTACAGGTATCTCCGATCCTTACGAGGCGCCTGAGAATTCCGAAATTATTTTAAAGACGGCTTATGAGTCAGAGGATGAATCCTTTGAAAAGGTTATGTCCTACCTTGAGTACAATGGGTATGTCCTTCCTGATTCAGAATGTACGCTTTGTGATTATTCGGAAAGTGAAGAGAAAGAGATTAAGGAACATCTTGCTTCTCTTGGATTTGCAAACAGGATTACGGAGATTTAGCAAATAGGTATTAGTTCACCACGGAATTATACTGAATTATCAATAGACCCCGTTTCATCTGTCAGGATAAAACCCCAAATTCGTTTTCTGCAACTCTATACAAATGACACGAATCATCCCTTACGGCAAGCAGAGCATTAGTGAGGAAGATATTGAGGCAGTTTGTTCCGTACTGCGCTCTGACTGGCTGACCCAGGGACCCAGGGTCAGAGAATTTGAGGATGCCCTGGCCCGTCAATGCGGGGCCAGGCACTGTATTGCTGTCTCAAACGGCACTATGGCCCTTCACTTTGCCTGCCTCGCATTGGACATGGCCCCAGGAGAAACAGGACTGACTTCTCCCATTTCCTTTTTAGCCTCTGCCAATTGTATTGCCTACTGTGGAGGAAGAGCTGATTTTGCGGACATTGATCCAAAAACGTTATGTCTTTCACCCGAGAAGGTAGAAGAATATTGCAAAACCCAAGGAGTGCCCAGGGTTGTCATACCTGTGGATTTTGCAGGAGTACCGGCCGACCTGCCTCAATTTAAATTATTGTCAGAGAAATACGGGTTTGCCTTGATTGAAGATGCGGCCCACGCTATCGGATCCACATACAAACATGCTGATAAGGAATATGCCTGCGGGTCCTGCGTACATACAGATATGTCCGTTTTATCCTTTCACCCTGTTAAGACCATTACAACGGGAGAGGGTGGAGCCATACTAACTAATGATGACAATATTGCTGCAAAACTCAGACAACTTGCAAATCATGGCATAGAAAAAGATCCCATACGATTTGTCACTTGTCACGTGCCTGCCCCGCGGTACGCGGGGTCACTTGTCTCTCGTAACTCTCCTCCCCCCTGGTATTACGAGATGCATTCGTTGGGGTTTAACGGTAGAATCACGGATATCCAGTGTGCCTTAGGTCTTTCGCAGTTGAAGCGCCTGGAAACATTCAAGGCAAAGAGACAGGAAATTGCAAGACGATACAATGAGGCCTTTGCCGAACTGGAGCGGGAGCAGGTTGTTATCCTCCCACCCTGGCCTGCGGGAACTGATCCCTGTTTTCATCTCTATCCCATCAGGCTCGGTCCGGATTGCCGGATAAGCCGAGATGAACTTTTCCTTGGCCTGCGCGAAAAGGGAATATACTGTCAGGTCCACTATATACCAATTTATCGCCAGCCTTTTTATCGCCAGAAATATAATTATAACCCTGGTCGATTTCCAGAAGCAGAGAATTATTTTAATTCCTGCGTAAGCCTGCCACTGTTTCCTGATATGGATGATGAGATTTTTCAATATATCATAAAATCGTTTTACGATTTTATATAGCGTCCCACCAGAGGCGGGACTTAAAAAAACAACGAAGTTGCGTTTTATAAAACCAGTAAGCGGGGGGAGCTTATTTTATATATGCATCCGGAACAAAAACGTATATTTAAGTCAATGACACCCGAACAGAAACTCAAGATTGCACAGAGGCTTTACTTTTCTGCAAGGGAGTTCAAGGCAGCGGGTTTGCGATCCCATAATCCGGATTGGACAGAGGAAAAGATTCAGGAGAGGCTTCGGGAAATATTTTTATATGCACGAACATAATCTATTTCAAATTTTTATCAGCCGCCTAAATGGGGCAAAAGTAAAGTACATGGTTACAGGGGCGGTCGCGTGTATTATTTATGGAGAGCCGCGCTTGACACACGATATTGATATGGTCATAGAGTTGAATATGGAAGATGCTGAAAAGATAATTGAGACTTTCCCCTCTGAAGAGTTTTATTGTCCACCCTCTGAAGTAATTAAACTGGAAATCAGACGATCACTACATGGTCATTTCAACCTTATTCATCATAATACAGGTTTTAAAGCTGATGTTTATCTTTTGGGTGAGGATGAACTTCATCATTGGGCTATGTCGAATCGAAAGAAATATTTTATGGAAGGAGATCCTATATGGTTGGCGCCGCCCGAATATGTCATTTTACGGAAATTGCAGTACTATCATGAAGGCAAATCAGAAAAGCATTTGAAAGATATTGCAGGCATGATAGAGATTTCTTCAGATATAATAAAATTTGATCAGCTTCAGGAAAAAATCATGGGCCATGGCCTGGAATCAGTATGGCAAAAGGCCAGAAAGATGACCGGATAAAATCTCGACGTGTCGAGATTTTATCAAGCGAAGCGATGGAGTGAAACGATGTTTAATGATAAAATTGTATTAATTACCGGCGGGACCGGATCGTTCGGCAAAAAGTGTACGGAGATTATTTTAAAGAGATACAAGCCCAAAAAGCTTATTATTTTCAGCCGGGATGAGTTGAAGCAGTGGGAGATGGCCCAGCAGTTTCCAGATACCAGATATGGCTGTATGAGGTATTTTATTGGTGACGTTAGAGACAAAGAGCGACTGAACAGGGCATTCCAGGGAGTGGAATATGTTATCCATGCGGCCGCCCTGAAACAGGTACCGACTCTTGAATACAATCCATTTGAAGCGATTAAGACAAATATAATAGGTGCCCAAAATGTTATAAACGTGGCCATTGATCAGGGTGTAAAAAGGGTCCTTGCCCTGAGTACTGATAAGGCTGCCAACCCAATAAATCTTTACGGTGCAACAAAACTCTGCTCGGACAAGCTTTTCATTGCTGGTAATTCCTATACCAAGAGGGACGGTACCATCTTCAGCGTGGTTCGTTATGGAAATGTCGTAGGCAGCAGGGGAAGTGTTATTCCATATTTTGAGAATCAGCGTGAAACGGGTACACTGCCGATCACCGATCCGCGAATGACTCGCTTCTGGATTACCCTTGATCAGGGCGTCAATTTCGTTCTCGAATGCATGGAGAACATGGTAGGCGGCGAGCTTTTTGTGCCCAAGATACCAAGCATGAATATCATGGACCTGGCAAAGGCCATTTGTCCGGACTGCAAGACCGAAATAATCGGTATAAGGTCAGGCGAAAAACTCCATGAGGTAATGATTACGAGAGACGATGCAAGATTCACGGTTGAATTTGACAAATACTATGTAATCAAACCACAGTTCCGGTATTTCGAAAGGCGCTTTGATAACAGCAAGGGAAAATCGGTCCAGGAAGACTTTGAATATAATTCAGGGACAAATACTGTTTTTTTAAGCGTTGAGGAGATGACAGATATCATTAATAATAAAGCGGAGAAGCAGTAATATTATTTCATCAATGTCAAAGCGACTCTGTGTAATTCCAGCTCGCGGTGGTTCAAAAAGATTGCCGAGAAAAAACATCCTTTCATTTATGGGAAGGCCAATTATCCATTATACTATTGAGGCTGCGAAAGACTGTGGCCTTTTTGACCGGATTATAGTCAGTACTGAAGATGAAGAAATAGCTAAAGTAGTTCGAGATACAAATGCTGAAGTGTTGTCACGACCTCCGGGGCTGGCTACAGATGATTCTACAGTAGTTGAAGTCTGCTTGCATGTTTTGGATTGGCTCTGGCAGGATGGTTTTGTGCCTGATTTTTTGTGCTGTCTATATGCTACAGCTCCGATGCGGACCGCAGAAGATATCAAAAATTCCTTTGAGTTAATGTTATCAAAAAATGCTACATCAGTAATGGCTGTGACCCATTATCCGATTCCAGCGTGGTGGGCGATGAAACAGGATGAACATGGTCATCTAAGTTTTGTATGGCCGGAGTTTATGGAAAAATGCGAAAAGGAAATTCCTGAAATGGTTGTGGATAACGGGTCTACATATTGGGCACAAACAAAAATATTTCTCAAAGAAAAATCGTTTTATACATCGCGATTAGCCGGTTATGCCATGCCTTTTGAAAGATCGATAGATATTGACACGCCGACTGATCTTAAATTAGCCACATATTTAGCCAGTATTATAGAAAAGGAATCCTGATGAAGCACCTCGTTTGCGGTTTAGGATCAATTGGTAAAAGGCATCTGGAAAACCTGGTTCAATTAGTGGGCAGGGATCAGGTATGTGGTATGGACATCGATGACTTGGCTGCGGGTCATGTAAGAGACAAATACTCGGTTAATGTCTTATCCGATCTTAATTCGGGCCTGGCATGGAAACCTGATATGGTTTGGATTTCCAGTCCCAACCATCTCCATATGCCCATAGCGCACAAGGTAATCGAAAATAGCAACGCCCACCTGTTCATAGAAAAACCGGTTAGTGATTCGCTTTCCTCTGCACTGAGCCTCATGCCGGCCTTCAGGAAAAGGCCCAGGCTTATCTGGGTGGCGTGCAATATGCGCTTTCATCCGGGTGTTACAACACTGAAAAGGGCATTTGATGAACGGATGATCGGAAGGGCGATTGTGATACGTATCCATTTTGCACATTTTCTTCCTAACTGGCGACCGGGCCAGGACTACAGGGCTACTTATAGCGCAAAGAGGGACCAAGGGGGAGGAATTATCTTAGATGATATACATGATTTGGACCTCGCAAACTGGTTTGGTGGGCCTGTGAAGTCCCTCTTCGCAGTTACGGCTCAAAGCGGGTTCTTGGAAACAGACGTTGAAGAGATAGCGTCAATAAATCTAATTCACGAAAATGGAATATTCACTAGTTTGTATATGGATTATCTCAGGAGGGACAAGAGCAGGGGAATAGAGATAATAGGTGAAAAAGGCACATTGACATGGCTGAGCAAAGGAAAAAGGCCAGAAATGATTCGGGTAGAATTCTTTGATGCCACTAAAAACAGTACGGACGAACTTTTCCATGAAGAATTTGACGATCCTGATGTTGAATTGCGGCTGCAAAGGGATTCTGTGATAGCAGCCATAAAAAAACCGGAAATCTGGCAGAAAAAGCTGCAATCGGGTCTTGCCTCTCTGGCTTTGGCAGAGGTTGCAAAGCGTTCAGCGGAAAAAGGTGTTTGGATTAATGAACCTCTAAGAGATATTGATATAGTTTTTAGATAAGGATGCGAAATAGAATAAGATGACTAATCATAACTTACGGTACAAAAAAAGCAAAAGCATGCTTGAACGCGCTCTCAAGCACATCCCTTTAGGTTCACAGACCTTTAGCAAGAGCCATATCCTATTGCCTACAGATGCTGCACCATTGTTTTTAACACATGCTAAGGGATCCCGAGCATGGGATGTTGACGGAAACGAATATATTGATCTAACAAATGGTTTGTTACCAGTTGTACTTGGATACTGTGATCCCGATGTGGACCGGGCCGTTATAGAGCAACTCAAAAAAGGAGTGAGCTTTTCCCTCGCAACAACCCTGGAAATCGAATTGGCTGAAATGCTTTGTGAAATTATTCCATGCGCGGAAATGGTACGCTATGGAAAAAACGGGTCTGACGTTACAACTGCGGCAATACGCCTTGCAAGGGCATATACCGGAAGAGAACGCGTTGCTTCTTGTGGATATCATGGCTGGCATGATTGGTACATTGGCGCTACTACCCGAAATAAAGGTGTTCCAAAGGCGGTTTGTGATCTTACCCATCGGTTTGAGTATAACGATCTGAGTTCACTTCGAGAGATATTGGAAGGACATTCGGGGGAGTTTGCGGCGGTAATCATGGAGCCCATGAGCGCTGAAGAACCCTTACCCGGTTTTCTCGAAAGTGTCAAGAGTATTGCCCATGAACATGGTGCAATTTTTATTTTTGACGAGATAGTTACCGGTTTTCGTTTCCACATCGGAGGTGCCCAGTCAATGTTCGGGGTCGTCCCTGATCTGGCCACATTCGGAAAAAGTATTGCCAATGGGTTTCCAATCTCCGCCATAGTGGGCAAGACTGAAATCATGCGCGAGATGGAAGACATATTTTATTCCTTTACCTTTGGCGGGGAAGCCCTGTCCCTGGCTGCGGCTATAGCGACTATTCATAAAATGAGGCGTGAGAATGTGATAGAAGTACTTTGGGAGAGAGGCGAAAAACTATCTGAGGCTACAGCAGCAGAAATTAAAAGATACGGACTCGATAATATTGTAAAACTCAAAGGCATGCCTCCTTGCAAAATTTTTGATTTTAAAGATTTCGATTCCATCGCAGCAGATGAAATAAAGAGCCTTTTTTTTCAAGAAGTCCTTAGTCGAGGCGTGCTCATGTGGGGAAGTCATAATATAAGCTATGCATTAACCCAGGATGATACGGATTCTATTATATCCATCTACGGGCAGGTCCTCGAATTAATGGCCGAGGCTATTGAAAAAGGAGATGTGCGATCGCGCCTGTATGGTCCACCCCCTAAACCCGTTTTCAGGATAAGATGAAGCGGTCATACATCCTTATGAGGGTTGACGGAGGCGCTCGTGTGGGCATAGGACACATCATGCGCTGCCTTGCTTTAGCCCAGGCCCTAAAAACAAAAAATCATGAGCCAATATTCATAACTAGACCGACCGCCAAACCCTTACTCAAGCGGTTGACTGATGATGGTTTTAAATACTTATTTTTAAAAGAGGACGCATCTGTTGAAGATGATGCAGCGGAGGTTGTCAGGATAGCCAAAAACATTGATGCAGACTGGGTTGTTACTGATGGCTATCAATTTCACACCGAGTACCAGAGATCTATAAAATCAGCAGGGTTTTCTCTTTGCTGCATTGATGATATTGCAAAATATTATTTTGTCTCAGACGTGGTATTAAATCAGAATTTGGGTGCTGAATATTGCTTTAGTTATTCTCATGAACCATATTGCCGCCTTCTTTTAGGAAACAAATATGTCATGTTGCGACGGGAGTTTTTGGATTTCAAAAAGCAGCAAAGGACATTTTCGAGAACCGCCAGCAGAATCCTGGTAACATTGGGAGGGAGCGACCCTAATAACCAAACTTTAAAAGTACTTCAGGCTTTGAAAAGATTAAAAGGATTTTCCTCAGATGTGAAAGTAGTAGTTGGTGGAACTAATCCTAACATTGCATCTTTGGAGATTTACCTCAAAGAATTACCTTTTGATGCAAAGTTATTTAAAGATGTCAATAACATATCTTCTCTGATGATGTGGGCAGATATAGCGATTAGTGCCGGAGGTTCTACTTGTTGGGAAATGGCATATTTGGGCCTTCCAAATATAATTCTGGTATTAGCTGAGAACCAGATTCCGGTTGCAGAGCAATTAGAAAAGAAAGGGGTCTCTATAAATTTAGGATGGTGGGAAGATGTTAAGGAAGAAAATATTGTCGATTGTCTTAGTATTCTTATTAATAATTCTGAAAGAAGGGAAAAAATGAGTCTCATTGGGCGACAACTGGTAGATGGTTATGGTACACAGCGGGTTGTTGCGTGTTTAGAAGATTTTAAAAACTCCAGATACAGTGATAAAAGATAGATATGAGTGAAAATATTCTCATAATAGCAGCTCACCCAGACGATGAAGTCCTTGGGTGCGGCGGGACCATAGCGCGACATGTGTCAGAAGGCGATCAGGTATATATTTTGATCCTCGCAGAAGGAATTACCTCCCGTGATCCTGTTAGAGGAAACAGCAAGCAAAGCAATGAGTTAAAGGCTATTAAAAATCAGGCGCAAGAAGTGGCAAAACTTCTGGGAGCCGTATCCGTTAAATTAAATAATTTTCCTGATAATCGGATGGATAGCGTAGATCTTCTTGAAGTAATAAAGGTGATAGAGGACGAAATTCAACTGGTTAAGCCAAACATTGTTTATGCCCATTATGCTGGCGATCTCAACGTTGATCACAGGGTTACGGCGCAAGCGGTAATTACTGCTCTCCGGCCCTCGAGGGAATCTTCAGTATCCGCAATATACGCATTCGAAATTCTCTCTTCTACAGAATGGACTTTTGGCGTGACAGGACCAGGTTTTAGGCCAAATCACTTTGTAGATATTACACCATATTTTGAAAAAAAGATCTCAGCGATGAATCTTTATATATCGGAAATGGAATCGCATCCCCATCCAAGATCTGTAGAGGGCATAAAGACCTTGGCGATGAGAAGGGGCAGCCAGGCCGGATTAGAAATTGCTGAAGGATTTGAATTAATACGTTCAGTAATTTGATAATGAAAGTCCACTGATTATGAAAGAAATCAAGATCGGTAATAAAATAGTTGGAGGAAAAAACCCAGTTTATATTATTGCAGAAGCTGGGATAAACCATAATGGTGATCTAAAATTGGCAAAGGAGATGATTGAAGTAGCTAAAGAGAGTGGCGTTGATGCAATTAAGTTCCAGTTATTCAAGGCATCTGATGTTATTCAGGACAAGAAGGAGATCTATGAATATGAGTCCCAAGGAAAGATCTTCCGAGAATCACAATATGAGATGTTTAAGCGCTATGAGCTCTCCGGGGAAGATATGAATTGTATTGCTGATTATTGCAGAAAGAAAGATATAGTTTTCTTTGCCACCCCTCAAAACATCTCTGATCTTAAGGTGCTTTTAGAAATAGGAGTTCCAGCAATAAAGGTTGGTTCAGATGATCTAACACATATTGAAATGTTGAAAGAATATGCATCCCATGGCCTTCCTCTGATTCTCTCGACAGGTATGGCCTATTTATCTGAAATCGATGAAGCCCTGCAAGCGGTCATGCCTATTAATGAGAAAATTGTCTTGCTCCATTGTGTCTCTATGTATCCAGCGGCCTTTAAGGATGCAAATATGATCAAAATCCAGAGTTTAAGTAAGATTTATTCAAACGTGATAATTGGTTTTTCTGACCATACTCTTGGCACTACCGCAGGAATTATGGCGGTGACTTTAGGTGCCAAGGTGTATGAGAGGCATTTTACATTGGATAAGAATCTATATGGTCCGGACCATCGGTTTTCAGTGGATTTTAAGGAACTGAAAACACTGGTCAGGCAAATACGTGAGGCGGAAGAAGCATTAGGCAGCCCGGAATTGAAGCCAACAAAGACAGAAGAAGGAATGCGTCTCCTGTGCCGTCGTAGTATTGTTGCTGAACGTGACATTAATATTAATGAAATTATATCCAACGACAATTTGTCCTTCCGTAGACCGGGCAAAGGAATTCCGCCTAAATATATGCCATTCCTCCTTAATAGAAAGACTAAAAGATCGATAAAAAAGGGGGAGGTAATTCTTCTGGAAGATGTTTATTAATTCGGACCGATGAAATTTGAAAGATTAATCAAATCAGATCATAGAAGCTTTTATCACATTAAGTCACAATGTCAAGCCATAAACAGGATAAGTCTTCAGAGACTGAATTCTGGGATCGTATAGCCCAGCAAAGAATCTATGCTGCTTTTGATGAAGAAGAATATGAAGATGTATTTAACAGGGTTATGCCTGATCTTTATGGAAAAAAAGTCCTTGACATTGGAAGTGCTTCGGGAATTTCCTGTGCCTTGCTTGCAAAACGTGGTGCACAGGTTATTGGAGTGGATATTTCCTCTGATCTTATCAAACAAGCAAATGAACTGTGGAAGGACTGGAAGGAACATATAGCCTTCATGGTGGGAGACGCCGAGAATCTTGATATAGTGAGTGGGACGGTGGATTATTGTTTTTTCGGTGGCGTACTTCATCACTTCCCCGACCGTTCCGGTGTGTACTGTGAAAGCCTTAGAGTTCTCAAGGATGGAGGGAGATTTATAGCCGTTGAGCCAAGCAGTCGGGATGTATTGGAACTCCTTGAATGGAAAATCGCTGGTTGGCGGAAAAAACTCTCTCCCAATGAGTACCCGATTGATCCCATGGCGATGCATGACGAACTGGAACGGATTGGTTATGAGCAAGTCAACTTTTATAACATTCGGCATGACATACCCTTTCTTGCTCAGTTGCCCATATTGATTCATTTCTTCAGTAGAAAGAAAGGTAATAGAGTCAAAAAGCCTATTTTGTCAATTATCAATCGCTTTCGGCCTTCTATCAATTGCGGGACTTTCTTTGTTATTACGGGAAATAAACCTCTGGGAGCTGGTGCGTAGGATCAATGAGAGAGACAAGAATTTTATGGCGTGAAATATGGAATGATAAGGCAACGGCACCCTCTGATTTCCAGGCAACTGGTCGTGGTAATATGGGTATCGTGGGTTTCCTATACACCTTACATGAAATTATAACAGCCCTTGATATACAACCTGACGATGAAATTCTCGATATCGGTTGCGGCACAGGTATTATCCCCCTTGCCCTTTCGCCATGGGTAAAGCGAATTATTGGAATTGATCTCAGTAACCATATGGTCTTTAGGGCAAGGGAAAATTGTTTAGATACTGATAATATTTATTTTTGTGCCGGGGATATTAGGACTTTACCCATTAAAAGTAATTCTTTCAATAAAATTTTTGCTTACAGTGTGTTGCAATACTTGGAAGATACAGAGGGAATGGAATGGGCTTTAAAAGAGGTATCAAGAATACTCAGTCCTGGCGGCATTGTCTATCTTGCTGCAAATCCGGATCCCCAAAAAAAGGAGGCCTTCAGGCAGACAGTTAAAGGGTTAGATATATCTCAAGAACACAAAAAGGAGGCCCTTAGTTATGTTGACGTGACCCTATGGGTATCCCAGGATAAAGTGCTCAGCATGGCATCAAAGTTGGGCCTCAGGGGAAAGTCGAAGTATGTACATCCGAGAATCTGGCAATCCTTTTATATGTATGATCTTTTTCTTTGGAAGAGCCATGGATAGTAAAGCTTTCAAGAAAATGTTTCTGACCATGATGAATAACAAAGATAATCCTTACCACCCATTGGTGTGGATCAACGGTGATCCTGAGATCGAAGATAATGTTTACATCGGAGGCATGTCGGAGATTAATGCCAGGGGATCTCGAGTGTATATTGGTCACCACTGCGACATCGCCTCTTTTGTTGCGATAAACGTGGCGGATTCACACCTATTGACTTTGGGTCTTTCGGATGAAAATATTTGTAAAGAAATAATCATAGAGCATCATGTATTCATAGGATCACACAGTGTGATCAAAGGTGGTGCTCATATTTGTCATCACTCTGTTGTAGCCGCCGGAACCATCATAGATGCTGGATACATACCGCCCTATTCTTTGATATATGGTAATCCGATGACGGTCAAGGAAGGCTACTATAAAAATAGAATCAAGTCATATAAAGTCCTATAATCTATTTAATTGCATATTATTCAACACAACAAACCATTTATTGGCGAAGAAGAGCAAGCCGCTGTCAAAAAGGTGCTTACTTCAGGATGGCTTGATCAGGGGCCTGAAGTTGAAGGTTTGGAAAGGGATTTTACCTTTTACTTGGGAGGCGGAAACGCTGTAGCCCTTTCTTCTGGAACGGCTTCATTATTCTTGGGATTAAAATTATTGGAAGTTAATAAAGGCGATGAGGTTATTCTGCCAACCTACGTCTGCTCAGCGGTTCTCAATGCTATTTATATGTCTGGTGCAAAGCCAGTATTGGTTGATATAAGAGAGTCGGATTTCAACATCGATCACGATTCTGTTGAAGAAGTTATAACAGAAAAAACCAAAGCAATCATTGTGCCTCACATTTATGGCTTCCCCGCAGACCTTAGAAGATTATTGAAAAGTGGTATAACTATTATTGAAGATACCGCGCAGGCCCTCGGTGCAATAAGTGGAAAAAGCAAAGTTGGTACTATAGGCCATTTGTCTATTTTTTCTTTTTATGCAACCAAAATAATTACAGGAGGTCAGGGGGGCTTACTTTTTAGCATGAACAAGAGGTTGTCTGAAAAAGCAAGGGATTATCGCGAGTTTGATTGTCGTGGGGACTACTACCCCAGATTTAATTTTAAGATGACCGATATGCAGGCTGCCCTTGTACGTTCTCAGCTTATACGTCTACAATATTTTATTGAACGACGGAAGAAGATAAGTGATAGTTACAAGGAGGTACTACCTCCGCATTTACGTTTCCAGAAAGCGCGTCAGGATTCTGAACCCATATTCTACCGTTTCGTAGTCCGGTTCAATTGCGAAGAAGACCGGGACCGGCTTAAAAAATATCTTTCGGAAAATGGCATACAAACAATTATTCCCATCGAACGATATGAGCTGCTTCATCGCTATTTGGGACTTGATCCGGCGGCCTTTCCGGTATCAGAGAAAATTGTGGATGAAACCCTTTCGTTGCCAATCTATCCCGCCCTTAAAGATGAAGAAATATCAAGAATTTGTGAACTGTTAGAAAAGGCCCCAGTTTGATAGGGAAAAGGCTAAAATAGTGATTCTTACAGCACATCAGCCGGTGTATTTGCCTTGGCTTGGATTGCTGCATAAAATTGCCCTGAGCGATGTATTCTGTATTTTTGATGATGTTCAATACCTGAAAAAGGATTGGAACAATAGAAATAAGATTAAAACCAAGAATGGTCCGGTATGGTTGACCGTTCCAGTTCTGACTTCAGGACATCGTGAAAAGGCGATAAGAGAGATAGAAATAAATAACAGTATAAACTGGAAGAAAAAACATTGGAAAACTATACAATTAGCCTATAAGAAATCGCCTTTTTTTTCTCGGTATGCAGATTTCTTTAAAGACCTTTATCAAAGGGATTGGACTCACCTCGTTCCACTCAATGACCACATCCTTTGTTTCTTGCTGGATATGTTTGGAATCGAAGTGGAAATTCGCCGGGCATGTGATGAAGAATTTCAAGGGAAAAAGAGCGGTTTGGTACTGGATATGTGTAAAAAATATGGTGCCGATGTTTATATCTTTGGCACTTTGGGCCGTAATTATTCTGAAATTGACGATTTTAAGAAAGAGGACATCGGAGTTTATTTCCAGGAATATAAACATCCCGCATATTCACAAATGCATGGTGCATTTTTGAGTAATATGTCTTCAATCGATCTTCTCTTCAACCATGGTGATAAAGGCCTTGAAATTATTACGAATGGAAATATTAACAAGGCAGAGTTACAGAAACAATTTGTTTGAAATCAATCTATATAAGGGGGCGTGAACACACATGAATAATAAGTCGGTAGTAATAGATGATAAAGCTATCGGGGCAGGCTACCCCTGTTTTTTGATCGCAGAAGTGGGTACTACTGCAAATGGTGATATGGACAGAGCAAAAAAATTGGTAGATATTGCCAAAGAAGCAAATTTTGATGCGGTAAAGTTTCAGACCATTAGCCCTGAAGGAAACCTAAGCGACCTGGCGACCACCTTTCGATATAAAGATATCCATGGAAATATGATCGAAGAAAATATGTATCAAATGTTCAAGGGGCTTACCTTTACACAAGATGAATGGCAAGAGATAGCTGATTATGCTTTAGAGAAAGATATTATCTTTTTTTCTACTGTAGACTATTTGGAGGGCGTTGATGTTCTTGAAAGATGTAAGGTTCCATTGCACAAAATTGGTTCCTGGGACGTCAATTATGAGCCATTGATTATGGAGGCTGCAAAGACAAAAAAGCCGTTGATGGTGGATTTGGGACCTGCCGCACTGTCAGATATAGTTCGGTTACTTGATCTGCATAGAGCTTATGGAACAGGAGAAGTCATTTTGATGCATGATTTTCACACTGACAAACACGACCAGATGAATATGAGAGCAATACCTTATCTTCAAAAGACTTTTGGTTTACCCGTAGGTTTTTCTGCTGCGGGAAGGGACATAGACTTGGACATAATAGCAATAGCATTAGGTGGTCATGTCATTGAAAAACGCATCACAATATCCCGTTCAGATTCAGGACACCACCATGCAATTTCTTTGGAAATGGAAGAGCTTAAACCGTGGGTAGAGAGTATGAGAAAAGCAGAAAGATGCTTAGGATCATATGAGGTCAAGCCCTCGGATGCTGATCTTGAGGATTCAAAAAAGTATTATAGAAGTGTTTGTACAATTCGAGACATTAGAAAGGGTGAAAATTATAGCCCGAAAATTATTGATGGAAAGAGGCCTGGGACAGGAATCCCCAGTCGGTATTTAGAACTTTATTATAATCGAAAAGCAATCAGAGATGTTCCTGAAAATACTTTACTTGAATGGAATGATTTGGGCACTTAGTCCCATATATAAGGATACATACAAGTATTCTGTGTTAATAACATGGATTTCTTTTTACGAAAAACTTTATTATATTGATTAAAGGATGAAAAACTCTCTTGAATTCAGGCCAAGGAGCTTAATAGGGGCTGATCAATGGAATGCCTTCTGCCGTGATAGTGATTATGCATGGAGACCTTTGCAGAACCTGCTCAAAATCGCCGATTCATGCACGGCTTGCCAGACAATAAATTCGACACCTTACCGTTTCTGGATGTGATTAAGGACGTAGAAAAGCACGTTGAGAGCTTTGAACCTGACACAGTTGTGACCCATAACGGTGGCGATTTGAATATCGATCATGAGGTTACATTCCGAGCGGTACTTACGGCCACGAGACCAATGGCAGGAACGTGAATACAGCGTCTGCTCTGCTTAGAGGTGGCATCATCTACCGAGTGGGCCTTTGGTAGGCTTGAGGCACCATTCTCGCCGAGGTACTTTGCGGACGTCTCCCGGACACTTAACGCCAAGCTTGAGGCCGTGACTTGCTATGAGAGCGAGACCCGCAATTTCCCGCGCCCGCGCTCGGTGGAGGCCTTGAGGGCCTTGGGCATGAGCCGTGGCGCTGCTGTGGGTTTTTCTGCGGCTGAAGCCTTCGAAGTCGTATGCTGGATAAGGTAGCCGAATCAATCGAGCTGGACGGATTGTTACGAGATGAACACTCAGACAACGCTTCCAACCGACATTAATTCCTTGGCGAGTATCGGTATCGAGTGCTTGGGCGAATTGCCCTGGCCTGTGTCCGATGAAGAGTATTTTACGCTGATGCGTGGCTATCGTGACGCCTTTGAGGAGGCCCTTTTGAGCCTTGATCCTGAGCATCAGGGCGTTCTTTTGGCGGATTTCTCTTACATAGCGCTTTTAGCCCAGGTATCGCACGCCGAGGCTGTCAAAGTCAGGGTGCGGAAAATGGGAGGACGTGTAGAGGTAGGCCGTTTGGCACAATCCGCTTATGACCCCGACTGGCGGGCGCTGGGGAGTATTCAATCTCATGACCCTGGGTGGAGCCGAATAGTTTTTAGGCTAAAAGGACTGGCCAAGGATCTGAAGTTCAACGACCACCTGAGTTTATTGAGGAGATGCACGGGCAGCGATAGAAAAGCCCTGGGAATAGGTAGCTTCTCCAGGCTCAAAGGCGAATACGTGCGTGAACGAGGAATTTTCGTCCGAAATGTCTATATGCAAAACCTTTTACCCTCCAGGTGGTCGGACGGTAAGGCCCCGCAGGCACTGACAACGGCGGCTGAAGATATCGTTGATCGCATCGACAATATATTTTCAAGCAAGTTTGGATTTACTCTCCATCTAGTAGACGCTGTTGCCTGCTGGAAGAACCGCTTAGGAGTGCTTTACACGCTATACGAGGCACTGAGGGACCGTAAAGGCTTGCCGGACGAGGTCTTGGTCACTGAGGCGGCCAGGCCTCTGCACAAAACCGTTGCTGCGGCTTTCCGCGCCGCTGGCGCCCGGGCTGTGGGCTTTCACCACGGCAACTCAATGGGGGGGGTGGCTTGGGACATGGGCTGCTATACTGAACTCTCGGCCTACGACGTATTTGTCTGTCCCACGCGCGCCTGCGCCAAGGCCTACGCCGACGACTACGCTGCTTGCACAGTGAGCCGACATCTACCTATATCTGTGGTCGCAACGGATTCCACACACTACAAACGGCTGCACCAGTCTATGGCCAGTAAAAGTTTGCCCAAGCGCATCGAGAGCGTAATGCTCATGGGCTCTCCCATGAATGCCAACAGATATTATGGCTTCCCGGGCTATTTTTTTTACTACCAGATCGCCCTGGAGCTTAAGCTGGTCCACTTGCTGGCATCAAAGGGCTATCGCGTGCTCTATAAAGTCCACCCTGAGTGCATCAACGACGTTTTGGACCTCATCGGCCCTATCTGTAACGAGGTGTTAGCTGAGCCGTTTGAGAGTTGCTGGGAACGGGCGGATGCTTTCATCTTTAAACAGACCGCTACCACAACTTTTGGCTTTGCCCTTTGCACAAACCGGCCCATTGTACTCCTTGACACGGAGCGTTCCTTCTGGAGAGAAGACCACTATGCTTTAATTAAGCGTCGTTGTCGCATGGTCCCAGCACGTATGGAACATGATGGTGTGACGTTTGATGAGGATGCCTTGATAGAGGTTCTCTCCAGAAAGCCGGAACCACCCGATGATTCATACGTGCGGGAATTCATGTATCCAGGCATTAAGGTGGGAAAGGCAAGTTCCTAACTGTATCTTCTATCATTGTTATGTTTCAGTTAGAATCAGTTGACAAGTGTCGGCAAATCCGAGCCCTGTCCTGGGTTCAGCGTGAATTAGACAAATCAGGAAATGAGGCACAGGCTATAAGGCTGCTTCTTAAATTTTACCTTTAAATGATTCTTAGCGCAAGGAAAAGGACTAAATAGAATGTATCCTAATTTCACTAAAGAGGATGTTTGGAACTTATGCCTTACAATGATAGAAAAAGATGCTCCTTACCCAGATTTGATCAAAGATCTTAAGCAGTACAAAGACGACTTTTACCATATATATTTTAGAATTAAAGAGGAGCATAGCCATGTGAAAAATAAATATTACAGAACAGAAGGCAAAGAAGGAATTGTTAATCCACTACATTTGGAACATTATTCCAGACTAATGTACTATTTTTCAAGACATCTATTTCTTAAACAGGCGGATAAAATTATTTTGGATCAAATTTTTTTATCAATTAAGAGCAAATGTGCGATTGATTTATTTTATGAATTCGATATTAAGAAATATTTTATGCCCTTTCATGCATATGCAAGTGTTCTTGGTCGTGCTGAGTACGGTAACTATACTATAATAACTCAGAATTGCACGATTGGTAATAATTATGGAAAATATCCGAAACTTGGAGATGGACTCATTCTCAGTCCCGGCGCAATCGTTTTAGGAAGCTGTCGGATTGGTAAAAATGTTCAAATTGCAGCGGGTGCTTTAGTGGTAGATACTGATGTAGCCGATGATACTGTGGTCTTCGGTAGAGTACCCAATCTTGATTTCAGGAAAAACAAGCGCGACAATATTTCAATGTATTTTGATATTGAATAGAATTTTTCCAGGGACTGGATAGATGGAAAATTGTAACTAAAGTCAATTTATGGTGAAAACTTTTTTTAAATGGAAGCAAAACGAAATGGCTTGTGCATTTTACCAAAGATTCAAAGGTCTATTTAAATATGTGCGGATTCGCGGCATTTTTTGAACCAGGAAGGATATTTCAACAAGAACTCCTCGATGGGGTCGACAGAGACCTATATCACAGGGGGCCTGACTCGGGAGGGATGATAAGTGAGCCCGGATTGTCCCTGGTTTTTCGCCGCCTTGCTATCATTGACTTGAGCGATGATGCTAATCAGCCCATGACCGATTCAACTGGGCGTTGTTCGATTGTCTTTAACGGCGAAATTTACAACTACAAGGAGATTCGCAAGGATCTTCAATCTGCCGGAGCAAACTTCCATACAAATTGTGACACTGAGGTAATTCTTCAAGGATACCTGTTCTGGGGTGAGGAAATCCTGGACCGATTGGAAGGGATGTATGCTTTCGCCATAGTAGATCGAAAAAAAAGCGTGGCTTTTGTGGCACGAGACCCTTACGGTATTAAGCCCTTATATATGTTACGAAACGGATCAACGACCGCTTTTGCCAGCGAAATGCGCGTGCTGACAAGATTAATCAAACCTGAGATTGACGAGAGCGCATTGGCCGAGCTTTTGACCTTTGCCTGGGCCGCGGGGACGAAGAGTAACCTGAAGGGAATAGAGCGTGTGCCGGGCGGCACAGTATATAAAATCTGTCTGAATACCGGTACTGTGACCTCGCGATGTTTCCTGAATATTCTTGATTTATTAGGTCAAGAAACGCCAATGACCATGGATGAGTCGGTAGAGCAGATTTCGGGGGCTATAAAAACATCGCTCAGGGCGCATTTGATAAGCGACGTAGGTTATGCCCTTCAATTATCAGGGGGTGTTGACTCAAGCGTGGTTGCGGCTTTGGCGAGCGAGGAGACAGACTGGCCAATTTCTTCTTTTTCAGCAAGCCTTGGCAATCATCCTCTTGACGAAGGTGAGTTTCGCAATGAAGTTGTTGAAAGGTACAACCTGGTTCACAATGAGATACCTCTTGGCAACAAGGAGTTTGCGGATGCCTTGGAGCAGGCCATATGGCATATGGAAGGCCCTGTACCTCACGGTGGTTGCGTTATGCTTATGCTTATCTGCAATCAACTTAGGTCCGAAACCAAGGTGGTATTAACCGGCGAAGGGGCTGATGAGATGTTTGGGGGTTATTACCGCTACGAGATCTGGCGTAAATTGCGCAACCAGGAGCTGATATCACGGATCCTCCCATCAAAAGTCCTTCCAAATAGACGGCCATTTATGGGCATTAAAAAATTTGCAGGACTTGACGCTGCTGTGTACGCATCGGTGTATCGCGATATCCGTCCGCTGCACCGGCTTTTCCCGGAACTGGTGCCGGGAAATGGGGCACGTGAAGTTAGCAGTAATAATTTCAAGTCTTTTTTATTAAGACTCTTTGCAGTAGATCAAACGGCCTATCTTGAATCCTTGTTAGTCAGACAGGACAAGATGTCTATGGCTGCTTCCGTGGAGGCTCGAGTTCCCTTTGTCCATGTGCCATTAGCCAGGAAAACAAACTCAATACCCAGAAAAATCATGGCCCCGGGTGGTATTACCAAGCCTGTGCTTAAACGTATTGCCGAAAAATATTTATCTAAGAGACTGATCCACCGACGGAAAAACGGATTGCTTCTGCCCTATTCGGACTGGCTTAAAGATCCCGATGGTCTGGGCAGATACCTTGAATACCTCTCAGATCCTAATTCTCGCTTGGCTGCTTATTGCTCCCGAGGGGAGCTTGAAAATATTGTTGAAAATTTCCGCACCGGTAGGCACAGCGGCGTGCAGTGGCTTATGCGTCTTGTCAACATCGAAATCTGGTTGAGAACGGCGGATAGCCTGACAAGGCCGAACTGATTATTTAATCAAGGATGACAGTCTCGTAAAAAGTCCAATTTACCGTCACTCCCGCGAAGGCGGGAGTCCAAAACTGTCTGAAATGACTGGATTCCCGCCTTCGCGGGAATGACAAAAAAAGACAGATAGAGGCTTTTTACGAGGCCATCAAGGATCACTTAGTGCGAAAAATTATTCAATCCATCCTCTTTTTTCCATCTGTTACAAAATCCAAGATATTTCTTCTTACGGGGATCACGCTTACCGCTGCCTTTTTTGAGGGCTTTGGTGTTGCAATGCTTTTTCCCATTATGGATTTTATTGAAAAGGGGAAAGACTTTGCTGTGTTAGCAGAGTCCTCCAGGATGTGGATGTATATCGGAAGGGTCTTTGATCTGTTCTCATTGCCCAAGACTCTTATTGCCCTGATGTTTATTGTTTTCGGATTGCTCATGATCAGGCAATTGTTTAACTATCTCAAAACAATTTACAGCAGGTGGATTACCGAGTGTATTAATGCTGATATCAGAAGCACGGGTTTTAAATGGTTTGCCAGGGCGGAGATGCCGTTTTTTGATACACATGGAGTTGGTGAATTGATCAATGTCATGACCGTGGACGGGATAAGGGCTGGGGGTGGCATTTCCAGTTTTTTCACCCTGCTTTCCGCAATGGTCATTTTTGCCCTGTACTTTGTCTTACTTCTCATTTTATCTCCAGGCATGACAGTATTTGCTATGGTTATTATGGGTTTTGTAGGCCTTATCCTAAAGTCGCGTATTAAAAAGTCCGGGGAGATAGGGAGCGAGGTCTCAAAGTTTAATAACAGAATTGCCTCTTCCCTAATCGAGAGATTAAATGGCATAAGACTCCTCATGCTTTCGGCAACGGTAGAAAAAGAGGCATCGTTTATCAGGGGACTCTCTGAAAAGATCAAGATTGACAGTTACCAGCTCAGCAAGATAAAGGCCAAGATGGAATTTGTAGTGGACCCCATGGTGATTGTAGCCGGACTCACCATCCTCTATTTTTCCGTCGAAGTATTTCATATGTCTTTAGCCAAAACGGGTATTTTTATCTTTGTGCTTTTAAGACTAATGCCGTACAGCAGGAATATTTTTTCTGCCAGACAGGTCCTTGCTGGTTTTTCCGGGAGCCTGTTCAGGGTAAATGATTTGATGAATGAGGCCAGGAAAGCCAGTACGATTAAGGGCGGAATTCTTAAAGAACTGAAATTACATGATGGTATCAGGTTCGAAGATGTTTCCTTCTACTATAATCTAAACGACGGTTTTGCATTGAAGAACCTGAAATTTACAATCCCGGCAGGTAAGATGACGGCACTTGTGGGAAGGTCAGGGGCAGGGAAATCAACACTCATTGACCTGATTCCGCGTCTAAGAGTGCCTTTCGATGGGAAGATAATGATTGATGGTCAATCGATTGAGGATATTGATTTGACCACGCTACGGAGGTCCATAGCCTTTGTTACGCAGGAAGGTTTTCTTTTCAATGATACAATTGAGAACAATATCAGATACTGTAAGCCGGAATCCTCAATGGAAGAGATTATCAAGGTAACAAAAATGGCTTATGCGGACAATTTCATACAGGAGTTTCCGGATGGATACCGGACAATAGTGGGAGAAAGAGGAATAAAGCTCTCCGGGGGACAAAGGCAGCGGATTATACTTGCAAGGGCGCTGCTTCAGGAGGCATCCATCATTATCCTTGATGAGCCTACAAGCTCCCTTGATTCTGAATCGGAACAATACATCCAACGTGCAATGAAAGAGATACGGTCAACAAGAAATATTACCATGATCATTATTGCCCATCGCTTATCCACTATCAAAAGTGCAGATCAGATTATTGTCTTAGACAAAGGGCAGGTGACAGAGTGCGGGAGCCCGGGTGAACTGATTGATAAGAACAAATGGTATGCCCAAATGGCACGGATGCAGGCGATGGGATGAGATTGGTCTGCCGGAAAAATCAATTATGAGCACAAATATTCTGCCTGTACCACTATGATGGGGGACAATATGCGACAGATTATAATTAATGGGGAAATTGTCAATGACAATTCTGATTGTTATGTTGTCGCTGAGATAGGCCATAACCATCAGGGGAGTCTGGATACGGCTAAGGAAATGATCAGGGTGGCCAAGGAGTGTGGTGCAAATGCTGTCAAACTCCAGAAAAGGGATAACAAGTCGCTCTATACAAGAGAAGTCTATAATGCTACTTACAACAATGAAAACAGCTATGGGTCCACATATGGCAAACACCGCGAGGCCCTGGAATTTGGAGACCCAGAGTATCGGGTACTCATCGACTATGCCAGGGATCTGGGAATTACCTTATTTGCCACCGCGTTTGACTTTAGCAGTGCGGACTTTTTGGCAAGGTTAAATATGCCCGCATTCAAGTTTGCTTCCGGGGATTTAACGAATACGCCACTGTTAAAACACGTCGCGCACTTCGGAAAGCCTATGATTGTGAGCACAGGAGGGGGAACATTAGATGATGTGAAACGCGCTTATGATGCTATTATGCCTGTTAACCCGCAGCTTTGTCTGCTTCACTGCACTGCCGCCTATCCAATATATAACTATGAGGATATGAATTTGCAGGTTATAACTACTTACCGTGAGACATTTCCGGACGTTGTTATAGGATTGTCTGATCATGAAAGTGGCATCTCTATGGCCTTGGTAGCCTATGTCCTTGGTGCAAGGATCATTGAGAAACATTTTACATTGAACCGTTCATGGAAGGGGACAGATCATTCCTTTTCCCTATCCCCAATTGGACTTCGCAGGCTTGTGCGCAATTTACACCGCGCCCGGCTTGCGATAGGGGACGGAGTAAAGAGGCCGCTGCCCTGTGAAGAGAAACCACTTTATAAAATGTCAAAAAAACTTGTGGCTGCCAGGAATTTGAGTGTGGGAAGTGTTCTTAGGCCAGAGCATATTGCTCTCAAGTCACCCGGAGATGGGTTGCCACCTTACGAATTATACAACATTGTCGGCAAGCGCCTGACGAGAGGGCTAAAAGAGGATGAAAATTTATCGTTTGAAGTTGTTGAATAGTGTTTCAGACACATGTCAGGGAATTTTCGGTGCTTTAACGACGAGATGCGCGTAAGGTAAATATGATGCGAGATATTTTCGACGTTCGAGACAGGGTCGTGGTGATTACCGGTGGCCTTGGACAGTTGGGGAGGCAATACTGCCTTGCATTGCTTGAGAGGGGGGGCAGGGTAGTAGTTCTTGATTTACCCAAAGACCCGGGGATTGAGATTAACAAGTTTGAAAAGGAAAAAAATTTTTTGTATTTTTCCGCGGACGTGACGAATAAGGCGTCATTAGAGGCAGCCTTGAAAGCACTAATTGGGAAATGGGGCACGCCGCCTCATGCCCTGGTGAACAACGCGGCCCTGGACTCACCGCCTAATTCATCTTCAAAGGAAAATGGCCCATTTGAGACATATCCCGGTGAATCGTGGGACAGGGTTATGAATGTAAATGTCAAGGGCGTTTTTTTGACCTGCCAGGTGATTGGCGGGGCAATGGCGGAGGCCGGTCGAGGTTCGGTTGTTAACGTTTGCTCCGTATATGGAGTTGTATCTCCTGACCAGCGTATTTACGAATATCGACAGCAGGAAGGGAGTGGGTTTTTTAAACCGGTTGCGTATTCGGCATCCAAGTCGGCGCTGCTTAATCTGACGCGATATCTGGCTACCTACTGGGCGCCGAAAGGTGTGCGAGTTAATACCATCACCTTAGGTGGTGTCTTAAATAACCAGGATGTTGAATTTCTTAGAGGCTACCAGAGCAAAGTACCTCTGGGTCGTATGGCAAGAGAGGACGAATACAACGGTGCCATCATTTTTTTTGTGTCAGATGCCTCGTCGTATATGACCGGCGCCAATATGATCATTGATGGAGGCTTTACCGCCTGGTAAGATAGAGGAACAGGCGTTAAAAATATGAGAGGCGATAATGAGAAAGATTATACCTGATACTGTATTAAACTGGATCAATGGTAAGGAATGTCTTTCAAAATCTCAGAAAGAAATTGACAAGTTGAATCCAGCCAACGGAAAGCTATTATGCCGTTTTGTCCGTTCAGGAGAAGACGACATAGAGAAGGCTGCTAAAGTCGCACTGTCTGCACAACCTGCTTGGGCTGCCACGCCCCCGGTCAAGCGGGGAATGATACTACATGACCTGGCAATGGGAATGAAAGAGCGGCGAGAGGACATTGCCAGGATTGTGGCTCTGGAAACCGGCAAGTCGCACAAGGAGGCGTTGGGCGAAACGGATGGTGCTATTGCTTTAGGTCTTTTTTTTGCGGGAGAAGGTCAACGCCTTTATGGCAGGACCACTACAAGTGCTGTGCCCAACAAATATGCAATGACCATACGACAGCCCATAGGAGTGGCGGGCCTTATAATTGCGGCGAATACACCCATCGCGAACGTGGCCTGGAAGATCTTTCCTGCCATGATCTGCGGCAATACCGTAATTCTAAAGGCGGCCGAGGATACACCGGCCACGGCCTGGATTGTTGGTGTTATTTCCAGGGAAATTGGGCTTCCGCAGGGCGTTTTGAATATCGTGCAGGGAATCGGGGAAGAGGCTGGATCGCCCCTCGTAGCACATCCGGATGTTGGTGTCATCAGCTTTACGGGTTCCACCGTTGTAGGAAGGATGATTGCTGAAACAGCTGGTAAGAGACTGGCAAAGGTTTCTCTGGAGTTGGGGGGTAAGAATCCCCTCGTGGTTTGCGATGACGCGGATTTGGACGATGCGGCAAAGTGGGTTATTTTATCTGCCTTCAGTAATGCTGGCCAGAGGTGCGCCTCTGCAAGCCGTATAATTATTTTTGATGACATTTATGAGATATTTCGAGACAGGTTGCTTGAGGAAACAAAAAAACTCAGGGTTGGCCCCGACGACAACGATGATTTTGGCCCCGTTATTAATCAAAGCCAGATTGATAAAATGCTCGCTGCTGTGGAACGGGCAAAGAAAGAGGGGGCAATGGTTCTCACTGGTGGTGGACGCATGACTGACCCGGATCATATTGATGGGTTCTATATGGCTCCCACGTTGATAGAGAATGTGGATATGAAGAGCGAAATTTCCACAACTGAGCTGTTCGGTCCTATAGCATGTCTTTACCGGACCAGGGATTTTGTTATGGCTCTGGATATGGCGAATGATTCCCCCTATGGGCTTACGGCCTGTATCCATACAAAAAGCATCCACAGGGCCGTTGAGTTTGCCCAGAAGGTCCAGGCCGGCGTGGTTGTTGTAAACGCGGGTACATACGGGAGCGAACCACATATGCCCTTTGGGGGATTCAAGCAGTCTGGCAACGGGACGAGGGAACCCGGGACAGAGGCGCTGGATGTCTATTCGGAATTGAAAGATATATATGTTAATATCGAACCTTCAAAGCTTTAATGCCCCTTAATGATGAACCGAAGTTTTCCTTATAAACATTCCTGAATTCTGGGTTTATGTAAAACTATGATTTCACTAAACTTGATTCCCAGGGAAGAATTTAAGCGAATCTGGCGAAGCAATCTGCCGGATTATGAAAAGCTTGCCCTAATCGCTGATATGTGCCGGGCCAATGCCTTGACTGCCGTGAAAATCGCGGGTTCCGGTCACCTTGGTTCCAGCCTGAGCGCCATGGATATCGTGGTGTTTCTTTATTATAAAGAGATGAATACGGTTGAACTGGGCATAGACCATCCTGACAGAGACATCTATTTTTCATCAAAAGGACATGATGTGCCCGGACTGTACTCAGTGTTCTATTCTTTGGGTATTTTACCAAAGGAAAAACTGTTGAAACTCAGACGATTAGGTGGGCTGGACGGGCATCCCGATGTTGGCATTCCGGGCATTGAAACCAACTCAGGGTCCCTGGGCATGGGCATCTCAAAGGGAAAGGGGATGGCCTTTGCGAAACGCCTGGCAGGACGAAAGGGGAGAATATTTGTCCTGACAGGCGACGGGGAACTCCAGGAGGGTCAGATATTTGAGGGCCTGCAAACAACGGCCCATCAAAGCATCAATAATCTTATAGCCATCGTGGACCATAACAAAGTCCAATCGGACAAGCAGGTTGATGAGATTACCGGCCTTGGAGAGCTTGAATCAAAGTTCCGGAACTTCGGCTGGTATGTTAGGCGCTGTGACGGGCATGATTTCCGGAAACTTTCTGAGGTCATGTCTGATTTTTCTGAAATAACCGATCGCCCGAAAATTCTCATTGCCGATACCATCAAAGGCCGCGGCATATCCTTTATGGAACACCCAAAGGCGCTTATTGATGGAGACGGTTTGTATCGCTGGCATGCGGGCGCCCCTGATGATCAGGCGTTCACTGCGGGCTACGAAGAGATTATAGATCGCGTAAATAGTCTATTGACTGAGGCGAACCTGGCCTCGCTCCGGGTTGAAGACATACCATTAGAAAAGAAAGAAAAAAGCGGCGTGTCCCCGGAATACGTGGCTGATGCCTTCGGAGAGGTGCTCGTTGAGATTGCTGCGGAACGGAAGGATATGGTGGTTCTGGATGCAGATCTTGCTGCTGACTGTCATATCCGCAATTTTGAAGAAAAATTCCCTGGGCGATTTATTGAAAACGGTATTGCGGAACAGGACCTGGTCTCCATGGCGGGCGGTCTGGCCCTTCAGGGCTTTTTGCCGGTGGTAAATTCCTTTGCTGCATTTCTGGCATCGCGAGCCAACGAACAGATCTACACAAATGCCTGTGAAGGCACAAAGATTATCTATATCTGTCATTATGCCGGCCTTATTCCGGCCGGACCGGGAAAATCACATCAAAGTATCCGGGACATCTCTCTTTTCGGCGCCCTGCCTGATTTTGAGATCCTCCAGCCGTGCAATGCCGCCGAAGCAAGGATGGCAGTACGGTATTGTGTTAACGAAAGCAGGAAAAACTGTGTCCTGCGGCTGATCATTGGTCCATCGCCCCGGATCATCGAACTGCCGCCGGAGTATGAATTCTATCCCGGCAAAGGCGCGGTCCTTATGGATGGCTGTGACGCTGTGCTATTAGGCTACGGACCTGTTATGCTGCATGAGGCGTTACTGGCCGGTGAAATTCTTCAAAAGCGGGGTTTCAAACTAAAGGTAGTCAATATGCCATGGCTGAACTATGTGGATGCGGACTGGCTGGCAGAAGTTTTAAAGGGCTGTCAGGAATTATATGTAATTGAGGATCACGCTCCTGTGGGTGGTTTGGGAGATAGATTGCTCAATGTAATAGCCTCAGAAGGTCTGCTCCAAAAAATAAAATTTCATTGCATTGGGATAGATGGCTTTCCGGCCTGTGGGACACCTGCGGAGGTCCTGAAGTTTCATGGTTTAGACGGCAAAACCTTGGCTAATCGAATTGCCATAAAATAATAGATGCAGATGGTTTAGAAAAGAATTCACAGGAGACAATAATGAAAATTACTTCTCTTGAGACCTTCACCTGCCAGGCCGGGTGGCGACCTTGGAGCTTTTTAAAAATTCTTACAGATGAAGGAATAGCCGGCTACAGCGACTGTACAGACTTTCACGGTTCGACTAAGGCGCTGATAGCCGTCATTCAACAGCTTTCAGATATATTAATCGGTCGCAACCCAACCGCCATTGAAAGCATTTATTGGGATTTATTCAGAATAACCAGGCAAAGTACAGGGGGCGTGATACATAAGGCTCTTGCCGCCATAGAGAATGCATTGTTGGATATAAAAGCAAGGGCATTGGGTATTCCTGTCTATGAATTATTGGGCGGACCGGTTCGTGATCGAATACATTTGTACTGGTCTCATTGTGGTACGACCAGGCTAAGATCTTCCGAATATTTAGAAAAGAGCTCTATTCAGACCCTCGAAGACATTGCTGCTCTGGGTAAAGAAGTTGAGGACGCTGGCTTTACGGCACTTAAGACAAATCTAATTATTTTAGGAAAAAAACCCTTCGTCTTGATGCAGGGGTTCAAAGGAGGGATAGGAAGTGCAGATAGAAATATAAGCAGGAAAATTTTGCATTCTGTGGAGTCTTTGATCTCCACCTTTCGAGACAGTGTAGGGCAGGATATTGATATTATTCTCGACACGAATATGCATTTCAGGTCTGATGGTAATTCTGAACTGGCCAAAATTGTTGCACCCTACAACCTTTGCTGGCTGGAAGTGGATACGCGCCAACCTAAAGCTCTTAGAAAACTATCAGATCGGGCACCGATGCCATTGGCCTCATGTGAGACGCTTCAGGGCTTACGCGAATACATCCCGTATTTTGAGGAACACGCCGTGGATGTGTGCATCATTGATGTCCATTGGAACGGTGTTTGGCAATCGAAAAAAATAGCCGATCTTGCCGAAACATATGAAATAAATGTGGCGCCCCACAATCATGGAAGCCCACTGGCGTCATTGATTACAGCCCATTTTTGTGCTTCTATATCCAATTTAAAGATTATGGAATATGACGTTGATGATGTTCCATGGAGGGATGAAATAGTAACAAATCCTCCAATTATAGAAGGCGGGTACATGATTGTACCTAAAGGACCAGGTTGGGGAGCTGAGTTGGATGAGAAAGTTGTCCTGTCTCATTATTAACAGAGGAATACAATAACTAAAAAAACGATGTTTCCGAAAACAATAGCAATTTTGAGCCCGGGAGATATGGGGCATGCCATTGGCACAGTACTACGTGAAAATGGCCTGAATGTAGTTACCTGCCTAAATGAGAGAGGGGGCGAGACAAAAAGGCTGGCTTTAAAAGCGGGGATCCATGATCTGCCTAATCTGGATGAACTTGTTGTTTTAGCTGATTTGATCCTTTCGGTAATTCCTCCTAAAAGTGCCTTTGTGCTGGCTGATAATATATTGAACGCCGTAAAACGAACGGGATCAAAACCCGTTTTTGCAGAGTGTAACGCCATTTCGCCAAGCTTATCCCGCAAGATAGCTTCGCATTTTATATCAATGAATATCCTTTACATCGATGCCGGAATTATCGGTCCACCTCCCACCGTCGGAAAACCAAGCATTTATGTTTCGGGCATGGATACTTCCTGCATGGAAAAACTGCCCGGACTGCACGTCATCCCGCTTGGGTTTGAGGTCGGCAGAGCTTCTGCTTTAAAAATGTGTTTTTCAGCTTTTAATAAGGGTATCAATGCACTCGCCGCCGCAGTTTTATTCGCGGCAGAACGCCTAGACATCTATAGTGAATTGGAGAAAGAGCTGCTAAAGCGCCAACAGGATGTTTTCAAACGCATTGAAAAACAAGTGCCGTTCCTACCGTTGAATGCAGAAAGATGGGTTGAGGAGATGAAAGAAATTTCCAAAACCATGTTTGATGCAGGATCCATATCCGAATTTCATAATGGTGCCGCTCTTTTATATGAGCTAATGGCGGCTACACCTTTTTCAAAAGAAGTTCGCGATACCTTTGACAAAACAAGGACAGCACATGAGACGATCCGTGGATTGAAGAGCAGAGAAGCAAACTATAAAATAGAAAAAAAGTAATGAAATGCTTGATGAGGCATCGACCTTCTTGAAAATAGATATTGTTACATTTGCTGAAGGCATCGGGGAAATAAAACTCGCGGGGCTAAAGGATATTAGTTTTAACATAAATGGATTCTGAGGGGGAATTTCAATCATAGCGCAGGAGATTTGGAAGAAAAAATTATGAGACGCAGCATCATTTATTTTCATTCGACGATATGGAATCAATTTTTTTCCGATTTACTTAGATACTTTCAGGATAATGAAAATGCTCAAGTCTTTATAATCTGTGACAACCTGACAAAAGATCTTTACGATAAAAATATTGCATTGGGTGCAGAGCCTGTTATTATTCCCGATTTCGACATTAAAGAGACGTGGGAAGATGATCCGGATCAGGTGGAAGACCTTATAAGATTCATCAGGTCGTGTGAGGATGCATGTGGAAGGTCTATGGGGCGGATTGTTCTGACAGGTGAAAGGACGATCGGCCGAGCTCTTTCTATAGGCTTTTATTACTGGCCCCAAAATAGTTATCAAAAAGCGTATACAGAAGATAATTCAAAGCCTGAGTCATATACCCTCCGAGACCTTTGCAGAACCTGCTGAAAATCGCCAATGTTTATAACAACCACTGGGATAGGAATCCTTTAAATTAAAAAAATGTCATTTGCAACGAATGGTCTGAATTCGGAAGTTGGCGAGAATGCTTTAGAAACGGCAATATTGGGTTGCCGAAAAAGATGTATAACTTGCTGATAATGCTTGCTAAACTGGATTTATTGTGCTATGTTCTTCCCTAAAGGATAACAAGTGATTAAAGGGGGAAGATGACATGGGATACAAGGAATTGGGTAAAGAGATCAGTTTTGCAGATTTGGCGGTTAGTAAGTCTCTGGAGCATAATCGCAGCCTCAAGATGATGAATAGGATCAATCAGGTGGTAAAATGGAGGAATGTAGAGGCTTTATTGAGAGAGTACTACGAAGTTGGCACGAGTAAAGAAGGCGCAGACGCCTATCCACCATTGATGTTATTAAAATGTATGCTGCTCCAGAAATGGTTTCGGATTCCATCAGATCCTGAGCTTGAGAACCAGATTAATGACAGGATTTCTTTTAAGAAATTTCTGGGACTTCCGCTTGACAAGCCATCCCCTGATCACTCCACATTTTCGAGGTTCCGTAGTCGGTTATCTAAAGAGGCGATGACTAAGCTGAACAATGAAGTGTTACAAGGATTTGAGAAGAAGGGGTTAAGCATCAATGAAGGGATACCTTCCGGTTCGTCACATGTTATGTGCCATGAACCTACAGGTCATAGAGCTGTAGGCGCCCATTTCGCGGTATGTATTCAGTCTACGCAATAAGAAGTCTTACGAATGGACGAGTCTATATTGGCCAAACAAAAAATCTTGAGGGTAGGCTTAGGGATCATAACGCAGGCCGCGTTCAGTCAACAAGAAGGGATAAGCCGTGGGTGCTACATGCTTTGCACAGGGTGAGTAATCGAAAAGAAGCAATGTTTGTCGAATGGAGAATAAAACGTTCAAGAGGAACACGGCTGAAATGGTTAACGAAAAACCGAGTAGACGATGACAGGGTCTAAGACTCGTAGGGTAGAACCCGGAGAGGGACACGATGTGTAGGCAAATGGCGTTCAACTTATTTCGAGGGTCTAAATTGCTTGTAACTGCTTAATAACAAGGGAGAGGTATGCCCAAACAAACAAATTGGGCATATCGATCAAGGGAACAACCCATATGGGCTGCTAAACAAGGCGATAATAGGCAAAATAGTTAATTGAAATAGAGAGTCAGTGGAAAATTAAGTGACAAATTTTGT
>JAUWMR010000089.1 GCA_030613055.1 Desulfobacteraceae bacterium
CCGGGTTGATGTCGATCTCCTTGACCTTCTCATTCTCCAGGCCAATCTGTCCAACCTTGATCAGGATGTCCGCTAAAATATCCATGTCCGCTGCTTCCATACCACGTATGGCCTCCAGGATTTTATGTCCCTTGATATCATGCATCATTTCTAACGCGTCCCGCTTTTCCAAAGGGGCTACTCGAAACGAGATATCCTTCAATATCTCGGTAAATATTCCGCCAAGGCCGAACATTACACACGGGCCGAACTGAGGATCACGGGTCAGACCTATGACCAACTCCCGCTGTCCCTTGACCATCTCCTGGACGAGCACGGCATTCTCATTCCCATCCATCTTGGCCACAATCTCTTTAAAGGCTGCCAAGGCCTCATCTTCATTTCTGATGTCCACCCGGATAAGACCTTTCTCCGTCTTGTGGGCTACCTCTGATGAACAAGCTTTTAAGACAAGAGGATAACCGATCTGTTCAGTCGCTTTGTCCAGTTCCTCAACATTGACCACCAGGATCTCTCTGGTAACCGGGATCTCATATGCTGCTAACACCTGTTTGGCCTCATGCTCCGAAAGTGCGGTCCGTCCTTCCTTTACTGCTTTTTCTATGATTTCCATTCGCTCCTCCATCATCTTTCAATACTATTTCATTCTATCCTTTATCTTTTTATATTCCCATAGGTTTACCATGGCCCTTGCTGCCCTCTCAGGTGTGGGATAATTGACCAGGGCACCTGATTCTTCAAGAGCCCCTATCTGTTCATCCCAGATTCCGGGAGGGGATTGTATGCAACTGATAACAGGCTTTTTCTGTGCCCACTTTTTCAATAAATCGCTTATGCCGCTTACCGCACCAACATTGGCCGACGCGAACATCATAAGGATGAGAGTTCCGTCCACATTGTCATCATCCATGACCGCCTGTATTATCTCCTTGATGGCCGATGAGTCATACCAGGCAGGTCCCATATCCACCGGGTTTGTTCTTAAAGCTAAGGGGGGAAGGAGCTCATTGACCATTTGCTGTGTGTTTCCTGTGAACCGGACAATCTTCAATCCCTTAGCCTCACACAGATCACAGGCCGCCATGCCCGGTCCTGCCTGGCCGGACAGGACGCCAACTCCCGGCCCATCTGGAATCGGACAGGCTGAAAGGGCCTTTGCCGTATCCAGAAGTGTCTCGGTATTGTCAACGGTCAATATTCCCGCTTGACTCAAGGCCCCCGTGTAGATCCCATGCCTGCCGGCCATGGATCCTGTGTGGGATAAAGACGCATGATCACCCACCCTACCCTTGCCGGTCTTGTAAGCAATAATCGGTTTATTGCCGTTATATTTTTTAGCACTCTCAATCAAATCCCGAGGTTGGTCTACACCCTCGATATAAAGGACCATAACTTTTGTATCGGGATCATCCATCAGATACTCAAGCATCTCGGCAAAATCGATATTCAGCCGGTTGCCCAATCCAACGATCTTGCTGAAACCCACATCCGCCCTCATGGCCATAAAACCGAGCAGGTGGGATATCCCCCCACTCTGACTGACGAGACAGATACCGCCTTTTTTGAGACGTGAGAACTCCGGTGTAAATGAGGCATTGAGCTCGACATGGAAGTTTATCATACCAAAGGTATTGGGCCCGATTACCGGTATCCCGGCTTGGTTGACAATGCCGGCGATTTCATCATGAAGATCAGCGCCCATAGGGTCATCTATCTCCTTGAAGCCAGCCGTAATCAGGACAATGCCTTTGACACCTTTGCTCGCGCATTCACGGAAAACACCCGGAACCAGTCTGGCGGGCAGCACCACAATGGCCAGATCAATCCGGCCGTCATAATCTGCAATGGAAGGAAAGGCTTTTATGCCCATAATTTCAATTCCACCCGGATTAACCGGGATAATCTTTTTGGCAAATCCCCCCTTTGTCAGACTTTTCATGACGTGAAAGCCTAATTTGGCCTGTTTGTCCGAGGCCCCGATCACGGCAACGGATTCGGGATTAAAGAGTATTTTCATATTCGCCATTTTTTCCATAAACTCGAATTACTTTCCCAATTTCGGTCAGGGTCTTCGCCCGCCATCATCATGAACTTTAGCCGGCAAAGAATTGATTTCTTTATTCATGCAACGTCATTTCCGCTTGTCAAAGGATTGGAGTCCTTTTGCCTGTTTCTGCCCAAGGGTATACTGATATCCCCCTCCTATACCGGCAGTAGCCGCTTCCGGACCCGGATAGATCAGCACCCCGGCAGGCTCTAACAACTCGTAGATCCTGAGATATTCCGTTTCAGAACCGGTTATACTTCCTATTACAGGTTTCTTCAAACTCCTGCAGACGGCGCCAACGAAGCCAAAATCGGGCACAAAAAAACAGTTGGAGTGAAAGGCGATAGATATCAGCAATATGAAATCCACATTCGGGTCAAGGTCCAGAGCTCTCAATGCGATTTCAAAAGATTTTTCCGCGCCATTGACATTTATGGCCGGCCCGATATCAACAGGATTGCCCGGTTCTTGATAGGGTGCATAGACCGGGTTCAGGGCTTCCTTTGTCTTGTCTGTCAATTCAGCAAGCTCAAGGCCGTATTTTTCCATGGTATCAATAGACATGATGGCCCCCGCCCCGGTATTGGTCACTATCCCCATCCTGTTTCCCTCAATAGGTATCTTTCGAGAAAGAAGACGCATCATATCGAGGAATTCATCGACGCTATAAGCCCTTACAAGACCTGCCTGTTTGATTGCCGCATTGATAATAGTATCATCGGCGGCTAATGCCCCGGTATGGGAGCCCGACACCCTGGCCCCCTCCTTTGTCCTTCCGGGCTTGAATACCACGACTGGCTTTTTTATCGATATGCGGGAGGCCGTATCCATGAAGCGCCTGGGATTCTTGAACGTCTCCGAGTATATACCTATGGCGAAGGTATTGGGATCATCATTCAAATATTCCAGGACGTCAGAATCGTCTATATCCGACTTGTTTCCGAGGTCAATGCACTGGCTTATACCGGTTTTTCCAAAACTCATGAACCATTCGATTATATTTGTGGCAAACTGCCCGGTCTGGCAAATGAAAGAGGCGTTGCCTTTGAACGGCTGTTTGGTGTCTATCATGGAGAGTATGAAATCGTTGTAAGGATTAGAGTAACCCACGGTATTAGGCCCGATTATCCGTATACCGTATTTATGGGCCGACTCAACCAGTTCCTCTTCTTTTTTCCTCCCCTCGACCCCGCCATCAGAATAACCGCCCGCAGCCACTACCATTCCCTTTACCCGTTTCCTCGAACATTCCTCAAGCAGTGTGATATTGCCGTCAATCCCCAGCAGAGAAAAAACCAGTTCGATTTCTCCGGGAATCTCGGAAATGTCGGCATAAGTTTTGAGGCCTAATATGGGATTACTTTTAGGGTTAACGGGATATATCTTCCCTTTATACTTAAACCTGACAAGGTTATTTATCAGTATGTTGCCGGGCCTCATGGCCTGGTCGGAAGCGCCTATGATGGCTACACTCTTTGGCCTAAAAAAGTATTCAAGGTTTTTCATGGCGCATTCAGCTCCTCTTCTTGTCCTGACTTAGATGTCGGTATAGTGTCTTTTCCAAAATCGGCTTTTTCAAGTTTGTCAACCACTCTTTCGAAAATCTCACTTTCCTCCGAAGTCAAGATGGATAAAAACATTCCGTTGTTCTGATGATAGAGTTCCGTCAATTTTTCTCTCATTGATTCCGCCTTTAGGGTGAGAAAGATCCTTATGGCTCGACGGTCATCGGGATCGGCCTTCCTCCCGATCAAATCATCCCGTTCCAATCGGTCCAGCAAGCCGGTAAGGGTGGCCTTATCTAAAGCAACCTTTTGTGCCAGGACGCTGATCGGGACGCCATCCTCCTCGTAAAGGGCGGTAAGCATAAAAAATTGCGTTGTAGTAAGCCCAAAGGAAGCCAGTTTTCTTCGAGTAACCTTTGACATCTTCCGGGCAATCCGTCCTACCTGAAGACAAAGACAATCTTTAAAAAGCATTGTTTTTCCTCAATTCGTAAATGTTTGAAGAAATAAAATACGCATCCATAAAGTATTTACGCGAATTGTTTTTACATTAACTATATTTTGTCATAAGAACTGTCAAGGGCAATCTGGTCACAGACCAAATCTGATCATTTTGCGCCCTAACCTAAATGAACTACCTCGCAGCGCCGCTCAGGCGGGATCTCCGTTACTCTCCGACAAGCTACGAGGTATCAAAAATAAAAAATGAAACGCAGCAAGCTGCGGGGAATTAACCCTTGTCCGCCTATATTTGTGTCATATGACTACCAGATCTTTAATGCAACCTTTGAGAATTTAATGATTATTCTCTCAGATCAGCGTTCTACCTATTCATACTTGACAAATAAATTTAAAGTTGTACAATTGTCAGTAAATCAAGCTCCAGAGATAAAATATGGATGTTGTAATTGATACATCTGCATTGATTGCAGTCATTATTGGCGAACCTGAACGCAATAGGATTGTTGAACTTACAACTGGACATACTCTTATTGTACCTGGTTCTGTTCCATGGGAAATTGGTAATGCCTTCTCGGCTATGTTTAATCAGAAAAGGTTTACACTTGATGAAGCTCAGAAGGGTCTCGTTATTTTCGATGGCATCCCTCTTCGGTATATCAAATCAGACTTTGTTAATGCCTTAAAAATATCCAAACAAGCCAACATGTATGCATACGATGCCTATTTCTTGGATTGTGCTATTAGACATAAAGCACCGCTATTGACGTTGGATCAAAAGCTAATGACAGCCGCGCAAAATCTCAACGTCGAAACTATGGGGGTCTAAAAATGGAAGTTTATACATACTCAGAAGCCAGGCAAAAGCTTGCTATGGTTCTTGACCAGGCCGAAAATACCGGAAAAGTACTAATTAGAAGGAAAGATGGCCGAACTTTCGCACTGGTTCCGGAAATAATCGCTTCTTCGCCTTTAGATGTCCCATCAATTAAAGCAAATATTACGACCCAAGAAATAGTGGATATTGTCCGAGAAGGAAGAGAAAGGGAGAGCAAGTCGTAATACATCACTAATTCATAAATCAAGAGGTGACTCCGATATCCACTAAAGCGTATCACAACCTTCAGATAACACTCGTTATTTCAGACCTTGTCAGATATCTATACCTGATACGAGAAATGCTGGATGTTCTTGACTATGTTGATTCATTTGCTTTCAATCAGAATTATTCAACCTTGTCCTCTAATTCACAAAGTAATAAGGCCGCTTAACCCTTGACAAACAAGGCAAAATCTTTTATATTTCTTTCCGCAAAAAAACGATTACTTATTAACTTGATAAAATATAAGGAGGCAAAGATGACCGATCAACGCTTGATGACCATGATTATCGTCTCAAACATTTTATCCGCTTATTATGGGAATAAAGCCAGCTTTTGCGCTGTAAATAATAAAGAGCCGGATGATGCGGAAAAGGATGATCTATTGCGAAGAGTAATTTCAATGTTCGAAAACTTGAGCACGAGTTATCTTAATGATATTGAAGAAATTGCTGAAGGTGCTAAATAATTAAAGGATAGTGTTACTTATTCACGCTTGGTGTCCAGTATGTGCGAGCCATAGGCACCCGATTGAACAAATGGGTTGATTAAGAATTGTTTATTTACAAAGAAAGGGAAATAGAGGACGTACAATGAACTACCTCGTAAAGGGGGTCAAACCCTAACTATTAAACAGTTAAGGTTTGCCCCCCCCTTCTCAGACGGTCCATGCAATTCATGATTTCCATGGCAAATTCAGGGTCGTTGATATGATGTCCTGATTCAATGAAAGATATTGCCCCCGGCAGGCTCGACCTGAGGGCCCTAACAAACGCCCGCCTCATCTCCGGGGCCTCCATCGGCCCCTCCGGGGAGTCAAATGCGGAAAAACCGCCCATTGGAACAAGTACTGCCACAGGCCCTTTTGCCTTTCTACACATCTCTGATATGAGCCTGGCCAGGTCCTCCATTTCTCCCTGATTAGTCCCCACTGCGGTAATAGCGGAGTTATGTGCATGCATTCGTCGGCCGGCAAAACGTTCCTTTGCCAATGCAAGCGGACCAGTAACCATAAAATCCGTATTTCCCGGCGCCAGTATAGTAGGGATTCCCTTCTCAAGCGCTGCAAGGCCCCTATTTGGGCCGGCATCATAATCACCCCCCAAAAGATGGTCCACAAGCTCATGAAGGGAAAGATCCACAACAAGCTCTACGTCTTCTTCACGGATTAGCTCATCCATGGCCTCGCCGCCAGATCCAACGGTATGAAAGGTTACGACCTCCATGCCTCTTGCCTCAAGTGCCTGTCTTAGACTTATGACGCAGGACTCGGTTGTACCGAGGGTGGAGACCACGGCAAGGGGTCGATCATCAGATGGAGTGATTTTTTCCCCATTTACCATGCCCGCTACTGCTAAGGCCCCCTCCCTGAGAATCTTTTTGGTAACCCTATTTAGTCCTGCCAGATCGCAAACCGAATGGAGCATCATGATATCTTTTGTTCCGACAAAGGGGCGTGTGTTTCTGGAGGCCATAGTAGAAATCATCACCTTGGGAAAGCCAACAGGGAATATTCGCATAACGGCCGTGCCGAGACTTGTCCCCATTGAGCCGCCAAGCCCTATGACACCCTGTATTTCCCCTTTTTCATAGAGCCCCCCTGCACATTTAATAGCCCCTGATATCATTACATCCAGGGCCTTCCCTTCATGGCCCATATTCTGCACATCACCAAGGCCGCTGCCCGCTGCGCCCGCGACACTATCCCTGCTGATATCTACAGGAAACGGGCTTTCGCCCTTTATCCCTGCATCCAAAATTCGCACACTCAGACCTTCGCCTTCCAGACATTCTTTCAGGAACAGTGTCTCCTTTGCCTTTGTGTCCATTGTTGCAACTATTAAAACGCTATTCTCTGTCTCCAAAAGATCCCTCCTACTGCCCCGTCTTATAAATTCTTTATTCCAAATCGACAAAATGAAATGAGTTTAACTTTTTTTCGTAGCGCAGAGCTTTAGCTCTGCCATTTTGATGCAGGGCTAAAGCCCTGCGCTACGTTAAGAGAGAGAATGCACACAAAAAAGTTACACTCAAATGAAATACCCTCGAAATGGTTACATTTAATCCACCAGTCGAATGATATCTTATACCTTCTTTGACCGGGCAACGGAACGGGCCATCCTGTCCAATTTAAAAATGGTGTTGAACTCCATGTTCTTACTGATCCATAATTTTTTGTTTATAACAGAATCGGTAATAGCGCCCCTGTATGCCAGCCCATCTAACAGGGTGCGGGGGTCTTCACTCACCATGACAAAATCAGGAGTGGAAAGATCTCTTTCTTCAAGCTTGATATCCCCGTCATCAATGATAACGGCAAACCGCCCTCCCCTGGTCTTGACCTGAATATCCCTTTTCCACCCGGCAATATCCTTCCTTGCCCGCTCATTGGTATCCATCTCCGAAATTATGGATTTCATCTCTTCCAATGCCTTTTCATAAACAGCTATATCAGCATCATTAGCCTGGGGCAGTTCGGGTTCGATTGGCGATTCCCAGTTGATCTCGGATTCCAAGAGGCCTTTCTTCTCTATCTGTTCCTTCGTAAGTTCGGCCGAGGGAACACAAAACACGTCCGTCATCTCTCCAATCCGGTTATCCCTGAAAATAAGCTTTACCTCGGTTCCCTTTTTAATAATTCCAGGCACCAAGATCCCTGTAGTAGTATAAAGGATAACGCTCATAGCCGTATCAGCCCCGTTGAATATAACCCTGCCCCTGCCGTAAGGCGCCATGTGCTGGAAAAGGGAAGTGGCAAAATAGGTGATGGGGGGTGTGCTGTTCATGACGCCTACCTGCTCCACTTCAACCTGTTCGGTGGGTGCGAAATTGCAATCCGGGCAGTGGGTCAGAAAGGGAGGCACCCTTACAAGCCCGCATTGTGTGCATTTGCATCCCAATAATTTCTTCTCGTCTCTCATGCCAAGAAAAAAGGGGGAAAATTCACCCTTTGTCCTCCGGTAAAAGGTATACATGGCATCGTTGGTAATCAGATAGTCCTTACCGTCTATAGTCTCGATATGTGAACCCACATCGGGAATGTATTTTTCAGGAATAACTTTCTCTTGTTGTGTGGTCATGATTGGTTCTCCTTGTATCGTAATAGTTCATCTTTTTTTGACAGGATAAACAGAAATACCAGGATTATTTTCCTTTTCCTGTTGCTCTTGTTTTAAATCCTTGACTTAGCGTTTTATTTCAACTTTTGTTTCCCCAAAACGGTTACTGATAGGTTCATAAATTTAGTGTCAGACCTACAGATTTTACCACAACAAAGAGCCAATGAGCTAAAACCTAATGCGTCTAACAAGTGACCTAAAATTACGGATTGAGATGTTTTCAACTTTAGGCACTTTAGATCACTTTAGTCATTTTAGGCACTTCTTTTTCTGATTAGCAGGATTCATATCATGTCTATCCTGTTATCCTGTCAAACATTTGTCCTAAGTAAACGCTATTCATGTTCAAGCACCATACATGCTGTATACTGGGCAATTGTGCTACCTGTTCCATGAACCAGGGCCGTTTTCAGACCCCGCTTAATTAACTCGTTTCGGGCCGACCAGGCAGACATAATGTTGCTTGCCCCGACTGCGTGGCCGCAATAGATAAGCCCACCACAGGGATTAACCACGTATTTGCCTCCTGACATCATAAGACCATCTTCAATCAGAGAATCGCCCTTCCCCAGGGGGACAAGTCCAAACTCGGCCATGCTGATCTCCAACTGGTGAACAAAGGCGTCGTGGAGTTCCACAATGTCAATTGATTTTGTTGGATCCGTTATACCTGCCATGTCATAGGCCCGGTGAGAGGCATAATAATCAGACATGATACGAGATATTTCATTCTGGTTTTTTCCGGCAAAGGAATGTTCATTGGCCTCCCCTACCCCGGTTATCCATACCACAGGATTGCCTGTATTTTCAGAAATGGCCTTTGCCGTCTCCTCTTCAGCAAAGATCAGCGCTGCGGCCCCTTCTGTATAAACGCATATCTCTAATTCCTTGAAGGGATAAACCACCAATCTTGAATTTATTACTTCCTCAGGCGTTACCTGGTCGAACTGCCTCTGGGCATACTTATTGTTCCTGACCTGCTCGCTCAATAGAGACGAAATTTGAGCCGTTACCTCCGGCTTTAGATCCCCCGGATAATTGTCCATATATGCCAGAACTACCTCGGCATAACTGTCAGAGGCGCTCCAACCTATGGGTTGCTCAAAAAAACTATCCCCTGACCATCCGATCGATTTTATAACCTCGGGAGTGGCAGACATGGATGAAAAATCAAAACAATCCGTGGCCTTTTCCACACCCAATACTAACGCCGTCTTGAATCTCCCGGCCGCTATATAGGCATGGGCGGCAGACATAGTGTAGGCACCTGTTGCCCCTCCATTTGTAATGCGTATACCAAATTTATTCTGCATGCCCAAAAGCCCGTGAATAGCATGCTCCGGAATGGCGGTCCTTTCAAAAATATCATTATAGATCCCGTAAAAGGCCGCATCCACATCCTGGATGGGGATCCCTGCATCCTTTACCGCCTCCCGCGTGGCCATCTGCGCCAGTTCATAATAGGTCTTTTCACGCCATGTCCCTTTAAAGGGCGTAACCCCCGCACCAACAATCCCAACTCTATTTGACATGACAATCCTCCTTTCAAATTTGACAAATCATCAGCGTAAACCCTGTCTTCGTCTGCCCTGAGCCCATATTGACGGCTAAGGGGGCATTCCACAAACAAGGCAGAATTTGTGTCCGGCCCTCAAAAAATTCAGCCTCCCCAATAAATTACCTGATTTAATAAAGCAGTTTCAATGCACTGCGAGTCTTCTCATACTGTCAACTACAGCATCAATCCTTCTTGAACAGTCAGAGATTGTGACCTTCTGCTACAGCCGCCGCGTCCTGATTTCGAATTGTCCAATCATATTCGCATAACCAACCCTTCTCTGTTTTCTTTTTTGACGTTACTTCTGCTTCCACCCTTATGCTGTCTTCCCAATATACAGGGCCCAGGAATTTCATATTACTCGTTCCCATATAGGCGATAACGTCTTTTAAAAATCCCATCTGGATGAGCAGTCCGTATGCAACGTTAATGCAATGCACCCCGGGCACCAGTTGTCGTTTCCAACCATTTTCCTTAGCCGCTTTTTCACTTAAGAATTGCGGGGCATAGTCTCCACCCAGGAGAGCAAGCAGCTCGATTTCGGTCCTGGTTATTGTCCTCTCTTTGGTGGTGACTTTATCACCCACTTCCATTTCTTGTATCGGTTTTCGCCAACTATCCTCGATATAATGTTCCACCATCTTTGCTTACCTCCTTTTTACAGATCCTGTCTATCTCCTCGGTACTGGCAGGCCCTAACTCATAAAATTATTTTCCCTTCCCACAGCTCATCAAGAAACTCCCTCCACGGAAGAACCAACACCTTGTCATGAATGCGCCTTGCTTTTTCATTACAGACGATGATGGCCATGCGCGGTGAATATTCCTCTACAAACGCAACCAAAGATTTCACATGCTTTGAATCCAAACGGCTGGTTCCCTTCACTTCAACTGCCACTTCACCGCTTCCAAGGATAAAATCAACTTCAAGTCCGGTTTTTGTTCTCCAGAAATTAATCGGATAATCAAGCTCTTGATAAGATCTGTGGGCCAGAAGCTGCATAAGAATAAAATGTTCAAATGCCTGGCCGAACAGCGGCCCTTTTTCTTCGTGTATTCTTCGGTTCGTTATAACTCCGGCTACGCCTACGTCAAACAGGTAAAACTTTGAGGCCTTGCTAATGATCTGCCTTCCCTGTCGTTTTTTAAAGGGTTCGACACGGGTTCCAAGAAGGGTATCAATCAAGATCTGAAAGTATTCCTTTACTGTTTTCGAATCAACACCGCATTCGCGGGCAATATTGGAGTAGTTTATCAACTGACCGTGAGAGTAGCCCATGGCGTCAAAAAACCTTGAAAATGCAGGAATATTCCGTGTCAGCCCCTCAGCAAAAACTTCTTCCTTAAGATAATCCTGAACATATGCCTTTAAGGATTTGTCATATCTATCCTGCATATAATGGATAGGAATGAGGCCGTGGGTCAACGCCCTTATCAGGCTAAAATTCTTTATTTCCGGCCAGGAAAGGGGAAACATCTCATAACGCCACGCCCTTCCGCCCAACAGATTGGCACGTCCTCTTTTGAGCTTTCGTGCACTTGAACCGCACAGGATAAATTGCAGTTTTCTGTTCTCAATCAACCAGTGGACTTCATCCAGGATCTGAGGTATCTTCTGTGCCTCATCTAAGATAACAGGTTGCTCCAGAATGCTGTCCGGCTGTGCCAGGATCTGTTCCCTGAGCAGAGACGGCTGTTTAGATAGTTCGAGAAACAGGTCTGTTTTGAGAAAATCGTATACCAGGCTTTTCGGGAATTCTTTTTTCAGATAGGTTGTTTTTCCGGTTTTTCTCGGCCCCCAGAGAAATGCAGATTGAGCAGTGGGAAGATCGATTTTCAACAGCCGGTCAATTATTTCCATATCAGAGTGTCCTCCGATTTAGTCTGACTATTTTGGAATATATTCCGATATGGTTACCTTGTCAACCCCTATTTCTGTTATTTTTTTGCCATCCGGAATAGAACTTTCCTCTATTCCAGCACCACCAGGGCATCAACGGCCACAGGTTTGCTCCCGGAAAGGATTACCGGGTTGATGTCGATCTCCTTGACCTTCTCATTCTCCAGGCCAATCTGTCCAACCTTGATCAGGATGTCCGCTAAAATATCCATGTCCGCTGCTTCCATACCACGTATGGCCTCCAGGATTTTATGTCCCTTGATATCA
>JAUWMR010000088.1 GCA_030613055.1 Desulfobacteraceae bacterium
CCTCTGTTTCCTGTAAAATATCATCTAATAGTTCAGGTTTTTTAATTAGCAGCCTTTCTTCCAGATCATATGTCTGTTTCTTCATCTTTTTCCATTCAACATTCGATGTTGGACGTTCGACCTGCCCGCAATGCCTTTGGATCGTCTTGGTAGAATGTCCTGGTGTCTTGGACCGGTGTCAATGATCATTCCACCAGCCTTTGTGCTGCATGGCAGGCGGGTGTTCGATGTTCATCTTTTTCAGTAAACCTTCCACAGTCCTTCCGGCGCAAAAAATAACTCAGCGTTTATGCTTAAAAGGGAGGCGTCCTCTTCTCGGGTATATATTTATGGGGAATCTTTTCCTCGTTCCAATCTTTTGAGACATAAAGGTTACAATAACAGCTTCCATACTCCTTTACATCGGCTTCTCTGTATACACATGGACAGAGGATATCCTGATCCGTTTTGCGATCGCCTGATGACAGCCTGCATGGACACGACATATAGCCGTAACGCTTTTTGTTTACAAGAAGGGCATCCATGAGTTCAAAGACCCTTTTGCTGTCCTTGCTGAAAAAGTAGCCTTTTGGTTCCTGCACTTTTTTTAGGATTTCATATAATTTTTCTGCTTCGTTCATAACCCAAGTGCCTCCTTAATCTCATCTTCTTTAAATCCCACAATGACCTTATCACCAATGATAATTGTAGGAAAAGAGCAATTTGGATTCATTTTTTTCACGTCTTCGATAATGGCGGTCCTTTCGTCTCCTTCAAGTAAGTCCACATCCGTAAAATCATACTTGACCTGGCATTCATCCAGGAACACCTTGGTTGCCCTACAATGACTGCAGGTACTAAGTGAGTAAATCTTTACTGAATTATCCATTCCTAACCTCCTCTCTTTTTCTTTTCCACTCCAAATATTGACCGTGGGTGAAAGCCGTGCCCAATTCAAATGGAGCATGTGTATGGACGCTTTTCTGGCAGAGGCGACAGCGGCTCTTGTTGCACATCTGGCACTGATAGCAGTCCGGACATTTGGTTTTCTCATTTGGGTCCGCCGTCAATACTAATTCCATTATCTTAATTGAGCATCACTCAACCAATCAGGGTGGTCTTTTCGTCCATTTCTTTGCTCTATTCAGGTTCTGGGTTCACGGTTGGTCGGTTTGCGCTCCTCATAATTCTTGAGATAGGTGATGAATCCACGAATAGTAGCACGGGTTCGTCTAGCCAGTTCGTAAGTATATTTAAATTCGCCGGAAGATATGTACTCTTCGTCCAAGGCTACATAAAGCTCGCTCTGAACTTCCGTGCAAGACCGCTTGGCGTACCGTAAAAACCGGATGAACTCGGGATTCGTCTCAGAATCGAAACCTTCGGCAATATTATGCATCGATGATCCAGCAGCATCTTGTATCTGTTTCTTCAACCCGTAGTCCTTCGCAACTGCTGGTTTCTTCGTCAGTCTGTACACTTTTTGCGTCAACTCGCGTGCCAGTTGCCAACCCTCAATATCTTTCCCGCCCGGGCGGGATTCAATCTTCATCTCTCTTCAACCGTGAACCGTGAACACTTGAACCGTGCACCTGAGTTACATTTCTTTTAAAATCTATTCTCGTATCTACTCTTTCATTCTACACTCTTTGTCCCATTCAGGGCAGGCTTCTTTAACTGGAGTTTCGTATTTCGCCATACATTCATGACATTCCATTTCAACATTTGGAACATCACCGAATTTTTCCCTGATTTCCTCATCACTAAGGTGAGAAACTGCGCTACATCCACATTGAGGGCATGTTGTCTTGATTGCATATTTCTTATTTTTCATTTTATACCTCGGGTTGAAAGTAACCGATACGGTTTCGCCGTAATTAACGGAGCTCCATATCGCCATATTTACTGCTCTTTTTCAAAAAAATCTTTTGCCTATTGAGTTCCAAGTTTCAAATTTCCTCTTAGTTTCCTTACCCTTTCTTCAATATCATCTCTGATCTCGCGCATAAATTCAATTGATTTTCCAGAAGGGTCCGGCACGTTCCATTCCTCATTTGGTACACCTGGATATTGGGGGCACACATCTTTACAGCCCATTGATACGATCAAGTCTGGTTTTCCAAAGAGAGCAGCTTCCTCAACAAATTTTGGCTTGCGATAGGCCATGTCAATACCTTTTTCCTTCATAGCCTTTTCCATGAGCTGATTTACCTCTTTTGCCGGCGCACTCCCCGCGCTCTCAACCTCGACCTTGTCCCCCCCATGGTACTGGGCAAAAGCGCTTGCCATCTGGCTGCGGCAGGCATTTTCCGTACAGACGAAAAGGATTTTCTTTCTATCAAGAAAAGGCGTCACAAATTCTCTTGCCTTTTCTTTTGCGTCTGAAAGGGCCGTGGGGTGTTTTTCTATGTCTCCTGAAGCTTCGATTTGCTTATAGGTAAGGCTTCCTTCAAAGCTTGCGCCAACCGCGTCAAAGAAATACTTGGCTGTGAGATTGACGCCTTCAAACAGGTTCTTTCCTTTTGTAGCCCCTAAGGCCAGTAAAAAACCACGCCGCCACTTCCTGCCAGGATCTATAAGCCTGTATACATATCTCCTCGCCCAGAGGGCCTGGGACCTGTCAATAACGGCTTTCATCTGGGCCGTAGGGCCATAAAAGAATATGGGTGTTGCCATAACTATGATGTCTGCCTGGCGAAGCAAGGGGTAAATCTGTTGCATGTCATCTTCAATGGGACAAAAACCCTTTTTTTCGCATGTGCCGCATTCCTTACAGGGCGAGATATTTTTTTTGGCCACATCCAAATATTCTGTTCGGGCTCCAAGTCTTTCGGCCTCTTCTAGAAAGGCGGAAAGAAGAACACTCGTGTTTCCTTTAGTGCGAGGGCTTCCCTGTAATCCGAGAATAAACATGGAATTGACTCCTTTTCTGACATTGTTACAGTATAAACAACTCCCTTGAGCTATTTTTTTACACTCTTTTCTCGTCCAAACGGGCATACCTTGATACATATTCCACAGATGGGAACCCCCACTTCGGGAATCTTTGCGAATTCCCCCACCGTCTTTTCCTTACATCGGGAAAAATAGAGGGCCTCATCTCTATTCTTGTAATGGCTTTCCGTGCTTATGCCCTTTATGGCCCCGGCCGGGCATGCATCTTGACACGCAGTGCAATCCCCGCAGCGGTTTTTTATAGGTCCATCCACATCCAGAGGGACATTTGTAAGAACAGTTACTAGACGAACCCTGGACCCGTATTTAGGGGTTATAAGAAGAAGGTTTTTGCCCTGCCAGCCTAATCCGGCCATCCGTGCCACTGCCTTATGGCTGATTGCCGCATACCAGTTTTCCTGATCCAAGACCTGGGATGCAGGAATGGGCAGGCTGTAATGCCCGTCATCCTGCAGGGCCATTGCAGTGCGAAAGGCAATTTGATCAAGGGTAAGATTGGCTGTCTGGTAGACTGATTTGTAAATCGGAGTTGGCCGGGCTGAGATTTCTTCGAATACTGCCGCGGGGAGCTTGAGAGCAATTGACACAGCCCTGGTAAAATGTTTGAGTAGATCGGGCGGATCAACTTTCAGTTCTTTCAAGGGCTCGACATCCGCAATGCCAACTAGATCAGCACCAAGGCTGATTATCCTGTCCTTAACTTTTTCAGTGTAATCAAAAGCAACGTTTTTTTCTTTCATTTTCACTCTCACTCCGAAGTTAGAACCAGATTAGAATATCAAACAAAATCTCTATCTTGTTTTCCTTCCATTTCAAACGCACAATGTGCCGCGCCCAGTAGGGCTGTCCTGTCATTCAAGATAACCCGGACGGGTATCCTCTTCATAAAATCTTTAAATCTCCCTTTATCAGTAAATGCATTCATGAAAATATCTTCCCTCAATTTATTTAATATCTTTGGAGGAATCCCGCCGCCTAAGTAAACACCTCCGATAGTCATTCCAATAAGGGCCAGATTCCCTGCAACAGCGCCAAAGATGGAGACAAACATATTCAGCGACTTTATGCAAAGGGGGCTTTTATTATTCATTGCAGCTTCCGTAATGAACCTGGCAGGATCACCCTTTTTTATTTTTCCTGCCAGCCATGCCGGCTCTTTGTACTGCCCTGAGTTCTTTAACCACGAATAGATGTTCAATAACCCAGGCCCTGATAATACCCTCTCTGTGCTTACATGTCCAAAGCGCTTATGAAGATTGTGCCACAGTTTAACCTCATCTTTATTGTTCGGGGAAAAATTCACGTGGCCTCCTTCAGAAGAAACAGTTGTGTAACGCCCTTCCTGGTAGATGAGCAATGCTTCCCCCAGGCCTGTTCCAGGCGCTACGAGCCCAATGTTCCGGCCTTTTAGAGCCTTTGCCTTGTTAAGAGGAAATAGCTCCCTGCTGTTCAAGAGCGGGATTGCCAGGGCCGTAGCGGTGAGGTCATTTATCAAACGGACTCTTTCCCTAACAGCCTGTGCATGGGCCTTGGAGTGGAACCGCCTGATATGGCAACCGCGAAACGTCCTCTAACGCCAATACTTTCCTTTGCGGCCCGGGAAAATATTTCCGCTCCTTTGAGCGCCAGGCATGCGGCATTAGACTCGATTACAATGCTCTGTTTGTGCGTCATATTTGTGTTTTTGGAACCAAAGCCTGCAATATTCGTCAATTCTCAAAAAGTTTAATATATTCACCATACCCTTCTTTTATCAAATCCTCTTTTGGGATAAACCAAAGAGAGGCAGAGTTGATGCAGTAACGAAGTCCTGTTGGTTTAGGCCCATCACGGAACACGTGTCCAAGGTGACCATCAGCATGTTTACTTCTGACTTCTGTTCTTACAGTAAAAAAACTTCTATCTTTTACTTCTATAATGTTTTCCGGCTCAAGTGGTTTCTTAAAGCTGGGCCATCCGGTTCCGGAATCAAACTTGTCAATAGAGATAAAAAGAGGTTCCCCAGAAACTACATCAAGATAGATTCCTTCCTTTTTGTTGTTCCAATACTCATTGTTAAAGGACCTTTCAGTACCATTTTCCTGTGTAACCTTGTATTGTAAGGGGTTCAATTTCTTCCTGAGTTCTTCTTCAGACAATTTCTTATACCCCTTATCATAATATTTTAGTCCTTCAGTTTTCATTTTATTCCCCCATACTTTTTTTAAGTATTGATCACGACCCGAACTATGTCTGTAATACTTGTATCTCATGGGGTTTCTTTTATAGTAGTCCTGATGATAGTCTTCAGCTTTATAAAACTTAGAAGCGCTTATGATCTCCGTAACAATAGGCTTTTTATATCTTCCGGATTTACCCAGTTCAGCTTTTGATTTCTCTGCTAATGCCTTTTGTTCTTCATTATGATAAAAGATTGCTGTTATATATTGTGGCCCCCTGTCAACAAATTGCCCGCCTGGATCCGTCGGGTCAATCTTTCTCCAAAACACATCGAGGATCTCTGAATAGGTTGTCTTCAAGGGGTCGAATATTACCTGGACGGCTTCAACATGTCCTGTCTGTCCACTTGAAACCTCCTCATATGTCGGGTTCTTTTCATCCCCTCCTGTATAACCTGATACAACGTCTAACACACCTTCCAATTTTTCAAAAGGATGCTCCATACACCAAAAACAACCCCCGGCAAGGGTCGCTTTGTCAAAACTGGTTTGAGCATCTGAATCGGTATGTATCAGTAACAGGGCAGGTAATAAAAAGAAGAATTTACTGTTTTTTCCAAACATTTTTAACTTCCTTTCTGAATCGTCTACCGTTATGGATGCTTACACATCGAGTCAATCCTATATCAAATACAAAATAACCAATTTTAAATATTCAATACTCAATATTCAATGTCCTTTCAGTCGCGAAGGCGTTCATGTAATTTGCGGCTGAAAAAGATAAAATCGCTTTTTTCCCATTTTCTGGGTCTGGGAAGATCAACTCTTATTTCTTCACGGATTCTTCCAGGACCGTCCATATCGCCGCGCGCCGCCTGATCTCCATACCCTGCCATTGCACTAAACAAAAACTGCAATCCCGGTTCATCTACAAACATGAATGCATTGGGGTTGAGTTTTTTGAGCAGCGTCAACTGAACATTTACCCGTTTGGCCATAAACTCGAGCATAAAAGGCCGGACCGTATCATCAAAAAGGATCGGCCTCTCATCCTGGTCCACAACATTGAATCCAAAACTGATAGGCCCTTCCAATTGTCCTCTGATAGCAGGTCGATCTGACAGATCAAGGTTTAGGAACCGCCTGTAAACCACCGAGTATGTATCACTGATGTCAAAGTACTCGGACTCATCGAAATGGGCCATGGTCTCTTCCAGTTCAGCAATGAATTTTTCCAGTGAAAAGCGAAGTGTACGTTTCTCCATATCGAGCAAAATGCCCAGGAAATGCTCCGATGCCTGGACATACATATCCTCATAGTAGTTGTAGTGGGGAAGCTGAGACCAAAAAGGAATATCCATAGACAGGGCCACTTCAAGGGCCCGATCCACATCCTTGTGCGGCATGACGGCCATGGCCGTTGTAAGTAAATTTCCCGGAATAGGCATTTTACTTGATATAGGCTCTAAAAGTCGTTTGATTCCCCTCTATTCCTCTATGATTATGGCATCTCCCGCGCATTCCGCGGCGGCCTGTCTTACGACATCCTCCAGGTGTTTTGGGACTTCATCAACGAGAATGTGTGATACCAATTCATCCTCATCGTACTGAAAAACCTCCGGGCACAGGTCGTTACAATTCCTGTCTCCCATACATGATTCTTTGTCAATTTTAACTTTCATGTTTCCCTCCTTAAAGAATAGTTCCCAAATGCCGCTCGATTTCCTGCTTAGGAATTCGATTTCTGATTTCCTGGCTTCGTAGCCGATATACAATGCTCCAATACCAACCATAAAAATCGACGCTGCTACTGTTTTATCTTTACCTGACAGGCTTGATAAACGGCATAGCCAGTAACTGGCGAAAATTCAATTTATCATGCTTCTGGTATGCACCTACACCTATACGGATCTTGGCCTGGTCAACGTTGGTAAGCAGTGTACATAAGAACCGATCCCATAAGGAAAATATAGTTCCATAGTTTGTGTCCCGTTCCTTGATGATCACCGAATGATGTATCCGGTGCATGGAAGGAGGGCCAAAAAGAATCCACCAGATTGTTTCAAACCATCTGGGAATCTTTAGGCTGCTATGATGAAATTGGGCACAAAGCACCAAGGCGCTTTCAAATATCAATACACCCATGGGGCTTGCGCCCAGAAAAAATATTAAGGATATCTTGATAACAGCCGAAATGGCCAGTTCCCCAATATGAAATCGTGTAGCTGTTGATACATCCATGTTCAGGTCGCTGTGATGCACCCGGTGAAATCTCCAAAAAAGAGGCACCTCATGGTTCAAAAGATGCCAGACATAGAGCATGAAATCCATGAATGCGACCGTGACAAGAATCTTGAGCCAAGTTGGGGCCTGGACAATATGCAGTATCCCCATCTTATTCGCCTGCGCATATGTTGCCGTAAATACTATGGCGGTCGAGAAGATCAGGTTAAGCAGAATACTGTTAAAAAGTGTTAATGCGAGGTTGTTTATCCAACGCTTAACTTTGGACACAGAACTGGGCCTGTACGGGATCAAAGTTTCCAAAGAGAGAAAGAAAAGTAGCGCCCCCCAGAATAATAAAAGCCTTATAAAGGATTCAGTTATGTTAAACATCATATTTCTACTTATTATATTTTATGGCATAATCAGAAACAACAAACACCACACAGCATTCTGATCTCTATATTTTACTTACTCAAGGATCTTCTCCAATTGAGCCGCATCGGTTATTGGCGTTTTACAGGCATATTGCTGACATACATACGCTGTGGACTTCTTGTTTATGGGACACATCCCTTTTACAAAGGGTGATATACTCTCAAGCCTTTGTCCGTCAGGCCCATCAGGGTATAGAAGCACAATCTTGTTGGGTATAAAACTTTTCCGAACGGCGTTCACCATGGCCTGAGTAGTCTCAAGTGATGGATCTCCGGCAATTACAATTTCCTGAGTTGGGCCGAACATGAAATCAAGTGCGACCAATAGCTGGGTGTAACCCATAGGGTAGGATACGACCTCTTTTGAAAAGGCACCTGTCAATTGTTCAGCCTTTTGCTCCAGATCGAGTCTGCCTGTCATCCGGCCCAAGCGCAAAAAGTTCAGAGCCGCTATAGAATTGCCCGAAGGAAGAGCCCCGTCATATATCTCTTTACTGCGGGTGATAAGAGTCTCATTCCCTTTCCCGGTAAAATAAAGACCTCCTCCCTGCTTATCCCAGAAGATGTCAAGCATCGCCTGATTCAGGGCAATTGCTTCCTCAAGATAGGAAACCTCAAAAGTGGCCTCATATAACTCAATGAGTCCCCAGACCAAAAATGCATAGTCATCTAAGTATCCAGGATATGCTGCCTCCCCTTGCCTGTAACGACGGAGAAGCCTGCCATCAGTTGTCCTGAGATTTTTCATGATAAAGTCAACGGCCTTACCGGCTGCGTCCGCATATGCCTGGTCACCAAAGATCTGGTAACCTTTTGCAAAGGCAGCAATCATGAGGCCGTTCCAGGAGGTGAGAATCTTGTCGTCTTTCAAAGGATGAACTCGTTTTTTTCGGGCCACAAAGAGCTGCCCTCTGGCGTCTTCCAAAAGACTTTCGAATTCTTTCGGGCCCATACCTTCCTTATTCGCAAAGATCTCGGGATGCACAGGGATATGGGGAATACTGTGGCCATCCTCAAAGTTGCCTGCATCGTTGATCTCGTAGAAACGGCAGAAGAGTCCACCTAACTTTTCTCCCAGATGCTTTTTGACCTCCGCGGGAGTCCATACGTAAAACAACCCTTCCTTCCCTTCACTGTCAGCGTCTTCTGCACAATAGAATCCACCTTCGGGGTCGGTCATATCGCGCAGCACATAGTTAAAGATCTCTCGGGCTACCTGTCCGAATTTGGCCTTCCCTGTTACCTGGTACGCCTCTATATATGCCATTGCCAGCATGGCCTGATCGTAGAGCATCTTTTCAAAGTGGGGCACCAGCCATCTCTCGTCCACGGAATATCGGTGAAAACCAAAGCCAATGTGATCAAAAATGCCGCCACGTCTCATTTCATCCAGGGTCTTTTCCACCATTTTTAGCGCATTAGGATCCGTGCTCCGCTTGTGCCATCTCAGAAGAAAGGTAAGGTGGTGGGGTGTTGGAAATTTAGGCTCAGTGCCAAACCCACCCCACTTCGGATCATAGGTCCTTGCAAGCTGTTCATGCCCCGTTTTCAAGGTGTCCAATCTCACGACCGGACCCGATTTTTCCGAATCATGGGCCTTAATGGCGCTTGTTATCTCATCGCCCGCCTTCAGTATACGCGCCCGGTCTTTTTGCCACATGACGGCGATCTGATTGAGAATATCCATTAAGCCGGTCATTCCCATTCGGTTTAATTTCGGGAAGTAGGTGCCCGCAAAAAAGGGTTTGCCTTCGGGTGTCATAAAGATGGTGAGTGGCCATCCCCCCCTTCCTGTCATAGCCTGACACACGGACATGTAAATTTTATCTATATCCGGCCGCTCTTCACGGTCCACTTTTATGGCGATAAAATGACTGTTCAAAAATCGGGCTACTTCCTCGTCCTCAAAGGACTCGTGTGCCATGACATGGCCCCAGTGGCAGGTGGCATATACGATAGAGAGGAGAAGATGGGTTTGTCCTCCTTTTTCGCTTTTTGAAAGGCCTCTTGACCCCAGGGGTACCAGTTCACGGGGTTCCAGGCATGTTGGAGGAGGTACGGGCTCTTTTCGCCAATTAGACTATTTGGAGCCTTTCCCTTTTTTGCATCAGCCGATAGCATATGAGCTCCTGAGAATAAAGCCATAAGAAAAACCGGCAACAACAGCGTAAGCTTATATCTATATCTCGCCATTCGTGGTTCATTGTTCTTGAGCAAGTGTTGCTAATCATTTACCTTGCAGGTGGATATTCCAAAAAGGGTATAGAGCCCACACCAACCCAAGGCGGCTGTAAAAATTGGCAAAAGCCCAATAGCTCCCCACCAACTCTTGAAATAGGCGCCCACTGCGATAACAATGAGGCCAATGAGCACCCTGATGATCCTATCGGTTTTCCCTATGTTGCGTTTCATAAATATCACCTCCTTTCATGTTTGCGCTAATCTGCCATGCAACAGACTTCCCGCAGATGAAGCAAATCGTGGCCGGTTTTACTGTGCCGCCGGGAGGTCCCGGCGCCCGGATAAACGATTAAAGCCTTTTTTTTAAAAAAGTTTATTCCTGAGTCGATTTAGCCCGCTCTTCCTGGCTCATCCCGGCCAGACGCTCTACTTCTTTGATATCAAGACCCAGACCTTCTGCCACGCGGCGGCCGTAATCAGCATCGGCCTTGTAGAAGACGGCAGTCTGGCGCAACTGAATACGCTTTTGTGCGCCTGAAAGATGGTCGACAATATTCCCCACCAGATTTTCGCGGTCCTGATCGATCATGGCATTGCGATACAGATTACCCGCTTGCACGAAATCATCATTAGGATGGGCATAGGGATGACGCCCCGCTTTACCGGACACCTCAAAGGGAGGCTCTCCTGCCGCAGGATCCGGCTCCGGTCCCCCAACGCTGTTGGGCCAGTAATTGGGCCCGTTGCCTCCGTTGGCATCAACACGCATGAATGAGTCACGCTGATAGCTGTTCTCAGGGGCGTATTTAGGTGCGTTCACGGGAATCAGGTGGTAGTTGGGTCCAAGTCGGTGAACATGGGTGTCGTGATATGAGAAAAGCCGGGCCTGGAGCATCTTATCCGGCGAGGCGGCAATACCCGGAACCAGGTTGCCGGGAGAGAATGCAGCCTGTTCAACCTCTGCAAAATAATTAACCGGGTTGCGGTTCAGCACCAACTTTCCAATTTTGATGGGCGGGACTTCGCCATGGGGCCAGACCTTGGTAATATCAAAGATGTCCCAGCGAAAATCCTCGGCCTGTTCCGGTGTAAGGATCTGCATCTCAAGTGTCCAAGATGGGTAGTCACCTCTCTCGATGGCCTCATATAAGTCTTGGGTGGCGTGATCCGGGTTCTCTCCGGAGATGCGTGTCGCCTCTTCTCTTGTCAGGTTCTTTATGCCTTGATCTGTTTTGAAGTGATACTGCACCCAGAAGTAGTCGCCCTTGTCGTTGTACCACTTAAAGGTGTGGCTGGAGTAACCGTTCATGTTGCGGAAAGTTGCAGGAGTGCCCCGGTCGGAGAAAAGAATGGTGACCTGGTGAATCGACTCCGGTGTAAGCGAGAGAAAGTCCCAGAACATGTCAGGGTCTTTGAGATTTGTTCCCGGATTCCGTTTCTGGGTGTGAATGAAATCAGGGAATTTCAAAGGGTCCCGAATGAAGAACACGGGCGTATTGTTCCCCGTCATGTCGTAATTTCCCTCCTCGGTGTAAAACTTGACAGCGAAACCACGAGGATCGCGCGCTGCATCGGGCGAGCCCTTCTCCCCGCCCACGGTGGAAAGGCGTACAAAGACCTCGGTTCGCTTGCCTATCTCGGAGAAGAATTTAGCCTTTGTGTATTGGGTTACATCTGCGGTCACTTCAAAATAGCCGCCCGCGCCAGCGCCCTTGGCATGTACTACGCGTTCCGGAATGCGCTCGCGGTCGAAATGGCCCAGCTTCTCCAGCAAGTGAACGTCCTGCATAAGGACCGGCCCACGTTCGCCGGCGGTTTGGCTGTTCAGGTCGTTACCTACCGGAATTCCAAAGGCAGTTGTTAACGTATTGGATACTTCTTTTTTTTGCTTGCTCATTTTCATTTCCTCCTTTTCTTGATGTTTTCGTAATAGTTTAGCTCTTTGAAAAAATCGATCATCGTATGTAGGGACGTGGAGATCTCTTTTTTAAAAGCCGCATCAGAAATTTCCTCCAACATTGAGACGCTTGAAAAACTTTCTAACTGTTACTTTTTTTGGCTCTTCTGACTTTTGTGTGCAGGAGATCTAAGTTAACGTACTGAATAACCTGAAAAAATGTTCTTTGAAAATTGACACGTCTTGCAACACTGGATAAAGTGGTTGCATGGAAACCAAAAAAACATTCTGTGACCTGTAT
>JAUWMR010000024.1 GCA_030613055.1 Desulfobacteraceae bacterium
TTCAATGCATGCACTTGCAGAAAACAGAGGTCAGCCAATGACAAAAATATCCGAAGTGGTCAAACTGAAAACCGGCTACGCGAATTTTGTAGAACTGAAAGCACAGTTACAACCATGAACACAGACACAAGAAAACAAATCGAAACAGCACTTCGGGCCTTTTCCGGTTCCGATCGGCGCACCGGCGTCTATGACGCCTTGCGGGATATTCTGAAAAGCAGGGCTTCGCCTGGACAATGCTATCGTTTTCCCCGCCCCGCCTCTCCATAGGATGCGCACCTCGGCGGGTTTTTTATGTCGAGCCACTCTGCAACCGCTTTTACCTGATTCACATATATCATCTAAAAGAACTATAAAGTACAAATATTAACATATTAAAAAAATATCTTGACAGATATAAAACTAATAAGTACTATTCAAGACGTGAAACCAACCCTTGATTTCATCGGAAAAAACATACGATTCCTGCGGCGTCAAAGCAGTTGGACCCTTGCGGAATTAGCCACAAGGGTCGGGATGAGCGAAGGGCCTTTGGGAAGAATAGAGCGGGGGGTCAATGCGCCCTCGGCATCCGTGATATATCGTCTGGCAAAAGTGTTCGGCGTTTCAGTGAACGCGCTTTTTGCAGATGCTGAGCAGGACCTTCACACTATACGTTTTGAAGGAAAGCAGGATCCTTTCCTTGTGACCATCGGAAAAGAAGACGCGATCCTTCCGGGCAGGGTTCAAAGTGCAGCAGGAGATATCATTGAGGCATTTCATGCCTTAGAAGATATCTGCAATGCCCGGAAACGTGCCAGAATACCCCTTCTCATTCCCTTTGATCCGACCGAACAGGGCATGGAGGCCCTCTCGGAAACCGCGCGGCGTATCATGGAAATCCAACACGGCATAGTATTCGACTATTTCGAACTATTTGAAAACCAGGGATTCAGGGTGATTGTCCTTCCCATGCCCAAAGACATAGACAGCTTTTCCTATTATGACCCCCCGAATCAGAACGCTTTCTTTTTCCTGAACATCCGCAAGAATCCCGAACGACAGCTTTTCAGCCTTGCATATGAGTTGGGCAGGGTCTTTATCCTTACCTATACAATGCAACAAGGCATAGAGTTGTTCGCGTCCCAGGACGAGAAAGGACCTCATGACACGAAAAAACCGTTTACTGCGCGGCGCGGGGCAAATCGTTTTGCCGCTACCTTTCTCATGCCCAAAAAATCCGTGTGCGACACAATAAACCAGTTAGGTATTCAAAAAAAACACTGGTCCTATGAATTGCTCCTCCGCATCAAACATCGTTTTGGCATTTCCGCTGAGGCGTTTCTATACCGGTTGGAAGAACTTGAGTTGATTGATCCTGCCTTAGTTGAACCCCTAAAAGAGAAGATCTATGATCATTACGATAAAACAACCTTTGGTGAACCCGATTTCTCCAGGCGGCTGTTAACCCCCAACGGCAGGTTGTGGGACTTGGTACTCACGGGGAAAGAAGTGGAAGAGGGACGTGATGAGGTCATGAAAATTGAAGAAACACTGAAAAAGTGGAAGGTAGTAAAAAAATAATGAACCACTGAATTCTCAACACTTCTTCCCGCTTGGCGCAAGACGAGCTGGTTTTTGAAAGGGAAAAAATATGACAGACGCTAACATAATTGTTCCTGTTGAGCGCGTTGAAAGGACTATACTGATGATACGAGGCCAAAAGGTGATGATCGACGCTGATCTCGCAAAGCTCTATGGTGTAACCACTAAGCGGCTTAATGAACAAATCAGGCGTAATCGGGATCGTTTTCCAAATGATTTCATGTTCCAGCTTACTGCTCGTGAAAAGAATGAGGTGGTCGCAAATTGCGACCACCTTTCTCAGTTAAAGTTTTCCACGGTGTTTCCTCGCGCTCGCCCTTATAGCAGCGAAGCTGCGTTATATAAAATCGCCAAGCGATTTTATGATGATGAGCAGTTCAAGATTGTCTTTGATGCAATACGCGCACTTATGGTTGAAACCGAAAAACCCAAAAGGAAGATCGGGTTTGTAGTCAAGGAACCAAAAGGCCGCTATGGCAAACGAACCAGGAAGAAATATTCATGACCCCGAAAACAGCAACCAGAATCCACCCTGCCCACAATTGAAGAGATCGAGGAGGAGCTCGGTAAAACCGGAGGGAGACTTTTGAAATGAAAAACGGTGTTTCTTTCCCCTCGTTTGACCTTATCTGTCAAAACCGTGTGGTAGAATACTATGAACAGTGGCCTCAATTCTAATGACAATAGACTGTTGTTTTAATAAAAATTAAGCTTTAGCATGGCTTCAGCGGTTAAACTTGAATCAAACAGATTATTAAGGATATCTCGACTTCCAATGCAATGGATCTATCAGATAACAATTTAATATATCGTTACTGGGGCAAAGCAGAAAAGGCATCCGACAAGGAATTCCCAGACCACCATTTGTTAGTATATCATTGCCTTGATGTTGCAGCGGTGGGGAATGTAATATTAGACCGACAACCTGATTTGCTGCAAAAGTTTGAGAATCTATCTGGATTATATAGCAACTCATTTCTGAGATGGAGCACATTCTTGCTTGCCATCCACGATATTGGCAAGTTTGCTGATGGTTTTCAGAACCTGAGGCCTGATTTATTTCAGCAACTACAAAAACGCTGTACTCAGATGCCATATAATGAACGCCACGATACCCTTGGGCATCGTTTTTGTTTAGAGTGCCTAACACCTGTATTTGTTAAAAAAGGAATTCAAGATCATGAGAATAATGGTATTGAGAAAGATTTGCAGGACTTGTTGGAACCCTGGTTTAGCGCGGTTACAGGTCATCACGGGAGACCGCCGAAGCCGGACATCCTTCCACAACCCATTCAAACTCAATTCCCTGATCAAGTTTGCAAAGATACGTTGACCTACGTGCAAGATATATTTGCCATGTTTTTGCCGAATGGTCTGCCATTCCAACCGGATGCTTATGACCATTTCTATGAGACGTTCAACCGGATTTCCTGGCTGATGGCTGGTCTGGCTGTTGCCGCCGACTGGATTGGCTCCAATAAACGATGGTTTCCTTACAATATGAAAGCTATGCCGCTTGCCGAGTACTGGGAGGATATAGCGATGCCGCAGGCAGTAAAGGCAGTTGCTGAATGTGGCTTGACTGCTCAGGCAATTGCGCCGTCGGCAGGCATGAATATACTCTTCCCTGATATTACCATGCCAACACCATTACAACGGCTGGTGGAAGAGATTGAGATTAATAAGGGACCACAGCTTTTCATTATCGAAGAAGTGACTGGTGGTGGTAAAACAGAGGCTGCACTCACCCTTGCCCATCGCCTAATGGCTAAAGGAGTGGCTGACGGTCTGTTTATGGCCCTGCCGACAATGGCGACAGCCAACGCCATGCACACGCGCATACAGGCCGTTTACCGGAAGTTATTTTCGGATAATAGTGGACCTTCCTTAATACTGGCCCATAGCGCCAGTCAGATGACTTTGGATCTGGAGAGGAAGAACCTTGCGGACAAAGGTTACGGTCATGGCCATAGCAGTGCATCTCAAGATTGCAACGCATGGCTTGCTGATAGCCGTAAGAAAGCCCTGCTGGCTCATGTTGGGGTGGGAACGATTGATCAGGCTTTACTTGCAATTTTGGCTGTCCGGCATCAGTCACTTCGTTTGTTGGGCCTTGCCCGCAAGTTGCTGCTCGTGGATGAGGTGCATGCATGCGACGCTTACGTACACCGCCTGCTTTGTACACTATTGCAATTTCATGCTGCACATGGAAATAGCGCCATTTTGCTGTCTGCAACGCTGCCTCAGGCCATGCGTGCTGAATTGATTAGAGCTTTTTCGGAAGGTGCTGGGACAAGAACTTTGGGGATAAAAAATAATGCCTATCCATTGTTGACACATTTTTCAACTGAGGATATCCGAGAACTACCTGTAGAGGCGCGCACGTCCATTTCGGGACCTGTAGATATACAACCCCTTCATTCCGCCAATGAAGTACACCAAAGATTGCGAGAAGCGTTGGAGGCCGGCGGTTGCGCTTGTTGGGTGCGAAATACAGTCTTAGATGCGCTGGAGGCATATCGTGAATGGGTGGGAATACTGGGAGATGATAAGGTGATGCTATTTCACGCCCGCTTTGCCCTGTCGGATCGCCTAAAGATCGAAAGGGATGTAATTCGCTATTTTGGACCGAATAGTAAGGAGGAAGATCGTAGAGGTAGACTCCTTATTGCGACCCAGGTGGTGGAACAATCACTGGATTTGGATTTTGATTTTATGGTCAGTGATCTTGCACCTATAGATCTATTGATTCAAAGAGCAGGAAGATTGCACAGGCATGCACGAGGCCAAAGAAATTCGGCCATATTAGGCGTGTATATGCCGGAGCCGATGGAAGACGCTGGGAAAGAGTGGTTCAAAGCGATGTTTCCAAAAGCGGCATGGGTGTATAAACATCACGGTCAATTATGGCTTACCGCCACGTGGTTATGTGAGCGAAAAGAATTTTCCATGCCTGATGATGCCCGCGAAATGATCGAACGGGTTTATGGAGATGAATCGCAGAAAGCAATCCCCAAGGACTTGATATTAGCAGAGGACCAGACAATGGGGCAAGATATGGCAGATCGAAGCCTCGCAAGCCTCAATAGTTTGAAACTTGACGATGGTTACAGGTGTACTATGACCAACTGGCAAGATGATGCTTTTGCACCTACCCGTTTAGGCGAACCCACGGTTACTGTACGGCTTGCACGTTTGAATGGCAAACAGCTTGTTCCCTGGTTCTCTAAAAATACAGGCCATGACTGGGAACTGTCGCAGCTTTCCATCCGTAAATCGCAGATTGCGAGTGAAGATTCAAATTACCTCCAGGAGCTTGTTGCGGCTGCAAGGGCGGTTATGCCTGATGAAGGACGCTATTGCGTAGTGATTCCAATGAAGGAAGGCGGAGATACATGGAGGGGACAGGCTTTGAACAGCCAAGATCAAACAGTAGACGTAATATACAATAGTTTGATGGGTCTGGAAGTTAGCAAAGGAGGAAACACATGAATCTAATTACAGACGCATGGATTCCTGTACGCCGTAAAAGCGGCAAAGTAAATCGCATAGCGCCATGGCAAATAACCGAAGGTGAAGGTGAAGATGTCATAACTGTTCTTGCCGCGCCGAGACCGGATTTCAATGGTGCGCTAATTCAGTTTTTAATCGGCCTTTTGCAGACAACCTTCGCACCAAAAAACCCTCGTGAGTGGCGGAAATGGTTTCAACAGCCACCAGGAACCGAGGAACTACGAGAGGCATTTGAACCGATTGTTTATGCCTTTGACCTAGATGGTGAGGGGCCACGATTTATGCAGGAAACTGATTTGAAAAACTCAAAAAAAGCAAAGATTCAGCCAATCACCTATTTGCTTATTGATGCTCCCACAGATAACACTATTAAAGACAATATTGACCTATTTGTTAAGAGAACAAGCCAAACCAAAACAGATGATGGTGTTATATTTTGTTTACCGTGCGCAGCAGCAGCCCTTTTTACAATGCAGACGTTTGCTCCAAGCGGCGGGGGTGGAGGTGGTGGAAAATTCACAAGTTTGCGTGGAGGTGGTCCATTGAGCACCATCGTTGTCGAAAACACGCTTTGGAAGACCTTGTGGCTTAATGTGATGGAAATGTCCTATTTTTCTTCTAATAAGAATTATCCGATTGAGCATACCTTTCCATGGCTCCAACCAGGAAAATTTATTAGGTCAAAAAAAGGTAGAGCCATAACTTCAGAGGAGATGGACCCTTTACACGTCTACTGGGGAATGCCAAGAAGAGTTTTTTTTGATATCAAGTGTGGTGAGATTGAAAAACAGTGTTTTGTCTGTGGATGTATGACCAACAAATATTCCGGAAACTATAAGGATTTGACAATGGGGATAAGTTATTTCGCGGGTTCGGGTAAAAACAAGAAACCTTCTTGGGTGTATCCCTTACATCCTCTTTCCCCCTATTTTATTGATAAAGATGGAACGCCTACGGCAATTCATCCACAGCCTGGAGGGATCGGCTACCGACACTGGCTGGGACTGATTCAGTCCGACCAGGGAAACAAAGGAAAACGGCAACCAGCCAGTGTTGTAGAGCATTTCATTCTCGAAAGGCGGAGGGATCTGAGGCTGTGGGCTTTTGGTTATGATATGGATAATATGAAGGCACGCTGCTGGTATGACAGCACCATGCCCTTAGTATTGGCCGATGACTCGATTCGGAAATCTTATGAGTTCCATACAGCTGCATTAGTGAATGGAGCCCAGTATGTTTCCCGGCAAACACGTGCACAGATAAAAAAGACATTTTTCAAGCAAGTGACCGATGTGAAAGGCGACCTTTCATTTGTTGAGTCTCGCTTCTGGCAAGAAACGGAGGGGGACTTTTTCGCCTATCTCAGCAAATTGCGCGATGCATTAAACAGAAGTGACGATGTTGTTCCTATCCTTAAAGAATGGCATAAGCGCCTTGCGAGTATGGCTGAAACCATCTTCAACGATGTTTCCCAGACTGGGGCATTTGATGCGGCAGATCCTAAGCGCATTGCACTGGCTTGGCGCGATCTGCAAAAAAGCATTTACAGCAAAAAACTACGCGAACAGCTTGGCCTACCAGCAAGAAGTAGGTAGCATCAAGCATAACAAAGACAAGAAAGGAGAAAATATGTCAGAGAAAAAGACTAAGCGACTGTTTCAGACAGGAGATGATTCCGTCGCCATTCTGCGCTCATGGTGGCAGTGGCTGGAACAGCATAGAGGTGATCGCGCGGTGTTGAGAAGGGCTTCAAGTCCGACCGAGGTAGTTTTTTCCCCAGCCTATCACCATTTGTTGGGCCAACTTCAGCAACAGGAGTACAAAGTCAGTCGCGAGGCGCTGGCGGCAGTCGTGGGTTTGGCATCTCATGTAAAGGGGGATGTTGGCACGGACAAGAGCATTGCTCAGTTGATGGCTGGCTCCAGGCCGAGTGGAAGCGGAGCAAAGGTAAGCGGCCTCCGTTTTCGCCGTCTATTGGCTGTAACGGGGAGAGACGAACTGTATCCCTTTTTAATCCGCGTGATTCGACTGCTTGATGGTAAAGTCAACCTATTAAGTCTGGCCAATTCCGCCTATTGGTGGAATGAAATTACCCGAAAGCAGTGGGCCTATGAATACTATGCAACCGCACCTACAGAACAATAAAACAAGAAAGGAGAATATCATGAGCACATTTATCCAATTACATCTTTTGACGAGCTATCCACCGGCAAATCTAAATCGTGACGATTTGGGAAGGCCCAAAACTGCAATAATGGGTGGAGTACAGCGTTTGCGCATTTCGTCTCAGAGTCTCAAGAGAGCATGGAGGACATCAGATCTATTTGAGGAGGCATTGGCAGGCCATATTGGGATACGGACCAAAGAAAAAGGGCTTCAAGTTTTTGATCAGCTTAGACAATCGGGAGTAAATGAAAAACAGTCCAAAGAGTGGGCTATGGCAGTAGCGGGAGAGTTCGGGAAATTGAAGGGAAAAAGCGATAAGAATCCGTTACAGGACTTGGAAATTGAACAACTTGCACACTTCAGTCCGGATTAAAGCCAGGCCATTGAGGCCCTAATCAGGATCTTGATTAAGGAGAAACGCAAGCCAATAGATAAAGAATTGCATCTGTTGCGCAAGAAGCATAAGGGGGTGGATATTGCCTTGTTTGGCCGGATGCTAGCATCTAACCCTGAGTTCAATGTCGAAGCCGCTGTTCAGGTTGCCCATGCCATTACTGTACATAAAGTAGCAGTTGAAGATGATTATTTCACGGCCGTTGATGATTTGAACATGGGCGAAGAAGATATGGGAGCTGGCCATATAGGCGAGACCGAGTTTGCTGCTGGTCTGTTTTATCTTTATGTCTGCATTAATCGCGATTTGTTGCTCAACAATATTCAAGATGATGAAAAACTTACAGTAAAGACCCTCCTAGCGCTGACCGAAGCGGCGGCAACCATCGCTCCCACCGGTAAACAGAATAGTTTTGCATCCCGTGCGTACGCATCATACATTCTTGCGGAGAAGGGGAGGAAACAACCGCGCACACTTTCCGTGGCATTCCTTAAGCCGGTTACAGGAACGGATATGCTCTCTGATGCAGTTGCTTCTTTGGAAAGTACACTTAACAACATAGACAAAGTGTACGGATCCACCTCTGAAGGCAAATATCAAGTTAATACAGCGAAAGGAGAAGGCACCTTTAAGGAACTGCTTGAGTTTGTGGTCTCACCATTATCTCAAAACAACGATAAGGAAGACTAATCATGAAAGAATATATGATCTTCAGGCTATATGGCCCCATGGCATCATGGGGCGACATTGCAGTAGGTGAAGTGCGACCAAGCTATACACATCCATCCAAGTCAGCGGTGTTGGGTTTGATTGCCGCAGCATTGGGAATCTCGCGAGACCAGGAATCATTGCACCGGCGCTTGGCTGACAGCTATGGTTTTGCTGTACGGATCGATAATGTTGGCCAACCATTATCAGATTATCATACGGCCCAAGTTCCACCTTCGGGGACAGGGCGCAAGAGAACTATTTTTGCCACACGTAGGGATGAGGTTGTAACCTTGCCCAGGGAAAAACTTAAAACCATTATTTCCAAACGTGATTATCGTATGGATACCCTGGCTACTGTGGTGCTTTGGGAGCGGGCTTCACCTCCACACTCATTAGAAAAATTGGCTGAAGCTTTACAGCATCCAGGTTATGTGCTGTACCTTGGCCGTAAGTCCTGTCCGTTGGGTTTGCCTATGGAAGCCCAGGTTGTTGCAGCGGATACTCTCTTGGAGGCTCTGAGAAAGGCCAAGTTTACAGATTTTGTAGAACTGCGAAATTTGCCTGATACAGGCAGGTCGGCCCTTTACTGGGAAGAAAATGCGAATGCAGGTATACAACCTCAACACACCTTTGAGCGTCGCGATATACCGCTTTCCCGCCTGAGGTGGCAATTTGATGTGCGACTGGAATATCACGCATCATACCCTGCGGAGGATTAAGCCATGTATTTCAGCCGAATTATTTTAAAGAAAGATGCACAAAATGCTCCAGACTTCTGGAGTGTATTCCGAGACCCTTACTCCTTGCACCAGTCCGTATGGAGACTGTTTGCAGACCATGGTGACAGGAAGCGGGACTTCATTTACCGATTAGATCAAGAAGGAAAACGACCGCTTATTTACACGGTTTCTGAGCGAAAACCTGATATAAGTCTGGGGCTGTGGCATATTGAGACCAAAGAGTATGGACCGAAAATCAGGACGGATATGCAACTTGCCTTTATGTTGCGCGTTAACCCTGTGCGAACAAAGAGGGATGAAAACGGTAAGCAACATCGTCATGATGTGGTTATGGAGGCCAAAACGCGCCTTAAAGAACAAAGCACAGGACAAAATGAGCGTAGCCCTCTGGCTACGCTGGCGCAAGAGGAGGGGGTCAACTGGCTTTCAGCACGTGTAGAAAAACATGGGTTTGCCATAAATCCCATTCAAATTCGCGCTGATAGTTACCAGCAGCATCGTTTCTTCAAAAGGAAAGGAAGCAGGTCGATACAGTTCAGCACATTAGATTTTAACGGAATACTTGCGGTGATCGATCCTGAGCTTTTTATTGAAACCCTCTACAAAGGTATAGGACCGGCAAAGGGTTTTGGTTGCGGGATGATGATGGTAAAGAGGGCCTGATTATGCAAATGGAGCTTTAGCCATGTTCGCTTTTCTACAAGATCTGGATAATGATATCTGTGATGCTCTGTTGGTCCAGCTTCGCAATTTGTGGACCCATACATCCACTGCGATTGAAGGCAATACCCTGACCCTTGGTGAAACTGCATTTGTCCTTATATCATCTCGCAGTGGGAACCCTCACGGCCCGGAGAATATTTACTATTACCTAACCCGGGTAAACCGGAAAAGTGCCTAAAGTGAGCTAAAGTTTGCAGTGCCTAAAGTTAAGGTGTCGCTTCGCTCCGTATCCCATATTAAAAAGGAGCCTTGACAACTTAAACAATATTTTCTGCGCGTTTTGAGCACAAATTTATTTATTCAGACAGTTAGGGCTCTTTAACCGTGAACCGTGAACGTTGAACCGCTTAACCTGGGTATTAAATAACTGGAGGGATGATGGAGACAAGCATAGCTGTTTTCAGAGGTAAGGAAATCAGGAAGACGATTCACAACGATGAGTGGTGGTTTTCGGTTGTGGATGTATGCGCTGTCTTAACAAAGAGCGCTGATCCGGGAGCATACTGGAGAAAATTGAAACAAAGGCTCAAACAAGAAGGAAGTGAAGTCGTGACATTTTGTCACGGGTTGAAGCTGGTTGCTCCTGATGGGAAGTTCAGAAAAACCGATTGCGCCAACACCGAGGGCATCTTTCGCATTATTCAGTCTATCCCATCCCCGAAGGCCGAGCCCTTCAAGCGCTGGTTGGCCAAGGTCGGTTATGAACGCGTGCAGGAGATAGAGGACCCCGAGCTGGCAACCAAAAGAACCCGCGCTCTGTATAAGGCGAAAGGCTATTCGGACGACTGGATTGAGAAGCGAATGCGCGGCATCGCCATCCGGGAAGAGCTTACAGACGAGTGGAAAGAGAGGGAGGTAAGGCGCGAGAAGGAGTATGCGATACTAACCGCCGAGATAGCAAAAGCAGCCTTTGGTGTTACTCCCGGCGAACACAAAAAGCTTAAACGGCTGATTCGGGAAAATCTCAGGGACCATATGACGGACCTTGAATTGATTTTTTCCATGCTTGGAGAGGCGTCTACGACTGAGATAACGCGGGTGGATGATGCAAGGGGATTTAAGGAAAGCAAGCGTGCCGCCCACAAGGGAGGAGAGGTTGCCGGGAAGGCGAGAAAAGACCTGGAACGAAAGACCCGCAAGAAGGTTGTCTCCCCCGAGAACTATCTGGACATTCCTCAGAAAAGACGGAAACAGTTGAATGAGAAGGAGTAAGACGCCATGATGGACAATCCGCAAAACAAACGAAGCGCAGAGGGTCACCAACTCATCCCGCCCCACGGCGGTTATCGTGAATTGCAATCTTATCAGATGTCGGAAATTGTCTATGATGCCACTGTTGTGTTTTGCGACCGGTTCATTTCAAAGCGCTCCCGCACCCATGACCAGATGGTGCAAGCAGCGCGCAGTGGAAAGCAAAATATTGCCGAAGGCTGCATGGCCTCCGGCACCTCGAAAAAATTTGAACTCAAGCTCATTGGAGTGGCGCGGGCGAGTCTTGAGGAGCTTCTACTGGATTTTGAGGATTATCTGCGGCAAAAGGGGCTGGCCCTTTGGGGAAAGGATCATGTGAAGGCTAAGGCAGTTCGAGGCCTTTGCTACAAAAAAAATAGGTCCTATAAGACATATAAGCCCTATATCGAAGATTCTTCTCCTGAGATCGCCGCCAATACCGCTGTGTGCGTTATCCACCAGACGAACTATTTGCTTGATCAACAATTGAGAGTTTTAGAAAAGGAGTTCTTGAAAGAGGGCGGTTTCACAGAGAGACTCTATCGCACCAGGTCTCAAATGCGCAAACGGAGTTGGAATAAATGAACTACACAGAAGACGACCTACTCCCCATTTCAGGTTTACAGCACCTGCTTTTTTGCAAACGCCAGTGCTCTTTGACAAATATAGAGCAGTTTGGGCGGAAATCATGAGAGAAAGAAAAACCTTAGAAATGGAGAAGCAAGGTCCTGAAGGAGACTTACCGTTATGAGCGCCCCGATTCTCCCCCCTCTCAAACCCATACCGATAAAAGACCGTCTATCTACTCTCTTTTTGGAAAAAGGGAACCTGGATGTGCTGGACGGCGCCTTTGTGTTGGTGGACAAGAACGGTATCCGCACCCATATCCCGGTGGGAGGTGTGGCTTGTCTTATGCTTGAACCCGGCACCAGGGTTTCTCACGCCGCCGTTGTGCTGGCTTCGCGTGTCGGATGTCTTCTCGTCTGGATTGGTGAGGCTGGAGTACGCCTGTATGCAGCCGGTCAGCCGGGTGGGGCAAGATCTGACCGTCTCCTTTACCAGGCCAAACTGGCCTTGGACGATACTGCAAGGTTGAATGTAGTGCGCAAGATGTATGCCCTTCGTTTTAAAGAAGAACCTCCGGCCCGTCGCAGTGTGGAGCAGTTAAGAGGCATTGAAGGCGTGCGTGTACGCAAGATGTATGAACTATTTGCCAGACAGTATAAGGTGAATTGGAAACGCCGGAACTATGACCATACCGAATGGGGAAGCGGGGATGTCCCAAACCGCTGTTTAAGTTCTGCCACAGCCTGCCTCTATGGCATTTGCGAAGCCGCTATCCTGGCCGCGGGCTATGCCCCTGCAATAGGTTTTATCCATACGGGAAAACCGCAATCCTTTGTTTATGATATTGCTGATATATTCAAGTTTGAAACCGTTGTGCCTGTAGCTTTTCGTATTGCAGCCAGAAATCCATACAATCCGGAGCAGAGTGTGCGCCTGGCATGCCGGGACGCCTTCCGCCAGACCAAACTGCTTAAACGGATTATTCCAACCATTGAAGAGGTCCTGTCCGCAGGCGGCTTGTCTATGCCCAAAACGCCCAAAGAGTCGGTGGCCCCTGCAATTCCAAATAAGGAGGGAATCGGCGATGCTGGTCATCGTGGTTGAGAACTCACCACCACGCCTGCGTGGACGACTGGCCATATGGCTGCTTGAAGTGCGTGCCGGTGTATACGTAGGAAAAGTTTCCAGGCGTGTAAGGGAGATGATCTGGAACCAGGTTGAAACAGGGATCGAGGACGGCAACGCGGTGATGGCTTGGAGCACCAATACAGAGTCAGGTTTTGACTTTTTTACTCTTGGTAAGAACCGGAGGATACCTAAAGAAATGGATGGTATAAATTTAGTCTCATTCTTACCGCCCGAAACCGATGAACAGCAAAATAAGTTGGAGGAAATCGATTCTTTTCCCCCTTCTGAAAATGCGGATAATATCCCTTAATAATTCGGTAGAATTTTTCACTTCCAATATCTAATGTGAAATTAAGATGTTAGAGGAAGTGTGTTCCCCACATGCGTGGGGATGAACCGGTGAAGTTGCCAACCGGCATCTTCCATTTTTGGTGTTCCCCACATGCGTGGGGATGAACCGACCATTTGTAAAAACTGACAGACCCGTTATAAGTGTTCCCCACATGCGTGGGGATGAACCGTATTTCAAGAGAACGCGGCGGACCCGTCACGAGTGTTCCCCACATGCGTGGGGATGAACCGCTGTTCGGGAGATGTATCCTCATGAAAAACAAGTGTTCCCCACATGCGTGGGGATGAACCGGTCAAACGAGCCAGACGAATGCGCAGTATACAGTGTTCCCCACATGCGTGGGGATGAACCGATTGGAGCGTACCCCTGAGACCCCTATAAACAGTGTTCCCCACATGCGTGGGGATGAACCGGTCTACACCATAGATTTCACGGTATACCGCGTGTGTTCCCCACATGCGTGGGGATGAACCGGCAGTTGACTTTCACTTTATTACAGATCTACCGTGTTCCCCACATGCGTGGGGATGAACCGGTCAATATTAACACCGTCCTCATTTGTGAATGGTGTTCCCCACATGCGTGGGGATGAACCGACAAAACCTTTCGGAATTTCAATGTCTAAATCGTGTTCCCCACATGCGTGGGGATGAACCGATGTATAACGATAGACACCGATGCCAGGAAAAGTGTTCCCCACATGCGTGGGGATGAACCGATGTAATGACAGACGTGCTCCCTTCTCCCGGTGTGGTCCCCACATGCGTGGGGATGAACCGCGTTGCAAGAGGATTAACTTATGTCCGATCTTGTGTTCCCCACATGCGTGGGGATGAACCGCAGAAACGGAGGGTAAAGAGATGAACAATTAAGTGTTCCCCACATGCGTGGGGATGAACCGTGGTTTAGTGTCATCAACCCTTCTATCTACCCGTGTTCCCCACATGCGTGGGGATGAACCGATGGGAACATAGTTGGATGTTCCCTCAGTAATGTGTTCCCCACATGCGTGGGGATGAACCGGAAAAAGGAAGAAACGTGCATCATGGTACCGTGTGTTCCCCACATGCGTGGGGATGAACCGATCTCGTGTGAGCTGATAGTCGCATTTACCGGTGTTCCCCACATGCGTGGGGATGAACCTTTACACTCGTAACTCGTCACTCGTCACTCTCTGTGTTCCCCACATGCGTGGGGATGAACCGGAGATGGAGGCTTCTTAAATGAGTAAAAAATGGTGTTCCCCACATGCGTGGGGATGAACCGACAAATAATACCGATACGTTCCTTTGTATTTTGTGTTCCCCACATGCGTGGGGATGAACCGGAGGCGGAGAGTATGGCCGGGGAACCTGTATTGTGTTCCCCACATGCGTGGGGATGAACCGCCCGACGGGATCTTCACAAATCCGAACCTGAGGTGTTCCCCACATGCGTGGGGATGAACCGCATCGCAGGTATTCGAGCACTGTGCCCCGCTTGTGTTCCCCACATGCGTGGGGATGAACCGGGCCGCACCCAGTTGTGCGACGACTGGAAAGAGTGTTCCCCACATGCGTGGGGATGAACCGTCATATCCTCGCACGCCCTTGGATCTCTCCACGTGTTCCCCACATGCGTGGGGATGAACCGACCTGGAGCGGGTCGCAGTGCGCCCGGTGAAAGTGTTCCCCACATGCGTGGGGATGAACCGCGAGGCGTTACCAGGTGATTGTGAAATAGGATGTGTTCCCCACATGCGTGGGGATGAACCGATGGATAAACGTTTTTCCTATCCCGATCCTGTGTGTTCCCCACATGCGTGGGGATGAACCAGGGGAAGGGGTTGACATTTTAGTTTAACTGATGTGTTCCCCACATGCGTGGGGATGAACCGAACCCCTGACTCCGACAAGCGGCCCTCATCCAGTGTTCCCCACATGCGTGGGGATGAACCGTTTAGCCGATTGCTTAACAGCTTCCAATTTAAGTGTTCCCCACATGCGTGGGGATGAACCGCAGTTAATGAGCAAGGAATCCAAAGAAGAAATGTGTTCCCCACATGCGTGGGGATGAACCGAACCTACGGGAGAAAATAGGCGCTGAGTTATTGTGTTCCCCACATGCGTGGGGATGAACCGGCGCGACACAGGAACAAAACGACACGTTTAAAGTGTTCCCCCCATGCGTGGGGATGAACCGGTAAGGCTCACACCAGGGGCCGTAAATATATAGTGTTCCCCACATGCGTGGGGATGAACCGGTGGATAACTTGCAGTTTGCTGCGGCCAGATCGTGTTCCCCACATGCGTGGGGATGAACCGGAGGGAATGACAATGGAAAAAAGAGATGAAAAGTGTTCCCCACATGCGTGGGGATGAACCGGGAGTATACCAATATCTATGACATGCCACAAAGTGTTCCCCACATGCGTGGGGATGAACCGAACGATTATAATTTTATCCCAAGTTTAGGTATGTGTTCCCCACATGCGTGGGGATGAACCGATATCGCCCAAACGAGCTAAGGAAGCTGGTAGGTGTTCCCCACATGCGTGGGGATGAACCGAGGCGTTTTTACAGTTGACCGAATATGCTGGCGTGTTCCCCACATGCGTGGGGATGAACCGGATAGCTGCTCGCTTGGGGTCGAACCAAGCTATCCTATTAATATTTATACAATATCGCTCCAAAAGTAGGTGTTTTTAAGCCTTAAAAGGCCATTTTCGGGGGTAAAATTGGCCCCGTAAGGAATCCCTGGTTCACGAAGTTCGTAGCTTTTTTTGCCTCCAGCAATCTTCCGTCCTTTTGCCTTAACCCAAAGCCTTTTTAATGTCTTTAATAGTTTTAGCTAATTATCGTAGCCCGACCCCATCCCGTTCATCCCGATTTACGTGGATTCCCAAGGTCTCGGATTTACCTTGGCACGAGCATTTATTTGTTACCCTGTTTTTATTTTTAGATCACCTTCGATATAGCGGTGAATAATTCCAGAAATAAGAGTTTGATAAGGAATACCCATTTCCATAGCTTTTTTTTGTATGCCAGTAAAATCGTGGTCGTATAAGCGAATGGTGATGCGCTTATCTTTTTTAAAGGTATTATTTGCCGCGGTCTTGATTGATTCAATTTCCTTCTTTGATGGCGTAGACAGCTTCATATTGTTGTTTTCAAGTGCATTAATAATATATTTCTCTTCTTTGTTATATTTCATTTTAGTCCTCCTGTTCGGTTTTATACATTTTTGTTGCTTTTCTGCTTGGGATAATTGTTTTTAAAAACGTATATTCTTTTTCAATAATATGCGGAACGATATAAATATATTCCTCAACAATAATGAAATATAGCTTTTGGCCAGGATAGTTTGTTTGGTCAGGATGATCTGCTATTTTCCAAACGTTGCCCTGAGATAGGTGAAAGATAATTTGCTCAAAAGATATATTTCGTTCTTTTTTTAGCCATTCATTTTTTTCGGGATTCCATTCATATTTCATAATTCAATTGTACATCTTTTGTGTGTACATGTCAAGATCGTACTTTTCGGCCAAATCTTCTTCGTCTTTACGGATGTATCGACCGAGGCTGGCATAAATGTAGAGCCGTCCCCTGATATTGGTAGCACGGCTACGATACTCAATATTCACGTTACCATATTCAGGGTGGTTGTACGGCTCTTTTTCACCACGCATAAAGAGTTCGGCCCACGGTTGTCTGATGCTGAGTGCAATCATCGTTTATCTCCGTGCAAGTCTTCAAACATCAATATTTTTTCTAATAATTCGGCCTTTTTTCGTTCAAGGGACGCCAATTGTTTTTTCAATCTATTTATTTCTTTCGTGACTTGTGCCAATTTATTTTTCAGCTTTTTATTTTTAAGATAGTTATTACCGTATTTTTCGTTAACCAGAGATTCTACTTCATTACGTAGCAACCTAAAGTATGGGGAGCGGGACGCCCTTAAATAACTAAATAACTCAATAATTCGACGGTCCCGGGTCGGATCAAGGCAACAGATTGAAATGGTTTGAGAAGTCATGAAAATGGAGCCCCAAATGGGGCACTTAAAACGGCATTTTTAGGCACAAAAATGTTGATTTTATCAGATTGGAACAAAAGAACGGTAAAAAAGTGTCCATTTGTCCCATTACTGCACTATCATTTAACGCTATTCAACACCGGCGATGGAAGCGGTATGGAAGAGTTATGATGGGTTGACTTTTATTATTTTTCTTGATAATGGGTTATTAACCCATTTACGAGAAATATCATGAAACAACAAGGACCAGAGTTAGGAAATCTCTCATCAAGGTTCTTCGCGTATATCCAGTTAAAAAAGAAGGATATCGTCCACACTGGGGAATTATCCCCAATATTAGGTATCACTGGATCGCAGGAGCGCGATCTACTACGTCGCCTGTCAGGCTCGGGCTGGATCGTCAGACTGAAGCGCGGAGTATATCTCGTCCCTCCTCGTATACCGGCTGGCGGCAAATACAGCCCGGGGGCTGCCCTCATTCTTCAGAAGCTAATGGAAGAAGACGACGGTAAATACCAGATCTGCGGGCCAACCGCGTTCAATTTCTACGGCCTAGATGACCAAATTCCGAGTGTCACCTATGTTTACAATAACCGCATTTCAGGTAGTCGTGCAATAGGGAGGCTAACATTCCAATTTATAAAAATCGCGGACGAGCGACTTGGAGCCATAAATCCTCTCCGAACCCGAGAGGGTGCCGAAGTTATCTATTCTTCCAAAGCCAGAACCCTTATGGATGCTGTCTATGACTGGTCCCGCTTTAATAGTTTGCCCCGAGGATATGACTGGATCAGACAGGAAATCGAAAAAGATTTAAAGATTGCGTCCAAATTAGTCGAGGCTACCGTTCAGTATGGAAATCAGGCCACGGCCCGGCGAATAGGGTACCTGTTAGATAGTTTCATTCAAACTTTTAGAATTATAAATCGGCTCCAGCGGCAACTCAGCGATTCCAGTGCCCTGATCCCCTGGATTCCAGGCAGGACCACAAAGGGAACGGTCAACCGCAAGTGGGGGGTCATCGTCAATGTGGAGCGGGACGCTGTTAAGCAAGTAAATAATTCAACACGACCAGCAACATTGTGATTGAAGATTGAAGATTGAAGATTGACTATTGACGATTGTTGATTGTTGGAACGAAGTGGAAATCCCGATGTATCGGGGAAGAACAGCAGAAAAACAGTAAAACACATGGGAAAATGATCATGGGGAATCAAGGATTATGAAAGGAGAGGATAATGTCAAAAGTTATAGTTATTTATCACAGCCAGCAGTTCGGGGATACAAAGACTCTTGCGGAAGCGCTTGCAGAAGGCGTTCGAGAGGCTGGAGCGGAAGTCGAGATTATCAGCACAAACGAGCGACGCGTAACACTCGATGAATTCCTTGCCGCCGATGGAGTAGCACTCGGGACGCCTGATTATTTCTCTTATATCGCTGGCACGATCAAGACATTTTTCGATGATATTTATCTGTGGGACAAATCGGGCGAATCTGTTAAAGGAAAACCAGCCGTGCTTTTCTTTTCCCACGGCGGTGGTGGGAGAGGGAGAGAGCCTTTTGAAGTCCTCGCAGGCAAATTTTTTGAGCAGGTGGGCGATACAGTTGAGAGCAGGAGGCCAACTGGCGACGAGGCGAAAGAACAGTGCCGTACGCTTGGCAAAGAACTTGTGAAAAAGTTGAAATAAATTTAAAAGTGGGGGACGTTGTTGACTATGTTGAATAACTCGCGATATCGGAGAATGAGAACATCCTTAAACAACTCAGCATGACCAGCATCAATGGGATTGAAGATTGAATATTGAATATTGTTGATTGTTGGAACGAAGTGGAAATCCCGATGTATCGGGGAAAAACAGCAGAAAAACAGGAAAGAAAATGTGAGGATGCAGGAAATAGGATGTATTAGGGATATGTGTTTATCAACTGTTGATATAGAGAAATGATTGAAGAATCAGTAGAAAAATGTTATTGTGATTTTCAAAATTTATGAAGCCATATTTGATTTGTCCGGGAATTTTTCACTGAAAGTACCCCATTAATAAATGGGGGCTCAAGGGGGTTTTCCCAAACTTGAAGTGTTATATGTAAAGAAGGGAGACGGAAAAAATGGAAACATTAAAGGAAGAAGCCATAAACGTAATCTCCAAAATGCCCGATTCAGCAAGTATTGATGATATCATGTATCGACTCTATGTGGTTGATATGGTCAGGAAGGGCAGGGAAGCTGTTCAGGGTGGAGACACAGTGTCCATTGAAGATTTAAAGAGGGAAATAGAATCATGGTAAATTGGTCTGGGCCTGCCAAAAAGCACCTAAAGCAGATATACGACTATATTGCTCAAGACTCCAAATATTATGGACAAAATGTTGTCCGGAATATTGTAGACAGGTCTGAAACTCTTAAAGACTTTCCCAACATAGGCAGGGTTGTGCCTGAGATAGATGATCCCAATGTCAGGGAAATATTCATATATTCATATAGACTCATCTATGAAGTGAGTCCAGCCAGTGTGGATATTCTCGCAGTCGTCCATGGCAGATAGGATTTTTCTGCTGTTAATTTAGAAATGCTGAAACAAGACAGGTAATCGATGATTGAAGTGGACAAGCGGGACAAAACGCTTTTATACGCAAAACGCTGTTAAATAACTAAAGGTTCTTCTCCCAATTAGTTGGGAGAAAGGGGTCCGGGAGCCGATAAGACTTTTACCAAACCATCAATTCTTTATAGTTTTTGAGCATTTCACTGGAATCCTTGAATCCTTGGCCCCTTGAATCCTCTCAGAATCACCAACCATTTGGAGATGATCTTAACTAAACAACTCAACACAGCCAGCAACGTTGTGATTGAATATTGAATATTGAATATTGAAGATTGACTATTGACGATTGTTGATTGTTGGAACGAAGTGGAAATCCCGATGTATCGGGGAAAAACAGCAGAAAAACAGGAAAGAAAATGTGAGGATATAAGGAGGAGGAGGATTATATGAAATCAAAGTCATCCAATGATAGTCGAATAACTATGGAGGTTAGGGGCAATGTGTTTTTGATCGGCATTAACCGCCCGGACAAGCTGAACGCCTTTGATATTGGAATGCTCCACGGGCTTTCGGCCGCATACACAGAACTTGAGAACACTGCTGATCTAAGGTGCGGTGTCCTCTTTGCCTATGGTAATGATTTTACGGCAGGTCTTGATCTGGCAAATGTTATGCCGGTGTTCCAGAGGGAAAGGAGTATTGTGCCTGAAGGCGGGATAGATCCCTGGGGCGTATTTGGCCCAATGGTTTCCAAGCCTGTGGTCTGTGCGGTTCATGGCCGGTGTTTGACCCTGGGAATTGAGCTGATGCTGGCAAGTGATATCCGTATTGCATCGCGGGACGCCACATTTGCCCAGATTGAAATCAAACGGGGGATATTCCCTTTTGGCGGTGCTACCATACGCATGCCTTTTGTGGCCGGTTGGGGGAATGCCATGAGATATCTGCTTACCGGTGATACATTTGATGCCGAAGAAGCCTTGAGGATCGGAATCGTCCAGGAGGTTGTAGAGCCAGGCCGCCAGTTGGATCGTGCTATTGAAATCGCGGAAGTAATCGCGGCGCAGGCACCTCTGGGTGTCCGGGCAACGATTGAATCGTCACGCACGGCCATGTCAGCCGGCCCTGACGCGGCAATAAAAGCCCTGCTACCGAAGATAATGGAGTTAATTAAGACCGGAGATGCCCAAGAGGGCGTTCAATCCTTTATAGAGCGTCGGACTGCGAAATTTAAAGGCAAGTAAATTTCAGGGAAGATTGATCTGAGTTCAGGAATTGAAATAAAAGGCAGTTACGAGTGACGAGTAACGAGGGACGATTGAAGAAAGGATTCCATTCCCGGTAGGTGTAGTTTTATTATCCATGTCCCGATTCTGACGTCGGATACCTTGCACATGAAAACACAATAGGTTATGGTGGCCGAAATTTGCTTAAGGAGAAAACAATGAAACAGGTTTCAGAAGGCGTCTATTTTATTCCTGGCCAGGATGAGCTTATCCCTGACTCCCATGTGTATGTGATAGGAAAGCCCGACTCCGGTGATCTAAGCGTGATTGATGCCGGTTTAATGGGAAAAGGCCAATACAAAATCCAGTCAATATTAAATTTTGGAATTGATCTTAAAGACATTAAAAGGGTGATTATGACCCACACGCACTTAGATCATATTGGCTGTCTGGAGGAAATCTTAGGAGAGATCCCCCATGCGGAGCTCTGGGTGCATACCAAAGAGGCCGTCCCCCTTGAGGAGGGTGATGAAAAAATCGTTTACGGTATGGATATGTTCCAGGGCATGTGCCAGGCCCAGTACGGTATTAAGCCGGGCGCTTTCAAATTCAAGGTGGATAGAAAGCTTGAGGGCGATGAAACCCTTGAAATAGGCGGTATAACCTGGGAGGTCATCCATGTGCCCGGTCATTCAGGGGGAAGCATTGCCCTTTATGACCGTGCGGAAAAGATACTCATTCCCGGGGACGTGGTGTATTCCGATTACGCTATTGGACGGTTCGATCTTTTTGGTGCGAGCGGTGCGCAGCACAGGGAATCCCTTTTTTCGTTGGCAGAACTGGATGTGGATGTCCTGCTGCCGGGCCACAACAGTATTGTGGAGCGCGTCTCACCGGGTTATATTTTAGAGACGGCCAGGCAATGGGAACCGTATCTGAGTTAATAATAACCTGAACAGTATAACGGATAAGGTATGGTAGCTTTCAATGGGTGAAGGGCTGAATCACAGATAAGGACTAAGTGCTGAGGACTGAGGACTAAGCCTGCCCGCCGTCCTGCCCCGATAGCGGGATCTACGCTTTACTCCGACAGGCGGGGGCTAAGCTTTTTTCTCAGTCCTCAGTCCTGATACCTTCTACCTTCAGTCTAAACACCTTCAGGCTGACTGCGTGAGTAGTCACGGGACGTTAAGTGACGTTTTAGAATGGGGGTTGCTGGTTTTTTAGTGTGGCAGGTACGTAATGGATGAAGGGCTTTTAAAACAGATGCGTTTTGAGGCAGAGGAGATATTCAGGTGTTCTCTTGAGGCCGTGGATCCCTATGAGGCTGTGAAGCGTTTTGTGCGGGTTCAAGGCGACAGGTTGATTTTAGGCACTAAAGACCGGCCACCGGTCGAGCTTGATTTGACAAAGTTCAGGCGAATCTCCCTTGTGGGTGGCGGAAAGGCCACAGCACCCATGGCCAGGGCCATGGAAGATCTTCTCGGGAACAGGATTCATAAAGGGGTGATCGTAGTCAAATACGGTTTCACTGAAAAGCTGCTTCTTACGGATATTATCGAGGCAGGACATCCTCTCCCGGACACAAATGGAGTAAAAGGGACAGAAAAAATCCTCGATTTCCTTAAAGGCGCGGGTGAAGATGATCTGATTTTTTCCCTGATATCCGGGGGCGGCTCAGCCCTGCTTCCGTATCCTGCCGGAAAAATTACCCTTGAAGAAAAGCAGGAACTCACGCTCAGTTTATTAGAGTGCGGAGCCGGTATTGATGAAATCAATGCGGTAAGGAAACACATCTCGTCATCCAAGGGAGGACAGATGGCAAGAGCGGCCTATCCTGCCACCATAATAAACCTGATGCTGTCTGATGTGGTGGGAGATAAGATGGACGTTATTGCATCAGGCCCTTTTGTGCCTGACAGCTCAACATTCAAGGATGTCATGGAGATCCTTGAAAAATATGATTTAAACGATATTCCCCGTGTAATCCGTGAGCACATAAAGGCTGGTCTCGAAGGACAAATCCCCGAAACTCCAAAGGCCGATGATTCCATATTTGACCGGATCAATAATTTTGTCATAGGGAGTAATATAATTGCCCTGGAAGCTGCAAGGGAAAAGGCGGAGCAGGTAGGATACAAGGCCCTGATTCTCTCCTCTATGGTGGAAGGTGAAACCAGGGAGGTGGCGCGTGTTCACAGTGCGATTGCAAAAGAGATCGCAAGGACGGGTCTGCCCGTTTCTCCGCCTGCCTGTATTATTTCCGGAGGCGAAACCACGGTGACCATTCGCGGCAAGGGTTTTGGCGGCAGAAATCAGGAATTTTGCCTTGCCGCGGCACTTGATTTAGCCGGGCTTCCATCTCGTGTGGTTGTGCTCAGCGGAGGGACAGACGGAAACGACGGTCCAACGGACGCGGCCGGGGCAATAGTTGATCCTGATACTGTGAGCCGGGGGGAAGCGCTTGGTATGAAGGCAATTGAATTCCTTGATAATAACGATGCCTACCACTACTTCGAAAGGACGAACGACCTTTTGATGACAGGACCTACCAATACGAATGTGATGGATGTCAGACTTGTGTTAGTGCGGTAAAACGGTCTGCCGGTGATACGGGCTGTAATAGAAAGATTTAGACAGGATAACCCCGCGTTTCGCGGGGCAGGCATAGATTAACTTGATTTTTTTGAATTCCTGTAAATCCTTAAGATATCCTGATAGACCGTTCCTTGCTTTATGTGTAATTGCTTGGGTTAAACCCTTCTATTAATCTGGTTTAACTCGCTCTCCCCATTGATCGGAAGTTATTTTAAATATTCATTTCATATTTAAGAAAGGCGCAAAGAGATTATATCAAACTCCTTATTCGGGGTTTATCTATAAGGTATATTACCAGGATATTTTATTTGATTTACAGGATTATTACAATAAGGGCTTGTTTGTGACATAATAAAAATAGATTCCTGTTTATCCTGTTATCCTGTCTAAAAAAGAGATGCCTGAGTAATAACGATTATTTTTAGTAAATAGCATTGATTTGGGCCCCGTGGCTCAGTCCTGTTTTTTTCCAGCGCTGAATCAGGTATGGCTTGGTCATTTCAAAGGTCGCGCAATCATCCTCTATGGCCTCTTCGGCCTGTTTGATGGACATGTCTTTGGTTTTTTTCACAAAAGAGAGCGTTCTTCCGAAATACAGGGGAATAAGGGCCTCCATCATCAGATCCCTGTCCTCGGGGGCATCTCGGTAGGAAACAGCCACATCAAAAAGGATCCTCGCCCAGAGGTCGGTTGGAAAATTAAATACATTCTCCTTCATTTCCCTGATTTCTAAAAGCTTCATATGCACGTATTGTGTCAGGACCTGCTTCCAGATGTCACTGTATTGTTCAAAGCCGTCGTGGAATTTATCCAGCAAATTTTTTGTATTTACTTCCACTTCGGGGGGCATTTCAGTTTCTCCCAAACCGAAGCCATAAATAGCCGTGGGCCTGCTGTATTTGACCCTGGTCCAGAACGAATCAAAAGGGCTCATCATTGAAAAAATGGTGCCCACTACCTGCCTGAACATGGGGCCTAAATGGGCGCCGGGGTCCTTGGTTCTGTGGATTTTAGGCCGTCCCATAAACGATTGACATACCCTGACCTTCTGGTTAATAGCCAGAGTGGTCATCCAGATATCTATCCCGAAATTGGCCACTGATTCGTCCCATGACTTGCTATCAAGATAGACGCTTGCAAGCTTTCCGCTGAAACCGAAGTCCCCGCCAATTGGCTGCCTGGTCCTCCTGCCGTATAATGCCCTTGTCATGGGGTAAGCGATACCGTTTGTTATTGTACCGTCATATTTATGCCTGACATACAGGGGGGCTACATAGGAAAATCCCTCAAAGAGTGGTTCGCCTAAGTGCTTTATCCACTCGGGTGTAATACTTTTCAGGTCCGCGTCCACGACCACGACTGCCTTTGCCTTAAGATCAACCACCTTCTGAAAGAGATTCATGAAATTATTGCCCTTGCCTTTTATCCCGGGCGGAGTAGAGAGATAGATCTTTGGCGTTATTGTTGGGGTGTCAAGAAAGACCTGTTTTGTGTCATCGGGAGAGTTGTTGTCACAATTGATAATAACGGCTGATCTATTATTGAAGTATTTAATAAGGCCCTGATCTGCCTGCGATATGGGATAGGCGATAGAATCTGCTTCATTATAGGAAGGTATGCAGACCACTATTTCAACCTTTTTGATTTTTGCGGGGTTTACCTCGGTTTCAAAGCTGCCCGACATTGCCAGCCTCCTCTTTTTCCCTGAGTATTTCCAGAACGATTGTATTCCAGCCTCCCGGGCCCGGTTTGGGGCTAACCCGGAGCCGGGGAACTTTTACAATAAATGCTGAATAATCCTTTTGTGCGCCAACAAGGACAGCGTGGTCAGCGCGTTCAAGCATGGGATAGTCGTTCGGGCTGTCACCGAGCGCAACGGTGACCACCTTTTTATGTAAATTTTTATACCAGGATACGACGCGCTCCATGGCCTGCCCCTTGTCGTTCATGCCCTGAAGATGAAAGAACCGGCCCCCTTCAGTTACGGTCAATCCCCTGCGTGCCGCCGCTTCATAGAGCCCTTTTCTGTCAAAAGACCCATTATCCGCAACAATAAAGGGTTCGTCATACTCCCGCATTGAGGCTAATCTCGATGCCTCGTCATCAAGACCGGTCAGACGTGATATGTCTTTAATGCTCATATCCGAAAAGCCTTTAATGTCGCAGCCCAATTCATCTCGAATTTCGTTAAGCCCTTTGACCAGTTGTGGGTATGGCAGGCCAAGGGACCACCTCCACATGCCTTTATCAAAGGTTGCCTCAGGTGGCGGGTCATTAAGGCTTTTGCCCGGAAAAAAAATCCCTCCGCCGTTTTCAGTGATAAACGGGGAGGAGATAGACAGCCTGCGGCGCAGATGGTCCATTTCCGCCCTGGTTTTGCTGGAAACAAGAATAACAGGGACATGAAGATCCCTGCACATATTAAGGGCGGGCATTGCCTCTTCCCATTCATATGTGTCGTGATCAAGCAAGGTGCCGTCTAAGTCAGTAAAAATTATATAATAGTCCACCCGTTAAAAAGACCTTTAGACATGATTACAGGATATTCATGATTAAAACCATTAAAACTCATCCTGTTGATCTTCATCTAAATCCCTTGCTTTACGTTTGATTTCAATTTTCCGTTCACCAAAACCTGTTCCTGACAGAGCCTGATCCTGAAATGATCAGGAGTTCAGGAATCAATAAATAAACCTGTAGCTGAACTATTACCGTGTTTTTGTTAAAGGTGGTTTTCTTGACAGTCTTGTAAAAAGTCCAATTTACCGTCACTCCCGCGAAGGCGGGAGTCCAAAATTGCCTAAAATGACTGGATTCCCGCCTCCGCGGGAATGACAAAAAAAGACAGATAAAGACTTTTTATTATCTTTCAGGAAAAACGCCTCTTTTCATCCTCTACAACCTCAATCAGATCAAAGAAGATCCGGGGAATCTTATTTAAGACGCGCTCCCACGAAACGGTCTGGGGCGTTTCAAATACGCTTTGTTGAGTCTGGCGCTCAACTTTCAGGATGGCCCCGGCAAGGCCTTTTTCAAGAAATGGATTGAACTCGGAATGCGAGTTGACAAATCTTAAAAACTTCTCTGTCATCCTGTAAGGAGCGGTGAGCATCTCACCAGCCTGAAGGATCGAATTACGAAAGGCATCCCTGATCATGTATTCTTCCCCATCCCGGTTGTAATTGAGATTGCTAAAGCTCGCATCATCCGAGTATTTCTTCACCTGTCCTTCGGCAACAGCCTGGTAGGTGACGGCCAGGTCACGGAAGAATGTGTCCGAAATTTCAAGGCCTTCCTCAATTATCAGGGCGTTCATCAGGGTGGTGACAATGTCGATCGCCATTCGATAAAGGCCCCTGGTTTGATCTTCAATAGAGGTTCCCTGGTGTTTGTGGTCGAAAGGGCTGGCGGAGAACATGACCTGCGCGGCAGAAGATGCCTTTCGATAGACCTCAATCAGGGTAAATATCTCAACGCCCCAGTTTGTAGCAAATCTCATCCTTTTCAGCAGGTCTACATGGAAAGCTACTTCACCTGAGAGCTGGTAATGAAAGCCCAAAAGAAAGTCGATCAGGCGAAGCATTTTTTCTTCATTACTATCGGTAAATTTCCTCTTTAGGGATAGTAAAAGAGGGTCAAGAAGAAGCCGTTTTACCCGCCCGAAGATCTTTCTGTCGCTGATTCGCGCATAATATGCCTTTGAAAAGTCATAATTCAGGACGACTACCGGATAAAAAAGCCGGTCCAGTTGAATCCGTTTGAAAGTGCGTATGTCCGCATCAATCAGACCTATTGATTCGGCGCCAAGGGCGATGGCGATCCCAAAACCGAGGAACATATTTTTACCCTTGCCTGGCTCGCTGATATTGAATCCTGCCTCGTTTAGCTGGCTGTAGATACTGCTGAAGCCAGGGCCGTCATTCCACTGGATCAGGTGATTTTTTATCCCGTTAGATTCTATCAGGTCCTTTAAACGAAACGCCTCTTCTTCGGTAGCCCTGTCCAGGCCAAAAATAATCTTCGAGAGATATGCAACCCCCCTTAATTGGCGTAGAATGTTTTGAAATATTGGAAGGTTAGACGGATCAGTATATTCACTTGCAAGGGTTGGTATAATCAGGACCGTCTTCTTCCATTTGGAGTGCAGCCTGAGCTGGGATCTGAGGTGCTTCCGGTCCTTGTGGAGTATATGGAAGGTGGTTATCTGGCCACTGTTTTGTGAGAAGTCGGAGATGGCTAAACTCCCTTTTGATTACGATATGCCTGGAAAAAGGCGTGTTTATATAAGTGACTACCACATTTTTTATGGATAATCCAATAATTAACTTAACGGAAACCTGGTATTTTGTCAATGTTCCTTTGCGTGCGGTATGCTTGCCACGAAGCCCTTTTTATCTTGAATGAGAAGCCAGGACCTGATATTTTTGGGTCAATGCCATGTTAGGAATTTAGGCGTAAGCCTTTTATAATGCTACTGTTAAGTTGGGCAGTTACGTGCAATCAAAAGAATTACTTTAATCACCAGTGAGTATTTACACATGATACCGTCAATTAAAACATGTTATATTATCATGGACAAATACGAGATGCTTGAGAATATTAAGGCCCATTCGGTGGTAGTTGCAAAGATTGCCCGTCTGATTGCATCAGGGCTTGAAAAGGCAGGGTTAAATATCTCCGTTCATAAGGCCACAGCCGCTGCACTTTTGCACGACATCGGCAAGACCCCAAGTTTGAAATACGGAGGCGACCATACCGAGATAGGGAAAATGATCTGTCTTAAGAATCATTTTGAAGAAATTGCCGATATTGTAGCAGAGCATGTAATTATCAAAGGCTACGAATTCGATGGAGATTATTCAGAAAAGGAAATTGTATATTACGCGGATAAACGGGTGAACCATGACAGGATCGTGAATTTGGACGAGCGGCTTGCTTATATTCTTGAACGATACGGCAAAAGCCAGCAGGGCCTACGGAGCAGGATCAGGGAAAATTTCAAGCTTTGTATTAAGGTTGAAGGAAAACTTTTCAGCAAACTGGATTTCAGGCCGGAATCATTGTCATATCTGGTGGCAGGTGAAGAGACTGATTTAGATGCTTAAAGTGTGGAGGTTATCATATGTATAAAAGGATTATCATATTACTTATATTGTTTGTGGCTTTTTTAGGATGCGAAGGAGAAGGGCTGAATATTAAAATAAAATACGACCGGACACAGGGCCTTAAGACAGGTGATCGCGTAGTATTTGAGGATAACAATATCGGCCAGGTGAAGAGTGTGACGTTTGCGCGATCCGGTTATTATGTGGTGGATGTGTGGATCAAAAAGGAATTTAGAAATGCCGTTACAGAGCATTCAAGGTTTTATATTATTACTGACCCGGATAATAAGGACGCAAAGGCCATTGAAATGACTCTGGTCCGAAAAGGCGGGATCGTTTTAAAGGACGGGGCAATGGTCGATGGTTCAACAAGACCGTCCGTGTTGATTGATAAAATGGTGGGTGATTTTGAAAAGGGCCTGGAGGGCCTTAAAAAGAAATTTGAGGAATTCTCGGAAGGCCTGACCCGGATTCCGCAAAGCGAGGAGTTCAAAAGGCTTGAAGAAAAATTGAAGGGGCTGACGGAAGAGATAGAACGTTCTGGAAAGGCGGCCGGAGACAAGATACAGAAAGAGGTTTTACCATTCCTTGAAAAGGAATTAGAGAAATTGCGAGAAAGGCTCAAGAAGATCAGAAAAAAGGAAGAAGAAAAACCTGTAAAAATCTAAAGTGAGACCCATGTCTATCCGGATGATTGCAAAGGACCTCTATCGCATTAAGCAGGAAGTTGAAAGACTTGAGGAACAGCTAAAAAGCGTATCGCATGAAATGAGCAGTGTTGTGGAAGACCGCTTAAGAAAGGCAAGGGCCGAACAGACCCGTATGCGGCGAATCCTTGACGGCGCAAAAGAACCCCCTGCTTATAGAAGACCTCTTTGACTTCATCTGTTGGAAGTAGGGGGCACATATCTGGCCTGCCATTATATTACCCGAACAACAAAACTGATAAGATCGTAAGAAGTGATGTCACTATTTTTATGATTGTGTCTCTATAAAGGCAGGTATTCATAACCGGTCACAAAGGAAAATGTATTTGAATAAAAAATCGTTTGTTAAATGCCTTATAGGCCCTGTCCTGTTTTCGTTAATTGTTATCTGGTCTCAGCCGTCTCGGGCGGCTGTTGTCGGTTCGGATATTATCCATTCCCAGGATATGTATCCTGCCGGTGGTTCATATCCAATCCTATTCCAGGTGAAAATATCAAAGCCATGGTACATCCATGGCACAAAGACCGGTGAAAGCGGGCTCATACCTACCGTGCTTTCCCTTCACGAATCACAGGGGCTCCGGGTAGAGGATATCCGATTCCCCGAGCCTGAAAGAAAAAGATTCGAGTACGCAAGGGAACCGGTTGAGGTTTTTTCAGGAAAGATTCCTGTACGCGCCAGATTGATTGTAGGAGAAAATGCCCCGAAGGGACAGCAGGTGATAACAGGGCTGCTTTCTTTTCAGGCATGTTCAGCCCAGGCCTGCCTGCCGCCGGAAAAGGTAGAAATCCGCCTTTCCTTATTGATCGCGTCTCAAGGGGCACATGTAGAATATATTAACAGGGCCATGTTTGAAACAATGTATGCAGGGACGGCCTCTTCAGGACCTGTCCGTGGATGGCAGGCGGGCGCGGGTTTCTGGTTAACTTTATTAGGCATTTTCATTGGAGGACTGGCACTTAATCTTACGCCGTGTATTTACCCGCTCATCCCCATCACGGTTTCATATTTCGGGGGGAGGAGCCAGTCGATACGGGGGCGAACTTTTGTTCACGGGCTTTTATATATTTGTGGTCTCGCCTTCACCAACTCCCTGTTAGGCCTGGCAGCCAGCATGTCCGGGGGGCTTTTAGGCTCGGCCCTACAGAACCCCGCTGTTCTCATTTTTGTGGCAGGAATTATGGTTTCCCTGGCCTTGAGCTTTTTCGGACTCTGGGAATTGAGGCTCCCGTCAGGACTGAACAGGCTGGTTTCAAAGAACCTTGGCGGATACTCCGGAACCTTTTTTATGGGGTTAACATTAGGAATTGTTGCCGCGCCCTGTCTCGGGCCTTTTATCTTAGGGCTATTGACCTATGTGGGACAGAAAGGAGATCCCTTATTAGGGTTTATCTACTTCTTTGTCCTCAGCATCGGGATGGGACTTCCCCTCGCGATCCTGGCTATGTTTTCAGGCGCACTGGAAAGGCTGCCTGTGTCAGGGGAATGGATGGTATGGATCAGAAAGGTTTTCGGTTGGGTCCTTGTGGGCATGGCAGGATATATGTTGCAGCCTTTGATCCCTCCTCAAATGGGAAAATTGGCGCTTTTTGCAATTATACTTGCCGCAGCAGGGTTACACCTGGGATGGCTCGACAGGAGCAGCAGTGATTTTCGCGTGTTTCCGTACATCAAAAAGGGGCTGGGTATTATTCTGATGACAGGAGCCATTTTCGTAATTGTGGCAGGTTATCAAAGCGCACCCGGAGTCAGGTGGATTCCCTATGATCCGGCCATTGTGGCTAAGGCTGCCATGGAAAACAGGCCGCTAATTCTCGAGTTCTATGCGGACTGGTGCGGGCCGTGCAGGGCATTAAAGGAAAGAGTGTTTAAACATCCTGATATTGTAAAACTGAGCCGGTCTTTTGTCACTGTCGTGGTTGATCTGACAAGACAGCATCCTCAACAGGAGGAGTTGCGAAGACAATATCAAATCAGAGGCGTCCCCACGATTCTGTTTATTAACAATCAAGGAAAAGAAGAGAGAATCTTACGAATTGAATCATATGTGGGACCGGATGAGGTAATAAAGAAGATGAAGCGCCTCATTGCTCAATGAGAGGAGGGCTGGTTCCTTTTTATGTCTCTGCCCTTCTTTTTTCCTCGCTACGGATTTCACGCCTTAATAGCTTTCCTACCTTGGACTTGGGAAGCATATCCCTGAATTCTATATACTGGGGTATTTTATAGGAGACCAGTTTTTCCCTGCACCACTTGATCAGGTCATAACCGGTTATCCCCCTGACATCCTCTTTTAACACAACAAATGCCTTTATCCTCTCCCCCACCTTGGGATCAGGGAGGCCCACAACACACGAGCCGATAACGGCGGGGTGTTCCTGGAGTACGGATTCTATCTCGGAAGAGGAAACCCTGTATCCTTTATGCTTGATAGTATCCACGGTCCGGTCAATAAAATAGATGTGTCCTGCCTCGTCCATGGACACGATGTCCGCTGTTTTGTAATACAAAAGGCCGTCTATTTCCACAAATGCCTCTGCCGTTTCCTCAGGCTTGTTCCAGTATTGTCTTACCATCCTTTTCGAGTGGACGAGGAGTTCGCCTGGTTTGTTTACCGGAACAGGTTCAAGAGTCTCGGGATCAACGATCTTGACCTTCTTGCTGACAACAATCTTGCCGATGCTTTTAAGCGGATTTTCTTCGCAGGTCGGGCACATGGATACGCCCCCGCATGTCTCGGTCGCTCCATAGCCCTGATAAATGGGTTTGTCAAATTTTTTCCGCCAGCGCTGATTGATCTCTACAGGCAGTACATCCCCGCCATTAAAGCAGTACTCAAGAGAACTCAGTTTGTAAAAATCGATCCTGTCATGTTCAAGGATCATCCGGTAGAGGGTGGGTACCCCGATCAGCGTCTTGGCCTTGAAGCGTTGTACAGCATCAAAAATGGCGTCCAGATTGACCCTGGGCATCAGAACAATTGATCCTCCCACCAGAAGGACACTCAATGCCGTGGTCTGACCTAATATATGGAAGAGCGGAGAAGAACCGATCACAACATTTTTGGTTGAAGGAAAAAGGGATTCACTTACGGTGATCTGCTCAAGGGCTGATTCCAGATACAGGCCGTGGGAAATAGGAACCCCTTTTGGAAATTTTGTTGTACCGCCGGTATAGAGGATCTCCGCCGTATCCGTCTCTTTCTTCTTTAGAACGGCAAGCTTAGAACGGTGTGCTTCAGCCTTTACCATTTTCCTGAAAGAAAGGGTGTCGGCCTCTTTTGAGACCTTGCCCTTCGGCACCTTGTCAAATGCCCAGCCAAACACCCTCTTCCACCATGGCAGGATATCCGTGAGCCTGGTCACAATGATCTTACTAAGGCCGGTTTTCGCGAATGCCTGTCTCACATATCCATAATTCGTATCAGCACAGACGATAAACTTTGCTTCGCTGTCATTGGCAATATATTCAAGATCATAGGCAGTATAGATTGGGGTAATGGGGACAGCCTCGGCCCCTGCCCTTTGTATCCCAAGCCAGGCAATAACCCACTGGACACTATTGGGGATATACATAACAATCCGATCCCCTTCCTTAATCCCCTCGGCTATTAATGAAGATGCAAAGTTCTCGGCAAGTTTTACGATTCTGTTATAGCTGAAGTGGGTGCCTAAATAGACAATGGCGGTATTGTCGCCAAATTTGGCGGCCGCCGTAGCAAAGGCATTAAAGATGTTGTCAAAAGGGATTTCCTGGCTCATTTTTTTTATGTCTTTTGTCATCAGGTTTATGGAATTTTGCTCCGAATGATCTAAGGCTCAAGGCGCAAGGAGTGAGATGTCCTAAACCCTGTGCCTTACGCCTTGCGCCTCTTGCTTATACCCCGAAATAGGCAGCCTTTATCTCAGGATTATCCATCAGGTCCTGGCCTGTGCCGGTCAATGTCAACATCCCGTTTTCAAGGACGTAGCCGTAATCTATTATGGGCAGGACAGGCCGGGCAAATTGTTCGCTCAAAAGGACTGTAATGCCTGATTCATTCCTGAGGCTTTTAATGCAATCCACAAACAGGTTTTGCATCATTGGGCTGAGTCCCAGAAGCGGTTCATCAAGCAATAGAAGTTTTGGTCCGGCCACCAGTGCCATAGCAATGGCTAACATCTGCTGTTCACCCCCGCTCAAAAAACCGGCCTTTCTGGACTTTAAATCAACCAGCGCCGGGAAGAGATCAAATACCTGCAGGATCATTTCCCGTACCTGGGATTTTTTCCTCAAATAGCCTGCGATCTTGAGGTTTTCGTATACACTGCTTTCAGGAAAAACAGGGTGTCTCTCGCGACACAGCACGATTCCCTTTTTGACCCTTTCATTGGGCCGGGTTTCGGATATATCTTCTCCTCTGAAAAGAACCTCCCCATAGACTGTTATACGTTCCCCGCCTTTGCGTTTTTCTTTAATCCGCATGTCAATGATAAGGCCGGACAGGGTGTTCATCAGCGTTGTTTTACCGGCGCTGTTTGAACCGATGACACCGACAATCTGTCCTTCCTTGACCTCCATGCTGAAATCATTTAAGGCCAGGGCATTTTCGAAAAAGACCATTAAATTATTTACGGAAAGCATACATCACCATTTCCAAATTCATCTTTAAGTTATGATTAAGTGCTGGTATCGAGTCTTGAATGATAAACACACGAAGTGCCTAAAGTGCCTAAAGTGTCTAAAATGCCTAAAGTGCCTAAAGTGCCTAAAGTATAATTGCTCAATTTCCAAGTTTTAAGTGTTTTTCATTGGACATTGGTTATTGATAATTGGACATTGGATATTTTTGTACTCTTTCTCTTCGTGTTCTTCGTGTCCTTCATAGTAAAAATTATTCCCCGAAATATTGAGCTGTTACCTTAATCCCTAATCGGTTTCACTCCCTAAGTAGGCCTTTTTAACGGATTCGCTCTCCATGACCTCCTCACCCGGTCCATCTGCGATCTTCTCTCCGTAATTAAGGACCAAAATCCTGTCAGCAATGCGGAACAGCTCCTTAAGGCGATGCTCTATCATAATAATGGTTATTCCCTGGAACCTGAGTTTTTCAATAATGGGCACGATACTCGCAACTTCTGCCAGGCTCAGTCCTGAAAAGAGTTCATCCAAGATGATCAGGTCGGGTCTCAAGGCCATGGCCTTGGCTAATTCAAGTCTTTTCAGGTAGCCCTGTGGAAGCGAACCGGCTACCTTATAAGCGACGTGGGAATCCCTTTCAAATCCCACCTCTTCTAACAGGTCAAGCGCTACCGCATCCCTGTCCCCGTATTTGCCACCGGCCAACTTTTTTACCCTTGGGGAATAGAGTGGAACGATCATGTTTTTATAGGCCGGGAGTTGATAAAAGGGCCTTACCATCTGAAAGGTACGGGCTATGCCCATACTCACGATTTTGTATGGGGCCCATCCCGTTATGTCTTTATTGTTGTATTCAACCTTTCCCGAAGTAGGCTTTACAAACCCGGTTACGAGGTTTACAAGGGTTGTTTTGCCCGAGCCATTGGGCCCGATAATACCCAGGAGTTCGCCCTCTTTCAGCTCAAAGCTGACATTTGAAACCGCTATGACGCCGCCAAATGACTTTGTAAGACCCGAGACTTTTAGCAGGGGGATTGGCTGATTCATTCCAGTTCTACCCATCTTTCAAGTTGATGATACTTTCTTTGGACATAGGGAAAAATGCCTTCCGGCAACCCGACAATAAAAACAACTAAAAAAAGTCCGTAAAAAACAATCCTGAGCGCGCCTAAGGCACGGAGTATTTCTGATAACGGCACTAAGATAAAGGCCCCCAACATGGGTCCCGCGAATGTCCCCATTCCTCCCACAACAGCCGCTGCTACCGGCAGAAGGGCGTAATCAAGGGCAAAGCCGGGCATGCCTGCAAACATATCTATATGAGTTCCGAATGCTCCTGCAAAAGAGCCGACCGAGGCCCCTATAAATAAAACCTGTGTCTTGTACAGGTAAATATTAAGTCCTGCACTCATTACGGAACGATCGTTATCATTTATTCCTTTTAATACAAGGCCATAGTCTGAAGCCATGAGCCGTCTGAACCCGAACAACGTTGCAAGAAGGGCTAACTGAATTACATACAGGGCAATTAATTGATTGGGAAAAGGAGTAAGACCCGGGAGACCCTCTGTGCCGCCTAATATTCGGGTAGCCTCCACAAGCCTCGAGAGCATAAGGGGTAGCACCAGCATAACCATGGCAAAATAGATGCCCCGCAGTCTCAGAACGGGGAGGAGCAATACAGTGCATAAAACCCCGCCCATAACCGTGGCAACCGGTATGGTAAACAACGGAGACCAGCCACAGTAATGGTTCAGCGCACCCGCGATATATGAACCGATTCCATAAAACAGGGATTGGCCTAATGAAACAAGCCCAGCTGAAATAAGCAGGTCCCAGCTAATTGCAAGAAGTGCATAGATACTCGTAGAAATGAAGACCTCCTGCCAATAGGGGCTCAGAAAAGGGGCAATCCCCAAAAGGCCCACCACGGGAATGGCCCTCGGCATGAGTAGATAAATCATTTCGCGGTAGGAAGACAGGGCAAAGATATCTTCGGAGCGTACCTTTATTCCCCTATCAATTCTTTCTTTGCGCTTTTTCATAGAATTATACTGGGACACAGATGAACGCAGATTTACGCAGTAAATATTTTTTGCAAATCTATTATTGGAGCCTTAAAAAACGTCAGTTCGTTTTATTCTTAAATCCTGACAATCTGCGTTTATCTGCGTCCAAAAAATGGAAGCTCCTTAGATTCTTTCTTCTAACTCCTTTTGACGGCTGAAGAGACCTGACGGTTTGATAGTCAGGACGACTGCAATGGCTATCAGGCTTACAAGCATCATCCAGTGGGGCTCCAGGTAATTGGCCGTAAAGGTCTGCGCATATCCGATCAAAACGCTTGCAACCAAAATCCCGACCGTGCTGCCCAATCCCCCCACAATACATACGGCCAGGGCATTGATAAGCACCTCATATCCCCCTTCAACGGCGATTGTGCCTAATGGCAGTATGACAATTGCGGCAATCGCCGCAAGGGCAGCGCCAAACGCCATGGAAAGCGCGCCGATACGGTCGGAATCAATACCAAATGTGAGGGCTGTTCTCTCATCCTGGGCAATGGCGCGGAATGCCAGACCGATCTTGCTGTGACGGGTGAAAAAATAGAGAAACAGGGTCAGGGCCACGGCTATGAGGGCGATAAACAGTCTCTGGTAATCCACATAGACCTCTCCGAAGCCTATGCTGCCGTCAAAAAAGACCGGCAGGGTATACTTAAAACCGACAAAATCAAAATACCGGAACAGCTCCATAATGGCGATGCCCAATCCGAATGTGGCCATGACTTCTGACAGGGCCAGTCCTTTGACCCTCAGAATTACTATGTAATAAATCAGAAGGCCGATTAAGGCGGCGCACAGGATGGAAATGAATACTGAAAGAAGATAAGGAAGACCAATTGAGTTCATGGTTATCCAGGTCAGAAATCCTGAAAAGATATAGATAGCCCCGTATGCAAAGTTGGCTACCCCGCTGATGCCGAATGTTAAATTAAACCCCAAGGCAAGAAGTGCCAGGATGCAGCTATTTATGAAACCGTAAATAAGGGTTCCGAGAAGCATGAGAAAGCCCTACTGGTGATTGATGGATTGAAGATTGTCGATTGAAGAGTTCCCCAATCCCTGAATTCCCAAATTTGATAATTCGTAAGCGTTCACAGGTCCAGACCTGCCCGCCGGATGGCAGGCAGGTTTTAGTTGAACCCGTGAATGGTTACTATATTTATTATTTTGCTGACTTTAGGCCTTCGGGAAGCTGTATCTTCCCCTCAGCAACCGATTCAGGGTAAACGATGACCCTTTCGCCGGGTGCACGCCACTGAATCATACATCCCATGGCCATTTCATTGGGGTCTTCACCGTAGATAACCTGATGGCCGTCATTGAACCGGATCCGACCCATGGCGCCCATCCGATCTGTCTTTTCCAGTTCGGCCACGACCATATCACCGTCTATGGACCCTGCTCTTTCAATGGCCTCTTTTAAAATATACACCATCTCATATGCAGGGGCCGGAGAATGTCCGGCTTCAAGGGGTTTTCCGTATTTTTCCTGGTATTTGTTGTAGAACTCTACGGATTTGGGCACCTTGGGACACGGGACATTGCCGATCTCAAAGATACAGTTCAGGGCTCCATCAATTTTTTGGTCAAAAGAATTCCACGCTGCAGGACCTGCCAGAGGTGAAATAAAGCCCGCAACCAAAGCGGGGACCTTCATGGATTTCCATTGTTTGACCAGGATACCGCTCTGGGGCATGTCAAAGATAGGCAGGATAACCTGGGCACCCGTGGCCTTGGCCTTCATCAGGCCAGAAGAAAAATCAGAAGCCCCGGTGGGATAGGCCTGCCGGCCTGTCACTTCCCAGCCCATCTTATCAAACACGAGCTTGATCATAAGATCACCGGTCTTTCTGGCCCAGGCCACGTCCTGGTTCATTATGAACACCTTATTAAACCCGAATTGCTTGTTCAGATAAGCCATGGTTCCACCAAGGTACTTGACCAGGTAAACCGCATTCAGGCAGACCCTGAAGGTATACTTATACTTATCATATTCGGTCTTTACCTTTTTCTCCATGGCCGGTGACATGGCTGTACCAAGAATCATAGGGACCTTGTGCTGGCTCACCACGTCCATACAGGCAATAGCGCATTCGGATCTGAAAGAGCCGAACACAATGAAATTTGCTTTATCCTCTAAGATAAGTTTTTTGTGGGCCTTGATTACCTCGGCCACAGGGACGCCCGGTTCAGCCCCCCTGGAATCAATGGCAATAACCTTAAAGGGTCGTTTAACCCCGGCAACATCAACGCCGCCGCTGTTATTAATTTCTTCAACAGCCATATTCACGCAGGCAAGGCCCTCTTTTCCTTCGAGAAATCCGAGAGAGGTGGGTACCCCTAAAATAATCGGCTCGCCGACTTTTTTCTTAAGCGCGGCAAGTTGTTCCTTCAATTCAGCATTTTCTTTCAGGAGTTCAGCATTTTTTTTGCTCAATTCCTCGACCTTTTTGGCCAGCTCCGCGTCTTTTTCGGGTTTGGCGCACGAAGATAGAAAAACCCCGGCAAAGACAAATGCCATAAGGATGACACCTACCTTAAAAAATGACTTTCCATAATATTTTCGCATCACATTCCCCTCCTTTCCTGATAAAGGTTTTGGTTATGGTTACATAGCTTTTAATACCTGCCCAAAACAGAACGCGCAATGATTATTTTTTCTATTTCTTTTGTGCCCTCATAGATTTCAAGGACCTTTGCCGCCCTGTAAAAACGTTCAACGTCATGGTCGTTCATATACCCGTACCCCCCGTGGAGCTGGAGGGCCTCATCAACGACCTCAACAGCCGTCCTGGCCGCCGACCACTTTGCCATGGCAATGGTCCCTGTGTCAGGGTTGCCGTGATCGATCATCCAGCATGCCTTATGTGTAAGTGTGCGGGCAAGTTCCACCCGGGTGGCCATCTCTGCGATCTTGAACTGGGTGGCCTGAAAAGAGGCGATCTTCTGGCCGAACTGCTCCCGGGTTTTGACATGTTTGATGGCAAGGTCCAGTGCCCCCTGTGCCAGTCCTACGCCGTGGGCTGCCACATAGGCACGGGATCTATCAAAAAACTGCATCAACTGGAAAAAGCCCTGACCTCTTTTGCCTATCAGGTTATTTTCCGGAACCTTTATGTCAGAAAAGAAGACATTGGCCGTGTCAGAGGCCCTCAGTCCCATCTTTCCCTCGATCTTATCCGCATCATAACCTTCCCTGTCTGTCTCAACGACTAAGATACTGTGTCTGCCGGATCTGGATGTCTCTTCGTGTTCCGTTACACAGAACACAAGTAAAAAATCAGCAAGGCTCCCGTTTCCGATCATGACCTTGTTGCCGTTTACGACATATTCATTGTCGTTAAAAATTGCTGAAGTAGAGGTGGATAATGTGTCGCTGCCGGCATCCGGCTCTGTAATGGCAAACCCCATGATCGCGCGTCCCTGAGCCAGGGGAGGCAGATATTTCTTTTTTTGTTCTTCCGTGCCAAACAGGAGAAATTCCTCGGCCCCGAACGAGACCGAGCAGAGTTCCTGGCCGATGCCGGGGTCTACCTTCCAGAATTCCTCAAGGATCAGGGCATGCTCCAAAAAACCTAACCCGGCGCCGCCGTATTCCTCGTCAATAAATACCCCGATAAAGCCGAGATCCCCGGCCTTTTCTAATAAGGAGCGTGGAAATACTTCATTGATGTCACAGTCCCTTGCAATATCCCTGAATTCGCCTTCAGCGAATTCATGGGCTGCTTTCTTGATATCTTTTTGCTCTTTGGAAAGCTCAAAATCCATTCCCGGGTTACAAAAGCCTCCTTCAAGATGTGAAAGAATAGAATAAAGACGCTTGAGTGTCAAGGAAACAGGGCCGCTTGACTTGGAACAGTCTCTCCGGTAGTGTTAACAAAGTATCCATACCCGAATGACGTGGATTTCTAAGTTCAATTATAAAACAAATAAGTGGGCAGGGTAAAAACATGGAAGAAAAGATAGCATCGCTCAGGGATGTCTTGAAGGAGGCCGATCGGGTTGCGGCGTTAACCGGGGCCGGTATTTCAGCGGAAAGCGGTGTGCCCACCTTCAGGGGGGACGAAGGGCTCTGGCGAAACTACCGTGCCACGGATCTGGCCACACCACAGGCATTTGCCAGGGACCCCGAATTAGTATGGGAATTCTACAACTGGCGGCGCGAACTCATCAGCAAGGTCACCTATAATCCTGCCCACAGGGCATTAGTTGAGCTTGAGCGAATTGTTCCTGGTTTTACACTTATCACCCAGAACGTGGATGGCCTTCATCTCTTAGCAGGAAGCCGGAACCTGATTGAGATTCATGGTAATCTCTGGAAAGTCCGCTGTACAAAGTGTCGCGAGATTACACTGGATCGTTCACCGGACATGGGAACGTCACCAGAATGCAAATTATGCGGGGGCCTGTTGCGGCCGCACGTGGTCTGGTTCGGAGAGTCTCTCGATCCGGATATCCTGCAACAGGCAATTGCCACCTCAAAGGCCTGCCAGGTTATGTTAGTCATAGGGACATCAAGCGTGGTCCAGCCCGCTGCATCCTTAGCCTTGGAAGCAAAGTCAGGCGGCGCGGTCGTAGCTGAAATAAATCTTGAAAGCACACCGCATTCCCCATTTATGGACTTTACCCTCCATGGGAAGGCCGGGGAAATTGTTCCAAAACTTGTGGAGAACTGGGCGTGAATCTCCCCGGCGTTATCTCACTTACAACCGATTTTGGCCTGACAGATCCTTATGTTGCTTCCATGAAGGGGGTCATTCTATCTATTAATCCTGCGGCAAAGATCATAGACATCAGCCACCACATTGAAGCCGGCTCCATAGCCCAGGCAGCGATCATCATCAGGGAGGCATACCCGTTTTTTCCGGAAGGGACTATCCATGTTGCAGTTGTTGACCCTGGCGTGGGAGGGAAGAGGCGACCGATCCTGGTCAAGATAAAAAAACATGTTTTTGTAGGGCCCGATAATGGCCTATTCTGGCCCATCATTGAAACACACGCCCACGTGGATATTTTCCAGCTCACAGAAAGCAGGTACTTTCTTGACAATATCAGCCATACCTTTCATGGCCGGGACATCTTTGCGCCTGTTGCAGCTCATCTGTCCTGTGGTGTGGCCCCCCGGAAGATGGGACCGATGATAAGTGATCCGGTGAAACTTGAGTATCCAGGGCCAAAGCTGACAGGGGATGTCCTTTCCGGTCAGGTGATACGTGTGGATCAATTCGGGAACTTGCTCACCAATATCCGGCGCGAAGACCTGGCACGATTCTCAGGAACAGGGAAGCCGATCATAAGGCTTGGAAAGCTGATCATTGAAGGGGTGCGAAAGACCTATGGTGAAGTGAGTGCAGGTGAACCTCTGGCCCTAATCGGCAGTTCCGGTTACCTTGAGATCGCGGTAAATCAAGGCAGGGCCAGTGATGTTTCAGGGCTTAATAGGGAGGATATTGTCGGGATGGAAATCCATGTGAATCGTGTTTGATAAATTAATGAATCTGTGGTTTTGCAGACAATGATTTAAGGTATTCCTTCCACTCAACCGGCAGCAGGTATTTTTTTTTGTTATTACAATCCTTGCATGCAGGAACGATATTTCCTTTTTTGCTTTTCCCTCCCCGGGCGAGGGGAACCACATGGTCCATGGTCAGGTGCTCACGCCCAACCTCACGATCGCAATAATAGCAGACCCCCTTCTGAATTTTGTTCAACCACCATTGCGTTCGTCTCAGGCGCCGGGCTTTTTCTTTTTCCCGCCTTATCTTCTCTTCGCTGACAATTTCGGATATAAATATCATTTTTCCGGTGGTTTGCAATTCTCGATAATATCGCCTGATTCAATACCAAGGATATACAGCCCTTTGTGTTCCCCAGTTTCTATTTTCGATTTATGCTTTACTGTTGCATCCACCTTGATCATGGTCCACGATGCGAAAAACGTGACGTCATTTATCCTGTCCCCTGTCTTTAAAATACGGAGCACCTCAATGTCCTTTTCGGTGACCAGCAGGCCAAGGCCGTGCCTCGAGCAATCAATGACATCTAATTCATATGACCGTTCTATTCCGGTTGCCATTTTCAGATCGAACTGTACATAAATAAAATCCGGTATACTCGGGATAATCCGGCTTTCCTTTCGCAGGTCATCAAATTCTAAAGTTTCAGGGAATCCTACTACCATACCGAAATGGGGATAATCGCTGCTTGTCCCCCAGTACCGCGTCTTGAACCGTAAGAGCACATCGCCTAAAACGGAATCGACAACAATATCCGGCGAAGATTTAATAAGGTTGTTTCCTTTAGCCGGCGATAGCTTTTCCATGATCAGCAGAGCCCTTTTTGCAGGAGTGTTAGATTCGGCTGGCTGAACTGATGTAGAAGCCATTTTTATTAATCTCGATGTGAAAGGGTCCTTTTGACCTTTGATTTGAACCCTGAGCTCTGCCTTTTTTGAAATCAATAATTCGATGATCTTTACAATCTGCGGCCTGTTTTTATTTGCGGTCATAGCCATTTAAATCCCGTTTGCCAATCATTTGATTCAGCCCCGCCATGGCGGGACGGCACCCTCGACTTTTGCAACGTTAGGGTAAACGTTAGGGTAAGAAATCTACGGCAAAAGTACCAGGTTTTTTAAAAAAACCACCAAGATCGTTCGTTATCAAAATACAATATCATATAATTATATAAGGATTTGATTTTATCGACAAGTATTTTTTAATTAATTCTGAACCCTGAACCTCTAAACCCGTGTCTACTACAAAACTATCAGGTTGACGGGAAAATGAAGAATATGTAAATATAAATAGGTAATGGATGTTGAGCTTTATCATTTGATGAAAGAGGCGATCAAAGAAGCAAGAAATGCCTTTTCCATGGGAGAAGTCCCTGTAGGCGCGGTGCTTGTGGGGTCAGACGGCAGGATTGTTGCGAGGGCTCACAACAGGCCGATATCTCTAAATGACCCCACGGCCCACGCTGAAATCCTGGTAATGAAAGAGGCAGGCCGGTTTTACCGGAACTACCGGCTAAACGACACTATTCTCGTGGTTACAGTGGAGCCTTGCCTCATGTGCATGGGGGCCGCTATAAACGCAAGGGTAACCAGGTTGGTGTTTGGTACACATGATCCAAAGGCGGGCGCTGCAGGGTCCCTGTATGATTTTTCATCGGACAAGCGCCTTAATCACAGGATAGAAGTGACATCCGGGGTCATGGAAGAGGAATGCAGGTCCTTGATGCAGGATTTTTTCCATGATCGACGTAAAAGCCAGGGTAATTGAGTAATATTTTTTTGTCGCGGAGAGGTACCGAAGTGGTCGTAACGGGGTCGACTCGAAATCGATTTGTCCCGTGAATAGCGGGGCACGTGGGTTCGAATCCCACCCTCTCCGCCAGGAAATTTGGCACTGCCAAATTTCACTGTTGGCAGGTAGCTAATGGGTCTTGGCAAGAAAGTTTTTGTCAAATATAATGCCATGTGCTAATAGCCGTAAGCCAAATGTATCTTGATTTATCAGGATCGCGGAGAGATGTCCGAGCTGGCCGAAGGAGCGCGACTGGAAATCGCGTGTACTACCTAAAGTGGTACCGAGGGTTCGAATCCCTCTCTCTCCGCCATTTAATTATGAAAACACTCAAATTCCTAAACATTTAAAGTTATGCCATATGAAGTCTTAGCCAGGAAATGGCGTCCCCAGGTATTTCAGGACGTCATTGGACAGGAACACATTACACAGACACTGATTAATGCCATCAAGACAGGCAGGTTGACGCACGCTTATCTTTTCGGCGGGCCCAGAGGTGTTGGCAAGACTTCGGTTGCCAGGATCCTTGCCAAGGCCATCAACTGCGAGGAGGGGGAGCCAGGCATTCCGTGTAATAAATGCCAGTCCTGCACAGAAATCACGGAAGGATCGTCTGTTGACGTCCAGGAAATCGACGGGGCGTCCAACCGGCGAATTGAGGAGATCAGGGAACTTAGAGAAAATATAAAATATATGCCTTCATCGAGCAAGTATCGAATTTATATTATTGATGAAGTGCACATGCTAACTAAAGAGGCATTCAATGCCCTGCTCAAGACCCTTGAAGAGCCTCCTGCCCATGCAAAATTTATTTTTGCAACAACCGAATCACATAAAGTGCCTGTAACAATCCTTTCCCGATGCCAGAGATTTGACTTTAAAAGAATTCCCCCCATCCAGATCGTCGAGCATTTAGAGAACATTGCAAAAAAAGAAAGCATTGAAATAGGCAGGCCTTCGCTGGCCCTGATTGCGAGACAGGCCGACGGAAGCATGAGAGACGCTGAAAGCCTGCTGGATCAGGTCATCTCCTTTACCGGGACAAAGGTTGAAGGTGACCATGTCGTCGAGATCTTAGGGGTTATTGACAGGCAAGTTATTTTTGATGCGACTCGCGCTATTATTGAAGGCGCTGCCAGAGACTGCCTGGAGATTTTTGACCGGATTTACAATTACGGCTATGACATCAAAGAATTTTATCGTGCTCTTATGGACCAGTTCAGAAACTTGCTTGTCAGTCTTATTGCCCCACAAGACTATTTACTTGACATGAGCGAAAGTGATAAGGAGGAGATAAAACGGCAGGCCGATATTGTGGGATCAGAAAAACTTCAAATAATTCTCAACTTTTTAATTAAACGGGAGGAGGAACTGAAATTTTCTTCTCATCCCCGTCTGGTCATGGAAACAACTATGATCAAGTTATGCAATCTTGGCGATTATCTCTCCTTTGACCAACTGCTTAAAAAGATAGACTCAATAGAACAGAGATTGACATTTGCCCCTGTAGTCAATGAAACACAGGATGGAGGCCATCTTTCAGAGCCTCCAGCCCGGTGGGATCGGGAAAGTAGTGAAAAAACCGAAATGGAAGAAGGCGGATCAGCCAAAAGAGAGCAAACCTGGGAGGGCTTTCTGAAATTCCTGTCATCCAAAAATAAGGCCATGGGCAATGTTCTCAAGGATTGGAAAGTTAAAAGATTAGACAAAGATGTTCTGGAAATAGTTAGGAGTATGCAGTCATTTTCTTCAACATATTTTAACGATCGTGAAGAATACGACCGGTTAATCAATTACTGCCGGTCATTTTTTGGCCGGGATATTCAGGTGAAGATTGTCGCAAATAACCGGACCCCTGCCCCGCAAATGGAGTCGCCAGAGCATCAGGATCTTCCCCCTCCTGTTCAAGATATTATGGACATGTTTAGGGGAGAGGTAAAAGAGGCATCTAACGCCAAAAAGGCAGGGGGAAATAATTTAAATAGACCGGTGAAAAAAGAGGAGGTAGAGCAATGAAAGGGATGCCCAATATGGGCCAAATAATGAAACAGGCCCAGCAATTTCAATCCAGGATGGCCAAGCTGCAGGAGGAGTTGAGTGAACAGACGGTTGAGGCATCCGCAGGTGGAGGTATGGTTACTGTGGTCGCTAATGGGAGGCAGGAACTCCTTTCAATTCATATCGAACAGGAAGTGATAGACCCGGATGATGCGGAAATGCTGCAAGACCTTATCATGGCAGCAGTTAATGACGCATTGTCCAGGGCAAAAAATATGATGAACGAAGAAATGGAAAAATTGACGAAAGGGCTCAATATTCCAGGAATGCCGGGGCTTTTATAAGCACAGTGAAATATTGATTATCCCGATTTTAATCTTAGTTTTACACTATTTGTTTTTTGGCCGTGAATTGACGATTTTCGATTGACGATTGAAGATTGATTGGAACTTAGCTTGCTTCTCTCATCCCCGCTCTGTGAGCGGGGAGAATAATGGAATGATGGAATAATGGGAATTTATCCACGTTCTCTTGAAAGATTAATCAAGGAGTTTTCCAGACTCCCTGGTATAGGGCAGAAATCAGCCACCCGCGTGGCGCTTTATGTTTTGAGAAGCAACAGGGAATTAGCTGAAGGCTTAGCCGGGAGCCTGATAGAGGTCAAAGAAAAAATAAGGTTCTGTTCCATCTGTTTTACTCTAACCGATGATGATCCCTGCTCTATCTGCTGCAATGAAAATCGTTCCAATGGGACTATCTGTGTCGTCGAGGGGCCGGGGGAACAGCTTGCCTTAGAAGAGTCCGGGTCTTTTAAGGGCAGGTATCATGTCCTTCACGGTGTGCTTTCTCCTTTAGATGGAATTGGACCTGAGGACCTGAAAATAGGCGAGCTTCTTAACAGGCTTGACGGGGAGGGCATCAGGGAGGTAATACTCGCTACAAATCCAACCACCGAAGGAGAAGCTACTGCTTCTTTTTTGGTCAAACTCCTGTCAGAGAAAAAAAAGGGACTTAAAATAACAAGAATCGCTTTAGGTGTACCCATGGGGGGGGATCTGAAATACATGGACCGGATGACCCTTGAACACGCCTTAAGCAGCCGTACGCCAGTCACTCCATGATCTCCAAGATAATCCTTAAAGAAATAGCGTGCATTACAGGCCAGGAGCACCTGATTACTGCCAGGGATGCTCTTAAAGAGTACGCCTCCGATGCCACCAGGCTGGAATCAATGCCGGATGCCGTTGTTTTTCCAGGTAATGCCGAGCATGTATCCCGTATTCTTCGGCTTGCGACAGAAAAAGGTTTTCCCGTCATTCCCAGGGGGGCGGGAAGCGGCATGAGTGGAGGCGCGGTGCCAGTAAGGGGCGGTCTTGTCATGGCCATGAATCGCTTCAATCGTATCCTAACCGTTGATCAGGACAATCTCATATGCCGTGTTGAGCCGGGCGTAATTACGGGACATATTCAGGAGGCCGTTGAAAAGCTTGGCCTTTTCTATCCGCCCGATCCTGCAAGTTTAAATATCTCCACCATCGGTGGCAATGTTGCCGAATGCGCGGGGGGGCTAAGGGCCGTTAAGTACGGTGTGACCAGAGACTATGTCCTGGGGCTGACAGTCGTGCTTCCCACGGGCGAAATCCTGAAAACCGGGGTTGAAACTATGAAAGGTGTGGCAGGGTATGACCTGACGCGTCTGATAATAGGGTCTGAAGGCACGCTCGCGGTCATTACTGCCATCACGCTTCGCTTGATCCCTAAACCAGCAGAAAATAAAACCGTGATCGCCTTTTTCCCGGATGTATCGAGCGCTGTCCGTGCTGTCTCCGAAATCATCAGAAACAGGATTATCCCCACCGTAGCGGAATTCATGGACAGGCTGTGTCTTGATTGTGTCAAAGAAAAGATGAAATTTTCTATTCCCCGTAGTGCCGGAGCCATGCTGTTAATCGAGGTAGACGGCGATGAAGATTTTATTGAGCAGAATGCCTTAAGGATCCGGCAGGTGTGTGAGCTGTGCAGTGCCCTGAAGTTTATAGCGGCCAGGGATAAAAAAGAAGCGAACAGATTATGGGAGGCCAGAAGAGAGGTTTCTCCTTCACTTTACGGCCTGCGGCCGCATAAGATAAGTGAGGATATTGTCATCCCAAGAAGCAAAATGGCTGACCTGGTCGCCTTTTTGGACAAGTTGGGCCGGAGATACAATCTTCCAATTGCCGCATTCGGACATGCAGGCGACGGGAACATACATGTCAATATTATGCATAACAGAAGCCATCCCGGTGAACTGGAAAACGCACAGGCCGTGGTAAAAGATTTATTTGAAAAGGTCCTTCAGATGGGAGGCACTATTTCCGGAGAACATGGGATAGGTATCACCAAAGCGCCATATCTTGAAATGGAAATCCCGAGGGCAGGACTCGAACTCATGAGCAGAATTAAAAACGTGTTTGACCCCCGTGGGATTTTAAATCCTGGCAAGATTTTTAGCAGTAGTTCACCGGTTTAATCGCCAACCTTCTGTAACTTCAGAGATAGTCAAATAGTTGAGTGGTTAAGAGGTTGAGTTGGAAAAATATTGTTTAATTTCAATAAGTTAGACATATCAACGTGGTAAATGTCTCCCGCCACGGCGGTACTAAAAACAAATATTCCCGTGAATTTAACCACTTAACTACTCAACTATTCGACCACTTAACGAGGTCTGAACTTCCTGATTTCAGGAGATGTGCCTGAATGAATACAATCGAGACAATTTTCTTGGGAATAATCCAGGGACTGACCGAGTTTTTACCGGTCAGCAGTTCCGGTCATCTGGTGCTTTTCCAGAACCTGTTAGGGTTCAGGGAACCCGAGCTTCTGTTGGACACTTCATTGCATTTAGGGACTCTTCTTGCTGTTTGTCTCTATTTCCGTTCCGACATATGGAAAATGGTAACGGATGCCTTGGGGTTTGATTTTAAAAAGAGACATAACACCATTGTCTGGTGGGTTCTGATCGGATCTATTCCCACAGGTCTTATTGGTCTAATTTTTAAAACTCCTCTTGAAAATCTTTTTGGATCCGTATCCGTGGTGGGTGTTATGCTTGTGATAACAGGCTTTATTGTCGCGGTGACAAGACTGTTACCTGAAGGTTATGAAACCCGGACACAGATTGGCACCGTGGTAGCCTTAGCGGTTGGTACGGCTCAGGGTCTGGCCATTATACCGGGAATTTCACGATCCGGAGCTACTATCGTATGCGGCCTAATGTTCGGTATGCAAAGAGAATTGGCAGGCCGTTTTTCATTTCTGCTTTCCATCCCAGCAATTATCGGAGCGCTTTTAGTCCAGTTGAACTTCGAAGATCTGTCAAGGATAGGTGTCGTGCCAATGGTTTCAGGCTTTCTGTCATCAACTCTTGTGGGACTTCTTGCCCTGAAGCTTCTTATGGGGATGGTCAGAAAAGGCCAGCTTTACTATTTTGCGCCCTACTTATGGGCTGTAGGGCTTATGATCGTATTCTTTGTTTGAAAATGAATTTTGGACTGGTGATTACAGAAATGAAAAATAATAGATCCGAACAAATCATATCCAGGTCTTTTATCGATTATTTGGTCTTAGCCGTTAAAGGCTTTTGTATGGGTGCCTCCGACGTTGTACCGGGCGTGTCCGGCGGAACCATGGCCTTTATTCTCGGTATATATGAAGAATTGATCGATGCCATAAAGTCCTTTAACCTGAAGAGCGCAAAACACCTTTTGACCCTGAAAATCCGGAAGTTTTTAGAAGACATCTCCTGGCAGTTTCTCTTAGCTTTAGGTGTGGGTATCCTAACGGCAATATTTAGCCTTGCCAGGGTCCTTAGCTGGCTCCTCCAGAACAGGCCCGTTTTGATCTGGTCATTCTTCATGGGATTGATTCTTGCTTCTGTGGTGACCGTCAGCAGGCGTGTTGACAAATGGCAGGCTGGCACATGGATCTGCCTGTTGGGAGGGACCATGGGAAGCTATTTTTTAGTAGGCCTCGTCCCTGTTGCCACCCCTGAAGCCCCCTGGTTTCTTTTCGTTTGCGGCGTCGTTGCCATCTGCGCCATGATTCTCCCCGGAATATCCGGCGCCTTCATCCTGGTGCTTTTAGGGAAATACCAATATGTCCTTGAAGCGGTCAACAACAGGGATATTTTTGTTTTGGCCCTCGTCGCTGCAGGCGCCTGTACAGGGATTGTGTTATTTTCCCGCCTCTTAGGGTGGTTGTTAAAAGAATACCACGATCTTATGGTTGCCCTGCTCACGGGACTGATGATTGGTTCATTAAGGAAAGTATGGCCATGGAAGGAAACCGTGGAAAGCATAGTGGATATCCACGGGAAGGTCATCTCCCTTGTCCAGTCAAATGTCCTGCCCGGACAATGGAGTGGGGAAATCACGAGCGCCCTCTTGCTGATGGCAGCAGGCCTTTTCGCAGTGCTTCTTTTGGACTGTATGGGCAAAAGGTGAAAGCCGGCTCATAACTCTTACCAGGCTTTGATGTCTGCAAAGTTTATCAGACGGAAGATTACCACCATGGTCGTCTCCTCATCTGACCTTGTGGCTATCACCCTCAGACCCCAGCACTGGCTGTCGTATCCCGCCCAGTAGCTGTTTGAGATGCTGTGATCGAGTTCAAGATCCCTGTTAAGTGACCCGCCCACAGAAAAACCACCGATTAGATTCAGTGTGCCAGAGGCAACAAGGCTCTTTTGCCCGCCTTTATCGAACTTATAAGAGGCTTTAACGCGGTCTCTTCTGCCGCCTCCCCTTCCCCAGGATAGTTCAAGTGAGGCGTCAGCAGTGGTTATATCTGAATCATAATGATCCCATTCGGCCTCGCCGTATATGTCAACAGCATCAAATGGCCTTACAATCAATAGACCTTGCAGGGGCGTCCAGGGTTGTCTTTCAATACCGGGGTTCAACTCGCGCCTGAACTCGTGGAAATCATATCCCTGTGTAAAGGATAGAAGGCCAAATTGACGGTATGTTATGTCCCCCTTTCCATTTTCCAGCCGGGCATCAAAATAATTCTCAAGGGAAAAGGCGACTAAGTTCGCGTCTTCTTCATGCTCGATCGGCTCAAACCACGGACTGTATTCCTCTTCATGCAGGTGATTCCGGTATCTATAGCTGAAGACAGGGGATATCTTGTGCTTCAGTTTTTTTACTGTCTGCCCGTTATAGCCATAGACCCGTTCAATGCTCGTTGACAATCTGCCTCCTGCCTCATAGGCGTTTCTTTCCTGGAAATCATCGTGCTCCGGGTTGTCTTCAAGCCATTGAGCGCTATGGGTATAGCGGATTGACGGTTCGAATTCCAGATAAGGGCCCAGCCAGAAGGGAAATCTCAGTTCAGGATCTATAGAAGCCCTGTGTCCCCTCTGTCCCGCCTCTCGCCAGACATAATCGTAGTCCGTTTCAAAATTCAAAAACATGGGGAAACTCGTGATTTTGTGAGGCAGGAATAAGTAGTCGAATCCACCCACCGGCTGGGGGGTCGGGTCATTATCAGGATCTTCAGGCCTTTGATGGTAGCTTCCCAGTCCCTGCATGCTGTATCCTTCTCCATTATGACTTAGCCTGATTGCAGACCTCCTTGTAGGAGAGTGTCTTTCCTCAAGAGAACGACCCATTTCCTTGCTCAAATCCGGTCTTGCCTGGTACCCGTAAAGGGGCGTCTCGAGATCTGGAAAGTAATCCTGATCACTAACGTAGTCTATGTCAAGGCTTACAGAAAGTCCCGTAGACAGTTTTTGATTTGCCCGACTTCTGAGCCAGTAACGGATTTTGTTGTCACGGGGAAAGCGACTTAATGAAAGATCATCCAGATCGCTCATGTCTTTTTCTGATTTCTTATCTGAAAGGATATCAAACAGGAAAACACCCTTTGAGTTTTCGCTGGCAATATAGCGGAACTCCGCCCCTTGCATGTATCCTCGTTTTTCAATATAGCGTTGATAAAATGTAGCATCGGTCTGATCCGATAAGGCTAAGAAAAGAGGAAGTTCAACATCTATACCATTGCGTGTTGAATAGCCCAATCTCGGCGGCAGCAGACCGCTCTGCCGTTTGGTCTTGGCCGGAAAAATCATATAAGGAAAGTAAAATAATGGGACCCCGCGAATCCAGAAGGCGGCATGTTTCACGGTTCCGTAGCCTTCAATGGTTACCTTGACTTCAGAACCGGTAATGCTCCAGGCAGGGTTAACGCCATCACAGGTGGTCATCCGGCATCGCTTGACGATGTAAGAGTCCTTTGATATCTTCTCCATGACGTCGCCGCTGATATAATAATTGTTTTTACTTAAAAACACACGGGCGTTTTCTATTCTTCCTGTCTGGTTTTTGAGATTGAAAACACCCTGGTCCCCTGTAAAGATGTCACCGGCAGACTCAAACCGCACATTTCCTGATACCCCGGCCATGCCTGTCCGTGTGTCATAGGTGGCCCTTTGAGAGTAAAGCATCTGGTCGCCTTTTGAAATGACAACGTCCCCTTCCGCGATATAAAGCCCTTCCTTTTCGTTATAGAACAGGCTTTTGGCAGTAATCTCCCACGGGGCCTTGTCGTCCTCGAGGAAACGCTCCTTTGAATACCGTTCGCCGGCAAAGGATTCCTGCGCATTGAAGCCGGATAATAAGAGACCGGCTATAATGATTGAAATAAATATGAGCGAAATTCGGATGCGGATGGCTTATCTCCTTTTACTGTAACTACACAGGTATTTATTAGACAGGATAACAGGATTATTACAATAAAGCCTGGTTTGTGACTTATAAATAGATTCCTGTTTATCTTTGCCTGCCCCGCGGAACGCGGGGTTATCCTGTCTAAAAAAAGAGATACCTGAATAGTAACCAAAATCCTCAATATGTGTTATCCGGTCTATAGGTTTCCGGGTCAAAATAGGTCATAGCCTCCCCTACGGTAAAAAGTGAGCCGCAGACTACAATCAAATCTTCAGGGTCGGCCATTTCCCTGGCTTTATTTAGGGCACCGTTCAGGAACGGTTCGACTCGCCCCGGTTTCCCTAAAGGGGCTGCCGCAGCCATCAGGGTTTCAGGGTTTGCCGCCCGCGAATAAACGGGCCTGGTGTAAATGGCATAATCAGAGAGCGGCACAATTCCCTTGAGCATCCGGGCTATTTTTTTGTCTTCCATGATACCAATCACCAGTATCAAACGCCTGTATTTGAACCCGGTCTTTATGGCGTTTGCCAGTGCCCTGACGGCCGCTGGATTGTGTGACCCGTCAAGGAGAATAGTGGGGTTTACCGAAAAAATCTGCATTCTACCATCCCAGATAGTCTTTTTCAATCCCTTACGCATATGTGCAGGCGAAATATCAAACCCCTTCTCCTCAAGCCTTTCTGCCACGGCTAACGCCAGCGCCCCATTGCGGACCTGGTAACTGCCCTTAATGCCTGGATCAAGCCCGTAAAGCCGTTGTTTTAAACCATAGTAATTAAACACCGGTCCTGTAGTCTTGTAGCGCACATCCTTTCCAACCCTCCATAAGGGAGAGACTTTTTCTTTACACAGAGATTCAAAGAGATTGACTACAGGAGGCTGTGTGGCGCCGGTTATCATATCTATTCCCTCTTTTATGATCCCTGCTTTTTCTGCGGCAATATCCAGAAGCCGGGATCCAAGGAAGAACTCATGCTCCATGCTTATGTTCGTAATCACGCAAACCATGGGTGTAATAACATTTGTGGCGTCTAAGCGTCCCCCCATGCCCACTTCAATGATAGCGATATCGGTCTTTTCCCGTGCAAAATAGGCCAGGGCCATAGCCGTAGTTGTCTCAAAAAAAGTTGGTGGTTCCCCCGGAGCGAACACACCTCGCAATTCCTCAATTAAACCCGCCGCCTTTTCCCGCGTAATTTCCTTATCATTGATCTTAAAGCGCTCGGTGAATCTGACCAGATGAGGAGATGAATATAATCCCACCTTAAGACCCGCCTGTTTCAAAATGGATGCCACAAAGGCGGCTACCGAACCCTTACCATTTGTCCCCGCAATGTGGATATAGTTTTGGCCTATATGAGGGTTTCCAAAGGCCCTCAACAGATTAGTTGTTTTTGACAGCCCGAACTTGATCCCGTATTTTTGCAGGCTGTATAGATATTCAATTCCTTCCTGGTAAGGTGTCATTTTTTTCATAGAGCAAATTCGGTCTTTCAATGCAAATCCAGCGCCTGGACATATTTCTTCCTGGTCCAGCAGTATCTGCAAACCTTTATACTACCAGAATTATTAAGGTTTTGTCAATTTAAAAGATAAAAAGGTTTTTTTTAGGATTAAGTTGCCTGCCCTCTACATAAAAAAATCCAGTTGAAAGATAAATAATATAGATTGTGAACCGTTGATCGCTATTGTGTCCATTGTTTAACTGCAAAAAGTAGCATGTTTTCTGTTGACATTTAGTTCTTTAATTAAATACAAGAAATTCGATGATTTTTTAAGGGTTTAGCCTTGCGTTACTCTATAATGTCAGGTTATAAGAATGCTTCAATATCTATTTGACGCGGCCAGTCTCACATGGAAAAATAAAGGCAATTGGGAAGGTGGTTCATGCGTCAGACAATATCTACATGGCCGAGTCGCTTTTGTTTGACTCAGAGGGACGGGAAATCGCCCGTGGAAGCGGCAGTTTTACAAAAAGCAAAATCAAACTGTCTTCCAAAACAGGATACAAATGAAATTATTCAAATCCATCAGGGTAAAGAGGGTGTCGAAAACCACGCTTCAGCATACCAGCCTGTCAAAGGAGACATCTTCCGGGCCAGTTATAAAAATTATGCGGAAAATCAAATATCCAGCCCTGACGGTCATCCTTTTAGTCCTGATATTTCTGGCAGGCCAGGGCCGTTTAGACCGGTACATAGAGATGTGCGGAATGCACAGGGTTACAACTGCAAATGAGAAATATCTCCAGGAATCCTTTGACAAGGCACTTGATGGTTTTCTGGTCCTTTCGGGCATTAAGATGGGCCTGGCTGTAGTCGAGGGGAGTGAAGTGGGTATTGGATTTAACTTGGAGATAGGTGATGTGGTTCAGGCGGCATACGACTACGTTGACGTGGCCTGGCATACCGTTCTTGCGGGAGCGGTTGTCCTTTTAATGACACGCTATTTGCTCAATGCCGCAACTCTGATCGACCATTGGTGCCTGGCTGCAACCATTCTTGTTATTGTCGTGCTGTTAATACTGAAATGGTTTTTACCGAATTTCAGACGGTGTATTCTACTTAGCAAAGGGCTTGGAATTTTTATGACCGTGTTGACGGTTACCCTGTACCTTGTACTCCCGCTTTCTATTACAGGGGCAACCTTCTTATCAGAAAAAATCACTGCACCATCAATACAGGAGGCTCAAGAGGGGCTTGAAAAGGTGCATAAAGAACTGTTCGCAGGCGACAAAGCAAAACATTCTGATTTGTTTAAGAAAGTAAAGCGATTAAAGCAGAGAATTGATTTTATCGCTGGATACTTGAAGGATAAAACCAGGGAACTGACAGTATGGATTATAAAACTGATTGCAGGCTATGTGTTTGATTGTATTGTTTTCCCATTAGGACTTTTTTTGTTGCTATTCTGGCTTACAAAGGCCACAGCCAAATACCTGTTTGATGTCAAGCAGAGACAGACCCTGCGGGATGATCTTGAAGAGATCTTTAAGAAATACAGGAGCTTTCATTATTAAGCAGGACCCCAATCGAGTCAAAAATCGATTGGGTGTTAATCGTTATTCGTTATTTTTTATTTTTCCATTGAAAACCTGGTCCTCCCCCGCGTAACTGGATCTTCGATGGGCCAGGTCAGAGCTAAATGGCTCTGCCTTGGAGTTTTGTGTCTAAAAATACAAATTCCAAGCACCAAAATACAAATAAATCTCAAACTCTAATATTCAATGACCAAAACCGGATTGAAACTCCAACAAAGCAAATCCCTTCTTCCGGCTATTTCACAAAAGGTCTGTTCCTCAGACATCATTTATCTCTCTGATTGGCGACATCAGAACGATAAAGAACCCGACCATCCCAAGGATTCCGCAAACCCAGAAGAGTGCCCCCAGGCTGGTTTGATGTGAGAACCAGCCCGAAACGACCGCACCCGTAATAAAACCCGTATCATAAACGGCTGTAAAAAGAGACATTACTGCCGGCTTTTCATTTTTGCTCCCGTGGGCCGCAGCAAGGGCATTATGGGCCGGAAAAAGAAGACCCATGCCGACGCCGTACAAAAGCGCGGAAACAGGGAAGAGTGAGGAGTTGATCAGTCCCGGGATCAACAGGATACCGAGAGAGAAAAGGGGATAAGAAAACCTTAAAAAACGCACCTTGCCATAGCGGTCAATAAGTCTTCCCATGATAAGGAGGACAGGGATGGCCGCAGAGTATGATGTGAGAAAGAAGGGACCGGCGGATATTCCTTTTCCGGTTGCAAGCAGAGCTAAAAAATTGGGCACTGTTGACTGGCAGTGGGCGAAGATAATCGTGGAAATCAAGAGAAAGACAAACGAACGGTTTTTGAGAAGCGGGAGGTATCTGGCAGTGGTATTTTTATCTTCCGGTCTATGGGGTGCCAGGGGTGGAATAGCCGTAAAGGCGGCAAACCATGCCAGGACAATTGATACGGACGCTGCTGTATAGAGGGCATGAAAACCCCACTTATGGATAAGAAATTCTCCGGCTGGAGGGGCCAGGGCCACAGCGGCCATAAGGCATGCACCTAAAACCCCGAAAGCCTCTCCCCGTTTACCGGGGTGAAATGCCCTGGCCATAAGGGAAAAACCGCCGGAGATAAAGGCAGAAAAACCGATTCCATGAATTACCCTGACTAACAGCATACCAGGCCCGAAGGCCGTTACAAGATTATAGCCCAAAGAAGCGATTAAACACACGGCCATACCAAGAGATATAATCCTGTATTCTCCGTTAAGGGCGACTAATTTGCCAAAAAACGGCCTGGATATGACCGCGGCAACGGAAAAAAGGCCCATCACAATTCCTATTATATGATGACCATCTACCATGGTATCGAGGGCAAGGGGATACAGGTATAGGAAGGAGATGTTTGCAAATACAAACAAAAAAGAGAGGTTCAGAAAGACAAAAGATCGATCCCAAAGCGTCTTGTGTGGATTTTTTTTATTTTTGCCTGAAAATTCCATTCATTCGATCGGTATATAAACGTGAAGTAATTTTTTTACTGGGCTTTACCGCAAAAAGGGCAAAAACGGTAGGCTGAATCAATGGGCTTTCCGCAATAGGTGCAGATATGCCCGGGACCCTGCCGGGATTCAGACCGACCTCCCACTATTTCACGGGCCGGACTCCCGCACCTCTGGCACTCTAAAAAAGGGAGACCCTTTTTGACCCGGAAAATGGGAATAAAGAAGACAGAAAAGTAGTGGTCAACCCTCTTAAGCCGCGCCTGGTTGAGGCCACAGGATGGGCACATCCTGGGCTGGTCATCTAATTTCACTGTTTTTGGCTGTATTCCTGCTATAATGAAAAACATGATCTTAGACACTTTATATGTGAAAAAGATACTGATCAAGAAGTAATTGCCTGCATCCTGATTTCGGGCAGTTACATCCTATGAGATTGCTTTATCCCGCCTTCGCGGGACTCGCAATGACTACTGCATGAGGGTTTTTTTACAAATCCATCAATTTTGCATGTAACAACTTTTTCATCTTAAAAAATTGTGATACATTTATGGTCTAAGTATACGAATTTCAGATATAGTCAAATAGTTGAGTGGTTAAGTGGTTGAGTTGGAAAATATTTGTTATAATTTCAGTAAGTTATAAATATCAAAATGATAAATGTCCAATTATTCTGCAAAAAGCAAATATGCCCGTGAATTTAACCACTTAA
>JAUWMR010000062.1 GCA_030613055.1 Desulfobacteraceae bacterium
TTTTTAATCCCTTTTTTTTTTTTATAACCGGGGTTTTACCCCCCCCCCCCCCCCATACCAATCCACCCTTTTACCTAAGGTCTTGTATTTTCAGAGAATTCCCCATAAAAAATCAGGCCTCTCCCGATAGACAACAATGAGTTATCTCTAATATCCTGCCAAATGGGTAAATGTGTAATAGTTCACCGCAGAGACGCAAAGAACACAGAGACAATGAATATTTTTCTTTTTAAAACCCTTACGGCACTACATGATAATGGATATCAATAAATTGAGCGGTAAAATTATCGGTGCAGCTATAGAGGTGCACAAGGCCCTTGGACCTGGTTTGCTTGAATCCACCTACGAATCATGCATATGTCACGAGCTGGGTTTCGTAGGCTTAACTTTAGAAAGGCAGAAGCCTTTGGCTGTTCGGTATAAGGGAATCAAACTGGATTGTGGCTACAGGCTGGATGTAGTTGTTGAAAAGACAATCATCCTTGAACTGAAATCGTGCAAGAAAATTGAGCCGATCTACAAGGCGCAACTTTTGACATACCTTAAACTATCGGGCCTTAATTTGGGACTACTCTTGAATTTCAATGTAACCGTTATGAGAGACGGCATAGTGCGAGTTGTAAATGACTTAAAGGAATAACTCTCTGCGTCTCAGCGGTGAACTATTAACCAAACACGGAGTGTTTCTCATGAAAGAAAAAGTACTAATCATCGACCGAGAACCGGATATCCGGAAAACCCTTGAAGCCCTTCTGAGAAAAGAGGGGTATCAGGTCAGGAGCGCCTCAGGAGGCGATGAGGCGGTCGATACCTTTATATCCGAACCATTTGACCTGGTTATTATGGATATCAATATGCCAGTGACTAATGGCCTGAAGGTCCTTAGGAAGATGAAAAAACTGGATGAAGACATAAAGGTAATCGTGCTCACTGGTTCCGCAAGTATTGACAATGCCATACAGGCACTGAGGCACAATGGGGCCTTTGATTTCCTTGCCAAGCCCCTTGAAAACGTGGGCCAACTTATTAACAGCGTAGAAAAGGCCTTGCAGAAACAAAAATTGCACAAAAAGTAGAACAACGCCCCCCTTTTGTTTAGGAGGTCCCATGAAAATGAATAAAATATTTAAGAACCAGGCTGGGTTTGGCAGGATAGGCATTATCATCACTGTCGTTGTAGTTGTAGCAGTGGTTGCGATATTTTTCATACTCCAAGCAGAAAGAAAAGAGACAATTAAAATAGGTGCGGTCCTTTCCCTTTCTGGTCCTGCATCACATCTCGTATGTATTAGGGATAGTATGCTTTTAGCTGTTGATGAGATCAATGCATGGGGGGGAGTAAATGGAAGGAAAATAGAATTTATTATTGAAGACAGCAAGACCAGCCCGGAAGAGGGTAAAAAGGCGTTTAGCAGAATAGAAGCAGCTCATCATCCTCTTTTGTATGTTTCAACGAACAGTTCTGTTTCCATGGCGTTGGCCCCTCTGGCAGGGGAAAATGAAGTTGTACTTGTTGGATTGGTAGTAACAACCCCAAAACTTGCAAAGCAAAACGAATGGGTTTTCAGGTATTATTCATCAGCAGAGGGTGAAGTACCACCCATCCTTTCAATCTTAAGAAAATTGAGGCTCAAAAACCTGGGTATACTCTACTTAAACGATGCGTATGGTACATCTGTCTATAAATTACTCAAGAAGGAGTTTGAAAGAAATGGTGGAACAGTCAGAAGTGAAGCCTTTGAGCCAAAGGAGTCTGATTTAAAAGAGCAAATTGCAAATCTAAAAGATATGCGAGCAATCTATACTGTGGGTTTTCCCTCTAATCTTAAGACTGCGTATAAGCAGTTGAAAGAAGAGAATTTTAGCGAGATTATACTTGGATGTTCATCAACCATTATTTTAGACATAACAGCACCAGAGGTAAATGGTATGTATGTAGCCGCACCTATCGTTTATAACCCGAACTTTCTCTTTGCCAAAGAGGCAAAGGAGAAATACGAGGCCAGATACAATAATAGATTCAACCATCAGGCAGCAAACGGTTATGACTTTGTGAAACTCCTTGCGAGCCTGTTGGAAGACAAAGATATTTCCCGCAAGAGCGTGAAAAGTGTGCTGGAAGAAGGCTTCATATACTCCGGGGTTTTTGGCAGTATTGATGTTAAACCAGGAGAACACGATATCACCTTTCCACTGCATCCCACCCGGATTGTAAATGGTAAGCTTAAGTATCTGAGATAAGGGTATCAAAATGCAGATAACAATAGGTAAAAAATTAATTTTTGGGTATCTAATCGTTGTATTACTGATGACTGTTTTGGCGCTGTATGCAGTTCGTGTAAGTCAAAGATCTCTGGAAGAATCGGTTGGCAAGAATTCTGTATTCTTGGCGGGCGAAATGCTCAAGAGAATAGATCGTGATCTTCGTGCTATCTTTGAAGATATTAAGATCTACACTCTTGGTTTTTTGGTAAACAACACTATCTCCCGCTCAAACCAAGCATTTGAAAACATGGAGGATGTCCAAGAGTACATCAAGCAAAAGGATGCAGAATGGGTCGCAGCACCAAAAGAGGAAATAACACCTTTTATGCAGCAACTGATAAACAATGAATTATCGCATCAACTAAGACAAGAATTTATACAATTTTGGGAAAGACAGCGCGGACGCACGCATTTTACAGAAGTCTTTGTAACAAATAAATATGGAGCTAATGCAGCTCAAACAGGCAAGACCTCTGATTACTATCAGGCAGATGAGGAATGGTGGCAGATTTCCAGAAGAGAAGGTTTTTATATGGGGCACGTTGAATATGATGAAAGGGCTCGGGCATTTGCTATTCCCTTTACGGTAAGGCTTGATGATGAGCAGGGAAATTTTATTGGGACAATCAAGGCTGTCGTCTCAATTATGTCTATTATTAGAGAGGCAGAAATAGCCACAAGGATGTATGAAACAACAGATATCAAACTAATTTGTCAACAACATAAAAAATTGATTTATGCAACAGGGGCCTTTAAGCTTTTGGAGGATGTATCCGGCAAAGAGTTTTTCAAGAAAATAACAGAGGAAGAAGGCTTCTTTATTGCTGAAGAGGGGAAAAAAAAGAAACTATTTTCCTATGCGCAATTAAAAGGTTTTGGAAGACTTGAAGGATTAGAATGGATTCTTGTAGTCGGACATGATGTACAAGAGATACTAAAACCCGCTTTTGTATTAAGAAACAGTCTGATGGCTGCTTCACTTGTCTTGATCGCATTAGGTATTATTGTTGCCTTTTTCATGTCTCGTTCAATCACAAAACCGATAGCAGAATTAGCCAAAGGTGTGGAAATAATCGGTAAAGGAGATCTCGAACATAGATTTGAGATCAAGACCAGAGACGAGATAGGTGGTTTAGCTAATACCTTCAATAAGATGATGGCTGACTTGAAAAATGTCACTGCGTCTCGCGATGAGTTGAATAAAGAAATTGGCGAGCGCAAGCAGGCGGAGGAGGCACTGCGTGAGCGCACGTATAATCTTGGAGAGCGCGTAAAAGAGCTTAATTGCCTTTACGGCGTTTCCAAGCTCGTGGTGGAGTCCGACAGACCATTGGACGAGGTTTTCCAGGGGGCGGTGAATTTGATCCCACCATCTTGGCAATATCCGGTCATAACGTGCGGCAGGATCGTCTTTGAGGGACAAGAGTTCAGGACAGATAACTTCATTGAAACCGAGTGGAAGCAGTCTGCCGACATCCTGATTTCAGGAGAAAAAGCTGGCGCCGTGGAAATGTATTACCTCGAGGAAAAGCCAGAAGCTGATGAGGGGCCATTCCTTAAGGAAGAGAGGGACGTGATTGACACGCTGGGAAGACAACTGGGAGCCATTGCCCAGCGTAAACAGGCGGAGGAAGAACTGAAGAAACACCGTGCTAACCTGGAAGAGACGGTCCGGGAGCGCACTACCGAGCTTCAGAAGATGGTCAACCTCATGGCAGGCCGGGAGGTGCGCATGGCCGAATTGAAGGAGACGATCAAAAAACTGCGCGCGCAGGTGGAGTCGGCCGGAATGACACCAATGGCCGATGATCCGTTGAAGGAGATAGATAAAAAGTAATGAATGAAACAAGCGTTAAAAAAGAACCGATCTTGCGCTGGTCCATCGGCACAAAACTTATCATCGCATTCCTGGCGCTGGCCGTTATCCCAATGTCTGTCACTGCCTACTATAACCTGACTCAGGGCCGGAAAGAAGTCGCCAAAGTTGCTAAGGAGAACTTGATAGGACTATCACGCAGCACTGCATATCGTATTGGCCAGTTGCTTGTGGAGAACCAGCGCACATCTGCTACTTTGGCAGGAGAACCATTGGTAGCACAGTTCCTTGCCGCTTCTGAGGAGGAACGGCAGGCCCTAACACCACAAATCTATCAGATACTCAAGAACTTTGCCGACACCCACCCAGACTATGACGCTCCGGGCCTGTTGGACGTGAACGGCATTGTCATTGCCTCGCTGGCTGATATCCTCGTGGGCAAGGATCGCTCCTTCCGTGACTATTTCCAGGCTTCCATCAAGGGCAAACCTTTCATCTCAGGCATGCTTGTTGGACGTGCTACCGGCCGACCCGGTGTTTTTCTCACCAACCCTGTAATCACAACGCAGGGGAAGATCGTAGGTATTGACATTGTGTGGCTCAAGGGCGACACAATCTGGCGCATTATTGATGACGTTACGGTTGGCAAAAAGGGTATTGCACACCTGATAGACCAGGATGGTGTTATCATCGCTCACCCGAATCGTGATCTATTATATCACAGCCTTGGGAAACTAACGCCTGAGGCCACCGCTATTATCTCCAGAACTATCCGCTTTGGCACTATAAAGGGCACCAAGACACCGGTGGTCCCTGAAAGCCTTGGCATGGATGAGATGGCAAACAAGCTGATGTCTGCTCAGGGTTCTGGTACATATCGCTATTATTCTCCACTTGACCATCGTAAGCATGTAGTGGGGTACACAAGGATGGAGGCCCATCCCTGGACTGTAGTAGTAGATCTGCCCGAAGGCCAGTTTCTGGCCCCATTACAACGGTTGAGGACGGTGACCTGGGCCAGCGTTGGATTGGTCGCAGCGATTACTCTGTTCATTTCTATAATGCTTGTACGCGGCATCGTACGCCCTATCCGTCGCCTGACTGACGTTGCAATAGCTGTGGAGAAAGACCACTCGTTTGAGCCCTCGGACATAGAGGATGTAACTTCGGGCCGTGACGAGATCGCACTCATGGGGCAAGTGTTCAGCGTTATGGTCCTTTCTCTGCGTAAGGAACTGGCAGAGCGAAAGCAGGCGGAGGAAGAACTTACCAAGAGCCTTCAGCGCGAACGGTTCTGGGCTGATATAGTTCGAAACGCTTCTGTGGGAGTTGCCATAGGCTATCCTGATGGACACCTCGGCATGAGCAATGTTGCTTATCAGAAAATCACCTGTTACAGTGAAAAGGAATTACAAACCCTTGATTGGAATAATATCTTGACTCCCCCCGAATGGGAAGAATCAGAAACTGCTAAACTACAAGAACTTCATAGAACGAAGAAATCCGTACAATACGAAAAGGAGTATATTCGGAAGAATGGTTCAAGAGTTCCCGTTGAACTTTTGGTTCATCCGCGGTTTGATAGCGATGGAAATGTTGAATGCTATTTTGCATTCGTGATTGACATTACTGACCGTAAGCAGGCGGAGGAAGAACTGAAGAAACACCGCGATCATTTAGAAGAACTCGTTAAGGAGCGCACCGGCGAACTTGACAAACGCATTTCGGAGGTAGAGCAGCTTAACAGCGCTATGGTGAATCTGCTGGAGGACCTGCGGGTCAGTAACGACATGCTCGAAATGACAGCCCACCAATTGCAAGAGGCCAACAAGGAGCTGGAAAGCTTTAGCTACTCTGTTTCTCACGACTTGCGCGCCCCGCTGCGGGCCATTGACGGCTTTTCACAGATACTGGTTGAAGATTACGGAGATAAACTTGATGAGAATGGCCAACACCAGGTGGATGTTATTCAAGGCAGCGCGCGGCAAATGGGGCAACTTATTGACGACCTTCTCACTTTCTCTCGCATGGGCCGCAAGGGAATGAGCATGTCGGAGATCGACATGGGCGCGCTCGTGGGGGAGGTATTCGAACAACTTCAGCTCGGCGAGGCTGAGCGGACTGCACGGTTGAACATCGACACGCTTCCTCCTGCCCCCGGAGACCGGGCCATGATCCGGGAGGTTCTTGTGAATTTCTTGTCCAATGCCATGAAATTCACACGCCCCGGGAAGCTCCCTGTCATTGAGGTCACCGGTCGGGTGGACGAAAACGAGAACGTTTACTCTGTCAAGGACAAGGGTGTGGGCTTTGACATGAAATACGCGGACAAGCTGTTCCAGGTTTTCCAACGGCTCCATAGTGCCGAGGAATACGAGGGCACGGGTATTGGGCTCGCTCTTGTTCAGCGCATCATCCGCCGGCATGGCGGACGGGTATGGGCGGAAGGCAAAGTGAACAAAGGGGCAACTTTTTACTTCTCGTTACCGAGAAGTTGATTTCAGATTGGAGATTGTAGATTTCAGATTGGAGGGACGGATGGACCAAGAAGAGATGAAGAATCGAACTAAAGAATTTGCAAAAAGGGTTATTAATCTGTGCAGACAACTCCCGGAGACACGCGAGGGGCGTCTCATTGGGAATCAGATTTTTAGGTCAGGAACTTCTGTTGGGGCAAATTATCGTGCAGCTTGTAGAGGACGATCTAAGGCCGAATTTATAGCCAAACTTGGTATTGTTCTGGAAGAAGCTGATGAAACTCTGTACTGGCTTGAAATACTATCAGAAACCAAGGTCGTCAAAGCAAATCTACTAAAACCCCTAATGAAAGAGGCGGATGAATTGGTGGGTATATTTGTTGCAAGCCTAAAAACGGCAAAGGACTGAAGGGGATTTAAGATTTGAGATTTAAGATTTGGGATTGAAAAAAATCTGCAATCTGCGATCTTAAATCTGAAATCAAAATGAATCCAAATTCCACAATCCGAAATAGAAAAAAGGGGGGGGATAAAATATGTCTAATGAAAATGCAGTTGAAATCCTGCTGGTCGAAGACAATCCGCACGATGTGGAGCTCACGCTCCGAGCGCTGAAAAAGTACAACCTGGCCAACAAGGTGCACGTGGCAAAAGACGGGGCCGAAGCATTGGACTATATTTTTGCCAGCGGTATCTATGCTGAAAGGAACATTCATGACCATCCAAAAGTGATATTGCTTGATTTGAAACTTCCCAAAGTGGACGGCAGGGAGGTGCTTCGGAGAATCAGGGCAGATGAGCGTACAAAAAGAATCCCGGTTGTTGTGTTAACGTCTTCTCAAGAAGAACGGGACATTGTGGATAGCTACAAACTTGGCGTCAACAGCTACATTGTCAAGCCGGTCAATTTTGACAAATTCCTCGAAACAGTCGAGGAGCTCGGCCTGTATTGGCTCTTGCTGAACAAACCACCGTATTGATACTGGAGCATCTGATTTTAGATTTTAGATTGAAGATTTTAGATTGAAGTATAATTTGAGATTTAAGCCTGCCCTGGCCCAGACCTGGCATTTCCAATTCTGGTGATAGAATGCCAGACATAGAAAAGCAACAAAACGAGAACCTATTTTAAGCACTTCGCGCCAGGGCAGGCTTAAATCTGAAATCAAAATAAATCTGAAATCAAAACGAATCCGAATTCGATAAACTGTTCCTGTCCAGTGTCAGGAATTCAGGATTGAATAAGCGTTTCATTCACTAAAAGATCTGGGAGAAAGACATGAAATCAAAAATCCAAAATCAAAAATCCAAAATCGGATGCTCTTCGCATCCTGATTCTAGAAGACGTTCCTGCCGACGCAGAGTTGGTGGAACGGGCGGTGCGGAATTCAGGAATCACATTCACGTCAAGGTTCGTCAACACAAGAGTCGATTTCTTGAAACAGCTTGAGGACTTCTCGCCCGACCTTGTACTCTCGGATTATGCGATGCCTCAGTTCAACGGCATGGAAGCCCTCGAATTGGTGAAGGAACGTTATCCGTCCATCCCGCTCATCATCGTCACCGGCTCCATGAACGAGGAGACGGCTGTCGAGTGCCTAAAGAACGGTGCGGCCGACTATGTGATCAAGGAACACCTTACACGCCTTGGTCCTGCGGTTGAAGGAGCGCTGAAAAACAAACGAATCAGAGAGGATAAAGAAAGGGCCGAGGACAGAATAGAACATCTAAACTCCGTGCTCCATTCCATCCGAAGCGTCAACCAACTCATTTTCAGGGAGAAGGACCGTGAAAGACTGCTTAAGGGGGCTTGTGACAACTTCATCAAAACTCGTGGCTACTATAACGCTTGGCTCATCCTGTTGGATGAGAATGGAGAGCTTATAACAACAGCTGAATCCAATCTGGGCAAGGATTTCCAGCCTATGATCGACCGTATGAAGCTTGGCGAGTTGCCTGATTGCGCTAAGAGGGCACTGGCGGCTCCGGATGTGGTAGAAGTCAGAGACGCGCTATCTGACTGCATAGGCTGTCCCCTGGAAGGCATGTATGTTAAAAATGGAGTGATGACCTGCCGGTTGGAACATGAGGGAAGGGTCTATGGAGTGTTGACGGTCTCTGTCTCCAGAAGTTTCATCCATGACGAAGAAGAGCAATATTTGTTTAAAGAAGTTTCCGATGATATTTCCTTCGCCCTGCACAGCATGGAACTGGAAGAGAATCAAAAGAAGGCGGAGGAGGCGCTTCAAAAAAGTGAGCAGGAATTAAATGCAATTTTCAAAGGTGCTAACGACGGCATAGCTTTACTCGATAAAACCGGTAAAATCTTAAGAATTAATAACTATATAGTCGAAATTGGGGGTTATACAGAAGAAGAGCTCGTGGGAAAACGATTTAGTGCTTTAAAAATGTTCCCCCTGAAGAGCATGTCAAAAATGATACTCGTCTTTGGTAAACTGATTAAAGGACAGGAAATCAACTACGAAGTGGAAGTTTACACGAAAAAAGGTGAAAAAAAGATTGTTGAAGTTCATAATTCATTTTTAAAGAAAGAAGGAAAAGTCGAAGGAGTTGTTGCCATACTGAGAGACATCACCGAGCGCAAGCAGGCGGAAGAAGATCTGAAAAAGAAATTGAATGAACTTGAAATTTTCAATGATGCTGCTGTGGGAAGAGAGCTTAAGATGATTGAATTAAAGAAGGAAATAAACGCCCTTCTTGAGGAATCGGGGAATGAACCCAAATATGAAATAGCTGAATAATATTGATTGGCTCGTAAAAAGTCTCCAAGGCTGTCACTCCCGCCCCGCATCAAGTGCGGGACTGACTACAGCGGGAGTCCAGTACCGCCATAGGCGGGATTCCTGGATTCCTGCTTTCGCAGGAATGACAGATAATGTAAAATCCGCCTTTTTGCGGCTTCATCAATATTGACGGCATATAAAAATTACGAAGCAATTTTATTCATGGAGTAAGCAAATGAGTATTCGAATCAAGGCCCTTGTAATTGTCTTTTCCCTTATTTTCTTTACAGGCATATGCACTATTATAGTTAGCAGGATCATTTCAACGAACGTTGTCAAGAAAGAGATTGCTGATAACTTATTGACTACTGCTAAATCGAGAGCACGACATATCGAGACCTTTTTGAGTTTACGGAAAGAATCAATTAAGCAGTTATCCGAAAGCATTGTTTTAAAAAAATTGTTATCAACACAAAAAACTAATGAAGCATATACTCAATATTTTGATTATGTTAAGGACAGGCTAATAAATACCGCTAAGATTTCGGAATATGTCTATGATATTTTTGTCTTGAATAAGAATGGACTGATCGTTACTTCAAGTGAAGAGTCGGATATTGGAAAAGATAAAAGCAGCAATCCTTATTTTCTTGGTGGAAAACAGGGCTTCTATATTAAAGATGCTTATGTTTCTTCAGAAAATATAAATACCCTCGCTTTTTCAGCGCCATTGTTTGTCAAAGGAAATTCAAATTTATTGGGCGTTGTTGTCATGAGGGTTCCGATGCGTAAGTTAGATAAAATAACAATGGAGAGAACAGGTTTATGGAAAACCGGAGAAGTATATCTTGTAAACAAAGACGGCTATATGATAACCCCCTCAGGATTTATTAAGGATGCATTCTTGAGACAATCGCTTGATATGTCCGGTTTCGAAGAGAAGAAGGACCTGTCCGAAGAAGAGAAAACAGGAAATGAAGAAACAGGAATTTATAGAAACTATATTGGTAATATCGTTATAGGTACTCATCATAATATCAAAGGAACAGGATGGCGCTTGTTTGCAGAAATACCGAAGGAGGAAGCGCTGGCTTCGGTTGCCGAGCTAACTCGCATACAGCTTATACTTCTTTTTGTTATTTCATGTGTGGGCATTATATTATCTATCCTGATATCCCGAAACATATCAAAACCTATTTTAAGACTAAACAACGGTATTGAAGAGGTATTGAAAGGGAACCTTGATTACAAAGTCGGTACAACGGCAAAAGATGAGATAGGCCAACTCTCAAGGGCATTCGATAACATGGCAGCCAAGCTTAAAAAAGACAGGGAAGCTCTGGAAGAATACAGCGTGCATCTTGAGGGAATAGTAAAAGAGAGGACCATGGAATTAAGAGGACGATTCAAGATGAGTGAGCAGCAGAGGATTGCGACACAAAATATCTTACAGGACCTTGATGAAGCAAACAAATACTTGAAGGCGGAAATCGCGGAGAACAAGCGGGCGGATGAAGAAAGAAAAAAACTCGAAGCCCAACTACACCAGGCACAGAAGATAGAGGCCGTCGGCACCCTTGCAGGTGGCATTGCCCATGATTTCAACAATATACTATCTGCGATAATCGGCTATACAGAAGTATCCCTGGTCAAGGTTGAAAAGGGTACCTCGTTACATGAAAATTTACAAGAGGTGCTCAAGGCAGGGATTCGCGCCAGAGACCTTGTGCAGCAGATTCTCACCTTCAGTCGCCAGTCTGAGCACGAACAAGGGCCTGTCCATGTAAGTCTTATGGTAAAGGAGGCCCTTAAGCTGCTCAGGGCAACATTACCCACGACCATTGAGATACAGCAGGATATTCAGAGTAATTCGGCAGTGCTTGGTAATCCGACACAGCTTCATCAGATCCTGATGAACCTTTGCACCAATGCAGGCTATTCCATGAAGGAAAAGGGGGGCATACTGGAGGTAACCCTGACCAATGTTGAGCTTGATTCGGCTTTTACATCCCAACATGACGAAATGATGCCTGGGCCATACATTAAACTGAGTGTGCGCGATACCGGTTACGGCATGTCCCCGGACATCCTGGAACGTATGTTTGATCCCTTTTTCACTACCAAAGAGAAAGGAGAAGGGACCGGTATGGGGCTATCAGTTGTGCACGGCATCGTCAAGGATTGCGGCGGCGCTTTTACTGTCTACAGCAAGCCGGGATCGGGCTCCACCTTCAATGTCTTTCTCCCTGTCTTTGAAGGAGAGGCAAAGCTGGAAACCAAAACTGAAGAACCCCTTCCTCATGGAAATGAGCGTATCCTTTTCATTGACGATGAACTTGCCATTGTGGACATAGGCAGACAGATGCTTGAGCGCCTGGGATATGAAGTAGTCACCAGGACAAGCAGTATCGAGGCACTTGAGCTGTTCCGTGCAAAGCCGGACCGGTTCGATCTCGTTATCACCGACATGACAATGCCTAAAATGACGGGTGAAGAAATGGCCAGAGAAATCATGCTCATCAGGCCGGATATTCCCGTTATTCTCTGCACCGGATTCAGCGCGACGATGACGGCAGACAAAGCAAAGGCCATGGGCGTTAAGGCATTTCTAATGAAACCTATTGTCATGAGCGTGACGGCCGGAACCGTCCGTCAGGTGTTGGACCAATAGAATGCGGATTTCGGAATGCGGATTGCGGATTTAAAACAGATGATAATCATGAATTGTTGATTGCCGATTGTCGGAGTGAAGCGGAGATCCCGCTATCGGGGCAGGACGGCGGGCAGGTTTAGTCCTCAGTCCTCAGCACTTAGTCCTTATCTGTGATGCGGCCTGTTTGAGAGACTGCAAAACCCTGGAGGTATAATAATGGCAAAGATCCTGGTCGTAGACGATGAGGAACCTATAAGGAACCTGATTAGCCAGATACTTGAGGTGAAAGGTCATGCATGCACCCTTGCTGCCAACGCAATTCAGGCCCGTGAAGTCCTGAAAGAGCAAAATTGCGAACTGATCCTCTGCGATATAAATATGCCGGGGGAGTCAGGCCTGGACTTAATCCGGTACGTCTCAGCCGAATATAAGGACACCGTGGTAATCATGGTAACGGCCTTAGACGATCCCCTGATTGCTGAGACCGTCTTTGAAATAGGCGTTTATGATTATATTGCCAAGCCTATCCGGCGCAACAGGATACTGACAAGTGTGGCCAACGCACTGCGAAGACGAGAGCTCGAGATTGCCAATCGTACGTACCGTGAAGATCTGGAACAGATGGTGGCGGAACGCACTGCCAAATTACGAAAAGCATTAGGTGGTATCATCCATGCCGCCGCAAGGATGGTTGAAACAAGGGATCCTTATACGGCCGGCCACCAGCGGCGTGTGACCGATCTTGCGCGTGCTATAGCGAAAGAAATGGGTCTCTCGCAAGATCAGATTGATGGAATCCGTATGGCAGGAACTATTCATGATCTTGGCAAGCTATCTGTACCGGCCGATATTCTCAGTAAGCCGGGCAGGATAAGCGAGCCTGAGTTTGAAATAATTAAAACCCATCCCCAGGTCGGTTATGAAATATTAAAAGAAATTGAATTCCCCTGGCCCGTTGCCCAAATTGTACTTCAGCATCACGAAAGGATGGATGGTTCCGGATACCCTCAAGGTTTATCCGGCGAAGATATTCTCCAGGAGGCAAGAATCCTGACCGTAGCTGATGTTGTTGAGGCCATGGCCTCTCACCGGCCTTACCGGCCGGCCCTTGGTATTGATAAAGCATTAGATGAGATTTCCCAGAAAAGGGGTATCCTCTATGATCCCGAGGTGGTTGATATCACCTTGAAGATTTTTACCGAAAAAGAGTTTGAGTTAAAATAGGTGACACTAAAATTGGATAGGGCCTTAATTTGCCCCTAAAGTGGCCTTTTATGTCATTTCATTTTACGCCTTTTTAGAGCACCTGCCGCGTCTTCAACTTCCTTTCACTTTGCCACAGATACAGCGCAATGCCGGTAGCGAGGGCCGCATTGAGGGATTCTACATGCCTCTCCATTGGAATGGAGAGCAGTGTGGCCTTCTTTAAATGGTTCGGCAGTCCAGGGCCTTCGAGACCTGGAATCAGGTAAAAGGCAGGAGGAAACCGGTAATCCCCAATGTCTTTCCCCTTTTGGGAGAGGGCGATCACGGGCTTATCTGATACCCTGAACCTGTCTAATGAAGGTCCTTCAAAAACAGGAACCCTGAAAATCGCGCTGCCCGCCACCCGTAGCGCCTTTGGAAGGAACGGATGGGCTGCCTCTTTCATAACAACTATCCTCGATACCCCGAAGGCGGCGGCCGAACGTATTGCCGCCCCAACATTGGCCGGATCCTGAAAAGGGATGCAAAGAGTGCATCCGGACGGGCAGGCCACGTCATCCCACAGGGGAAACGGCTCAACACGAACCAGCAGGACCGGATGGCCCGTATCAAAAATATCAATCTGGCGAAACAGTTCCGGGCTGAGACGATAGGAGGGTATTTCATGCGTTGCAGGTCCGGCCGGAGGCTCATGGCGGGCTGAAAAAATAATGCCGGTACACTTATCAGGGAAGTCTCTTATGACTTCGCTCGTCTGTTTGGGACCCGCTAAAAGTGCCATCTCATATTTTTTTATGCCACGGGCCCTGGTTAGCTTTAGAAAAACCTTAAAAGTTGTGTTCTCAGGACTTCCGATCTCTTTGACTTTCATCCTGCCTTTTCCCTCAAGGGATCGCCTTATTGACCGCTATCCCTTATCCATCCCTTGATCTCTTTTTCCGTTACCCCCTTTCTGTCATAAAAAAAGAGGAGGATTTCTTTGAATTTATTTATCATGCCCGGGTCTTCCATGGCCTCTGTCAGGGATAATCTGTCCTTTGGATCATAGAAATCCTTGAGTTCAATAAATATCTCACGGGCAAAGGCCGCAGGTTCATTTTCAAGGCGATCCTTCTGTGCCAGAGTCTCAAGGAGCGTCAAAAGCGGTTTTAGATACTGGCGCATAATCTTGTAGTTGTAGTAGTAAAGCTCTCTTTCGGAGCCGTATTTGCGTGGCGCGAATTTTTCGATGACCTCAAACACATCGCCGATAGGGTCATCTTCCCCTCCTTTTTTCGGCTTTCTCATACTGGCAAAGATATCCCAGCTCATGGGGCTTCTCCTGTCAAAGAAACAATCTCCAGGCTGAAATCAGCCGCCCTGGCCGAATGGGTCAGGGCTCCAACGGAAATGACATCCACGCCCGTCTTTGCGACTATCGCGATGTTCTTCAGGTTGATTCCACCGGATGCCTCTAACAGGGCCCTGCCCCTGACAACATCGACCGCCCTTGAAATATCCTCCTGCCGCATGTTGTCAAGCAGAATAGCATCCGCACCTGCCTTAAGCGCTTCTTCCACCCCCGGCAGATCTTCAACTTCCACCTCAATCCTGACCGTATGAGGGGCGTTCTTCCGGGCAAGCTCCACTGCCTTTGCAATGGAACCGGCCGCTGCAATATGATTATCCTTTATTAAAACACCGTCAAACAGGCCAAAACGGTGATTGAACCCGCCTCCAACCCGAACCGCGTACTTGTCAAGCACTCTGAGCCCGGGTGCCGTCTTTCTCGTATCCAGGATACGCACATCCGAGGATCCTGACTTATTTATATACTGACGGGTCAATGTGGCAATGCCGCTCATTCGTTGAAGGAAGTTCAGGGCGGTTCTCTCCCCCTTTAAAATATGAGATAACAGGCCCTTGACAAGGCAAACCTTTTTTTCTGCCGGAACAAAATCTCCATCACTGAAATAATCTTCACATTCAATGTCCGGGCTTATCAATGAAAAGACCTTTTTGAAGACCGGCAGCCCGGCCAGGACCAGTTCTTCACGCGCAATAAGCGAAGCATTTCCGGTTGCCCGGCCGTCGACTATGGCATCGGTTGTCAAATCCCCGCAACCCAGATCCTCCTCAAGGGCAAACCGGATAATGCGTTCCACCATGGTGCTTTGTTCAATCATTAATCGTCTCAAAGAAAGAAAGATTTTGTTTCAGTTTTTCCATTTTGTGTGAAAGGGTTTGGACCTTTTCCCTGACCTCTGAAACTATTTCGGCAGGGGCCTTTATTAAAAAACCCTCGTTGGCAAGCTTCTTTTTCGCAACATCAATATCTTTTTCAAGCCTTTTAATGCCTTTTCTCAACCTGTTCCTTTCTTCTTCAAAATCCAGCAACCCTTTTAAGAGCACATGAACCTGGTTTTGACCGAAAACCGCGGTTGCAGATGCCTCTGGTTTGGGAACGCCTGAAGCAATGAGTACATCCGTCACTTTTGCCAGGTTCCGGATGTGCGCCAGGTTATTGTGCAGGACATCGGCCTCTTCCTCATCCGCCACATCAATCACTATGTTGACTTTCTTGGAGGGAGGTATGTTCATTTCGCCTCGAATATTTCTGATCACTGATATCAGTCCTACTGCAAGCTCCATATCTTTTAAGGCAGCTTCATCCCTCATGAACTCTGCTGCCTCAGGAAATCTGGCAACCATAATGCTACCTTCAGTCGCCGGCAGCTTTTGCCATATTTCTTCCGTAACAAACGGCATAAAAGGATGCAGCAATTTCAATACACCGATAAGCACCTCTTGAACCGTGGCCTGAGATGATTTCTTGAAAACCTTATCATCTCCGTAAAGCCCCTCTTTGGCCATCTCAAGATACCAGTCGCAGAACTCATGCCATATGAACTGATAGCAGAGCCCGGCCGCGTCGTTAAAGCGATAATTCTCGATAGCCCGGGAGATATCTTCACTGACCTGCCCTAATCGAGTCAGAATCCAGCGATCGGCTAAGGTGAAAACTCGCTCGCCTTCTTCCAGACTCTCCTGGTCTTCCAGATTCATCAGGACAAGCCTGGCCGCGTTCCAGATCTTGTTGACAAAATGGCGGTACCCAATGATCCTTTCCTCTGAAAGCTTTACGTCCCTCCCCTGTGCGGCTAATGCCACAAGGGTAAACCGGAATGCATCCGTGCCGAACTTGTCTATTACCTCAAGAGGATCAATAACATTTCCCTTGGACTTGCTCATCTTTTTACCTTCGGCATCTCTGACAAGGGCGTGTATATAGACATGCTTGAAGGGGACGTCCCCCATGAAATGGATTCCCATCATCATCATTCTGGCAACCCAGAAAAAAAGGATGTCAAAGCCTGTAATTAGAACAGACGTTGGATAAAAGGTCTTAAGTTCATCAGTTGAATCCGGCCAGCCAATCGTAGAAAACGGCCATAGGGCCGAGCTGAACCATGTATCTAATACGTCCGTTTCCTGTACAAGCCTTTCACACTGGCATTCCTTACAGCTTTCGGGAGCCTCCCTGGCAACCTGCACTTCTCCACATTCCTGGCAATACCACGCGGGAATGCGGTGGCCCCACCAGATCTGTCTGGAAACACACCAGTCTCTTATGTTATTCATCCATTCAAAATAGACCCCTTCCCAGTTTGCCGGAAATATCTTTGTTTTCCCCTCTTTTACCGCCCTGCTTGCCGCTCCGGCAAGGGGAGCCACCTTAACGAACCACTGCTTTGACAGGAGAGGTTCAATCATGGTCTTACACCGGTAACAGTGTCCCACCGCATGCTGGTATGACTCTATTCTTTCCAGCATCCCATCCCTCTTCAGGTCTTCTAAAATTTTGTCACGACACTCAAACCTGTCCATACCCTTATAAGGCCCGGCCAGATCATTCATTATCCCCCTTTCATCAATGACCTTTATCCTTTCGAGCTGGTGGATATTACCAATCTCAAAGTCATTGGCATCGTGTGCGGGTGTAATTTTCAGTGCACCAGTCCCGAATTCCATATCCACGTACTTATCAAAAATAATGGGTATAGGCTTGTTAAGCACAGGTAAAAGCACATTTTTCCCTGATAAATCACGATAGCGTTTATCTTCGGGATTCACCGCCACAGCCGTATCACCTAACAGGGTTTCGGGTCTGGTCGTAGCGACGATAAGATGACCTTCCCCGTGCTCAAAGGGATAGCGAATATAGTAGAAAAAGCTATCGGTATCATGATGCTCAACCTCAAGGTCGGCAAGAGCGGTCTGGCACCGGGGGCACCAGTTGATAATATAGTCTCCCCTGTATATAAGCCCCTCTTCATAAAGGCACACAAATACTTCCCTGACTGCCTTTGAAAGACCCTCATCCATGGTAAAGCGTTCCCTGCTCCAGTCACACGAACATCCTAATCTTTTCAATTGATTGATAATAAGCCCGCCATACTTTTCCCGCCATTCCCAGACCAGTTCAATAAACTTCTCCCTTCCCACTGCATGGCGGTCTGTCCCCTGGGCGGCCAGATCCTTTTCAACCACATTCTGGGTAGCAATACCCGCGTGGTCGGTGCCCGGCTGCCACAGTACATTATATGCCTTCATCCGTTTATACCGGCACAGGACATCCTGCAGTGTGTTATTAAGGGCATGACCCATATGAAGTGTACCTGTCACGTTGGGGGGGGGTATCACGATGCAAAAAGGGCTCTCGTCAGAACGGCTTTTTGCCTTGAATAGATTGTTCTTTTCCCAGTATTCATACCACTTCTTTTCAACAGCTCCGGGTTCATATCCTTTCGGGATGGGCTCTGTTTTCATCAATCAATCACTCCTTTAATAAAAAAGGGGTTGCAGTTTTTACAACCCCCTTTAAAATCTGATTTACCCAAAATCCTTAATTTGATACGGGCTGCACTTAAAATTTAGAAGATTCGAGAGACCCCTTCAGGGCTTCAATAGCTTTTGTAATCACCTTTTCGGCCACTTTTTCCATGGTCTCCGTTGCCACCTTTTCCAGGACATCCTCTACAACTTTCGTTACGATTGCCTCAAGCCTCTCCTCGGATATTGAGCCCGCTTCATGTTCCTCCGGATAACCTGTATCGCTTTCCAAACGCTGGGCAGGCCGTTTCGATACCTCGCTGAAGTCCTCAGAAGGTAATTCCGGACTGATGTCAGCACCAAATTCTTCCAATCCATCCCCTTCCGGCAAGGCACCCCCTAACTTTTCTACCTCAGAAATTTCCTCGGGTTTGACGGAAGTCACACCCATGGACGTATCGCCAAATGCGCTTACAAGATCACTTTCTTTCAGTTCAACCGCGGAAGCCATGTCTTCAGTGGGCTTCACGCCCGTAACCATGCCATCGAAATCAGGTTCGAGGCTTTGAGTCATATCTTCATCCGAAAGTTGATCCAGGTCATCCAATCCCAATTCCGCTTTTTCTTCTAAGCCTTCCTGTTCGTCAAAAATTTCTTCCTCATCAAGCAACATTGCGATATCATCAGGTTCTGTTTTTTCTAAGCCCTCAACTTTAGAACTATCATCCTCTGATAAAGCTCTCTCATCGACAAAAGCTTCAAGTTGTGGTTCGACTACCTGGGTTGAGTCTTCATCCACAATCTGATCAATCTCCTCAATGCCAAGATCAGGTTCTTCCTCAATGGCTTCCAGGTCATCAAGGTCCTCTTCTTCACTCAGAAAATCGATGATATCGTCAGTGGCCACATCATCATCGTCTTCCATTTCAAGAATATCATTGTCAGACAGCCCCAATTCCTCAAAGGCCGAATCGAGTTCCGATTCAAGGCCTTCGGTTGCCTCGCTTTCCGAAACCTGATTTAATTCATCCAGATCTAATTTCGGTTCTTCCTCCATATCTTCCCGATCGTCGATAATATCTTCGTCCTCAAATAGACTCGCAATCTCATCTGTCTCTGAATCTTCGGCAACCCCCTCCTCCGGTTCGGCATTATCCGTTTCAGGTGACTCTAGCTCCTTGAGTGCGGAATCAAGATCAAAAATGCTGGAAGCATCTTCTTCCGGAATCCCTTCAAACTGCTCCATGCCCGGACCAGGCTCTTCTTCATCTCCTGCCTGATCATCACCATCCTCCCCTAATTCCAGCAGACTCGCGATCTCACTTGATTCAGAAACCTCACCAGCCTCTTCTGATTTAAACATATCTATGTCGGGTGATTCCAGGTCTTCAAGTGCAGTAATGAGATCCGGATCTTCCTCTATTCCAGCCTCTTCTTCAAACTTCTCATCTTCACCCGGCGTTCCCTTGATCTCATCAGCTTCTAAATCCCCGGCAGCCATCCCTGGTCCGGCAATATCGACCAGATCCAGAATTTCTTCATCTGACGTGGAACTGCCAGTGTTCTTTTCAGAACTTGATTCAGACAATTCATCAAACTCAAAATCAAGGAGTTCTTCCTCTCCCCGTATTCCGTCACCTATAATATCGTCCTTATCTGTCATTTTGGCACCCCATCTTGCATTCTTCATGCAACTGCAAGGAAAAATTTAATAAATTAAATTATCATAGAAGTTTCATATTGTCAATCCTTTTTAGGTTGTCATTAATTGGTATAATATAATCTTATCTTCATTAAATATGGCCAAAATATATCCGCAGCAACTAAAGGACACGAACTAACTTGCTTATCACCGGTTCTTGACCTTACGGTAAAAACCTGATAACAATTATGGTATCAGTTCACGGCGGTCGGGGATCAGGGCTCAGTGGCGATTTCACAACTTGCTTCACCATGCCAGAAGCCCTAAGGAAGACCGTTGTCTTTCCCTGTTCCCTGGCCCCTGAACCCTGTGAACTGTTACCAATTATGTTCACGGGCGATTAGCTCAGTTGGATAGAGCGCTGGTCTCCGGAACCAGAGGTCGCGCGTTCGAGTCGCGCATCGCCCGCCATGTAATTTCAATGGGTTATCTCATTTTGAGTTACAATAGACCTCCAATATTTATGCCATGGATTTGTTTGTTGCTTATTCCGATGGCCAACGGGCTATTCTGCTTTTCCAGTATTCAGGATGACGACGTAAATGCATCACTGCAATGATTTGAATAACCGATGAAGTGGGTCTGTAGATTATTGCATAGGGAAAGCGGTGAACGAAAAAGCGACGGATACCTTGTTGTTCGTCATACCAAGGCCACATCATTGGTGCCCGTTGAACTGTGTTAACGGCATGATCTACTTCATAAAGAAACTCGTTGCCTAAGTTTCTTGAACGCTCTTCGTACCAGGATCGGGAATCTTCTAATTCAGCATATACATCGGGATGGACGTCAATCTTGAGCACCGGCATTTTCATACAATTTCCTTCGGACATTCTCCCATGGAATACATTCAACAGCACCAGAGTCTATTTCTCTCAAACGTTTCCCTGTCTCTTTCTGCCACGCAAGCTCGACATCCATGTCGGCTTTTTGATCCAGGCTTGAGATTAATGTCTCCGCGATACGGGCTCTTTCCCTTTCTGGTTGTTGAAGAGCTTGATCTATTATGCGGTCAACAGTATTTGTGCTCATCATGTTTCTCCTCTTTATTTACCAGGCAATTTATCAAAATGCGATAAGGAAGTAAAGAGCAACAAAAGTCCTAAGTAAAACGTCAATATTTCACCAGCCTCCTGTAATTCATTCATAGAAGCTTCTCCACCTCTACTTCAGATTTTGCAATCCAGATTTGATGGACTCGTAAAAAGTCCAATTCCATGTTTCTGATTCCCATAACAAATTGAAATTACTACATGCAAATTCTACTTTTTGTGTGTTTTGCGCCTTTTTGCGGCTATATCAATCTTAAATAGTCAATCTTCAATCCTATCAATGCTGCCTGTGTTGAGTTATTGAAATATTTAAGGGCGTATCCATGTGTCAAGGATGGAGCTCATTCGTTATTCCCATTCAATAGTACTGGGCGGTTTGGAGGAGATATCATAAACAACGCGGTTTATGCCTTTGACACTATTGATGATCCGGTTTGAAATCCTGCCTAAGACTTCATATGGCACCTTTGACCAGTCTGCTGTCATTGCATCCAGGCTGTCCACCACACGTACGGCGATCACATTTTCATATGTCCTTTCATCACCCATGACGCCGACTGTCCTTACAGGGAGAAGCACAGCAAATGACTGCCAGACCTTTTCATACAGCCCTGCCTTCCTGATCTCTTCTAAAACAATCAGATCAGCGGACCTTAATATCTCAAGGCGCTCACGGGTTACTTCACCTAATATCCTTACCGCAAGTCCCGGCCCCGGAAAAGGCTGGCGCATCACAAGCTCCTCAGGTAAATCAAGTTCCACTCCTACCCGGCGAACCTCATCCTTAAAAAGCTCCCTGAGCGGTTCAATGAGCTTCAGCTTCATTGCCTCGGGCAGCCCGCCCACGTTGTGGTGGCTCTTGATAGTGGCCGAAGGTCCTTTAAATGAGACACTTTCAATCACGTCCGGATAAAGAGTGCCCTGTGCTAAGTATTTTGTTTCACCTAATTCCTTGGCCTTTTGCTCAAAGACAGAAATAAACTCCCTTCCAATTATTTTTCTCTTCTCCTCAGGGTCTCTCACTCCTTTCAGTTGCTTCAAAAAAAGTTCAGACGCATCAACTAAGTGAAAGTCTATACCATAATACTCCTGGAAAAGCTCCATCACCTCCTGGGCTTCCCCCCTCCTTAATAAGGCATTATCCACAAATATGCAGGACAGTTTGTCTCCGATAGCCCTGTCAAGAAGGACCGCCGTGACAGAGGAATCAACCCCTCCGGAAAGCCCGCAGATCACCCTGTCCTTCCCGATTTCTTCTTTAAGACTTTTTATTGTCCGGCGGACAAAAGAAGACATTGTCCAGGAAGGCTTGCAATTGCATATCTTAAAGAGGAAGTTTTTCAGAATCTTCATCCCTTCCGGCGTGTGGGCCACCTCCGGGTGGAACTGGACCCCAAAGTATTTCCGTGAACGGTCGGCCATGGCCGCGACGGGACTGTTCTTACTGCTTGCGAGGACCCCAAATCCTTCCGGCATCCGTTCGATTCGGTCCCCGTGGCTCATCCAAACTATTTGTCCCGCGCCTTTTTCAAGGCCGTGAAAGAGGTCCCTGTCATCCTTAATGAAAACTACGGCATTTCCATATTCACGTTCGGTTGCTTTCGCAACCATACCACCAAGCAGGTGGGTAAGAAATTGCATCCCGTAACATATCCCTAACACTGGTACTTTTAGGTTCAGGAGGCGTTCATCGGCCATTGGGGCGTCTTTGTCATAAATGCTCGCCGGTCCCCCGGAAAGTATAATTCCTTTTGGCGAAAATGCCTTAATCTCGGTAACGGGCAGGTTATAAGGATGGATCTCGCAATAGACCTGGGCCTCCCTGACCCTCCTTGCAATAAGCTGTGTGTACTGGGAGCCAAAGTCTAAGATGAGCACTTTTTGTTTATAAAGGTTGCTTGCCATTATTCCACCCGATAATTAGGCGCCTCTTTGATAATAATTACATCGTGGACGTGACTTTCCCTGAGCCCCGCGGGAGTAATCCGGGTAAACTTCGTATCGGTTTGAAGCGTTTTGATATCGGGACATCCAACGTAGCCCATTCCGGATTTCAACCCACCCACGAGCTGGTAAATCGTGTCTGCCAGGAGCCCACGATGGGGCACCCGGCCCACAATGCCTTCCGGAACGAGTTTTTCCTCCAGTTCCGCCTCTTCCTGGAAATACCGATCCCTGCTGCCCTCCTGCATGGCTTCTACTGAACCCATACCCCTGTAAACCTTATAGGTCCTTCCTTGAAACAGTATTGTCTCACCAGGGCTTTCTTCTGTTCCAGCAAACAGGCTTCCGATCATTACGGAATCGGCACCTCCGGCCAATGCCTTGGTAATATCACCCGAATATTTGATCCCACCGTCTGCGATAACAGGGATACCGCTTTTGCCGGCCTCTGAGGCACAATCAATAACGGCGGTCATCTGGGGAACGCCCACGCCGGCCACAACGCGTGTTGTGCAGATAGATCCGGGACCCACGCCTACCTTTATGGCATCCGCACCTGCATCTATGAGCGCCCGGGTCCCATCGGCAGTAGCCACATTTCCGACAATTAATTCCAGATCGGGATAATTTTTCTTGGTCTCGCTGACTGCCTGGATTACCTTCTCAGAATGGCCGTGGGCCGTATCTATCACCACTACATCCACGGAAGCATAAATAAGGCTTTCGAGCCTCTCCTTCGTGTCCGGCCCGATGCCGATAGCAGCACCCACCCTCAAGCGTCCTAAGCTGTCTTTACATGAATACGGATACTTTTTTATCTTCTCAATATCCTTTATAGTAATGAGTCCCTGCAACTTACCTGCGTCATCCACAACCAGAAGCTTCTCAATACGTCTTTCATGGAGTATGGCCTTGGATTCTTCCAGGGTAATGCCTACCCTTGCCGTGGCAAGATTCTCTTTGGTCATCACCGTTTCAACCTTTTGATCCAGATTGGTCTCAAACCTCAAGTCCCGGTTGGTGATAATCCCTACCAGATTGCCTTTCTTTACGACCGGCACCCCTGAGATCCTGTATTTCTCCATAATCTCTAAGACTTCATAGATCTTATGTTCCGGCTCTATCGTAATAGGCTCCACAATCATGCCGCTTTCAGATTTTTTGACCTTCTCCACCTCAACGACCTGTCGGTCTACGCTCATATTCTTGTGTATAAACCCGATGCCCCCCTGCCGCGCGATAGTGATGGCGGTGGCGGATTCCGTGACGGTATCCATGGCCGCGCTGACAACGGGGATATTCAGGGAAATATTCCGCGACAACATCGTGTTAACATTCACCTCGGACGGCAAAACAGCGGAGTGTCCCGGGACAAGGATGAGGTCATCAAAAGTAAAACCATATTCAATATTATTCCTTTCCATTTTTTTCTCCCTCTAAACGATCAATTAAAATACCTTCCAGCAGGTCTGACAGGCTGACAGACAGCCTAAGCGATTTGAAAAAGTGCAGGATCCTTATGACCACAAGGGAACCTGCAATAATAACCTTCGCCCTTTCCGGATCTAATCCCGGCAGTTTCAATCTTTCCTCAAAAATCAGATTCTTTATCTTATTAGGGTCTTCTGGGTTTCGTGTGCATAAATGTTAACCGTTTTAAGGTGTTTTGATAAATGACGTTATGACTTTGAGCATCAGATATTCTTGATCTTTGATGCCGTATGCTCTTCGCTGGATGACACGGATCTTGTTGTTTAA
>JAUWMR010000057.1 GCA_030613055.1 Desulfobacteraceae bacterium
ACTTCCTCCAATACTTCCACATCAGTCATCTGGGAAAGTGCTTTGGTTAATGCAGAATAACCACCAATTGCCAGATAGTCATCAATGCTCTTGGAATCAATCTTAATGTTATTGCAGAGGACGTTTCGTTCTTGATTCTTATAAAAGGAGATATCGGATTCATGGATTGCTTTTTCACCTGTGACTGGGTCAACGAAAAGCAGACGATCGACGACCTTCTTCTCCTTTATGGTCTGAGAGACAATCTCGGGAACATCTTCAGCCGCTACCTGAAGATAGCATATCTCCTCGGGATAAATGACCACAACGGGCCCTCTCTCACAAAATCCAGGGCACCCGGTTCCTTTGGTATCAACTTTTGCAGTTAGGCCCTCTTTTTCAATCTGGGCTTTAAATGCTTCTATGACTTCATCTGCACCGGAGGCAATACAACCGGCACCCGCACATATTGAAATGCAAGGCATGCTTGGGTTTCTTTTGGAAAATATTTCTTGTCTGAAGTTCTCTAATTCTTCAGGCGAATTTAACCGCACCATAATTTTCCCTTACTCATAGATTTTTAACACTTCTGCTGTTTTGACTGGTGACATCTTACCGTGAATTTTCCCATCGACTTCCACAACCGGTCCTAAAGCACAGCAGCCAAGGCAGTTAACAGTTTCCAGGCTGAACTTCAAATCCAGATCTGTTTCACCAGGTTTAATTCCAGTCGCTTCTTCCACCGTGTCAAGAACACGCGTTGCACCACGAACATGACAGGCAGTACCCACACAAATGTGAACTTCATGACGTCCTTTAGGAACTAAACTAAAGGCTTTATAAAAGGTAGCTATATGCTGTATCCGGGTTAAAGGAACTTGCAATTTTTCGCTGACCCTCTCTAATGCTTCCTTAGGAAGCCAATGATTTTCACTCTGAATCTCTAATAATATCTGAATTAGTAAACTGGCGTCGCCGTTATGTTTATCAATAATCTGATCGATTCTACCGTTATCCATAGCCGCTGTCCTTATCTTCTTCTTTCACCTAATCCGGATAAACCGGAACCAAATTGAATATTGACCCTGCCCGCCGTCCGGCAGGCGGGGATTGAATATTGAATATTTATTGTATCGCTTCGCTCTGTCTTTTGATTAATAAAATTGATAGAATACCTTCATTATTCAATTATACAAGTCATCTCACACTTTTTTCTGACATAAAAAACACGAATTTCAGGATTAAGATACTAATCTACAGCTAAGCTTTTTCACCTTTGTCTAAACCCTTATGCGAGAGCAAAGCGCTTTCCGCTTTCATCGTACCTGACGAATCCTTGTTTTGATGAATTTTTCATGTGTCTTGATACTTCAGATGGGTTTAGGCCTAAATTCTCAGATATTTCTCCAGTTGAAAGGGATTTTTCTCGCAGGAGTAACATAATTTGGCTTATTGCCAATTTATCTACAATTAATTCATTAAATAACCTGTTTACCTCGTCACTGTTGAAAAATTTATTATACGCTTCTTCCGATTTAACAGGTACTCTCAGCCTCTCCCTTTCCACCAGCTTAATGTAAGGGACTAATTTATTAACTGCTTCAAGTTTGGACTTTAATCCATTTTCGTCTATTCCTTCGCTTGTGCCAAGTGGTCCTAACTCCTTTATCTTCCTGGAAAAGTCATTCGCCAGTGCGGCGAAACGGATTCCATCACTGGAAGACATAAATTCGATCCTTAACCTTTCCGGGTTCAGCCCTATGTGTTCCATTATTTTTCTGCATAGAAGCACCACGCTTAATGCATCGTAATTTCCATGCGTAACATAATTGCATTCACCGAGATGACAACCACCAATAAATACCCCATCCGTTCCATTTGAGAACGCTCGGAGGATAAATTTCAGATCGATTCTACCGGAACACATGACGCGGACAAGCCTCATTTCAGGCGTATATTGCAGTCTGGAAACTCCAGCCAGGTCAGCAGCTCCGTATCCTCACCAATGGCATACAAAACCTAATATTCTTGGTTTAAATTTAAGTCCTGTACTCATTCGTTCTCACCTCTTTTGTTAGTAATCCCGGCTTTATTCATTCGTATCCTTCTACACATCTCCAACCGCCGCATCCATTTGTTGTATGATCTCTTCCTCTGGAACCGCCGCATCAATTTGGCTCAAGATCTCTTCATCGGTAAAGTGCTTTAGAAAAATAGCCCCTGTTGGACACTTTGCGTTACAGAGACCATCTCCTTTACAGAGAACAGGATTAACTCTGGCCTTTTTGCCTTGTGGTGTATCATAAAACTCTATGGCGCCATACATACAAGCTGTAATACATGCCCCACACGATACACAATCATCCTCTTTTACCTCGCAAACAGAACCTGAGACTGTGACTATATCATGTGAGAGAAGGGTTAAAGCCCGACCTGCAGCTCCATAAGCCTGGGTAATCGCTTCCGGTATATGCTTGGGATAGTGAGCTGTCCCACACAGGAAAATGCCATCCGCGGCAAAGTCAACAGGTCTTAATTTAACATGGGCTTCTTTGAAAAATTCATCCGGTCCCAAAGATACCTTGAATAATTGAGATATTTCCTTGTTTCCTGCGGGGGGAATCACGGCGGCAGACAAAGTGAGATAATCGGCATCTATAGCAAGCTTCTGACCTAAAATGGGATCGGTCGCGGTAACCCTTAAAACAGGTCGACCTTCCTCCTCAACAGCTTCCACCTGGGGGTTATCATCCGGCTCATAGCGGATGAACTTTACATCTTTTTCGGACGCTTCCCGGTAATAGTCCTCCATAAGCCCATAGGTTCTCATATCACGAAAGAGAATGTAGATATCCATCTCGGGGTTTACCTCTTTCAGTTTCAAGGCGTTCTTTATAGCATGGCTGCAACATACCCGGGCGCAGTAGTTTCTGTCTTCATTTCTGCAGCCTACGCATTGGATCATCACCAGACTCTGGGATTTGATCAGCCTTTCTTCTCCTCTGGCGATTTGGTCCTCCAACTCCAGCTGGGTCAATACCCTGTCATCTTCTCCATAAAGGTATTCGGTGGGTTTATATTCATCAGCACCAATAGCGATGACGGCTGCTCCATGCTTTATCTCTGTGGCCCCTCTTTCAGACTTCACCTTGGTTACGAAATTCCCGATATAACCGGTAGCCTCTGTTATGGTAGCATCAGTATATACATGGATTAAGGGGTGCTGATAAACCTTGTGCACAAGATCACGCAAATAGGCCTGAACATCCAGCCCTTCCAGGGTGTAATGGATTCTTCGAGCCATTCCTCCCAGGTCTGTATCCTTTTCCACCACATAAACATCATGTCCCTGGTTGGCTATGGAGAGAGCACAAGTCATGCCGGCTATACCTCCACCAACCACTAACGCCGTCTTGTTGACCGGCAGATCAATTTCCTGTAATGGCTCCAAAAGGGCAGTTCGGGCTACCGACATCCGGACGATGTCCTTTGCCTTTTGGGTAGCTTCTTCCGGTTCTTTAGAGTGGACCCAGGAGTTTTGCTCCCTGATATTAGCCATTTCCAGGAAATATTGATTAATTCCCGCTTCTCGGACGGTGTCCCGGAATAACGGTTCAAGGGTCCGGGGGCTGCAGGCAGCGATAACTACTCGATTAAGCCCTTTTTCTTTTGCAATGTCTGCTATTTCTTTGGCAGAATTGGTGGTACATGAAAAGAGCTGCTCCTGTGCATAAACAACATTTGGCAAGGTTAATGCATATTCGACTGTGGAAGGAACATCCACCACCCTCCCGATATTAGCCCCGCAATGACACACAAAGACTCCCACCCGCGGCTCCTCTTTGGAGACATCCCTTTCCGGCGGGTATATCCTTTCCTGTGTCAGTTTCCCTCTTCTGTAGTCAAGGATCTCACCACACTGGGACCCGGCCCCGCTGGCCGTAATGACTGACTCTGGGATGTCTAACGGCCCCTGAAAGGCTCCGCTTACAAAAATTCCCGGACAGGATGTCTCACTCGGATTAACGGGATTGGTTTTACAGAAGTTGTGAGAAGTAAGCTCTATTCCGAACTTTTCTGCCAGCTCATTATGATCGGCAGGAGGATTTAATCCGATAGACAAGACCACCAGATCGAATTCTTCTTCCTTTACCCCGTCCTCGGAAGTTGCGTATCTTATGGTCACATTCCTGGTTTCAGGGATCTCTTTTCCTATTGATACGTAGCTTCTAACAAATTTAACGCCTGGCATATCAGCGGCCCTTTGATAGTATGTCTCAAAGTCCTTGCCATAGGAACGAATATCGTTGTGGAATATGGTACACTCTACATCCGGATAATGATCTTTTGTCAAAAGCACCTGTTTCTGGGTATAGGTGCAACATACGGCTGAACAATAGCTGTTATCCCCCTCGGTAACCCGTCTCGAACCTACGCATTGAATCCAGGCTATTTTATGGGGATGTTTCTCGTCTGAAGGCCTCTTTACCTCACCCTCATATGGTCCGGTTGCAGACAGTAAACGTTCAAAGTCAAGACTGGTTACTACGTTCGGCATCTTTCCATAGCCATACTCATCCTTCACCCCGGGATCAAATGGTTCAAAGCCCGGAGACAGAAGTATTGCTCCTACTTTTACTTCCATCTTTTCCGGCTGCTGGCTGAAATCTATGGCGCCATTCTCACAAACCGCCTCACAAATACGGCATTTCTTCTCTTTAAGATAGAGACAGTTTTCATCTATATAGCTGACAAGAGGAACTGCTATGGAAAAGTATATATGAACGGCCTTATTCGTGGACAATTCTTGATTATACGGATCAGGGATCAAAGCCGGGCAGTATTCTGCACAGGTAGCACAGCCGGTACACTTATCCTCTATAATGTATCTGGGCTTTTTAGTCAGGTTTACCCTGAAGTCTCCTGCTTCCCCTTCTACACCGTCAACTTCCGTATAGGTCAATAATTCAATATTTGCATGACGGTCGGCCTCGACCATCTTGGGTGCAAGTATTCATGTGGAGCACTCATTGGTGGGGAACGTCTTGTCAAGCTGGCCCATATGGCCGCCAATTGACGGCCCCTTCTCAACCAAATAGACCTTAAAACCCGCAGTGGCAAGATCAAGAGAGGCCTGAATCCCGCTGACCCCTGCACCAACAACCATAACGTCTCCAAAATTACTGTCCGAGAAACTTTTACAGAGCTGTTCAATTTGTTCTTTTTCCACTTCTCTATGTCCTCATCAGGTTTCTTCGGTTCCCTAAATCGCTTCCTGAATAATTTCCGTGATGTCTTTAATCACTATCTTTTCGTCGGCCCCCATGGTTACTCTGCTATCCTCAAGCATGGTAATGCAGTAGGGGCAGGCAGTAACAAGCACCTCAGCCCCGACATCCATTGCCTGTTCTATTCTGAGGTCGGAGAATCTCTCACCCTTTTGAGTTTCCATCCAGACCCTGCCTCCTCCACCTCCGCAACAGAGACTATCTTCCCGTGACTCAGGCATTTCAATTAGTTCTAAACCGGGAACTTTCTTTAACACGTCCCGGGGCTCGTCATAGATGCCGTTATGTCGACCTAAGTAACAGGGATCATGATAGGTAATTTTTTTAGCATACTCCCCTGTAAGTTTAATCCTGCCCTCATTAATAAGCTCGAACAGGTATTGGGATATATGAATCACCTCAAAATTTACCATAAATTGGGGGTACTCGTTCTTGAAGGTATGGTAACAGTGAGGAGAATTAACAAGTATTTTCTTTACCCCATTATCGACAAACGTTTTGATGTTTTCCTTAGCCAAACGTTTAAATAATTCTTCATCACCGGTCTTGCGGATGCTTTCTCCACAGCAGTTCTCCGCTTCGCCCAATATTCCGAAATCCACCCCTGCCCGTTTGAGGATATCGGCTGTGGCCAGGGCCACTTTTATCAACCTCGGGTCATAGCTGGGATAACAGCCGGGAAAATATAACACTTCCATTTCGTCGGTAAATGTTTTTACGGAAATGCCTTTTGCCCAATCACCCCTCTTTTTTCGTTCTTCACCAAGGGGGTTTCCTTCACCCATGAGGCCCCCGACCGCAGTACGGACAGGCTTTACAGACTCCGGAAAAACACCATATTCCGTGGCAACCTTGCGCAAGGCTATCCCCGACTCTATCTGACTAACGTCCCTTGGGCACTGCTGAGGACATCTTCCGCAGGTCGTACAAAGCCACATCTCTTCACTTTCTATCTCAGTAAAACCGAACACAGCCTGCCGGACCAGCTTGCGCATGCTAAAGTTTCTAACCCTATTCCACGGACAAACCGTATCACACAATCCGCATTGAAAGCACCGCTTAAAGGCGTCTCCACCGCTCTCTTTTATAACATCGACAATCTCTTTGTACTCGGCTATATTCTCCACGGTCTTTCTTAATCCTCTTTATTTCATCTTAATGATTTGAGTGTAACCTTTTTGCGTGTATTGTCTCTCATAGCGTAGCGCAGGGCTTTAGCCCTGCATCAAAATGGCAGAGCTAAAGCTCTGCGCTACGAAAAAAGGTTACACTCCAATGTTTTAGTCCTTCATTGACATTCGGGCAACGGTATCCATTATCTTGTCCAATCCAAATTTGTCTGCCAATGCTTCCAATCCAATCTCCATCTCCTCCTGCTCCACTTCTTCTTCTACTTCCTCTTCCCTTTCTTCGTAAGTCAGGGCATCAGTTATGCACCACTGAACACACAAGGGTTCTTCTTGCGGCGGATCGTCTTCACACATATCACATTTCAGAGGGAGACCGGAATCGGGTTCTTTGAAAAGATCCCTGGATGGGCAGGAAGCCCTGCAGAAGGCACACTCGTCGTATTCCTTTCCGTCAATCACATATTTGTCTCTGCCCATACATTCGGATGCAGTATACTCACCCGCGTATACAGGAACATATACGTCTCTTAGTGGGTCACGAATCACCCGAATACGAGACCTCGCCGGATTATTGCTGCTATATTTCGGCGTAGCGTGAAAGGCGGAGCAGATTACCTCACAGGCCCTGCAACCATTACATAAATCAGCATCAATTTTTATTGTTTTAACTATTTTCGTTTTTTTCTCACCCATGACGGTTACCACCTCTTCACTTTATTTCTTCTCTGTTTCCGTCGAGGTCTCCTCGGAAAGAGTACCTTCATCATCTGACAAGATTCCCCTCTCTACGAAGTCTTCGCTAACGTAATCCAAACCCAATTCATGTAAAGACTCTTTAGTAGGAATACCATCATTATTCCATCCCTTTAATTTGTAATACGTATCAAGGAGTTCCTTTTCAAGTTCGGGAAATCTTTTCTTCCAATGGTCCTCCGGAGGCTTCTCATCTTTTCTCCTCATACCTCTTCTGATATTAATTGCTCTAACTAAAGTTCGGTACCTTTTGGCTGCCTGGGTTAGTTTGTCTTCATCCATTTCGATCCCGGCCCCTGCTGATATAAATTTCGGGTAATTGTGCATATGATAGGGAGGCTTCAGGGGGAATGATGACAGACCCGAGCACATGCCGAGGGCGTCATCAATATAGTGCATCCTCTCTTGCCAGTCGACAATATCACAGGACATTTGGACAGTCGGGTAATATGGATTTGAGTTTTCTCCGCGTGGCTCCCAGTCCAAAAAATACTGTTTGAACTTTTCATCAGGGACCTGGAACCAGTCCTTTACAAAGGCTTCTCTATGCTCTCTTTTCGGGTAAGGGGCCTGGGGGAACTGCCCTTCAATCTGGGTAATATTTATCTTCTCTCCGGTAGAATACATAAGGAAATAAACGGGATTCAGCATTGACAGCTTGAGAGGCAGTTGCTCATGTTTCTTAATAGTATTATGGGCATATTCTTCCGCGCCCTTACCAATCTGTTGGGCCGCCCAATACGTACCATTGGCCAGAACATCTCCTATCCCTTCCCGCCGGACAATTCTGTCAAGTAACCAGTAAAATCTACCCTCGTTATCGGATGGCATTCCAGGAAAATCATCGTCAGTTAAAATGCCGTTTTCATACAGTTCAAGGGCGAAGGCCATCACTTGCGGGGTTGAGTATCCGTCAACTCCATATTCCTGAGCAAGGCCGGCGATTTTGAAACCAAACTCCAGGTCTGACATGGCCGCCATTGTATAGGTAAGTTTCGAGAAACATTTCATCATGTATGTTGGCTGTCCCGTTGGGGTAATTGTTGCCCCGCATTTCATGGGACAGTTATAGCAACTTATCAGCCGCGTCTGCATACTTTCCATCGTTTCCTTCCACTCCTTTGCGATCTCCTCGTTCCAGAAATCTCTTCTGCGGACGCGGGCGTTTCCCCACATGAAATTTTCGGTGTGCCACTTCTCATCATGGGTTGCCATCTCTTGCGGTGACCCAAGCCCTTTTAAAATGGTCATTACCCCGGGAATCGGATTTTCATTTCGGAATTTTATATATTCCAGCACTTCATTGCAAAGCTCAATGAATTCAGCGGGTTCGGCAACATTGATGTCCTTTGTTCCACGAACAGCTATCGCCTTTATCCCTTTGTCTCCCATAACGGCCCCTACTCCTAATCGGCTGGCGCTGGACCTGCCCTGCTCGATGGAAGCATAATAGATTCTGTTTTCACCGGCCAGGCCGATCGCAGCCACCTGGGCTTTCGGCTCATTCAACTCATCTTGAATAAGTTCTGCGGTTTCGATAGCGCCTTTACCCTGCAAATGAGAGGCATCACGTATTTCTACTTTGTCATTGTTTATCCACAAATAAACCAGATTAGGGGACTTGCCGCGAAAGATGACCTTGTCATAACCGGCATACTTCAATTCCGGTGCCCAAAACCCACCCATCATTGAAAATGCCATTAACTCAGTCTGAGGAGAAATGGTAGAAACAATGGTACGGTTACAACCGGTAGCAGGGGTACCACACAAAAGACCGGCGCTGAATATTAGTAGATTTTCAGGAGAAAAGGGTTCAACTTCAGGGGGAACCCGATCCCATAATATCTTGGCGTTAGTACCCAGACCCCCCAGATAAAGCTCGGTGTCTCTTGGGTCGGTTTCTACCCTCTCAATGTTTCCCCGGGTTAGATCAATTTCTAAATTAAACCCTGTCTCTGCGTACCTCATTTTTTTTCCCCTTCTAAATTATTGCCTGAATCCGTGACATACTTTTTGATTAATCATGGGTTGCAGGCACTTAACTCAAAACGGCCTTCACCCGTCGGGTGAGTGTTTAAATTGCTTAAGTTGCTGAAGTTATTTTTCTATCAAAATCTATGCCCTGAGTTCAGGGGCTAACAAGCCTTTAATATTGAATGAAAAAGTCACTCTTGGTGATAAAAAAAGATTATCTACGATGTCCGGTACGATGTGATTACAATATAGCTACATCGTAGCTATGTGTCAAGAAAAAAGTGGGTTTTTGTAAAAAGCCATTGCATTTTTTTCGAAAACGGAATGGCTTTCATTGTTAACAGGGTGGATAGTCAAGAATCCAGTTCTTTTCTCAGGTTAATAAAATTGCTCCTGTCAAAGCCCAATGTCTTAAAAAAAGACAAAAGGTCTAAAGAATCCCAGCGGACCGAGGTAAAAATATACCTGATACCCTTTTTCACATAAACCTGGAATATTTCCTCGGCCAGCCTTTTCCCAATATCCCGGCCCATATATTTTGTATCAACACCTAATGAGGCAATCCACGCGCTTTTATCCAGGCCGTATCCCGCGTACACGATATAACTGATCATATAACCCACAACGCGACCCTCAATCTCCGCAACAAAACTGGCCTCTTCGCCTTTTTTTCGAATCTGCGTTTCAATAATATGCCTGAAATCGGCTTTTTCATCTGATTTGGTAATAGCGTCCTGAATACTACCGATAGCATCCGCGTCTTCTATCTTGATCTTTCTAATAATTAATTTATCGACCAAATTATCCATATATGTTTCTTTCGAACTAACTTCATCAATCAATCCTGATTATCTTTACACTGCATCCGACCCAATCCGGTGGCAAATATACCCGGCCGCTGTTTCCGCTCAGCTTTACGGTCTTTTCTACCATCTCTTCGCCATAGACTTCAAACTTCACCTTGCCTTGCTCCCTTCCGGAAGCAAGTTTTTGTTTATTTTTTAGTTTTTTCTCGTCGAGCATTTTAATGATTTGCCAAGAAAGGCCAAACGGCCCTAAAAAAAGGGAGAACAGGTTAATTTTATTACGTATTATTAAAAATCAAACTTAATGGGTCAGCCAAAATATGACTACAATTTAGCTACAAAGTAACTACCTGTCAAGAAAAATATGGCAGGCAATAATATTGTTCTGTTTTTTGACCGAGCTATTCTTAAGTGTCTAAAATGCCTAAATTTTCATTGTTGCTTCGCTCCTTCTTTTTTTTTAAATTGACAGGCTTCCACAACTTTAGTTCACTTAAGGTAGTTTTATGAGGAAGGGATTTGGAATGAAGGACTCATTGGACAAACGATATCTTACTCCAACAGCCATTATAGACAGCCACCACAGGACAATCGTTCACCATGCCATGGACACGATCGGTGGCAGCACGGATCCTGTCAAACAGGCCGTAAAACTATATTATGCCGTGCGCGATGGAATCTGGTACACCCCCTATTACCCTTTCTATCTTGCCGAGCATTATCGCGCCAGCAATGTCCTGAAAAGCGGCAGGGGGTATTGTGTCTGTAAGGCATCACTTCTTTGCGCCCTTGGAAGGGCCTCCGGAATCCCCTCGAGAATAGGCTTTGCCAATGTCCGCAATCACTTAGCCACCAAAGAACTGATCGAATTCATGGGATCAGACTTGTTCGTCTACCACGGTTTTACCGAGTTCTATCTAGAAGGAAAATGGGTTAAGGCAACACCGGCCTTTAACAGCACACTGTGTAAAAAGCACAGGGTGGCCCCACTTGAATTCGATGGCCGTAAAGATTCCCTTTTTCAGCCATATAACCTGGAAAAGAAGCTGTTTATGGAATACGTGGCAGATCACGGAACCTTTGCAGACATCCCGGTGGATACCATCGTGGCCTCATGGAAAGAAGCCTACGGCAAGGACCGTGTGGAAAGCTGGATCGCAAGTTTTGAGAAATCAGGAGGGAAGCCTCTTAACGACTTCGACAAGGAGGAGATTTTGGAATAATGAGGAAGAATGAGTTATATTGGAAGTTGCTGAATATAGAACTCAAACCACTCCCATGATAATGCCAGATTCATTAGGGCCCTTAAAAGGCAATCGCCGGATATTCTTCAGGCCTGTCTTTTCAAATATCTCTTTAATCTGATCCTCAGAATAAGCTCGTCCGTTTTCCGTATTAACAAGCATGTTTAATGAAAAAAGCGCTGGAAACAGGGGACCGTCAAAGGTGTCATTCAAGATAAAATCATGGGCCAATACGAGGCCACCCTTCACCATGGCAGATACGGCCTTCTCAACGATCATCTGGCAGGCATCAGGGCCTTCCCCATGAAAAATATGTGAAAGCCAGGCCACATCATAGGTCCCTTCTATTTCATCCTCCAGGTAATTGCCTGATACAAAACCAATCCTGTCGGATAACCCGAACTGTGCGATGGTCTTTTCCGCAAAAGGCCGTGTCGCGGAAAGATCAAAGACTGTGGCCTTCAATTCAGGATTTGTCATGCAGAAATGTATGGCATAGGTCCCTGGGCCACCGCCAAGGTCAAGCAGTTGGTTCCTGCCCTTAAGGTCAATCTCCCTTGCCACTTGAGGCGCAATACCCATGGCCAGATTGAACATACCCATCAAGAAGCTTTCAAGCTCTTGTTCATCCCGATAAGCTCTCATTCGCTGAGGACTGCCCGTCATGACCGCTTTATCAAGCCTTGACCAGGTCTCTACAAGGTGATGGTGGTGCATGATCATGTAACCGATATATCGGGGCGATTCCTTAACAAGCAAGGATTTACCTGCGTCCGTGTTGGCGTATTTGTCCTGTTTCTTGATAATAAGCCCCATGGCTGAAAGGGCGTTGAGGAGCATGGTGATGCCCCTTACATCACAGTCCGATCTTTCAGCAATCTCGGAAGCGCTGCTCTCATCCTCTCCAATCAGGGTAAAAACTTCCAGTTTAACACCGGCATGCAGGGTACAGGCCTGCCAGTAACTCCCTGATGTCTCCAATAATTTACCCACGTTCCATTCTTTGCTTTCCATCGGTCCTCCCAACCCTGCTCCACAAAAAAATACCACCGTTTTAAAACTCAGTCGTTCTCAGGGCTGCATATTTTTCAAAAGGTATAACGTACAGTGTAGCCTTGGCCTCATTGCTCTAAAATCGAAAAAGGGGGCAGCCCCAATTGAGCTAACCCCCTGTAATTCTTATGGTGCCGAAGGGGGGACTCGAACCCCCACGGGCATACACCCACTAGACCCTGAACCTAGCGCGTCTACCAGTTCCGCCACTTCGGCATGGAAATGGGGTTGATATATGTAATCTGAAAGATTATATTGCTGATCGGGCCTTGTCAATATTTTATTCATTGCAATCGCCTAACAGGCCATTGAAAAACGCCCTTCTATACAGCCATCGGCGGGATTACCCTCACCCCTCGTCACTGCGGTGAAAACATACGAGGCTAAAGGCTCAGGGCGCACGGCGCAAGGAGCTAATAAAAAACCACGCAGGAAGCCCTGGAACGAAAGAAAAGACGTCATGATTCGTTCCTGGCAACTGAAGTTTAACCGTGTATATTCAGGAGATATTTCCACGAAAATGACATTGATTCACGATCCGGAACAACTTAAACAGCCATTGACAAATCCCGTTTTGACCATTGGCAACTTTGATGGCGTCCACAAGGGCCACCTGGTGCTATTTAACATTGTAAAGGAAAAGGCCAGGTCCATAGGCGGACAATCCGTGGTTATAACCTTCGACCCCCACCCCATCAAGGTCATGAAGCACGCAAACGGTCCCCTCTTAATTACCCCGACCCAGCAAAAACTAAGGCTGATAGATGATGCAGGCATTGACGTTATTTTCTGCATTCCTTTTACAAAAAAATTCGCCGCAATACCTGCACGTGATTTTGTGCAAAATATCTTAGTGGACAAAATCGGGATCAGGGAAATCGTGGTCGGATACGATTACACCTTCGGGCATAAACGGGAAGGCAACATCACGCTACTTAAGGAAATGGGAAATCACCTCAATTTCAAGGTTCATGTAGTAGAACCGGTTAGCATTGATCATACCCTCATTTCCAGCACATCTATCCGGAATCTTGTCCAGGAAGGGAAACTTTTCGAAACAAAGAAGCTGTTGGGACGTAACTATCAGATATGCGGAACCGTGGTTAAGGGCAAAAACAGGGGCGCCAGGCTCCTTGGCATTCCCACAGCCAACCTTAAGCTGATTGATGAGCTGACCCCAAAACCGGGAGTTTATGCTGTTACCGTGTTTGTTGATAAAAAAACCTATTACGGCTTAACCAATATTGGATACAACCCCACTTTTGGAAATGGTGCGTTCTCGGTGGAAACCCATATTCTTGATTTTTCAGGAGACCTCCTTGGAACAACTATCAAAGTCAACTTCGTCGAACGCCTGAGGAGCGAAAAAACCTTTGGGAGTGTCCACGATCTGTCCGACCAGATAGCGCAGGACATCCAGCATGCAAAAAAAATATTTAATCTTTAATAAGGAGAGTCAACCATTTGACTAAATCCATAAACTGGAAACTCTGGTCAGGGCTGCTCATAAGCGCCCTTTTTCTATATCTGGCCTTTAGAGAGGTTGATGTGACCCGGATGTGGGGGGTTGTTCGATCGGCCGATCTCTTTTTCGTTTTCCTGGTTGTCATCATCACATTCTTTCAATACGTCATCAGGGCATGGCGATGGGCAATTCTCCTTGAGCCAATAAAAAAAACCGGGTTTTCCAACCGGCTTTCGTCAGTTCTAATCGGTTTTGCCGCAAATTGCATATTGCCCGCAAGATTAGGGGAATTCATAAGGGCAAATTACCTGGGTCATTCGGAGAAGATGAGCCGCAGTTCAGCCTTTGGTACGATCGTCGTTGAAAGGCTCTTTGACGGGTTGACGCTGCTTTTGGTTTTAATGATCGGGCTCTTGGGCGCCATCTTGCCGGAAGAATATCATAATACATTAAGCGGCCTGCGCATTACCGGTTTTTTGCTGCTTATGACTTATGTCCTTATAATAATTTTTTTAATAGGTATTAGATATAAGACCGACCTATTCTTGAACCTTCTCGAAAAGCTCCTTTTCTTCATCCCTCATCGTCTTCTTTCGAGGATTATTGATGTGGCCCGTAATTTCAGCCTTGGGCTTGTCCTGACAAAGGATCCGTACAGATTGGGTCTGGTTGTATTTTATTCCTTCCTTTTATGGTTCACCGCCCTTTATCAGATACAATTGATTGAACAATCGGTGGGACTGTCCCTCCCCTTCATCGCCACATTCCTGATCCTGGCAATGTCCTCATTCGGTGTGATGATCCCTTCTGCTCCGGCATATATCGGGACCTTTCATCTGGCCGTTAAATACGGCTTTCTGTTCTACGGAATCGGGGGAGAAGAGGCCCTTTCCGCTGCTATTGTATGGCATTTCTCCATGTTCATCCCAACTATCATTTTCGGGGTTATTTCCCTTATGCTCTTACAAATTTCATTAAAAAAACTCCGCGAAGATGCCATGGACCTGAAAAAAGACCCTATTGGAAGAACTTAACCCATAATTTCGCAGTTTTTCTATTGTGAAAATCGAAACAAGCATCTTGCCATCTTGAATCCCTGATGATATTATTTATTTCGAACTTCTTTTTGGAGGAGCAAAATGGAAAAAATGAGTACTTCATCCGCCCGATATAGACCAGTGAATAGAAGGGCTTTTCTAAAGCTATCCGGTATGATGGGGTTAAGCCTGGCCTCAGCCACCACGTTTTCGGGCGCCGCAGAGGCCGTGAAATTCAATCGCAAGATGTTTAAGGTCTCTAAATCAAAGGCGGCCATGGGGACTTTTGTCACCATGACACTAATTAACTCATCTAAGGATAAGGCCGAGGAGGCAATGGGCGAGGCCTACAATGAAATAGACCGCCTGACGAAGATGATGAGCCGTTTTGATAGCACAACGTCAATAAGCCTTCTAAACAGCGAGGGATACGTAAAGGACATCCCGCCCGAAGTGGCTGAAGTGGTCGCTAAGGCCATGGTTTATTACCGGATCAGCAACGGCACTTTTGATATTTCCGTCAAGCCGATCGTCGATCTTTTCAAGAAAAACTTCACTGGAGGAAAGATCAAACTCCCTTCCGAAATTGGACTGAATCGTGTACTCAAACTTGTGGGATCGGATAAGATTAAAATGCGGGGACGCGAAATCAGGTTTGAGAAAGCAGGAATGGGAATTACATTAGATGGCATTGCAAAGGGCTATATTGTTGACAGGGCATCGAAAATACTTGCCCGCCATCAGATAGAAAATCATCTCATCAATGCAGGAGGAGATATCAGGGCCGCGGGTTCCAGAGGCGATAAGAAACCGTGGACTGTAGCTATTCAGGATCCTCACAAAAAGAAACAGTACCCGGACATCATCCATATGACCGACGGGGCTGTTGCTACATCCGGCAACTATGAGATCTATTTTGATCGAGAAAAGATGTTTCACCATATTGTGGACCCTAAAACAGGGCTGTCCCCCTCTTTGAACACAAGCGTTTCTGTAGTAGCTGGCAAGGCCATGGACGCAGACGCCCTTTCCACGGCTGTTTTTGTCATGGACCCAGCAAACGGAAAGCGGTTCATCGATTCCCTTGCCGGGTGTGAATGCCTTATTATCGCAAAAGGAAATAAAAGGACTAAGTCTGGAGGATGGAAGAGTACGGCCACATAACGGCCTCAATTTTTTCCACCAGACCTGATAAGCTGGGAGGATGAATTGCAGAAATTGCAATCCCTCCCATTTTTTTTGAAAGGGCAGCGGTCCGGTCCGGATTTACAAGATCTGCCTTATTAAGTACTAACAGGGAAGGAATCGATTTTAAATCCAGGCTGGACAGGATTTCTTCAACCACCTTTATCTGTTCCTCAACACGAGGACTCGTCGCATCCACCACATGAAGTAATAGATCCGCGTCATGGAGCTCTTCAAAGGTTGCAGCAAATGCCTCCATGAGGCTTTTTGGTAGATTTCTAATAAATCCTACCGTATCCGTAATAATCGCTTCCCTGTCCTTAGGGAACCTCAAACGCCTGCTGCTTGGATCCAGCGTTTCAAAGAGACGACTCCCAACCGCCACATGGCTCCGTGTAAGGGAGTTCAATAGGGTCGATTTCCCGGCATTTGTATATCCAATAATCGAAATAATGGGCATTCTTTTTTGATTCCTCAACCGCCTCCTCTGTCCCCTTTGCCGCTTTATTTTGTTCAGTTCACGGTTCAATCCCGCAATTCTCTCCCTGACCCGGCGCCTATTGATTTCCAGCTTGGTCTCGCCGGGCCCCCTGCCCCCAATGCCCCCTGTCAGACGCGACATGGCTGTATTTTTCGTTGCCAACCTGGGAAGCAGGTATTTTAACTGGGCCAGCTCTACCTGGATTTTTCCCTCCCTGGTCACGGCCCGCTTGGCAAAGATATCAAGGATAAGCTGGCTTCGATCAATGATCTTTAACTCTGTGAAGTCCGTCAGGCTTTTCACCTGGGCCGGCGTTAATTCATTGTTGAAAATCAGGAGATTGGAGCCGGTCTGTACGCAGCGAAGGACCATTTCACTCAACTTCCCTTTCTTTATCAGGAAACGGGGGTCCTTCTTTTTAATATGCTGGATTACCCTTCCGACAACTTCTATGTTGTCTGAAATCGCTAATTCCTCTAATTCGTCTAAAAACTCTTCCTCCTGCCATTGGTGACCGGTTGTTACCCCGACTAAAAGGGCGGCCTCTTGCTCCTTAATGGAATAATTAGCGCGAGTCCTTGCCAGTTCCTCCTCAAGGGACTGAATCATCTCCGAAAAATTGACGTTCAACTGCCCGATATCGGGCACGCGATTTACCTGCCACCTCTTACCATTGATGTTCGTTGGCAGAATATTGGCATAGGAAATAGCTCCTGGAATCCCATTCTTCTCCACCTGAACACACACCATAAGGTCTAAACTGAGCAGTACCAGGTCAGTTACGTCCTCTCTTGAAAGCGGTTCCTGGCCTAAATGGGTGTGGATGCATCGAAGCCCCTTAAGACGGCCCGGTCCCAGCCTGTAGCTGCCGATGTCGGGAATCCATATATGCTTGTAATCGCCCACCACAACATAGGCCACCTCACCCTTTCTTGTCATAAGCAGGGCTACCTGTCTTTTAATCTCATGGGAAATGGAGGAAATCTGGCGGGTTAATTCATGAGAGATAATCTCATGGGCGGGAACCCTGCGGCGGTAAAGATTCTGAAGCAGTTTGTAATGGCTGGCCTTAAGGCCGCCTGTCTTGCCGTGTACTTTTTCTATAGCCGGAGCCCTTTTCCTGAAACGATTAAGGGTTGCCATTACATGGGTGGTTCTTCTTCGGTATAATCTCCAAAGGCCGTCAGTTCTTTCCTGAAAGTCAGTTTAAAATACCCTGTCGGGCCATTTCTCTGTTTTCCAATAATAATCTCAGCCATATTTTTATTTTCTTCTGACCTGGGATTGTACAGCTCATCCCTGTAAATAAAGGCAATCACATCCGCATCCTGCTCAATAGCGCCGCTTTCCCTCAGGTCTGCCAACTGGGGCCTCTTATTAGGCCGGTCTTCCACCTTCCTGTTTAACTGGGAAAGCGCCACTACAGGAACATTGAGGTCCTTTGCAAGGGCTTTAAGAGACCTTGATATTTCAGACATTTCCAGGTTCCGGGATTCAGCGGTTTTGCGGCCCTGAATTAACTGCATGTAGTCAACAATGACGAGGTTTAAGTCATGTCTTTTAATCAGCCTTCTGCATTTGGCCTTCATCTCAAGCACGCTGATACCTGAACTGTCATCAATAAAAATCGGCATCTCTGACAAACGATTGGCCGAATCCGTTAGTTGCGCCCATTCTTTATCCCTCAAAAACCCGGTTCTCAATCTGGTAGAGTCAATCCCGGAGTCAAACCCCAACATCCTGATACCTAACTGTTGTTTGGACATTTCCAGAGAAAAAACAGCCACTCCTTTACCCGTCTTTTGAGCCGCATTATACCCGATATTCAGGGCTAAGGCCGTTTTTCCCATGCTGGGTCTGCCCGCAATAATGATCAGGTCTGAAGGCTGGAGTCCAGCGGTCAAACGGTCAAATTCTACGAATCCGGTGGGCACACCGGTGACAAATCCTTCTATTTCCGCCGTACTTTCAAGTTTTTTAAAACTGCCGGTAACAATCTCCTGCAGGCTTTCAAAGCCTTCCCTGACCTGCTCTTCGGCAATATCAAAAATTGCCTGCTCAGCCATTTCGAGAAGATCTTCGGTATTTTCCCAATCCTGGAAACAGGCTTCGGTAATGGCCGAACACTGGGTAATTAACCGCCTTCGTACTGCTAACTCTTTGACGATTTGGGCGTGGTAAATGATCCCTGCAGAGGTAGAGACTGCCTCAACCAGCGAAGCCAAATATTCTGTTCCTCCAATTTTTTCCAGGAGATTTTTTCGGGTAAGGACCTGGGAAAGAGTAATAATATCGACAGGCTCACCACGGTTATACAGATCAACCATTCCCTCAAAAAGGCCGGTATGCGTCTCTTTGTAAAAATCATCGGCGGACAGGATATCCATAATCTGGTTCATGGCGTCATTGTTAATCAATACACCGCCCAATATGGCCTGTTCCGCCTCAATATTATGGGGAGGGACCTTTAAGTAGGAAGGCTCTTTTTTTTCTTTTAGTTGAGGCATTGTATTTTAAAATCAATAGTGATGAAGCCGCAAAAAGGCCTGCCAGACCCGCCAGAAAAACGGCGGGCAAGCGCAAAATTCACAAAAATTGTCACCCCATCAGAGTACTATTCTTTCTTCTCTTCGGGAACAACGACTACCTTAACGGTACCAGTCACTTGGGGATAGATTCTTACAGGGAACTCAAATTCACCTACATTTTTTATAGGCCTTTCCATGACGACTTTTCTGCGATCAATTACAATACCCTGCTTTTCAAGAGCTGAAGCGACGTCCATGCTGGTAATTGATCCATAGAGTTTTCCTTCTTCACCCGCTTTCTGTGAAAAGGCAATCTCAATGTCTGCCATTTTTTCCTTAAGACTCTCGGCCTGTTCCCTGGCCTTCAGTCTCCTAACATCAATCTTTTTCCTCTGCAATTCAAGGGCTTTTATATTTTGCTGAGTAGCCTCAAGTGCCCTGCCTTTTGGTATCAAAAAATTGCGGGCATAGCCCCTGGCCACATCCACAATATCACCTTCAAGCCCTAATTCGTCAATATCCTGTCGCAAAATAATTTCCATACGTATCTCCTCCGTAAACAAAATCAGCTATCTGATTTTTTCTGAATTTTTCTGAAATCTACCCACTGATCAAAAAGGCCTGCAAGGATCACGATTGCCATTAAGAACTGCTGGGCTATTATCAAGATGTACACGCCGATCCTTATCCAGGTCGGAATATGATATTTGTTTAGGAAAAATAAGGCAATGGACAGCCCATGAAAAAAATAAATGGCCGCCATCACGATCAGCGTATTGATGGCTAACAATTCTATACTTGCCGAAGACAAAAATAAAGCAAAACCTGAAACAATTACACCCCAAATCATGCGATCCGGTGCCTGCCAACGGTCCACGGGAGCAAAATCAGGATATTCAAGCTTTCCCATCCTGAACAGGGGCCTTGCTATGACAACATTTAGCCAGACAGCAAATCCAGTACCGATAACCAGAAGGGAAGGATAGATTTTTGAAATAGTTTCCACAAAGGCCTTTGCGAACGCCTTGAACTCAATGGCCTGTTCTTGAGGCATCCCCATCCCCTCGTAGGCATTCATGCTTGCATTTATCTGGCCTTGAAAGTACTTAAGCACCATCTCAAGCGGCCCCATGTTTTTTGAAAGTGCAATAAAAAAAAGCACAAGAAGGCCCAGGAGCAACATAAAACCTGTTCCAAGAAATATCGTCTGTCCTAAGCTGAGCTTCTTTCTGAAAAACTCCGACAGGGCAAGTCCTAATATGCTGAACTCCATACAAAAAAGGAAGACTTGTGGTTGTCCTGCCAGCCTGGCAATCAAATAGATGGTGAAGGTAGCCACGGCCGCAAGTTTCACACCCTGATATAGTCCCAGTTTTGCTGAATAATACAGGAATGGTAGAGGTGTTAACAGGCCAAAAAATGAGCCTATAAAGGGGATTAGTGTGGAAGCCAGGAAAAAAAAGGCGGCCCAACCGACACATCCCAGCATGTCTCTAGTTTTCATGGGATCTCACGGAGTGGCAAGGTCTCGAATCAAAGGACGGTACTTACAGCGCTATTCAGCAAGTCTGAGATTACTTCACTGGTTATATCGCGAAAGGCAGCAGGGCCATATTTCTGGCCCTCTTGATTGCCAGAGTCAGTACTCGTTGATGCTTTGCACAGTTGCCGGAAATTCTACGCGGGGTGATCTTACCACGTTCGGTTGTGAAATATCTCAGTGTTCTGGGGTCCTTATAATCGATAACGAGAGAGCTGTCCGCGCAAAACTTGCATATTTTTCTCCTGTGATACGTCCTTTTAAATTTGCTTCTTTTTTCATCGCTATTTCTATTGTACGGTCTATTATTATACGCCATTTTCATCCTCTTTAATCTTTTCTGATCCGGTCTCTTCTTCCGGGCCAATTTCATCCTCGGCCTGTGTCGCCTCAGTTGTCTTTACTTCACTTTCCTCCACTTTTGCTTTCAAGGCATCAGGGTCTGCTTTGTCACTCAGCTTCACGGTCTGATATTTGATAACACTGTCGTCCAGATTTAAATACCTCTGAAGCTCTTCCGTGAGACCCGGTTCCCCGCAATATTTAAGGAGCACATAATAACCCCTGTCAAACTTTTTGAGCTCGTAAGCAAACGTCTTCTTGCCCCATTCATCAACCTTTATGACCACCCCTTTATTTTTTTCAACAATCCCGTTGAACTTGGATACAACGTCTCCATAATCTTCATCTGATAAATTGGGGTTGATAATGTACAGGGTTTCGTAGTATCTCATAATCGATCTCCTTTCGGCCTCTCTCCTGTTCAGGATTTCTGGTCTCCCATGCCCCAAAAAGGGTATTTGTGGGAGACAAGGAGCAGTAAGAATTTAAAATTTTTCTTGATAACACCGCATCATTTCTTTGTCAAGTAATTTTGGGCATAAACAACCTTATTGACACGACCTGAGGTTCAGTCATGTGGGAAAAAGAGTTCGAAATAGCAGGCCAGGCGGCTGAAACGGCAGGAAAAATCCTGATCAGCATGTTCGGCCAGGTAAATCATATCATGAAAAAAGGAGACATAGATCTTGTCACCGAGGCGGACCTCGAAGCCGAGAAGGCAATATTAAAAATAATCCGGGATAATTTTCCCAGGGATACTATCTTATCAGAGGAGGCCGGAAAAAGCGCGGAGACATCTAACCGGACCTGGCTTGTCGATCCATTAGACGGGACAACCAACTTTGCGCATGGATTCCCCTTTTTTGCCGTCTCCATTGCCCTTGAGATTGAAAAGGAAATTATACTCGGAATTGTTTACAATCCATATATGGATGAATACTTCGCGGCGATAAAAGGAAGTGGGGCCCGCCTGAATAACAAGCCCATACAGGTTTCTAAAATGCATAACCTGGGTGAATCCCTCCTGGCAACCGGTTTTCCATACAATGTCCATGAAGAACCGAAAAAGGTTATGGAACTATTTGAAAAAATGATGGTCAGGGCACAGGGGGTTCGCCGGCCGGGCTCTGCAGCCATTGATCTGTGTTATGTGGCCGCAGGTAGAATAGACGGGTTCTGGGAACAGGATCTAAAACCGTGGGATACGGCCGCAGGAACAGTCATTTTAGAAGAAGCAGGCGGGAAATTAACCACCTTTTTGGGAGAACCCTATTCCCCTTACGAAAAAACCATCGTGGCCGCCAATCCCTTCATCCACAATGAAATGATAATGGTCTTAAATGGATAATGGCTGATGTGTCGCTGCCGAAAGCCGCTTCTACCGGCACATCAATATCACCCTCAATATTGCTCCATCCCATCCCCTTCAACTGCTCAATAAAGGGAATTTCCACAGACAAAAAGCCCGGATAAAATGCTTCCGAACCTCCGTCCCGTCTCACCTTGAAAATGGCAATATTTCACGGATATGCCCTGTTTTCCCACTAATCACAGTTTCTCATATTGACGCTGAACCTCGTCAGTCCCGTAAACCCTCTCAAGCCTGCGTATTATAAAATGACCACGTGCCATGTCCTGGAAATGATCGATAAAAATCGTGTTTATCAATACACCTCCCACTGCTCCAATTATAGGCACGGCCTGTGCTGCAATTTTCTCTGAGACGTTTACTCCGAAACGGGATGCAATTGTGGTGATAAACCTGGAAACCGCCGGAGCACCCCCTTCGGCAAACCCTTGTTTCGCTATGTATTTAACGGCCTCAGAAACCTCCCGGGCAAAAGCAGCCCGCACCACAAAATATCCGGTCTCTGTCGCATCGTCTCCAGGCATTTTACCACCAAGTGCAAAAACTTCCAGGCAAGCCAACTTTGATTCGAGCATTTTGATCTTTTCGCCTTCGCTTCGCGCGATATCGGCAATGGAACGGAGCATGATGATTGTTGAGACAGGCAACTCGACTGTAAGGGCCGGCAGGCCAAAGGCGCCACCTACTGCACCGGAAGTTGCAGCAAGCATTTTGTGCAAAAAATTCCAGGAAGATACCCTTGGCCGTTCATCCATCGTTATGACCGCGAATTCCAGTGCCTTGCGCAATGACTCTTTGGTAGCCTTCTGGACGACCTGTGACCATTTAGCTGGTAGAATCTCAAAACCCTTGTCAATAGCAGTGCCCAACGCATCGGTGATTCTTGCAGCCAGACCCGGGTTTTCTAATAGATCTTTTGCATATTTCAGATCCTCGATTTCGTCTTCTAACATGAGCATTTTGATTAGGTCCCCTTCAGGCTAAATGGTATCAATGAATACCGGTTGTTCCCCCCAGCAAAAGGAGTTCTTTTTCCCCTTCCTTCCCTTCTTGTATTTTATAGTCTAAGCACGGTTTTCAGATCCCAATCCAGATCCTATTTCCTGCATACTCACATGTGTTTTATTATTTTTCTGCTGTTTTTCCCCGATACATCGGGATTTCCACTTCGTTCCAACAATCAACAATCGACAATCGTCAATCCTATTAATGCTGGCTGTGTTGAGTTATTTACTTTTTTACGGACGTCCCCCTTCTCGTGAGCGATTCGTGTCATCTTTCGGCACGTCTTGCACTTAGACAATAATTTAAAAATGTTCAAAATTCTCTCAAATTCGATCACTCACTCCATCATATAACGTCACGCTATACGTCTTCCTATACCCTGCTCAATTCGCGCTCATACGCAAGACCGGCCAGCTCCAGCCTTACAGGCTGACAGGGACTAAGTGATTAGGGACATAGTGGCTAATAAAAACATACCACCCAATTAATCTTCTCCTTCACTAATCACTACATCCCTTTATCCCTAACCTTCCTTGCCGCCTTTGGCGGCACTCAATCCCTTCGTAATTCAGGTCAATTCTAATAAAGAATGTAACTACGTTCCATTTTGTAACGTAGTGGTCTCAATCCCTTCGTATGTCATATCAATTCCAATTTTGAGGAACAGGAAGAAAGAGATAAACATTGGTGGACAAGTCTCAATTTTACATTGCATAAGCACATATTTAACTTGGACGCGACCTTAATCCCATCGCGTCATGGATTACATCTTTCCACGAAATGTCTGTTGCACCCGTGAACTGACTCCTGTATTCATGACACCACTTTCATGAATCAGTTCCCACTGACAAAAAGCCCTGATAAAATGCTTCAGAACCTCCGCCCCATCACCTCTCAAAAATGTCAATATTCCACGGACGTTCCCCTTTTCCCGGCCTGATTAAGAGGGTATACCCGTATCCTCTTTTGCCTTAATCGTGTCATAAAGTTCCCTTATGCTCTCTTTCAACAGGGGGAGGTCACCTTTAACGGTTTCCCATACCGTTGAATAACTAACGCCAAAATATTCGTGGATCAGTTTATCCCGCATCCCCGCCATGGACTTCCAGGCTGTCTCAGAAGATATTTTTTTGATATGATCCGGGATGTTTTTTGCGGCCTCTCCAATAATCTCCAGATTCCTCACAACAGCATCTTTGGTCTTCTCATCCTCCAAGAACTGCTCATACGTCATGTTTTGGCAGTACTTTTCTATTTTCTCTATTGAATCCACAATATCCTTGATAAAAGGTAAAGGGCTTTTGTGTCTCTCAGACATAGACTATTGTCTCCATAACATAAGGTTTTATGAGTGGTTTCAGAGCATCCTCAGTGACAAGATCGACCTTTGCTTCCAGCTTATCTGAAAGGTAATTTTCAAGCTCGATAAACCTGAAAAAACCTATAGGCTTTTCGAATTGCGCAAGCAAATCGATATCGCTTTTCATCGTCGGGCTCCCGGTTGAATAAGAGCCGAAAAGCCCGCATTTAACCACGCCGTATTCTCTCTTCAGGAGAGGTAACTCTTTCGTAAGGACTTCTATTATTTCTTCTTTTGTTTTCATTTACTTCTCCTCTTTAAAGCGACCTAAAAAAGGTGACGCTGACCCCTCTCTTCTGCCTTTTTCTGTAAGGGCAAGACACCTGCATCCTCAATTACACTTTTCCAGTTTGCAGTCAGTTTTGCCAGGGCCGATAACTCGGCATGCGGCGATATGTCTCCCAGTTCTCCACGAAATCCTTATAGCATCCCTGAGTTGATTGCTGAGTTCATAATACAATTTTCATGAATCATTTCCCACTGATAAAAACCCCTGATAAAATGCTTCAGAACCTCCGTCCCGTCCCACCCTATCAAAAGGAGTTCTTTTTCCCCTTCCGTCTCCTTCTTGTATTTTATTGTCTTAGCACAGTTTTCAGATCGCAATCCAGATCCTCTTTCCTGCATACTCACATGTGTTTTATTATTTTTCTGCTGTTTTTCCCCGATACATCGGGATTTCCACTTCGTTCCAACAATCGACAATCGACAATCGTCAATCCTATTGATGCTGGCTGTGTTGAGTTATTTTCTTATTTATGGACGCCCCGTTTCCCGCACTCTTCTATTTCTTGCCATATTTAGCCTTACCTTCCTTCACCTCAAACCCAATCGGCTTCCTCGGTGGATCTGGTGGCGGCTTTAAGGTCACATTTTGCGATCTCACATGCTTCCAGGCGTAGTTGATGGATGTCATCCCGGATGTTGAATGGGTTCTGCCAGTCACAAAAACTGCGCCTTCGCTTCTTTTCCCCGCATATTCAAGGGTGACGACCTTTGCCCTATCCAGTTTGGCCACATCAAATTTCTCCGCCAGCCGTGGACAAAGCTTCGCCATCAACTCCGGCGTCGGTTCGGTATTGCTGTTCAACGCCTCAATAATCCGTTTCTTTTCTTCCTCTGTAAGGTCGATCATTACCATGAAATACTCCTGGTTTCTAAGCGATCATAGGCTTTCATCTAATGAAGAACATTACTGCAATCTGCAGAGCACAAGAAAGGTATAACCCATAAAAGTCAAATAAGGATTCTTGTCGGAGACTATGCCCTGAGTCGACATTTTCTATTAAATATTCAAATAGTTATCCATTTCTAATGACGTCCTCAATCTCTCGCAGCCATTTCATCGGCCTATCAATTCCATGTCTTAAATAAGCATCGACTACCTCTTTGGCCTTCCTCTCCCCTTCTGGCCCCAATACGATCAGATTCTTGAGTATCTGTCGGATGGCATCATCAGGATAATCGTAGCTATATGAATCAAGCATTTTAAGCCATACTTTTTGCGCTTCTAATGCTTGCGACTCACTAATTCTGGCTAGACTTTTAAGTAAATCATAAGAATTGTAATCTTCTTCAGCATATGGTGCTATTTGTAGCAACCAACTTTCCGTAGTCACATCTATTTCATCTATAAAAGCTGCCCAATGACACAGCAGTGACGCCAGTTTCCTGCCCTCTTTAGATGCCAAGTCAACAATTTCTAGTAACCTAGGCCATAATTCGAAGACTTTTTCTCGCAAATTATCGTCATCTTCTTTGCGCAATGTCCAAATAAACCAGATAAGCTCACTAAGCTCACTATAGTCCTTACGATTAATCAATATTGAAATGAGGCTTTCAGGCCTATCAATATTCTCATTACCCTGAATATAAGATATTATAATGTTTTGTATTACTTTTTCCTCAACTCGGTCTTTTAGATTTTCATCATCGAGCGCTTTCAAAAAATCATCATTTGCCTTCAAATGATTGTAAACGTCTTCGTATACCGTGCCAACGTAGGCATAGCCTTGCATAGCACAAAGCCATTTTTGATAATCAGAATGATCAAAAATACTATCCAGATTAGACCGTACCCATTCGCGGGACATATAATGGAAATTTGGAATGAAATTTGCTACAATTGTTGCGAATTCATACTCATCTCGTTCATTGCGCTTTAGCTCGGAAGCATAAATATCCTCGAATTGGCTCCAAGCTTGCGAGTGTTCACCGTGCTCTTTGTCTGCTATGCGGCATGACCGAAGTGAAAGGTTAATTAGCGCTTCAATGCATCGGCCACGTGGGCTATTAATTGACACAGAAACTGCGTCACTATCCTGTTTAAACTCTTCACCTTCTTGACGATCAAGCAAGATAATAAGAATTTGCTTTGCCTTTTGCAGAAGGCTTTTATCAAAAGCATGATCATCAGACTTGGTTCCATCTTCGATCAACTGTGCAATTGCACTGACTACCCAATGCCTATTCGCAATAAGATGCCTTCTTTCCCGAGACTTTTCTTCTGACCAAAAACCCTCCCTTCCAACAAGCTCTGAACAGAAATCGAGTATACATGGCCACGCCGCTACCCAAGGCAGTTCCTTTCTATCACTCCACAATTCTCGATAGGCTTCTATAAGCTGATAAATATAAGCCAAGTCGCTGTCGACAAACTTTATTAACACTAAATAAATTTCCTTTGCCTTTGTTTTTACTACATCCTTGAAGCATTTTACTAAACCTTCCAATCCAAGTTCGCCGAATCTGAAAGGAGAATCTTCATAGGTATTAACGGTTTCAATGAGTGCATCTACATTTAAGGAAAGTAAGTGTTCTATCGGTATAGGAGACTTGTGGTCAACCCAGCCCCCACTCGAATAGCTTGAGAAGTCCGGATGCTCGGGTTCTACTCCAATTATGTTTATATACTTTTCATAAAGCTGTGAAGCTTGTTCATCTAAATCCTTTATTGCTGACAACCAGATTGCACGTTTATAGGCGGTCGATCCGTCCTCGATGTTTCCTTCATCGCCAAGGATTTCTATGCCTTCTATTATATCCATAACTTTAATCTTCTGAACAGAATCAAATTCCCTATAGTGATTGCTAAGAAAATGCCATAGCTCATGCCGAAGATTACCGAGAAAAAATTCAGATATTAAGATTGAACCATAAATGTTTTTAAGGGCATCGAACCTCTTATCTACCGTATAAATTGCTAAACGTTTTAATGTTTGGTATTGGCAATCAAACAATGACAGAAGGTGAAAAGACGATGCCTCAACATCGCTATCCACAAACCCCAAAAGGGAATCTCGATATGCAGATATTAATATGTTATCTGCATCGTGCCGACTACGATTTTGCTCATGTTCTTCTATCGCCGGGCGCCATATAGACGACCACTTATCATTTTCGAGTTCATCAAATATTAAAATCAAGCGACTTTGAAAAAGATCTACAGCAAGCAAACCTAATTTGAGACCACTTAATCCCGCAATCTTTTCTGTGATCTTCTTTGCATGATGAGACTCATATCTAAGACTAGGGTTCTTTTTTTCACGGAAGCCATATTTTTTATCTATAAAATTGACTTTGTACAGGATATCCAAAAGTCGCAGAGCAATTTGATTGCAATGTTCATCTGATTTTTTAAGTAGATCTGGCAGCCATTTTCCCCCGAGCTGTTCTGCTACCAATCCTCTTTCATAAGGGTCGTCCAGCCAGTAATCTATTAGAGCAACATCTTCCAAACTGATTAAGTGACAAGGTATCTTTCTTATGATTTTAGCGAGTTGCCACCAGGTTCTGTAATTGCTGAAATTCTCTTTCTTAGCATACGATGTAATTTCCCTGAATAAATTGATAAGCTTTAAAGCATAATCTTCGTTGGATGGATCGGAAAACTCATCGCTCGTAATAACAAGATATTCAGTAACTGGCCAAGTTGGAATACTTACATATCCCTCTTCCTTAGCTGGTAAGGGTTTAGGATTTTTCTCAGGTTTAAAAAAACCACGTTCATACAATGGTTCAAACCAATGTAAGCCTTTAAGCTTGCGAAAAAAGAAAGGCTGAAGCTCAGGCTTTGTTTCTACCCGATGCAGGAGATCTTTTTCTTTTGCATTAAGTTCACGCATTAATCAAGAACCTCATCCATATACTCCAAATCCTCAGTTAACGCTGGAGGCCTTACCTCAATTTGTTCTGCCCATGTTTTAGCGATAATTTCCAACTGGTCATAATCATTATGATCGCGGACAAAACCGATCAGATGCACACCGAATGACTTCAGATAATAATCGTGAAGTTTTCGGTAAAGCGGATCCTGGCTTAGGAAAAATGCATGTAAGGCAAAACGTTTTTTAACCTTTTCATTTTTCACACCACCTCTTCTTAATATATGTTCAAGTATTTCAGCCTCCTCAAGACTGTAGCCAATAAACAGCACTGTCTTTTTCTCAAATAGCTCATTTAGGAAATGCTGCACCGTTTCATCGTCATAATGTGCGAGATAGTGTTTTGTTGTAACTACCATAGTTTCTGGTTTGCTTACCGACCCATGCAAATGCACTACAGTGCCAGGTCTATTTAGGTGCCCTGCATAAAAGTCATATTTCTGCGTAACTCGAGTTACTGGAGCAGCAGTAGTCGATCCGTCAGACGTCTGATAAAAATGTGGTGAAAGAAGCTCATCATAATTTGTTGTAATGCATGCACAGCCAATCTTATTTAGAAATTTATAGATTCCTTTGTCACTTTCTTCAGCCGTTAAATGTCGTGCCAACTCAAGCGTAAACCCATTTTCTTCAGCTATTAGTTCTGCGATAGATAGCTGTTTTTTGGGATCAAGGGCTTTTAATTGTTCTAGTTCTGAATAGTTTACCCTAACGTTGCATAAATTTATCATGATCTGCGAAGTCAAAATTAAGCCGCTTTTTTGATTGTATCAAGATAATGCAACAAGTCTTTACGAACTGCATGGTTAGCGCTCATTGTAAGGGTGAGTTCTCCTTTAGGT
>JAUWMR010000072.1 GCA_030613055.1 Desulfobacteraceae bacterium
GCGTCGGAGCCAGGGGGTCCCCCATCCCATAACAGCCTGAAATCACGAAGGCCTTCCAGCAGTCACTACAAAAAGACCGCTTCAACCTTCAACCTCGCAATCATATGTTGTCTTGAGGTATACTCATTAACCGAATGAACCTAAATAGTTGAGTCGGTGAGTTGTGAACATTCGGTTAACCCATTCCCGCTAAAGATAATATGGATTGAAATAATAACAACTACTTAACTACATAACCATTTAATGAGGTTTTAAATAGGAGGGAATCAATGCCGCGCCGAAAAAAAACACAGCCAATCGGAAAACGGCTTTTGAAGCTCAGGAGAGAGAAAAAATTGACCCTCAAGCATCTGGGCAATGAGACAGGGCTTTCCACAAAATATATCTCCCAGGTAGAGAAAGGAGAAGTGACCCCCCCGGTCTCGGTTCTTCTCCAGCTTTCAAGGGCACTTGAAATAGACTCCAGTATACTTTTGAGAGAGGAAAGGAAGCAGGCGAAGAAGAAGAAGTCCGACGATTATCAGAAGAGAACTGAAATGTATACCTATGAGACCCTGACACCGGAGGCAAGACACAAGCATCTCAAGGCCTTCAAGATTTTTATCGATCCCACATCAGAACATAAGGGGGTCAGTTATCAGCACTTAGGTGAAGAGTTCCAGTATGTTATCAAAGGTAAAATCGAGGTCATGGTCGGCGAGAACAGGAATGTTCTTGGGCCTGGCGATGCACTGCATTTTAATTCTTCTATTTCACATAAATTAAGGAATATCAGTACGGAAAAAGCCGAGCTGCTTGTGGTGCTTTACACACCTTAAAAAGCTTATTTCAGGCACTTGAACTGAAAAAGAGGAATCGAAATGGCTTATCAACTGACTGAAGAACAGCGAATGATCCAGGCGATGGTCAGGGAGTTCGCAAGGGAAGTCTTGCTGCCGACTGCTGCCGAAAGAGATCAAACTAAAGAGTTTCCCGCAGAGAATCTTAAAAAAATGGGTGAACTTGGCCTTATGGGTATGAACGCGCCGGTTGAATATAATGGAGCCGGTGCGGATACTGTCAGCTACTCCGTTGCCCTGCAGGAGGTTGCATATGCCTGTTCTTCTACAGCGGTCATCATGTCGGTCCACAATTCAGTGGCCTGTGGGCCGGTTTATCTTTTCGGTTCGGAATATCTAAAAGAGACCTATTTAAAGCCCTTAGCTGCAGGGAAAAAACTTGGTTCTTTTGCGCTTACTGAACCAGGTGCAGGCTCTGATCCTGCAGGGCAGAAGACCAGAGCGGTTAGAGATGGAAGCAACTATGTGATAAATGGCACCAAGTTGTTTATCACGACCGGTAAAAATTCAGATGTCACCGTGGTGACGGCCTATACGGACAAAAAGAAGAAACATCACGGCATCAGCGCCTTTGTGGTGGAAAAGGGAACCCCGGGATTTAGTGTAGGGAAAGAGGAAGACAAGATGGGTCTCAGGGCCTCGGATACGGTTGAATTGATTTTTGAGGACTGCCGGGTTCCAGAGGAGAATCTCCTCGGCCAGGAAGGGGACGGCTTTTTGATTGCAATGGCCTCGCTTGACGGCGGGCGTATCGGGATTGCCTCCCAGTCCGTGGGTCTGGCCCAGGCCTGCCTTGACGGGGCCGTGAATTATGCAAAGGAAAGGGTCCAGTTCAACAAGGCCATTGCCCAGTTTCAGGGAATCCGGTGGATGATTGCCGATATGGCTACTCAAATCGAGGCGGCCAGGCTTATGACATTTAACGCGGCTGCAATGCGGGACAGGAAGGAGAATTTTTCCGCGGCCGCTTCCATGGCCAAGGTATTTGCCTCTGAAATGGCCAATAAGGTGGCTTACCAGGCCCTACAGATTCACGGCGGATATGGCTACATCAAAGAGTTTCCGGTTGAGAGGTATTACAGAGACGCAAGGGTTTTGACCATCTATGAAGGGACATCAGAGATCCAGAGAATAGTGATTGCGAACCATGTTATCGACAAATAATATGCCCGTCGCGTCATCACGTCTTGCGGGCGTATTCATTTACTCAAATACCTGGACTAATACCTGGCTCAATTCCGCTATATCAATAGGTTTGGTAATATAGCCTTTTATGGATGTCCTTGTTTTTTCATCTATGCCGTTCGGTCCCTTTTCATCATAACCGGAAATCAGTATAATTTTTGATCCGGGATCATAATCAAGGATTCTTTGAGCACACCTTGGCCCATCCATTTCGGGCATGTTTCTATCTAACAGCATGGCGTCCGGTTGCCAGGATTTGTATTTTGTAATGGCGTCATTACCATTGGTGACAGAGACTGCGTTATAATTCAAGATCCCAAGCATCTCTATCATTGATTTTAACATCTCGGTTTCATCATCAACAACAAGGATTTTTTCTCCCTTTCCCTGTTCAATTTTTAACACAACATCTTGGTCGTCCTGTTTTTCAGTTAAGGCCAAAGGGAAATAGAGCTTGAATGTCGTGCCCTTGCCCGGCTCAGAGTAGCCATGGATATTACCTCCATGGTCTTTGACAATGCCGTAGGTTGTTGAAAGCCCAAGGCCAGTCCCTTGGCCTATCTTCTTCGTTGTAAAAAACGGGTCAAAGCATTTCTCCTGAATTTCTTTGTCCATCCCGTGGCCCGTATCAGAAATAATGACAGATGATCTTTCTCTCTCCTTTTTTGCCGTAATATAGAGTCTTCCTCCTTCTGGCATAGCATCCCTTGCATTGGTGCAGAGGTTTATAAATACCTGGCATAGCGCTGAATGGTCCCCCTTGATAGAAATAGATTCAGGAATATCTATGCGGATGTCTATTTTCCTGTCAAAAGATTTGGTTATTAGCTGGTAGGTCTCTTGAAGCACTTCCGACAGGTTAAGTATTTTGAGTTTCCTGGGCTCTTTGCGGGAAAATTGCATCAGTTCCTCGACCAACTGTGCGCCTTTTTGCACGGAGTTGTTGATTCTCTCCGTAATTTCGTACAATCCGGTGGCATCTCTATACTTCATCTGAATAAGCTGGCCGTCCATTGAAATACCGGCTAAGATATTTCTGAAATTATGGGCCACGCCGCTGGCAATTGTACCGATTGATTGCATCTTCTGGGCATGCTGGAGTTGGGCTTCAAGGTGCCTTTTTTCTGTGATGTCCTCATAGAAAACCAACTGCTCTCCCGTCTCTATTCCGACAGGACAAAAGCGAATGACTTTTTTAGAACCATCCTTGCAAATCACATCAAATGTTCGCGGCCTGGTCTCGCCAGAACCTGGGTTCTTGAAATCCGATATCCAGGCAGTAACAATTTGTTTTCTGTATTTGGGATCGGGATATACCTTATTAAACCATGCCTGACCATTAGGGACGTCCTCGAGCGTGTAACCAAAAGTTTCAATAAACTTGGGATTTATGTATTTGTACTCGCCCTTCTTCCCTATCAAAGATATCCCGAACGGGGAATCTTCTGTCAGGATGCGGAACTTTTCTTTTTCTCTGTGCAGATGTTCCTCTGCTCGCTTTTTCTCGGTAATGTCTTCTCCAACGCCCAGTATCCCCACGACATTGCCTTTATTATCGAACCTTGGCGTCAGATTCAAATTGATCATGAGCCTGCGCCCATCTTTAGTAATTTCCCTGACCTCGCAATTTATTTGCTTTTTTTCCTTTATTATTAGTGATCTAATATCTTTTTTTACCCTTTCTGCTTCATCACCTGGATAGAGTATGCCTATTCTCTGACGGCCGACCAACTCTTCGGCCTTGTATCCGAATATGTTTTCTGCTCCCTTGTTCCAGAACAGTATATTCTGATCCAAATCAGTTGAAATGATGGAAATAGAAGAAGAGCTGTTCAGGATGTTTCTTAAGAACTGATTGGTTTGCCTGAGTGCATTTTCGGCTCGCTTTTGTTCAGTCACATCACTAATGATAATGATAGATGTGGCATCATCTCCTTCCATAGGCAGGATATCCAGCGTCACTTGATAACCACGCATGTTCACAGGGGTATCCGAACCAATTCTCTTTGGTTTATCATCTGGTGTTTTTAAGAGTTCACTTACTCGTTGACCCTCATATTCTGTAAGCAGTTTCAAAAATTCAGCGCCCAATAACTGCTCTTCCGGTATATTTATAAGTGAAATGGCTGTTGGGTTGGCATAAAGGATTCTACCCTCGGCGTTAATTTCCATAATTCCTTCAGACATTTTCTCAAGGATGATTTCAAAATGTCTCTTGACTGAAAGCAACTCCTCGGCAACTTTTCGTGAAAGGCCTTCTTTTATACTAATCACTCTCCCTGAAAGCCCCGGTGAAGACACGAGACCAAGTTGATTAATAACGGAAAGTATATCCCTGGCCATTTCATCTAATGGCCCCTTGGCGACGACTGCATCAGCACCTGTTTCTGCAATACTTACCTCATCCTCTTTCGTAATAGCGGAAAGAACAATAACATAAGAATCTTTCAGTTCCTGCATTCCTCGAATAATTTTGATGAGTTTCTTTCCATCGATATGAGGCATTATAAGGTCGACAAATATGACATCAGGAACAAAGTCCTTTAAAATATCCAGGGCAAGAAGTCCATTTTCTGCTGTTACTACCTGGTAACCCTCTTTTGAGAGGGTGTCATTCATAAATTCCATGATAAAATTGTCGTTATCCACCACTAATATCTTCTTCATATTATGCCTCGCAATTAAGAACCAATTTCTTCAACTCCAGGACATTCAAAATCAGGCATTGAGCCTTTGTGCAAACCTCGTAACTATGGAAAGGCATAGCCAGCAATTATTCCCAAAAATATTTTATTAAAGGCTACCTACGGATTGTTAAATATTCCTAAAAACAATTTTAACAAATATTACCTAATCATGCAATATAAAAAAAGAAGGGGGAATTTATGGAATTAGACTAAACCACTGCTTGACAAAACAATGAAGATGAAACCTTGTATGTTGTTCAAGAGAAAACAAAGCTGGCAGCTTGTGAAAAATTCACATCAGATTTTTTCCGCGGCCAGACTTAAGGTATCAAAGGTGGGATTACGGGCCTTTCAAAAGGTAGGCGCCTTTGTAAAACCCACAATGAGATTGATCCAGATGTTCGGGAATAAAGCCACAAGAGCGAAGATTGAGATTGACAAAGAACAACTCGCCATACTCCTTTCCGGAAAGGAGCTTTCCGTAGATCTATCCATAGACAGGGGTTATGTGATCCTGAACCTTAAGAACAAAGGGGTTCTGGGTCTCGGATTTCTTATCAATGGGAATGTACGTTTGCAGATTTACAGGAAGGAACTTAGAAATGCCGTGTTGTCCTATTGAGTTATTGTAACTGCTCATGGAGATAAACTGTCGGCATGCAGGCTTATATGACTACGAATCAAAAATTGTGGAGACAGGGAAGGTTTTTGGCGCACTGCTTCGATCAATGCGTAAAAACTAACAACTTTTAGCCTACAGTCTAAGAAACCTTAATAGATATTTTTATCTATTGCCTTCCTTCGTTTGCGAGGCTAATAATTTTTGCAATGAGCAATGATTCTGCCAACATCAGGATGTTTAGTATCAGCGTAAAGGCCCATCCAAAGTAGAAGACCATCACAGGGAACAGGAAAGGTTTTATCGCACGGCTGGAAAGGAAGTTTGCCAGGTAAAAATCTGATATGCCTTTTTCTCTAAAACCTTTAAGGAGAGGGTACCACGCATAGATTGGTCCCATGGAAAGGATACCGCCTACACATGAGAGCGCGATACCTCTTAATCCGGTCCGTCGGCCCAGTAACCGGGAAATTTGCTCGGATTTCACAAAATGGTTAAGAAATATCAGCACAACAAAGGCTATTGAAAGAGGAAACAGAATTTGAAGCATAATATGAAGGCTTGTGACAAAGGCCTTTAGTGTACGATCCGGTGAGATGGAAAAGAGAATCCCGTAAAGAGTGAAAACTCCCACAAGAAAGGCCCACAAACGGAGGAACCTATTGTGACTATTTTTTCTTATTTTCCTATTCACCAGGTTCAAACCTTTTGTATTTCAGTCGCATAAAATCAACCTGCTTAAACAGGTAGTGGTTTAATATAGCAGGTTTCTCATGCCTGTTTTTTATGTCAGGACCCTAAGTATGGATACGGTTAAAAAAGAAACAGGTATAGCGAGTATAAAGGCTGCCAAATTTCGCAACAAGGCAAAACGCCAGCCGAGAGCGGAAATTTCCGCAGGTAACTGTATTATCCCGACTGTTACCCATGTGACTATAACGGCGGTTACGGCATATAGGCTGACTCTCAGTTCAAGAAGGACATTTCCGAGTACGTAGCTGTTTATGGGATTCCCGGCAAAGATACTTCCCAAAAAGGCCCCAATAGATGTGTCTGAAAAGGGTTTTCCTGAAAAGAGAGAAAACAGTATTTCTTTTGAAACGAATGTCTGAAAAAGCCCGATCAACAGGACGACACCGATCAGAACCGGGAGTATGGAGGCGAACTGCCTGATGGTTCGGTTTAGTGAATGGAGCAATGTTGTTTTTTTCATTGTTTTACTTCCATACTTATAACTTTCCAAATCGCCCCGCTTATAAGCCTCAACCACATCGCGCACTTTGCCACTGATAGAGGTGAAGACCTCAATGTCGTGTTCAAGAAGGGGGCTTGAAACATGGGGTGGGATATATCCCGCGAGGATTGCTTTTGCGTTCTTTTCGATCGCAATGGCCACAGCTCCGATACCGGCACCGGTCCCGTCAAAAGCCAATGGAATTGCCTCAAAGTCCATAGTATCGACATCAATCAAGAGTAAATATGACGAAAACCCCAGCCTGTGCCCGACTTCCGCATCCAGTTCAGAACCATTAGCTGCCATGGCGATCTTCATTATATTTTATCCTTTATTTCCATAATATTGTAGTAAATATCTAAATCATTACTTTATCACTGTCAGAGATTCAGTGGTCAAGCAGAGTCATAGAGTAACGAACCCTGACTAATCTGTCAAACCCATGGTAACAGGGGCACGTTGCAGACAGAAGGAGGGCTTAGAACACAAATAGCTTAGGGGGCGGCAGGCGGGTATTGGATATTTTGTATCTGCTCAACAAATTGGTGTAAACCCCTTTCGTAGGCGGGAATCCATGGACTATACCCCTAAATATTGAGCTGTTACGAAGGAAACCCTATGTGTAAACGACCCAGGACCAGGCAACATCACATCAAACCCTTTTCCTTTAATGACAGATGACCTTTCATCGTGACAATTATATGATCCAGGACAGATATTCCAATGATTTTACCGGCATCAACAAGCTGTCTCGTTGCAGCGATATCATCGGAGCTTGGTTTGAGTACTCCTGACGGGTGGTTGTGGGCAAGGATTACTGAGGCAGCTCGATCAGAAATGGCATCTACAAACACCTCTCGAGGGTGAACCTGGTTCGTATTAAGTAGCCCAACGGTAACCACCCTGTTTCCAATTACCTCATTTGCACCGTTTAAAGATATACAGAGAAAGTATTCCTGCTTTTTATCGCCAATATATGAAATAAGAGGCAGAATATCTTTTGCCTGCTTAATAACGATGCGTTCCTTTACAAGTCTCCTCCTTGCAAATTCAAAAGAGGCGACAATCTGGCACGCCCTGGCAAAACCAACACCGTCGATTGAAACAAGGGATTTTATGTCGATTGCTTCTTTATCTTTATCAAGCTTGCGTAGAATGGCATGAGCCACTTGAAAGACGTCTTTTCCCCTGATTCCGCTCCCGAGAACGGTGGCGAGAAGTTCTGTATCAGAAAGAGCCTCAGGGCCTTTTGCTGCCAGTTTTTCCCGTGGTCTGTCAAAATCTGGAATATCCTTAATGTGTTTCAAAGTCGTTTCCGGTTTTTTTGGGGTCTCATAAGACGTTCTGCAGCGAGGCGGGTTATTATTTCTGATTTTCCAGTTCAATAAGTCCTTGTAATTGCTTTATCATACCTTCTCTTACCTTTCTGTTTTTTATCTTCCGAAAGAACTTCAACATAGTCATTTCTTCCTTATCAGGGGATTGGATATTTTCAAAGGGGACCCCTCCAGGAATGTATCCTGGAGACAGGTCTGAAACAACAGGGATTTTTTCTGTTTCCTCAAAAAAGACAGTAACCTTAACGTTAAGGGCCTCCGAAATTTGCATCAGCCGCGAGACGGAAATCCTGGTGGAGCCCTTCTCATATTTTTGGACCTGTTGAAAAGATATACCTATTCTTTCCGCCAATTCAATCTGAGAGACGCCCCAGCTCTTTCTTATTTGCCTGATTTTTATTCCAATTTGTTTGTCAATCAATTGGTTTTTCCTTCAAAGCATGTATTTTTACTAATCCCTGCTAATCCTTATCACATAAAAATCCGCAAAGTCTAACAACTGATAGTTGTATTTTTTTGTTAATTTTGTTATCCTTATGGTTGTATTTAAATAAAAAAGGGGGGATAGATGGAAAAAAAGAGGATCCTTATCGCAGATGACGAAAAAGCAGTGAGAACTCTGCTGGCGGAGGCCTTAAAACATCATGATTACGAAATAGATGTTGTGGAAAATGGTATTGAGGCAATCAGCCATATTGACAGAAGGTCGTATGATTTAATTATCACTGATTACATGATGCCGGAAATGGATGGGCTTGAATTAACACGGAGGATTAGGTTGAAATATCCTTCTCTTCCCATTATTGTAGTTAGCGGAAATGGTCCACAGCAGGATCTCCTAAAAAATGGAGCCACGGCCTGTATTATGAAACCATTCAATGTCTGCGATCTACAAAACAGGGTAAAAAATATCCTGAATACACAAAAATAGAGCTGTTAAGTGAATTCAAGAAAATCAATGGTGTATGGCTCCATTCCGGCCGGATGCCTGGAGGCATATTTTTTCAGAGCCCTGGCGATAAGGGAAAATTTATCACCTGGGATAGTATAAGGAATGATAAGTACTCCATGGTGAGGGCGAAGTTCGTTAAAGAATTGAACCGTAAGGCAGATAAAGTCGTCCCTGTTTCGGGTTGCAATAGCCCTATCTTGTGAGGCAGCATATTCTAATTGTTCCCTGTCCAGGGCCTGGGTCATGCCCGCCTTATGAGAGCTAACAGCATCAACCTGATATTTCCTCAAAATCTCTGCGATCTTTGGGCTGATATCTTCATCAAGGTAATATTTCACACTCCACTTCCCGCAAGAAAGGGATATCTCTTCTTAGTGCTTTCCCTGGTCCAGCCTTCATTTTGAGTTACAAGATTGTCAATCTCCTCGGGATATGCACTGTAGTAGGCTAATGCAGCTCTAATCTGCAGTTCGGTGAGCCAGTGATAGACAGTATTCAATCGTTCAAGATCCTCCCCAAGACCCTTATAATTGGCAATAACCTCCCAGACCTCAATGCCAGTGCCGGCTATTCGAGCCCTTCGGCCACTAACACCTTCCGCAAAAACAATGCCGGGGCAGCGATGCATCTTAATTGCCTCTTCAAGCAACTCCTTTGTTGTTGCAGAGAAGTCCTTTCCCGATTGCAGGGCAATACCTTGGATTTCTTCAACCATTTCTTCGGGAATCCTCATGCTTTTTTGAATACTTGCCATTATTACCTCCTATCTAAAACACATGGTATCAGTTCACGGGGGTCGGGGATCAGAGGCCCCCTATACCCTGTGAACTGTTACAATATATGTATGTCAGTATAATACATTGGCACACATAGTATGTCAAACCAAAAAGCGGCATTGGAGATACTGATATCAAACGCTTGATTGACGTCATTGGTTATGAACTGAAGGTTCTGGCGTATCTGCTCAATAAATCGGGGTAAATGCCTTTGCATACCAACCTACTGGATTCCCGCTTTCGCGGGAATGACAGGCACTTATCCCACTCCGTCATTCCCGCCCCGCATCAAGTGCGGGATAAACTACGGCGAGAATCCATGAGCTACACCCCTAAATATTGAGATGATAATCATAATTCATGTTTTCTTTTGACAAATAGGCAACAATTATTTATCTTACATCGTCAATGTGCAATAAGAAATTGTGCTGCAATAGAAATCTTATTTACATTTAAAAGTCAGATTAATAAGCCAGGAAGGCTGGTCTGGAACGAAATCCGGAGGAGCCTTCCTGGCTTTTTTTATTCAGAAGGAGAATAACTGCTTCGTACGATGGCCTGATTATTGGAAGAGGGTTGGTTATGAACAGAGCAGAAGCTTTGAGGTCTATACGGTACGATCTGGTGGAATATATCCAGAAGAATGTAAGAGTGAATTTCGACAATACACTGCAAATGCCTGTTTGTTTTATCCTTGGAGGGGAAAAGCACATTGTTCATGAGGTTCTTGGTCGTTTCAGGGTTCAAGAAAAGCGTCATGTCAATAGCTTTATGGTAAAAGCGGACAATGAAGAAGTTTATTTTATCTACTTCCAATGGTGCGATGGGAATCAAGGGAGCCATTTCAATAGGGGTTTTTGGGTTCTGAGCTTTCGAGTTTTAAATGATAGAGAATTGATGTTCCTGTACAGGGAGGACAGAAGAATGTTACTCAATGTGACCCTTAAAAGGGTAGTGGATTTTCATGGGCACCTCTGTCCCGAGCTTGTGATCGGTGGCAGGGTGTGTGAGTATGCCCAAAAGTTCCTTACTGATGGTAATTTTTCTTTACTTGCAGAAAATTGCACATCAACAATAGATGCTATTCAGGTCTTGCTTGGGGTTACATTTGGAAATCAGCGTTTGAAGGTCTTTTACTTTGGTAAGCACAACTATACATTCCTGTTAAAGGACAAAAAGAAGGGTATCAGATTGTCTTTGAAGAAGCTCCGGTATGGAGATGAAGATGAATACCGGAAACTCTGTGAGAAGATAACAAAATCAGAGGCAACATTTAATGATGTGGCGGACTATCAGAAGATTCTTGATAATAGAATCAGGGTACTATTTGAGTTGAATTTTGGGGATATGTTTGATGTGGAGGAGGTTGAATGTAAGGAGGTATTTACTGAGATGCCCACCCTTTATCACACCTGCCATGGCTGTCATCATGAGGTGTTGATGGATCGTGCTGTTGAATATCATGATAATATTTATTGTATTCCGTGTTTTCAACGGATTAACACCAAATGCATAAAATACAACCTTCAATGAAAGGGGGTGTTTATTTATGTGTGAAGCAAATGCGTATTTTATGAAAGATGGGATTGAAAAGGTTATTATGGAGAGTGTGGATATTTTAAGGCCAGAGGATGATGGCATCTATATTGAGAACATTTTAGGGGAACACCTTAAAGTAAAGGCCCGTATCAAAGAGATGAACCTTGTTGATCACCGCATTTTGCTGGTGGAAGATTAGGTAGTCAAGATCAAGACAGCTATCGATTGGGATATACCATCAGATTAAAATCACTACACAAATCAGTTGTCGAATCGTAAAAAGGAGGCTTTAGTCATGGATTTCATTGAAAAGGCAAGAATTAGATTGGAGAACTGGATCACACACAATGATAATCACCAGGAGGAATACGAAATGTTTGCCGAACAATTGGAAGAGGCGGGAAAGAATGAGAGTTCGGAGCATGTCCGGGCGGGCAGTATACCTGTAATTGTTTTCAATGAGATAATCAGTATTTGTCTCGGTTGTGGAAGAACATGCGCCCAGATGGAAAATAGCCCTGATATTGTTTCCGAAATATCCAGCTTCAAGTTTTTCAATGAAGTCAGATTTGTCGAAATAATCGGAAAAGCGAAGGGTATCAAAATTTCTCCACTTCTCGGTTTTTGCTAAGTGATCGACAACGACAACATCATCAACACCGCGCTTGTTGAGTCCCCATACAAGGGCGCTTCCGATAAAACCGGCACCACCTGTGACAACAATCATATCTATTATCCATGACTTGAGCAATAAAGGTCTACCGGCCCAGTCTTTCCACGGTTACCCCTGATACAATCTTTTTGTTGTTTTACCAGAGATAATTTTGGCAATAACGCGGGCAAGCAGAACTCCCGCAACTCCGGAAATAAACGCAGCGAGCAATGGCAAAAAGGCATGTTTTGCCTCTGCCCATATCTGTTGGTGAAAACCAAAGGCGAGCCAGGTTATCACCAGGCAAAAAAGATTACCGAGACCGCCGCCTACCCAATCCCATTTTCCATAAAAAAGCTCAACCAGGATGCCAAGCGACAAAAGGGCCAGGAGGCCGTAAAGACTGAACCAGGATGGAGAGGTTACCCCGTACCAGGGGCTCAAAAAAAGGCAAAAAGATATAACGAGTATGGCTGTTGTGAGCCCGGCATATTTCTTATCTATTACTTTCCGGCCCAAATAGACCCACATCACAAAGAAAAACCCGCCGAAAAGGGCCATCCCCTTGGCGGGTCCTGTCATGTCAAGCCCATCTAAGAAGCTTTTAAGCGGAAGATATGAATTCATTAGCGCACCGCAAAGCGCAAAAATAAGGATAAGGAGCCACTCGTTAAAGCTGAAATAAGAGTTTTTCATTGCTACCACCTGCATTTACCGCAAACGGGGTGTCGTTTCATTTTCCTTACAAAATCGCCGTATCTCCTGGATTTGAGGATGCCTTTCACACTCTCTTGAAGAGCGTCTCCAAGATGTTCTTCGGGAAGATAGGTGCAGGGTGTGACCTTCCCGTCTACTGTGACGAATATACTGCGCTTGATGATTAAACAGGGATAGGAGTGTTTTTCGGGAAGGTACAATTTTATTTTAAGGAATCGAGCGACTTTTTTTATCTCTTTGAAAAGATCTTTTTCGTCCTCCGCTGAAAGACATTCCACCTCTGAATCAACGCCATAGAGATTGAAAAGCCTGTGGATTATTACGGCCTCAATTCCCATATCCGAAGCCAACCGGATCAGATCTGGGACCCTGTCTCGATTTTCTTGATAAAGGGTAATATCAAAATATACTTTAGGAAATTTTAGACTTCTTTTATTTCTCTCACCGACAAAATCCTCAATATCGGGCAGGACATTGGATAACAAATCCGGGTCGTATATCCCAAAGGCGATCTCATCCGGCCCGCTATCCAGTATTTCATCTATCCTGTCTGCCAGTAGTGTTCCGTTTGTGGTCAGGTTGGTAATCACGCCTTTTGAACGGGCATGTTCTATCATCTCAAAAATATGCCGGTTAAGCAGAGGCTCTCCCCATCCGTGCAGCCCCACATAACGAAAAAGACCCGGATCAAGGATGCGTTTAAAATCGGAAAGGGAGAGTGACCTGTTCGGTCTTTCCAGCTTTCGCCTCAGGCATATAGTACAATCAAGGTTACAGGCGGTTGTTATCTCAACCTGAAGAGTTCTATAACGAAAAGAATCAAACACGTGTGTTAAATGTTTCTCGCTTCCGGTCAGTGGAAATTCTTTTTTGAAAAAGTTGGTGAGGGGGAGTCCCCTATAAGCGCTCAAATAAGGCGGAAAATGAACAACCTATTGCTTTCGTCATTCCCGCGCAGGCGGGAATCCAATTATTTTCCAAGATGATTCGGATTTCTGGATGCCCGCCTACGCGGGCATGACAGTCTATAATAAGCAAATTTCTCTTAAGTAAACGCTTATAGGGGACTTCCCCTCACCAGGATAGGAGGTTAAGCTGTCTTTCGGCTAAAGGGCATCAAGTTAAATGGCAAGGCTTTGATTAGAAGCCCTTTGAAGTTCAGCATCAGGATACCGAAGACGCTCAAGGAAGCTATGATTTGGGGTATAAACCGGCAAATACCGGTGCAACCGCCAGTAGCTCCTCCCGTGGCCACACTAATTGGTGAACACATAATCCTCACCTCCTTCCAAACTATTTAGTTAGACCTAACACTTCGTATGGGTTCACACCGGCTGTCGTCATCTTCGTGTACATTTGAGGGCTTACTTCAACCTCTTTCACCACCTTCACAAAGTCCGCCGGTTTATCCAGATAGGGCATAAGACCCCAGTTACCCTTTACCCTGGTGGTCCAGAAAACAGGGTTCTTTTTGCCTCCTTTTGGGCTGAAGTCTTTTTTCTCTACCCCTGAAACCTGGCAGGCCTTTCCCCAGTCATATCGGAAAGCAACCGCCTTGCCTTTATTAGCCTTGTTGTTCCATATCACTAATATTCCCGCTATATTATCGGTTGGTTTTTCACCTGAAACAGCCTTTTTCTGATCTGCTGTAAGTTGTTTTACGAACAAACTTCGCTTGCCCGGCGTGAGATCTAAGAGTATCTGAACGGCGTCGTCCTTACACCAAAGCGGGCAGGCGATCCAGACATACTTTTCTGCTTTCTTCAATTGATATTTCTCAAGGATAAACTGCACAATTTGATAACCAGTGCTCACACCGGGGCACAGATGATTGTGGAATTCGCAGCATTTGAGGAAATCAAAAGGGGCGCTCTTTGCCCAGGCATTTGCAATGGTGACCATGCTGAAAGTATCTGATAAACTCCCGATCTTTTCCTTTATCTGTTTCCAGCCATCCGGCTTGGTAGCCTTATCGCCGTCCATATTCAGGTTAACCTTTCCTGTTTTTTTTCCATTGTACGTTATGATAACGGCGTCTTTTGTATCCTTTCTGAACAGAACGACCTTTAGTGGATAAGTTATGGGGCGGTGAAAGAACAGAAGGTTACCCTTGCCAATTGAACACCCTGTTATTTCCTGGATCATATCCACATAGCCTTCGCTGGTCTTGCCGTTCACCTTTACGTATGTCGCATCGGTGAGGGCAAGGAGATTGGGGTTTCCTTTCTCAATCTTCAGGTCTTGCATACCACCTTTTATCAGGCCCTTCACATCAGCGGCCCAAAGACCATTCGCTACACCGAATACCAATAATACAACCATAAAAACTTGCATACATCTCTTCATGATTTTCCTCCTTATGTAAATTATCCCCTGATATGGAGATTTGGGTTAGTATCCTGGATTGTTAAAATAAAAAAAGGCCAAGAAAGCCCACTCCTTCTAAGTGGTAATGCCTTCTTGGCCTTTGTTATTTCTGATAGAACTGGTACTTGTAACTGGTTATCTGCTCTTCATGAGCAATTTTGGACGTCAGGTTAGGAAAATACTGTGCTTTTGTCAAGCACTATTCTCGTATGGAAATGCATGATCATGATCATTGACAAGTCGACCTTTTAAAGCTCAACAGGAGAAAGGGGGATGTATGTCAGGATAAGAGCTGAAAATCCTTGACAAAAAAAATGCAAGCAGTTAAAAACTCATTTAATTCAGGCATGAAGCCTGCAAGGTTTTACTCAACTCTTTTCATATTTGTCTCACTTACAGCCATGAAGGCTCTCCTGGGTCAGAAGACCGCAATTAAAATTTTAACACAACACATTATAAGAAGCCATGAAGGCTCTCTCCTGGTCTGCAGGCCAAGGTTGGTTTTTATCTTTATAAGGAGGAGAGCATTATGAAAAAATCGACAAGACTTGTATGCAAATCAATCTTATTACTGGTACTGGTGTTTGGCATTATGGGAACCACCGGCCTGTCCGCTCAGGACCGGGTTGCTGAAATCCGTATCGCGGACAGCAAGGGCGACTGGGGTTATCCCAATCCGTATCGGCACTATCCCCGGGGTCCGGGTTATGTCCGTATGAGCTGGGTCTTTGACACCCTGGTCTGGAAAGATGATAAGGGCTACATTCCGGCCCTTGGCAAGAAATGGACCTATGATCCCAAATCCCTGAGCTTTACTTTTGAGCTTCAGGAGGGGGTCAAGTGGCACGATGGCAAGCCCTTCAGCTCGGCAGATGTGGTTTTCACCATTAATTACTTTAAAAAACATCCCTATCGCTGGGTACCCATGGGCGACGTGGCCGGAGCAGAGGCCATGGGAAAAGGCAAGGTAGTGATCAAGTTGACCAAGCCTTACGCTCCCTTTCTGGCCTATATAGGCGGCGTCATGCCCATTCTCCCCCAGCACATCTGGCAGAACGTAACCGACCCGAGGAAATACAATGATCCCAGGGCATTTATCGGTTGTGGTCCATATAAGTTCATAGATTTTAATAAGGCCAAGGGGACCTATCTCTACGAGGCTTTTACGGATTACTACCAGGGCCGGCCCAGGGCGGATCGCTTAATTTACATTAAGGCGGGCAAGCCGCTTATGATCCTGTCTACCGGTAAGGTCGATCTTGCCAACATAAAGCCTGACATGGCAAAGCCTCTCAAGAAAAAGGGGATGGTCATATTAGTGAACGCCCGGGGGTGGAACAAGAAGCTCATGATCAACCACAAAAAACCACCCTTTAACGACAAACGCTTCCGTAAAGCCCTGGCCCACGCAATCAACCAGCAGGAGATCATTGACAAGGCCCACCGTGGCTTTGGCTCACCGGCCTCATTTGGCCTGCTGTCACCGGATCATGAGTTCTACAATCCCAATACACCGACATACGTGCCTGATCCGGCTAAGGCACGCCGGATTCTGGAGACAATAGGGTACGTCAAGGGATCTGATGCTTTCTATACAAGGAACGGCCAGCCGCTAAAAATGGAGATTTTAGCTTCAAACATAACCGTGGCCGGTGAATCCGTTGCCGACCGGGACGGTGAGGTGATCAAGCGACAATTAGAGGCTGTGGGCATCCGTGTTGACCTGGTAAATATGGAACAGGCCACCACGGACGGACGGGTGAAAAAGTGGGATTTTGATCTAGCCATATCCGGTCATGGTGGTCTGTTAGGCGACGCCAGGATTCTCAACAGGATGATTTTGCCCAAGGTTACCGGTTCGGTTAATTCAGCGAGATTTGGGGCCAACAAGGAATTGCTCAAGCTGCTCAAAGCACAGATCGCAGAGATGGATATTTCCAGGCGAAAAGGCGTTGTCTGTAAGATCCAGGAGATCTATGCCGATGAGCTCCCGGCCATTTCACTATACTACCCTGCGTCCATGGCTGCCTACAATCCCAAAAAGGGCATCAGGTGGTACTATACTGTGGGTGGAATCTCTCTGGGCATCCCCATTGCACAGAACAAGATGTCGTTGGTTAAGTAAAGGATCAATATGGTTTCTTATCCAAAGCATTCAGCGCCAAGGCGGCTCGGCATAATTATTACTTTTAGCCTGGCCGCCCTGGCTATGATCTATTTGAGCTACTCGCTTCCCCGCCTCCTTCCGGGTGATTTTGTGACCGCCATGTACTCCAGTTCCCACGTGACGCTTACTGCCGAACAGGAAGCGGAACTCAGGGCCTATTATACTGAAGAGCCGGGATTTGGCCGTTATCTGCTCAAGCTTGTGAGACTGGACTGGGGGTATTCCTATGCCTTTATGACCCCGGTGTCAGAGCTTTTTTTCGGCGCGTTACCCTGGTCCCTGCTTTTGTTAGGCACGGCTAATGTTCTCTCAATGTTCATCGGGTTTGTGACCGGAGTGGAGGCGGCATGGAGGCGAGACAGCCGATTGGAAAAAGGTATGGTAGGGAGTATGACCGTCCTGGAGGGTATCCCCGAAATCAGCACGGGTATAATCCTTTTGGTGGTGTTCGCACTCAATTTACAGTGGTTTCCGGCAGCCGGTGCTGAGACGGCCTATGCCGAGGTATCCGTCCTGGCCCGGCTGGCAACTATGGGCCACCATTTAGCCTTACCCCTGGCTACTTTGATCCTATCCTATTTTCCGGGCAATTTCCTGATGACCCGAAACAGCATGATAATGGTCATAAAGGCACCTTTTATAACCACGGCAAAGGCCAAGGGCCTGCCGCCCAGGCGGATCAGATACGCCCATGCAGCCAGGAACGCCCTGCTGCCGCTGGTGACACGCTTCGGGCTGCGCTTAGCCTTTATGATCACCGGGGCTTTGGTGGTGGAGAGGATTTATTCCTACCCCGGGTTGGGCACGCTTCTATTTAACGCCATCCAGGCCAGGGACCTGCCCGTTATCCAGGCTGTGGTCCTGATCTCCTCCCTGATAGTATTGGCTATTATTTTAGGCCTGGAGTTCATTTATCGAATTATTGATCCCAGGATTGAACATGCACATTGATTTCCATCAGAGAGTATTCAGGGACCCATGGTTTATTACGGGCTTTGTCCTTGCTTTATTATTTGCCATAGCAACCATTTTAGGTCCGCCTCTTGTCCCGTTTGATCCCTGGGATATGTCGTTTGTGCCGATCTCACAGCCCTCGGCCACCCATATCCTGGGCATTAACGACGGAGGCCAGGATATCTTCTCAGAACTCCTCTACGCAGTCCGAAATACGGCTGCCTTCGGTTTAGTGTGCGGCCTGATCGCTCTGTTGATCGGGGTCATCGTCGGCGTGACTGCAGGATGGATGGGCGGTCTTGTTGACATGATTCTTATGCGTATTGCAGATATTTTGTTGGCTATCCCTGCTATCATGATCCTTATTCTCACAGCCGCCCTTTTCCGGCCGTCCCCGTGGGTCCTGGCTTTGATCCTGTCCGGTATGATGTGGCCTACTATCAGCAAGGCCATACGCGCGCAGACCCTTACTCTGAAAGAAAGCCTCCACGTAAAGGCCGCCGCACAAATCGGGGCCGGCAACTGGTACATCATCCGCCGACATCTTATGCCTGAATTGTTTCCCCTTTATCTAATAGGCTTTGCTGCAAAGGCAAGAATGGCCATGTTCATGGAGGCTTCCCTGGCCTTCTTGGGATTATTCGACCCTGCCCGCAAGTCCCTGGGTATGATGATTGCTTATGCTGTAAAGTATTACTACATGGACATCTGGTGGAACTGGCTTATGCCACCGATTGTCTGTTTGTCCTTATTGATTATGGCCGTAACATTCCTCGCTATCAGCCTGGAGAAGGTGCTTGATCCGCGCCTTAAAGAGGCGTTAGGCGTTAATTGAAGATTTTCGATTGACGATTGAAGATTTAAGGATTTCTTCCAATTTTGATGAAACTATGAAAAGGAAACAATGGAGCGAAGCGATTTCTGCAAATCGTCAATATTGATGATCTCGTAAAAAGTCTCCATGGCCGTCACTCCCGCGAAGGCGGGAGTCCACAACTGGTTGATTTTCCTGGATTCCCGCCGTCGCGGGAATGACGAAATCGGGGGGGGGGGGGGGGGGGGGGTTTTTCGGCG
>JAUWMR010000087.1 GCA_030613055.1 Desulfobacteraceae bacterium
GCCCGCCGTCCTGCCCCGATAGCGGGATCCTCCATAGGCGGATAAATCTACGCTTCACTCCAACAGGCGGGGGCCAAGCTTTTTTCTCAGTCCTCAGTCCTTTCATCTCAGTCCTGATACCTTCTACCTTCAGTCTAAACACCTTCAGCCTGACTACGTGAGTAGTCACAATGACTTATGATAAATGATAAACGCCTCATCATATGGTCCATCATTGGTACGGGCATATCCTCTGTTACCACTCAACTGCTCACCATAAGGGAATTTCTGACCCAGTTTCACGGGAACGAGATCACAATTTCTTTAGTACTGTTTTGCTGGCTGTTATTAACGGGTCTGGGCAGCCTTGCAGCAAAGCCGGTCAGGGTTTCTTCCCTTCGGGTATATACACTGCTTCTTTTGATTATCGCCATGTGTCCCCTGGTCCAGATGATTGTGATCAGGGGATATAGAGAAGCAATTTTTCTACATGGCGTTTCCCCCGGATTTTATTCCATCTTTTTCTACATCACCGTTACAGTTTGTCCCTATTGTTTTCTCACCGGCTTTATTCTTCCCTATGCGCTTAAAGTAATGCAGGCGGGTCAGCACCCTTTTACCAGTGGCGATCTTTATGTTACCGACAGCATAGGAGATATCACAGGAGGGGTGGTATTCAGCTTTGTTCTTGTTTACTGGGTCAAGCCCTTTCTTACAATCGCCCTGACTTCTTCGCTTTTGATATTAGCGGGTTTGGTTCTCATTATTAAGTCACGGAACTATCTTTTTTTAGTAACAGCCCTCGTGTTGTGTTCGGTTTTTTATTATTATTCCACGAACCGGTTATTTGAACAGTTTACCATGTCCAACCAGTACGGGGATATTGTTCGTTATGTGGAATCTCCCTACGGAAGGATTGTAGTTTCCAGCGAGGGCACTCAGTACACATTCTGGGAATCGGGAGTGCCTCTCTATTCGAACGCAAATATCATAAGCAGCGAAGAAAAGATTCATTACCCTTTATGCCAAATAGACAGGGTAAAAAATGTGCTTTTGGTGTCAGGGGGCTTAGGTGAAACCCTGGGCGAGGTTTCTAAATACGGACCGGCAAGTGTCGATTATGTGGAGCTTGATCCCTATTTGACAGACGTGGCTGTGGAGTTAGGAGCCATTAAAAAGGAACCGTTTTTAGAGATAATAAACTCCGATGGCAGACATCATATCAAGACGACGCGAAGGAAATATGATGCCATTATAATTGATCTTCCTGATCCGGATACCTTCCAGTTAAACCGGTTTTTTACCGGTGAATTTTTCGCTCTTACAAAAAAGGCTTTGAAAAAGGGAGGCATCCTTTCCCTGGGTATTAAATACTCCCCGAATTACATCAGCGAAATCAGGAAAAGGAAGCTCTCCACTCTGTACAATACGGCTCGACTGCATTTTAGAAACGTGATGATACTGCCTGGTGAGGAGGCATACTTTCTCTGCCGTGACGGGAAATTATGGCCGGACATCCCTGCCAGGTTAAAACAAAAATCCATAAAAACCTCCTATATCGAGGGATTTTTTTATGGCAATGTTACGAAAGAAAGAACCAGGCAACTCGAAGAGTGCCTGGATGCAAATGAACAAGTAAATACTGATTTTGAGCCGAGGCTCATGAATATTGTCTTTGATGAATGGTTTAAGAAACATGGCACATCCCCCGGGTATTTAATCGCTATACTGCTTGTTCTTACGGTGATCTACATAGTGTTTATGAAACGAGAAGAATATGTGCTGTTTTCAACAGGGCTTGCTACCATGGGAGTGGAAATGCTCATTATCTTTACATTCCAGGTTATATATGGCTATATTTATCTGAAGATCGGGGCAATTGTCACTGCCTTCTTAGTGGGGTTGCTCCCAGGCGCCTTGATCGGCAAGCTTTTAAGACGCAAGGATTACCGCAGACTCCTGATTTCCGAGATGCTCCTTCTGTCCCTGCTGATTCTTTTTTTTATATGGGTTGCGTATTTCAAAAGTGAGTTGCATCCTTCATACTTTTTGGCATACTGTTTTTTCTTTTCTTTTCTCTGTGGTTTCCAGTTCCCGGTTGCGGCAGCGATAATCGGTGAAAAACACAGTCCCGCCGCAGGCTGTTTAGCCGCTGATCTCTGCGGCGCTTCCGTGGGCACCCTTGCCACGGGAACAATTCTGATCCCTTTGTTGGGCATCAAGGTTGCGGTTGCTTTTTTGATATTAGTGAAGATCTCAAGTAGCATTGTTATTATGTTTACCGGAAAAACAAGAGGCTAAAGTGTGTCTGCTCAATATTTTTAGGTATAATTTTTACCACGAAGGACACGAAGGGAGCGAAGAGACAGAGTACAAAAATATCCAATGTCCAATTATCAATAACCAATGTCCAATGAAAAACACTTAAAACTTGGACCTGCCCGCCGTACGGCAGGCGGGTATTGGATATTATCTTACGGTCAATGTCATTAACTTAAAGCGTAGCGCAGGGCTTCAGCCCTGCCGTATTGCAATGGTTCGAGGCAGGGCTGAAGCCCTGCGCTACATTGGAAGATGCCTGCCCCGCGGAGCGCGGGGTAATCCTGTCTAAAGGTTTTTTATACGTGAACTGTTACGAAATAAGAGATTGATAATGGCAAAAATGATAACCCGCAAGGAATTCTTAAAAGCCATTGGCTGCGGCGCTACCGCCCTTTTCTGGGCAAGCACGGGATTCGGGTTTCCGGGAAAAGAAAATCAAAAATACAAGAGCATAAAAGGGGAGATTTTTACTGGCGATGCCCCTGAAAGGCCGTGGAGATGGTCGAAGGAGGGGTTTTACTATGAAACGGTTGGAGACACGGTACAATGTCAGGTCTGCCCCAACCAGTGTGTCCTCGAACCCGGAGATCGGAGTATTTGCCGGTCAAAGGTAAACATCGGTGGAAAGCTGTACTCCCTTGCTTACGGGAATCCCTGTTCCGCACACGTGGACCCTATTGAAAAAAAACCGCTCTATCATTTTTATCCTCGCTCATTAATTTTTTCTATTGCCACTACCGGCTGTAATTTCAGGTGTCTCAACTGCCAGAACTGGGAAATCTCCCAGAAAAAACCGGAGGAGGTGCGGTTCTTTGAGCTTTTTCCCGAAGACGTAGTGAGGGAAACAAAGAAAAGAGATATTCCTTCCATAGCCTACACCTACTCAGAGCCCATTACATATTACGAATACATGTATGATACGGCTAAGCTTGCCAGGAATGCGGGTCTTAAGAATGTGATGGTCTCAAACGGCTATATCAATCATGAACCCCTCCTTAAGCTGTGCCAATACTTAGACGGCGCCAATGTCAACCTGAAATCCTTTGAAGACGATATCTACCGCAGTCTTAACGGGGGAACACTTGAACCCGTCCTGAATACCTTTAAGACAATGCACAGAGAGGGTGTATGGTTTGAGATGACTACCCTTGTTGTGCCGACCTATGTGGACAAGCCGGAGATGATAAAGCGGATGTGTGGCTGGATCTTGAAAGAGTTAGGGCCCGATCATCCATTGCATTTTATCAGGTTTCACCCTAACTACAAGCTTACCCGTCTGCCGTATACTCCCATTGATACTCTTGAGCAGTTTAGAGAAATAGCTTTAAAAGCGGGAATTCACTACGTCTACATCGGCAATGTTCCCGGGCACGAAGGCGCCCATACCTACTGCCACAACTGCAACAAGCTTCTCATCAAGCGGACGGGATATTACATGCCCGATTTCAATATCGAAGAGGGGCGATGTAAGTTTTGCGGGACGCTAATACCTGGCAGGTGGACGTAAGGCACAAGGCGCAGGGCGTAAGGCAATAGGGAATATGCCTTGTCATTTCGATTCCGCCAACGGCGGGAGAGAAATCTTAAATATAAATATAAGCAATATTACAAGATTTTAAAAGTCAGACGATTTTGAAAAAGGACTCATCAAACTCGGGCTTTCCCTCGTACCTCTGCATGAAAAAACCCGGCAGCTTATCAAAGTTATCAAAAATGGCGGGGTTTATGTTGATGCCTGCCTGATGGAATGCCTTTAAAATTGCGGCGGGTGAAGGAGGACACCCTTTCACAGCGAACATCTCCTTTATGTCCGGGTTGTCTTTATTTGCCTGATACATACACTTGCCGAGCAGGATCGTCTTTTTCTTGCCGGGAGTGGGTTTCATCACCTTTCCGGTCAATACCTCCACATTATCCCACGGCGTTCCATTCCAGGCCTGGACGATTGCCGATAAAATAACGCCGTTAAGCCCTGAGCAGTAAGTGCACATAGTGAGGTCATACTTGCGGTAGGACAGCCCATTGATACCCATCTTCACCATGGGCATGGGTAAAGTGCCGTCTTTATTGTAGGGAAAACTGTATTCGTGATAGGAAGAGACGTCTTTGACAGATTCGCCAACCACATTGATGTGCGATAAGTCCGGGGGAAGCCCGCGATTGAGGGCCGCGTAAACCAGGTGAGGCACCTCGGCGGGTTCACGCCCCAAAACCTTGGTTCCGACAAGATCAGCGGATAAGATGTCCGAAGAGGCTACCAGAATGTTTTTCCTTTCTATTCGCCCGTCAAAGGCAGGCCCCCGCGCGTTAGTATATATTCCATCAATGAGTGTGAAAACAGGGGGAAGTTTGTCGGCAAGCTTTGCCACCATGTAGTTGAGGTCCCTGCCCGGATCGGCGTTGTGACATTTTTTGCGGGATGATATGTCGATGGTGCCCTTGAGGTTTTTGATCCCAAGGCTGACAACGGTCTGGGCGTGTGTTTTCATTACGGGCAGATCCACCACAAAATCGCTATTGAGGATATCCGTATTGAAGTTCAGGGTTATCCCGTCGCCGAGATCTACCTTTTTAAAGGGTCGTTCAAATACATTTATGGGCTTTACACCATAGCGTTTTTTCAAGACATTGTATCCGAGGGTTTCAAAGGCGTGGGCGGGCGTCTCACTGTCCTTCGGCGTCAATGTTACCATGCCTTCACCGATAGTAATATCACTGACCCCATGCTCCTTGAGCAGGACTACCATGTCTTCCACAACGCGGGAGGTCGTGATCACCCCCCACTTGGGGAAGGGAACGGCCCTGGTCCAGAATACAATATTGGGCTTGACAAAGACCTTTGCGTTTGAAGGCAGGTGGTCCAGACCTCCGGAAAGCTCAACGACCTTTCGGACCGATTCCAATGGTTTTTCGTATTTCACTATGGAGACAATCGACTTGCTCATACTGCACCCCCTATTGACCTGCTGTGGATACCACAAATCGTCCGCGAAATAAACTGTTTAAGTTTGACAAGCAATCAGCTTGGCGGATGGTCACAGATTTGCTATAATTGGAACACGTCAGGTTTTTGAAAATATGAGAGGCAGGAACGCGGGAATGGATTTGGCCAAATTTTGCAAAAGTTGAGGGTGCTGTCCCGCCAGGGCGGGACTTTCCCGAAGGGTAAAAAACATGGCGATTTTGACAGCCTTGCTGGAACTCACAAATAGTGGTGTCCTTAAATGCGTGCGAAAATGTGCGGAAACTTCGAAGTGTAAGGGTTTTTAATAATATTAAGCCGTGTTGTTTATGCAACGTTAGGGTCAATGTCATTAACTTAAGCGTAGCGCAGGGCTTCAGCCCTGCCGTATTGCACGGGTTCGGGGCAGGGCTGAAGCCCTGCGCTACATTGGAAGATGCCTGCGCTGGTTCGGCCCTTAAGTTAATGACATTGACGTTAGGGTTTATAGAGGAGGAGGACGCAAATGGTTGAGTTGGAAACGGGGAATGAAAAAAAAATCCAGGAAAGAATGGCCGAAGAAGAGCTGGTTAAAGAGCGGATAGATGAACAAGGAAACAAATGGAAGAAGGTCTATTTCGGCGGGGGTGAACATTTCAAAAACTGGCTGGAACAGTGCAGGGAGTTGGGTGAAGTTATGGTGGAGGAGGCCGATTCAACAGGATACAAGTGTTTTGAAATGGCGGGTGAGAAGCTGTACAGGATCTGGATGAAGGTGGATCCGGAAAAACATGATGAGCTTTTTGAATAAAGCTGTAAAAGCCGGAATTGGAGCCATCACCATGGGCATTAAGATATACCAACCGCATCGAACAGACCTCTTGATAAACACCCAATGGGGAGTCCCAAAGGAGCGGCTTTCAAAGGAGGATGCAAGTCATGGAAAAATGAAACTCTTCCATGGTCGTTGGGTTACCAGGGAGGAAAAAAGGCAATTAAAAGACCAGTATCATGCCTACCGTTCGGTTCGTGTTCTTGCAAAATGTATGATTCTTTTGGTCCCGTTTGCATTGTTTATTATGCTCCCTTTCTTACAAGGCAATTATGCGATGAAAGGCCTGTTAATTGTCTACGGGAGTGTTTTCATTATTAGTGGCATCGGACTTCTGCGGTACAGACGATGGGCCCGGAATATTGCAACTCCGGCTCTTATTTCCTTATTGTTCCTGCCCTTTTTGTCACTACTGTCTCTTGATAAAGGAGCCCCTGTCATCGGAGTTTTTGGAATAATCGGGCTTTACTACCTTCACAGAAACACGGTTAGACGGATCTTCAATGAACAATACCGTAAAGATTCCAAGCAATTATTTCTTAAAAATCGCCGTTTCTGGTTGCTCATCTTTGTTTCATTAGTTATTGTTTTTGCTTTTTGGCAGGTCGGGGAACCGGGCCGTCGGGCCAGGGCAGTTTACAGAGCGATTCATTCCGGAATGGCACCAAATGATGTCCTTGCCCTTCCAAAGGGTCGCTATTTATGCCGCTACAGGATTGAGACGGACGGCGAGTCCAAATCATGTACCCGTGAAGAGTTTCTAAAAACCCTTACGAGCAAGTCTAAAGGAATTATACCCCGGGGAATAATTACCATTACTTTCCTTGGTATAGCGCCCGGACGTTTTTCTTTTCAGGTAGAATTCGGCCCTGACGGCAAGGTCAACAGGGTGACAGGCCCGCATGGATGGGACTGATATAGGGAAGTGTGAAATCTGCTCTCCATCATATTCCTGATTTTGACAATAAACCCTAACGTTGCAAAAGTCGAGGGTGCTGTCCCGCCATGGCGGGACTTTCCCGAAGGGTAAATAACATGGCTGGGCGAGGAAGGCCGCGGGGAATGAAAATGCGCAAAACTAATGTGCTTTCGATAGCCGGTTGGTTGCTGATTCTTTCAAGCGTTTTGTATGGCAGCCTGGCAGTATTTTGCCTGGCAGCATCGCCTCAAGGCCAGGATGCGTTGGATCGGTTCCTGCTGGAATACTCTGACGCGCACCGTCGCGGTGCCAAATCCGAGCTTTTACAATTAGCGAAACACCACCGTGATTTGCTGCGCGGGGCGGTGGACAAGTTGCTGTTGGAATACGTCCGGGGTCGGCGCAAGCCGGATTTAATCATGCTCCAGGCATCCTCATTAGCTGAATTAGCGAGGCAGTTGTCGGCGGATGATTACCTGATAAAAAAGGTTGACAAATACCGCGCCTGGAGCACGGATCAGCGCGCATTAAAGATTCGTGGCAACGGATACCTCACGCGCGGCAGCAAGGCATTTGGAGAGGGTGCATATAAGGAGGCGCTTCTGTTAAGCTCCAGGGCAGTTGAAGTGTTTCGTTCCATAGGAGACACTGATGGTGAGATGCAGGCGCTCCATTATGCAGGACAGGCAGCGCGGAAGTTGACCCGCTATGAGGATTCGTTAGCTTATCACCAAAAGGCCCTGGAACTGGGGGGAAAATCTGGGGACCGGTTGCAAAAAGGTATTTCGCTCATTGATCTGGGAGACGTATACGAGCGAAAAAAAAACCATGTGCGCGCCATCGAGTTATATGGTGAAGCTCTCAAGGTATTTAAGCTCCCGGAAGACTGGCGGGAAGCAACCCGTGCCTTGCGCCAATCAGGTGACGTGCATGTTGAGAGCGGACGGTTCGAACAGGCATTCCGGGCCTACGGGCATGCATTGAAATACGCAGAAGAAGCGGGGGATGCAGAAGCAGAAGCGCGGCAGCGGGACTACATGGGCTATTTCTACAGAAGGCTGGGCGACTGTGACAAGGCGGTGGAGTTTCATGGTCAGGCATTGGCCGCCGCAGAGAAAATCCCAGATCCTATCGCGAAGCTCCGGGCTAAGGCGCGTGCATACAACCATATGGGTTTATCTGTTGCCGCCATGACAGACACATGGCGGATCAGGGACAATGCCGGTCTGGCACTCGACCATCTCATGAAGGCCATCGAGTATGAGGAGCAAGCCCTGCGCGCCGCCTTAGAATCCAAAGATGCATGGCGGCAGGGATACGTCATACGAGCCCTGGCATATTTCCACAGGCAGGCAGCGCTTTTAAAACAGGGCGAAGAAAAGCGAGAATCATTAAGACGATCTTTGAAATACGCCGAGGACGCTTACAGGTGTGCTCGCAAAATGGGCGAAAAGGAGTGGGAAGGGATGGCCCTGCATCATCTGGCTTTGGCGCAGGCAGCGTTGGGACAGGCCGGAAAAGCAAAGCAATCCTTTGAATCTGCTCTGGCCATATGGCATAGCATTGGCGATCTTAGGTCCCAGGGTTTCGCGTACAGATTCATGGCCCAGGCGCTCTATGAGCCGGAAGCGAGGTTTAGAAAGGCATTGGCGGCCTATGATAAGGCACTCGTTGCCTTTCAGCCTATTCAGTCACTTGAACAGATTGCAGATGTACATCTGAGAAAAGGCCTGGTGTACGAGCGATTAGGGGAAAATTTAAGGGCGAAGGAGGCATACCTGTCATCAATTCAGACCCTCGAAGGAATCCGCGATAAACTGTCAGTCGAAGAACATAAGGTGGCGTTTTTTGAGCGCAGGCAGAACCCGTATGAGGCGCTGATAAACCTTTTGATCAAGCTTTATCGCCGCGACTCCCGTCTGGAGCACGCTGTCCTGGCCCTGGAGATGTCCGAACGGGCGCGGGGCCGGACGATCCTGGATATGATCAAGGAAGTGAGTGGCAAGATACAGGCGGGTGTGGACCAGGACATATTGTCCCGGGAGCGGGACATTCATACCAGGGTCTATCGCACCCGGAGAGCACTGATTGGGGAAAGGGACCCTGTCAAGGCGTTAGCCTTAAAAGAGAAATTAAATCAGCTGAATCTGGAATATGCACGTCTTGTTCAGAAACTGGAGGAACGTTATCCCAAATACGCTCGCCTGAAAAATCCGCGTCCGCTCAGTCTAAAAGAGATTCAGGACAGGGTCCTGAAACCGGGAGAATTTCTTCTGGAGTATTTTGTGGCCCAGAGCAGTACTTATCTGTTTGTCATAAGCAAACAAAAGCTCGAAGCCGTGCTGACCCTGCCCGTGGGGAAACCGGAGCTGACTCGCGAGATCGAAGCTCTACGCGAACCATTTAAAAAAATAAAAACAGGCTGGAATATCAAAATGCTTGGCAATTTTGACTTGAACCTCGCACATATCCTGTATAAACAGGTCTTTAGGCAGGCCGAACCCTTTATTTCTAAAGCTACCGGTCTGGTTATTGTTCCTCATGGACCGTTATTTTACTTGCCTTTTGAAATGCTTGTGACATCGGAAATTGGGATAAAGACGCAAAACAAAGCGGATCGCTTTGCAAGGGCTCAGTACCTTGTGGAGACAGCACCGCCCATTTCCTATGCTATTTCAGCGAGCATAATGGACCCCAAACTCCATCGAATTCATACGGCCAAGCGACACGGCCACTTACTGGCGTTCGGAAACCCAATGGGACCAGGAACCGATGGTAAACAGCGTGGCATAGAGCTCAGTGGATGCGAAATTAAAACGGCCTCACTGCCTTATGCCGAGCAAGAGGTTTTAACAGTGGCCTCGCTTTATGCTCCCAATGCAAAGGCCTATCTGAGGGGCAATGCCACAAAGATGCGTTTTATTAAAGAAAGCACTTTGTACTCATTTCTTCTTCTCTCTACCCATGGAATATTGAATGAAGAGCATCCCATGTTCTCTTCACTCGTGTTTGCGGCTTGCCCTAAGACCAGAAAATTCGAACTGCTCCAGGCCCACGAGGTTTTTAACTTATCTCTTAAAGCCAAACTTGCAACACTCAGCGCCTGCGAGGTGGGCCTGGGAGAAATCAGGGACGGTGAGGGCGTTATCGGATTGAGCAGGGCCTTTATTTATGCTGGTGTTGAGAAGTTGGTTGTAAGTATGTGGAGTGTTGACGACCAGGCAACCGCCTTGCTCATCACTGATTTTCACCGGTTGGTACGGCAAAATGACGGGCAGATTGCCGGGGCTCTGAGGAAAAGCAAACTCAAACTTCTCAGCGTCGGCAGGGAAGGAAGTCAGAGTCGTATACCTTATTCACATCCGTATTTCTGGGCACCTTTCACTCTACTGGAAGGGGCCAGGCCGCCGTTGAACGATTAAGGAAAGGAAACATGGGGCCAAAAAAGAGCTATTGCAAAAAGCCTTCGCGAAAGACGTTGAGCCCGACGTGGTCATTGCAGGGATTGAGAAAGGATGGAATTCATCATGTGAGGCGGAATTGACAAAAATTATTAAAAGGCAGAGGATTACTGCCGCCGCGAAGATGTCTGGAAATCAAATACATCGAGGGCAAGGTGATTATTGTGAAAACCGAATAGTAAAAGTCCACTCAAAAAGATGTGGATTTGAATCATCTTTAACTTCGCAGGGCATTTTCTGAAGTGGTGTTGACTTCTATTTAGAAATAGTTATCATTACAAATATTAAATTTCACATGGCCTTTTGGTTGTGAAATTAATTTTTTTGGAGGGACATTATGAATAATTTGAGACAAAAGTTGATATTAGCGTTAGTCATATTTATTTTTGCAATAACTTCGTTTCATACTCATGTGTACAGCGATTCTATAAATGCTGCTGATTTGACAGGTGCGAAAGAGGAAGTTTGGGAGCTGCAACTAAAGGGTGAGTGGAAAGCGAAGTTTAAAGTAGTATTTAAAAAGGCGTCTCCTGAAAAAGATGTTTTCATATTGTCCGGAAAATTTGCAGGAAAAATAGATGATAGTCAATGGGGAAATCTTGACACACGTTTGAAGTTAGAAGGAAAAAGCGAGAATAATTCCTTTGTGGCTGTCTTGTCCGGCCATGTAGCTGGAACTGAGTCTACCGCTGCCTCTTACAGTGGGCTTGTTAAGGGGAAGTTTAAAGGAACTCTTTCAAATTCGCAGGGCTCCGGTACTTATGAAATTATACATAATTGGGGTGCCCCGGGTGGAGAATGGACTTTAAAGAAAATTTGATAATAACCATAAACCGGTACTGGAAAAAGGGATATTGGTTCTAAATATATTTATTTAGTTGTCTGAGAACCAGTCTCACTTTTATGCGAATGGACAGGGAACAAAAAATAGAGAAAGAAATACAGGAACTCGAAATTCAGTTGAAAGACCGGGAAGATGCGCTTCCGGCCCATTCAATCCGGCCACATCAATTGCTGTTAATTGAAGAACTGGAAATGGCTATTGAGGAAAAAAAGAGAGAGCTTACAAGCCTGAGAGAAACACAATAGGAGAGCTGACGGGATCAAGCTATTGACTCCTTTATCTCAAACAGATTGCCGTCATAATCTTCAACAAAAATGAGCTCGGAATCTCCCTTTGGAATCCTCTTCACAACCACACCCATGGTCTGGCACTTTGCCGCAAATTCCTCCCTGTCTTCCACCTCAAGGCAAATATGTACAAATGTATTGATCTTTTCAAAAGCCGAGGCCGGCACAAAGACCTCAACCGTAAAGTCCTCGTTAGCATACAAAATCAGTTGACTCTCACAGGCAATGTCGAATATCTGCCCTGCTAACTCCTTATCAAGCATGGCACTTTTTATCTCCTTAAGTCCTAAAAGCCCCTTATAGAATCGGTCCGAATTTTCCCTGGAACTGCATACGACAGCAACATGATGAAGTTTCATGCTTTCTCCTCCCCTTAAAGATTGTATTACCTAAATTGAGCTAAAGCTCAATTGTGGTTATAGTGGTTCATTCGGTTAATGAGTATACCTCAAGACAACATATGATTGCGAGGTTGAAGGTTGAAGCGGTCTTTTTGTAGTGACTGCTGGAAGGCCTTCGTGATTTCAGGCTGTTATGGGATGGGGGACCCCCTGGCTCCGACGC
>JAUWMR010000019.1 GCA_030613055.1 Desulfobacteraceae bacterium
ACCAAGATTCTCTCCCATCGTGTACTCGGCAGAAACAGAAAATGGACCGTAACTGAATTCCACCGGAATTGACCACGCATAGGCCATAATCTCATCATCAGTAGAAGCAAGTACATTCGCGCTTGACCCCGCGTCACGCGCGTATTTAGCCTTGTAGTACATATAGGACGGATAAATCGTAACAGGACCAAATGAGCAGGTAAGCATAACCTCCCACTTGGGCATACACGTCTCTTCTTCAGCTGCGTTCCACGTTGCTGCGACACCCAGGCCGTTTACAAATACCTGCTGCGTGTTAAGACTCGGATACACGGCAGATACGTCTAAGGTAAAATTGTCGGTAAGCCTGGCCGTCAACTGGACTCGAGGCTCAAAGTCACCGCCCACATTACCGAAGCCATCACCGCTCGCAAGACCAACATCATTTCCCATATTCTGCGCAGGGGCCAATACCCCAAGCGTCTCATCACACTGGCCGACCGTCAGCTTGAATATGTCGTTGATCTGCCACCAGCCGTATGCATAATCAGTCTGAACATTTTCACCGCTGTTCTCACCGCCAATGTTAAACTGGATGTACATACCCACGTTACCCTCTTTGCTTTCCCATTCAGCATGCAAGTTGGTCAATAACGAGGTAACGTGAAGTTGGAACCTGGTCTGGGATGAGTCATTTGCCCTGTTCATGCTCTGCTGCATAAAATCCGCATCCCTGTGCAGCCAGTAGGCATCGGTTACTACATCACCACCAATCGTTAACTTTGCCATGGCCGGCACACAAAAGACCAAAACAAGCAAAACCGTAACTACAGATAACAAAATCTTCTTCATTACTCATTCCTCCTTAATTAAAATTTCTTATGAATAAACTAACCCGCCGCAAGCAGCGGGTTATCAAAAACAAAAACATTGACCGCCCCAAGGGACGGGGAAATACACACCTCCCCGCCTCTAGAGGGATTAAAATTTATAATTCAGTTACTTTTGCGCATAGGCTGAAACCCCAAAATCCGGATACGCGTTACCTCCATGTTCACTGAAATCAAGGCCTTCTGCTTCTTCTTCAGGTGAAACTCTGAGACCTATTGACATATCAATAAGTTTAAACATTACGAAGGCCGTTACAAACGTCCATACAAAGCAGGAAACAATGCCAAGTAACTGTACCCCTATAATTTTAACGGAGGTCCCGCCCATATTGAAAATACCGGCCGCCAAGGTCCCCCAGGCACCATTGACTCCATGGACGGAAATAGCGCCCACCGGGTCGTCTACCCTGATCCTGTCAAAGAAGATTACCGAAAAGACCACTATAATACCAGCAATCGCACCGATGATAACCGCGCTAAGCGGAGACACTGTCGCGCAGGGACTGGTAATGGCAACCAATCCGGCCAGAGCCCCATTGAAACTCATGCTCGCGTCCGGTTTGCCGAATTTGGTCCAGGATGTGAACATGGCAAGGATTGCACCTGCTGCTGCAGCCAGGTTTGTGTTTACAAAAATCATGGCAATGTCTTTATTGGCTGCGGTAGTAGAACCGGGGTTAAAACCAAACCATCCCAGCCAGAGAATAAATGTCCCTAACGCTGCCAGGGGAATACTGTGCCCAAGAATTGGCTTTATGCTGCCGTCCTTTGTATATTTTCCAAGACGGGGGCCAAGGACTATTGCCCCGGCCAGACCACACCATCCACCAACTGAGTGGACCACTGTAGAACCTGCAAAATCAATAAATCCCAATTTTTCAAGCCAGCCGTTACCATGGAATAGACTTCCCCATGCCCAGCTACCAAAAACAGGATAGATCAGGGCGCTGATAAAGATGCTATAAAGGAGGTATCCCGTGAATTTGGTTCTTTCAGCCATAGCACCGGATACTATGGTTGCTGCCGTAGCACAAAACACGACCTGGAACATCCAGAATGCCAGTACCCATGGGTCGCCTCCCGGCGTAAAATCACTCAAGAAAAACCCTGAGGTCCCAAGCCACCCTGTCTTTGTTACACCAAACATCAGGCCGAATCCGATGGCCCAGAAAGCCAGTGAACCAATGGAAAAATCCATCAGATTTTTCATCATAATGTTGATGGCGCTTTTTGCCCTTGTAAAACCGCATTCCACCAGGGCAAAACCCGCCTGCATGAAGAAGACCAGGGCCGCTGCCACTAAGGTCCAGACATAATCGGCATGGGTTTGAACCAGATCAATGGCTTCCTTGTTGGACATTACCGTAGGCACCTCATCTCCCGCCCAAACCCTCGAAAACCAAACGACCACGAACAATATAGACAAAACAAGTGTTTTCATTAAATATCACCTCCCTATTTATATGGCATCCTTGCCCGATTCTCCGGTCCTGATACGTATAGCCTCCTCTAAGGGCAACACAAAAATCTTACCGTCACCTATATTGCCCGTCCCGGCCTTTTCTTGAATCGTGGCCACTGCCTGGCCTGTCATGGATGCCTCTACGGCAACCTCGATTTTTATTTTTGAAACAAAGTCCACCTGATATTCGGCCCCTCGATAGGTCTCCTTATGTCCTCGCTGGCGACCAAATCCCTTGACTTTGCTGACTGTCATACCTTTCACTCCAATGCCGGTAAGGGCATCCTTCACTTCGTCCAGCTTGAAAGGTTTAATAATTGCTTCGATTTTTTTCATTTCCTATCCCCCCTTTCCAGAGGCAATTATGTAAAGCAACGCTGTCACCTGTCATTTCTGACGGATATATTAGATGAAAATTATCACGCATCTTCTTTACCCTCCCTAATATTTGAATAATACTTTTTCCCGGGAACTTGTTTACTGGTTCAAAGCAAGAGATATGCCAGAGCAGAAAAATGTATTTAACAATTTGATAATATTGATTAATTTTCATTGGAACAAAAATAGAGGCTTAAGGCATATGATACATTTGTGTCATAATATTGTTTTCAGCCTACAAAATTGTGGTAAAACACTATAAGAAGCACAATTTAGTTTGATTAATAAGGCGAGACATACAAAAGGAGGGGGCACCAATTAAGGTCTTAATAATTGCGATAATATGATATGAATTGTATTATAGTCCGCATTTTAGGAACAAAACCCGGGGGGAGGAGGCAGATGGCTATCATCAGAATTGCTCAGGCCCAGATCAACACGACAGTCGGTGATTTTTCCGGTAATTGGAAACTAAACCCCGCCTGCCGTATTGCGGGCAGGTCGCAATGACTGTATGAGGAACTTTTTACAAGTCCAATAATATTCGAGGTGGGGAAAAAGATCTATTTACAGCAGAAATACATATAAGAGCATGGACAATGTCTGTCATTTGTAATGCTTCGGCTGTATGACATATTTTTTGACCTTGTATCCAAAAACACGTTCTGTCGTCTTGAGCGAAATAGCCGCCTGTCTCATGTTACCCCTGCTGCTTTTAAGGGCATCAATAAGCAGCTCCCTTTCAAACCTCTCCACTGCCTCCTCAAAGGACTGTGACTGCTGGGTTCCCGTGTCCTTTGCCGTTTGTAAAGTGGGGGGCAGATGGTAGCTGTGAATAACCTGGTCGTCGCACAGAAGGACGGCCCGCTCCATACAGTTTTCCAGCTCCCTCACGTTTCCGGGCCAGTGATACTGTGTCAGTGATTCGATGGCCGGGGTGGATATTCTCCTGATGTCCTTATTATAGTCCTTTGAATACTTTTCAAAAAAATAGTCGGCAAGCAGAAGGATATCGGCCTCCCTTTCCCTCAAGGCGGGCAGATAAATAGGATAGACATTTAGGCGGTAAAACAGGTCTTCCCGAAAGGCACCCGCTTCAACAGCACCGGCAAGATCTTGATTGGTAGCTGCGATTAGACGGATATTCACCTTTATGGTTTTAGTCCCCCCCAGTCTCTCCAGTTCTTTTTCCTGAAGCACCCGAAGCAATTTTCCCTGGCTTTCCTGAGCAAGAGATCCGATTTCGTCTAAAAAAATAGTTCCGCCATTAGCACGTTCGAATTTGCCAAATTGCAGGCGGTCTGCCCCGGTAAAGGCCCCTTTCTCATGGCCAAACAACTCCGCCTCAATCAGATTTGCCGGCAGTGCCGCGCAATTGACCTTGACCAGCGGTTTATTAGTGCGCAAGCTGTTATAATGGATGGCATTGGCCACGAGTTCCTTTCCGGTCCCGCTTTCCCCTAATAAGAGGACATTGGCATTGCTTTTGGCGACCTGCACAATCAGATAAAACACTTCCTGCATCTTGTGGCTGTTCCCTATTATATTGGTGAAGCTGTATTTCTTGTTGAGTTCCCTCTTAAGCAGAATATTCTCCTCTCTGAGCTGGTCTTTCTCCCTGTTGATCTTCTCAAGCAGGGAGGCCTTCTGTGCAATCAGGCTGCTGATGATAGTCAAAAGTCTTACGTCTTCGTCTAAGGTTAAAGAACCTTCAAAGACTCGATCCACACTAAGAGCGCCTATCACTTTTCGGCCGTCCTTTATGGGCACACAGACAAAGGAAATTTTTGATTTGTCGATCCGGCTCCGGGCCCCTGTTTTATCAAGAAACAAGGGTTCGTCATCTATGTGTGGCACGGCCATAGGGCGGCCGGACTCTATGACACGACCTGTAATCCCCTCGCCCAATTTATACCGTCCCCTGGATTTTTCCCTGGTTGAAATGCCGTGGGCCACTTCAATATAGATTTCAGAGGTGTCAGGATTCAACAGCGTAATAGAACTCCGGCTGATTCCGAGATGTTCCGACAATAGATCGAGCGCTTTGTTTAATGATTTTCTCAGATCCAGCGATTCATGTATGGCCCTTGTGATTTCATAAAGGCACACAATCTCATCTGGTCCGGGCATTGTTTTTTTAATACGCATTTGTAAAATCCTCATATATTAAAGCTTGTAACGCTAAAGTGTTACAAGAATTGATTGCTACGCAGACATAGCAGGTGTCGCAGGCCGGGGCGGAATGTGAAACGAAAGGACAACACTGCTTAAAGAACACGGGCGGCCTTTTCGATGGCATTAAAGATCTTTGGGATCTGTTCTTCCATGTTGATATTGATGGGAATAGTAAGGCACGTTGACAGTAGTTTTTCTGTTTTGGGCAGTGAACCGGCATCATAGCCGCACCGTGGCTCCCCTGATTCCGTCTTAAAAGGGTAGCCAGTACGAATAAGGCTTTTTTCTCCTAATAAATGCTCCCATCTCTCGTAGTAATGCCAGGTATTGTCATACCAGTAGACAGTGGGACAGCCCTCACCTGATAAAACCCCGTTAAATGCCATTGCCTTCTCCTGGGTGGGAAGAAAAAACATGAGAAAAGAGGCTATGTCTCCCTGCGGGTCAAGAATATTCCTGAAGCTGATCTGGTCAATTTTTGTGAGGGCCTCCTTTATTCTCGCTTTATTTTCACGCTGGCGGGCTAAGATGACGTTATCAAGCTTTTTCAACTGGGCAAGGCCCAGTGCCCCCTGAAGCTCCATCATACGGCAGTTGAACCCGATAAAGCTTCTCTTTTCAAGCCCACGCCCCACATCAGGATCATGATCATGTCCGTGATCGTGATACTCTGAGGCGCGAACGAACAGATTCCTGTCATCGGTGATCACCATACCCCCTTCACCTGTTGTCATGGTCTTGACAGAATCAAAGGAAAAGGTCCCCATTTTCCCGAATGACCCTAATGACTTTCCTTTCAGTTTACCGCCACATGCCTGAGCCGTATCTTCTATGACGGGAATATTCAGACGATCAGCCTCCTCCATAATCTCAACGATTCTGGCCTGGCTCCCGCACATGTGCACGGGAATAATTGCCCTTGTTCGTGGGGAGACCTTTTTTGCGATATCATCAGTGTCCATGCACAGGGTATCGTCAATCTCGGCGAACACGGGGATGGCTCCGGCATCAAAGATGGCCTCCCACGTGGCCACAAATGTAAACCCCTGGGTAATTACCTCATCTCCGGGGCCAACACCCAAGGCGGCTAAGGCAACCTTCAGGGCCGCTGTCCCTGAGGATACGGCAAGGGCATGATTTACCCCGCAGTACTGCGCGAACTCCCTTTCAAACTCCTCTACTTTGTAGATCCCGTGTCTCTGTTCATCAAACTCATATCGAAAAAGGGTTTTGTTTTTCAGGACATCCAGTATCTCCTTTTCTTCCTCTTTTCCGATTACTTCAAATCCTGGCATGTTTAGGCCTCCTTATTACTTTAGATTCCTTCAAATGCCCTTCTGTAAATATCCTCCGCGACCGTGGCCGTCATGGGTCTCGGATTATTCATAATCGGCCTTTCCACCTTCATTGCCGCTTCGGCCATATCGGGGATGGAATCCTCCGGAATCCGCAGATCCTGCAATGTACATGGAATACCGATATCCCGGGCAAGATCCCAGACGGATTCAACCACCAGGGAGGCCGCCTCACGATCCGAATACCCATCGTCTCCCTCTCCCATTGCCCAGGCAATTCGGGCGAACTTGTCGATATCTCCCGGATAATTGTATTCGAGCACATAGGGAAGCATCAATGCGTTGGCAGTTCCGTGTGGAACATCAAAAGATGCCCCTAAGGGATAGGCAAGGGCATGGACCGCCCCAACCCCGGACATGGCAAGGCCCAGTCCGGCCAAGTAGCTGGCCTTCAACATATTATTGCGGAAATGAATATTCGTGCCATTAAAAACAGCCCCCCTCAAATTTGCCGAGATGATCTCAATGGCCTCAAGGGAAACAGGTTCACTCATGAAGTGCGCCTGGCGCGACGTAAAAGACTCAATGGCATGGGTCAAGGCATCCATGCCTGTGGATGCGGTCACCTCGGGAGAGAGCCCGAGAGTAAGTTCAGGGTCCAGGATGGCCGTGTGCGGATAGAGGAAAGGACTGTTTATACCGCCCTTTGACTTTGTTTTTCGCATTGTGAAAACCGAGGTAAATGTCGCCTCGCTACCGGTGCCCGCCGTGGTCGGAACCATAATGGTGGGGAGTCCCGGATTCTTGACAAGGTTAAGACCGACGTAATCTAATGCCTTTCCTTCATTGTTTACCAGGACGGCAATGGCCTTGGCCACATCCAGAGTACTTCCTCCCCCAACGCCTATAACACAGTCTGCCTTTTCTTTCTTTGCCAGTTCAGCCCCTTTATCCGCCAGTTCAGGCGATGGTTCAGGCGTTACGTCGAAGTAAGGGATAGCTTTGACCGGGCTATTCAGGAATATTTCCTGTATAAGCGTGCGCATGTCTGTTTCAGAAAGGGCACGATCCATGACCAGAAGTGGCCTGACGGCTCCAAGTGACTGGCATTCCAATGCAATCTGCTGAACAGAGCCAACTCCAAAAACAGTTTTTTTCACACCTTCAATAGTAACCGCACTTTTCATTTGTTTCCCCTTAAGTATCTGTATGTTGGTAAGGAATGATGGTTCCGTAAAAAATACAGATCCATGTATCTGTTGCCCATAACTAGTTGAAATTACTACATGCAAATTATACTTTTTGTGTATGTTGTGCCTTTTTGCGGCTATATCAAGTATAGTTCGGTAAAAACCTGAGTAGTTACTAAAATTTTTATATTGAAACAATTAAACTAATATAGGAAATATATCAAGACATAGAATTGAATGGCAAATTTTTCAAGAGGAGCAAAAGACGAATATTTTAAAATACATTTTTGTGTTATAAATAATACAAATACAACATTTTTGTGTTTTATTTCTTATTTGACACGGCCCTTCAATAATGTAACCATTTGAAATTGTATCTGATTCAGCCATATTTCCTGTTTGGCATCATGATTGCTATTAAAGATATGAGAATCATAAAATTTCATCAATAACTTATTATCAGGAGGATGTACTATGAACTGCCAGACAGTTGATGATGTGAGAAAAATTGTAAAGGACATGGATATCAGCTTTATCCAATTCTGGTTTACTGATGTCTTAGGAGTGCTGAAGAGCTTTGCCATTACCCCTTCAGAATTGGAAGAGGGCCTGATAGAAGGTATGGGATTTGACGGCTCTTCCATCGAGGGATTTGCCAGGATTCATGAGAGCGACATGATTGCCAGGCCTGATCCGACCACTTTCCAGTTGGTCCCGTGGAGGGGCGGTGACCGGCCGGTGGCCCGGATGTTTTGCGATATCATGGACCCGAATGGAACACCCTATGAAGGGGACCCCCGGTATGTATTCAAGCGACTCTTAGACAAAGTGGCAGAACAGGGCTATACCTTTTATTTAGGGCCTGAGCTGGAATATTTCTATTTTAAAGATAACACAGATACAGAGGTAATAGATACAGGAGGGTATTTTGACTCCCGGCCTCTGGACATGGGAAGCACCTTAAGGAGGGACACAATATTTGCCCTGCAGGAAATGGGTATTCAGGTAGAATACAGCCATCATGAGGTTGCGCCCAGCCAGCACGAAATTGACCTTCGTTATGATGAAGGCCTGAAGATGGCAGACAAGACCATGACCTACCGCCTGGTAGTGAAGGAGATTGCCAGGCAGCATGGTGTCTACGCGACATTTATGCCAAAGCCCATCTTCGGGGAGAATGGAAGTGGCATGCACGTGCATCAGTCACTTTTTAAGGGTGACAGAAACGCCTTTTATGATCCTGATGATAAATACAGCCTTTCGGATATCGCCAAACACTATATCGCGGGCATAATGCGTCATGCGCCTGAGATAGCGGCTATAACCAACCAGTGGGTGAATTCGTATAAGAGGCTGGTGCCGGGCTATGAAGCGCCTGTATATGTGTCGTGGGCCAGGAGAAACCGTTCTGCCATGGTGCGTGTGCCCATGTATAAGCCTGGAAAAGAAGCGGCTACCCGCATGGAGTTTCGTTCTCCTGATCCCGCCTGTAATCCCTATCTTGCCTTTGCCGTGATGTTGGGTGCAGGGCTTGAGGGGATCGAGAAAAAATACGAATTACCGGAGCCCGTAGAAGAGGATATCTTTGAGATGAACCCGGCGGAAAGGAAAGCCCACGGGATTACGGACCTCCCGGGGAATCTCTACGCGGCCATTATTGAAGCGGAAAAAAGCGAGCTGGTAAGAAAAGTCCTGGGCGATCATATTTTTGATAAATTCATTGAGAATAAAAAAATTGAATGGGATCATTACAGGACACATGTAAGCCGGTACGAACTCGATAAGTATTTGCCAACCCTTTAATCATTTTAAAAGGAGATAAAGAAATTATGAAAGACGAAACCATGTCCATTATTGGCCGGAGCCTCTTTGGATTTCAGGCCGCATTGCAACAGGGGGGATCAAGCTTCGAGGAATACCTGGATAAGTATTACTTTCATAAATGGATGGGAGATACCCTTTATGCTGCCATGGCCCTGAGGACCACATTTGTGACGGCAATGCATCAGTTTTTAGCCGATGAGGGACTATTCAACCTTGAGCGGATACAAATGAGTCCGGTGACAGATCCCTTGGCCCATGATGTGGAACATACACCTAATATTCATTATAAGGGACAGCTCTATGTCATGACTCACAGTATGATATATTCCAAGTTCCTGGCGTGCCATAACCCAAGGATCAAAGGTGTTTTTGTAGATTCGCCTAACATAAGGCTGGAAATTGAAAGTCCCGACAGGGCGCAGAGAGGCAAATACCTGATCGATTTCAGCCAGATGGACATAGAAGTGAGGCGAAACAGGGGGATTGATCTGGAGACGTATTTGAAGGAACCGGAAAAGGTCAAAAAGATTTTAAATGAGGATATGGAGAAAGGCATGGATCTATTTGAACGGCTGCTGATCCATGCCATGACAGCGTTGGTTGAGAAGAACGAGGATGATCTGAAAACTCTTGGGGTGGCAATTGAGGTCCCCGAACAGCCATTTCCCCGTTTTGCGTGTGATAAAGGAAAAGAGAAATATGGACGGGGGTATGAGGTGAAGTTAGGTGAAGAGATCAAGGAATCGTTTTTTTGGATTACAGGTCTTTTGAGAGAAAATTATGACCTGGTGTATCCCTACTTGAGACCCAAAGGGAAGGTCTCACTATCAGAAGTATCCTCGGACATGATCTATAACTACGACATCTGCGCAAAGGGTATTATCCGGGATACGGGAAAGCAGACCCCCGCGCTCGAAATTCTGTCAGGTGCTGTAAGGGAGTGGATTTATGAGGCGATTATAGAGAGGCTTCTGGATAATGGGGTCATTCCTGTAAGACCTGTTATTTTTGAAGGTAATATTAAAAACATCGATGAATTTGGGGGCTACGGGCCTTTCCTCATGATGGCCGCAAAGAGAAATGATAAGGGGCAACGGACATTTCCGGATACATTAGGTGGCGGCATCGGGATCGAAAGGACCCTTTATGCCATTTGCCGTGGGCCTGCTCTTGATAAGATTGATGATATCACCTGTTTTGGTAAAAATCCCGACAGCCACCAGATCTATATGTTTTGAGAATTGCACTATTATGGCAAATATTGACAACATGATGTTTGGCCGCTTTCCGCAAGCACAGGGGTTATATGATCCAAGGCGCGAACATGATGCCTGTGGCGTAGGATTTGTCGTAAATATTGACGGCATAAAAAGCCATAGCATTATTGAGAAAGGGGTTAAAATCCTGGAAAACCTGCTCCACCGCGGTGCCGTGGGCGGGGATCTTACGACCGGAGATGGCGCGGGAATCCTCTTTCAGATTCCTGATGCCGCGCTCCGGCGGGATTGTAAGCTTGCGGGTATCAGTTTGCCTGATCCGGGCAACTACGGTGTGGGTATGATCTTTATGCCCCAATCCTCAGGCTTCAGGGAAGAGTGCTCCCGTATTATAGAAAAGACTGTCGCCTCGGAAGGCCTGGGATTCCTTGGGTGGAGAAATGTTCCCATTGATGAAAACGCCGTTTCGGGCCAGGCCAAACAGCAGCAGCCTGTCATAATGCAATGCTTCGCGCACGGAAAAGGACTGGTTTCAGCGGCGCTTGAGCGCAAGCTCTATGTGGTTCGCAGGCAGGTTGAGAATCAGGCAATGGCGGCGGTTGGCGATGGGGATATATTTTATGTTCCAAGTTTTTCCTGCCGGACAATCATATACAAGGGCCTCTTTTCGGCCCCACAGTTACTGGGTTTTTACAAGGACCTGAGTGATCCTGAACTGGTCAGCTCAGTTGCGGTTATCCATCAGAGGTACAGCACCAATACCTTCCCTTCATGGGAACTGGCCCAGCCTTTCCGGTATCTGGCCCATAACGGGGAGATTAACACCTTGCGTGGCAATCTAAATCAGATCAAATCACGCCAATCCATGTTGAAGTCAGACCTGTTCGGGCATGACATCAAAAAGCTCCTGCCGATCATTGACGAGAGGGGCAGCGATTCAGCTTGCCTTGATAATATCCTGGAACTCCTTGTTAATGCCGGTCGATCACTTCCACACGCCATGCTTATGCTTGTGCCCGAGGCATGGGGTGCCAGATACCCCATGGGTCCTGATCAACGCGGGTTTTTTGAGTACCACGCGGGCCTGATGGAACCGTGGGACGGACCGGCAGCCATAGTATTCTCAGATGGGAGTCACGTGGGGGCCATGCTGGATCGCAATGGCTTGAGGCCCGCCCGTTATACCATAACTAAAAGCGGGCTCATGGCTTTTGCGTCCGAAGCGGGTGTTCTGGACTTCCCGGCCGATGAGGTTGCCGAGAAAGGCGCTTTGCGGCCGGGTCAGATAATTATGGTCGATACGAATAAAAAGCGTGTTCTTAAGAATGGAGAAATCAAGACATTTTTTGCCAGGCGACAACCTTATCGCAGATGGGTTGAAGAGAACAAGATTACCCTGCGCGGGTTATACGGTGAGGTGGCGTCTATTAAGCCTGATTTTGATCGGCTCCTGTTTCGCCAGAAGCTTTTCGGGTATACACGCGAAGATCTTCAGATGCTGATTGAACCCATGGCCTCAATCGGACAGGAGCCTGTTGGTTCCATGGGCGCGGATACCCCCCTGGCGGTTCTCTCAGAAAAAAACCAACTACTTTATTCCTATTTTAAACAGCTCTTCGCCCAGGTGACAAATCCGGCAATCGATCCTGTCCGGGAAGAACTGGTCATGTCACTAATGACATTTATCGGTAACCCCGGCAATATCCTGTCTGAGGTTCCCCAAAACAGCCGTCTGATCAAGTTGTTGCATCCGATTCTTTCCAATGAGGATTTGTCACGTTTAAAACACCTGAAGGTTGAGGGCTTCCATGCTGTAACGTTGCCCATGGCATTTCCCGCCCGTGGGATAGGAAAGCATTTAGATGTGGCGATTGAGCAGCTCTGTGACCAGAGCGAGAAGGCTCTGTCCAGGGGAGAATCCCTGATTGTACTGAGCGACCGGAATCTCCCTGAAGGTTCCGTGCCCATACCGGCCTTTCTGGGGGTATCGGCGGTTAACCAGTATCTGGTTCGTAAAGGCCTGCGGGCCAACACAGGGCTTATCGTGGAAACCGGTGAAGCCAGAGAAGTGATGCACATGGCTTTGCTCTTAGGCTATGGAGCCACGGCTGTGAATCCGTATGTGGCCTTTGATACAGTTGCTGCAATGGACTTGAAAGGAGAGTTGAGCAAGAACCTGATCGTCGGGGTGGCCCTTGAGAACTATATCAAGGCACTGTGCAGGGGGTTGCTAAAAATCATGTCAAAGATGGGCATTTCTACCCTGCGGAGTTACAGGAGTGCGCAGGTTTTCGAGGCTATTGGTCTGAATAGTGATCTGGTCGAAAAGTACTTTACGGGTACAGCTTCACGCATAGAGGGCATAGGACTCGATGAAATTGCTGCAGAGGCAAACGCCCGATACGAGGAGGCTTACAACAAGGCTCCGGACGCGCCAAAGATCCTCCCGAGCGGCGGGCATTACAGGCTCCGCCTGGACGGGGAACGGCATCTATGGACACCGGAATCCATTAACGCCATTCAGCAGGCGACCCGGAAAAACGACTACAGGTTATACGGAAAATACGCGGAGTCGATCAACAATCAGGCAGAAAGATCATCTACGCTCCGTGGTCTGTTCCGTTTCACTAAAACAGATCCTGTTCCCATAGAAGAAGTAGAACCGGCCTCTGAAATCATGAAGCGATTTGTGACGAGCGCCATGTCGTTCGGTTCCATCAGCCGGGAAGCCCACGAGACCATTGCCATTGCAATGAACCGAATAAAAGGCATGAGCAACTGTGGTGAGGGAGGCGAGGACCCGGCCCGTTACCAGCTTCTCCCGAATGGGGACAACCGTTCAAGTGCTGTAAAGCAGGTGGCAAGCGGGCGCTTCGGGGTGACGGCAGAGTATTTAGTCAATGCCAGAGAGCTTCAGATCAAGGTCGCACAGGGTGCCAAACCCGGCGAGGGCGGTCAGTTACCCGGGCACAAGGTCAATGAAGAGATCGCGCGGGTGCGTCATTCTACACCGGGGGTCACGCTGATTTCACCATCGCCTCACCATGATATCTATTCCATTGAAGACCTGTCACAACTGATCTTCGACCTGAAAAACGCAAACGCTGATGCCAGAATTTCAGTGAAGCTTGTGTCCGAGAACGGAGTAGGAACCATCGCTGCCGGGGTATCCAAGGCGCGCGCGGATATGGTTCTGATCAGCGGTTATGATGGGGGTACCGGTGCCTCACCGCTTTCGTCCATCAGGCATGCGGGCGCTCCGTGGGAACTGGGCCTTTCAGAGACACAGCAGACGCTTGTTCTGAACGGATTGCGGAGCAGAATCAGGGTGCAGGTGGACGGTCAGATGAAAACGGGTCGTGATGTTATTATTGCCGCGCTTTTAGGGGCAGAAGAATACGGCTTTGCCACAGCAGTTCTGGTTGTATTGGGCTGTGTGATGATGAGAAAGTGCAATAAAAACACCTGCCCTGTGGGTATCGCAACGCAAGATCCAAAATTGCGCAAATTTTTTGCCGGCAAACCGGAGTATGTTCAGAATTACTTTGCCATGGTTGCGGAAGAGATTCGTGAATATATGGCTCAACTGGGATTCCGTAAAGTGGACGATCTGATCGGCAGATCTGACATTTTAGAGATGGACAGGACAGTGAATTTCTGGAAGGCAAAAGGCCTGGATTTTTCAAAGATCCTTTACCGCCCGAAAATGGATAAAAATGTCCCCTATCGCTGCATTGAGCCACAGCAACACAACATCGAAGACGTCATGGACAGAGACCTAATATTTCGTGCGAAAGACGCATTGGCATCCAAGAAAAGAATCCTGATCGAACTCCCCATAGAGAATGTGAATCGGTCCGTCGGCACCATGCTTTCCAGTGAGATTGCCAGGCGTTACGGCAATATGGGTCTGCCTGATGATACAATCGTTTGCAGATTCAGGGGAGCGGCAGGCCAGAGTTTTGGCGCATTTGTCTCAAAGGGTCAAACACTGATTCTGGAAGGTGAAGCCAATGATTACCTGGGTAAGGGATTATCGGGGGGCAAGATCATTGTAAAGCCATACACTGGCAGCGACTTTGACCCGTCTCAGAACATACTGGCGGGTAATGTGCTCCTATACGGAGCGACTTCAGGCGAAGTGTACATCCACGGTAAGGCCGGTGAGCGATTTGCCATCAGAAACAGCGGCGCGTATGCCGTTGTGGAAGGTGTTGGCGATCACGGCTGTGAATATATGACAGGCGGCAGAGTTGTTGTCCTGGGGGAGACGGGTATCAATTTTGCCGCCGGGATGAGCGGCGGTATTGCTTACATATATGACCCGGAGCAGCTGTTTGACGAACGCTGCAATCTGGATATGGTAGATCTGGAGTTGGTCCGGGATAAAAAAGATATTGAAGAATTAAAAGAAATGATCAACCGGCATGTCAAGCACACCGGCAGCAAAAAGGCCGCTGAAATACTCCTCGATTGGGAGGCGTGCCTGCCCTTTTTTGTCAAGGTCTTTCCCATGGACTACCGCAGGGTTCTTGGCAAGATGAGCAAAGAAGATGAGGCTATTAAGAGGGAAGAGGTGCAGCACAAGTAACCCTGTAAAACTGGTCACTGGGTTTATGGAAGATAAACGAAAAGATCCTGGATATCGTCCCAGGGATGAACGACTAAGGGACTATAGGGCAGTAGAACGGCAGTTGAGTTACGAGGAGATTCATCAACAGGCCTCGCGATGCATGGACTGCGGTACGCCATTTTGTCACGCATATGGATGCCCTGTTGCCAATGTGGTCCCGGAATTCAACCATTTTGTTTACAGGGGTAACTGGCGGCAGGCCCTGAATATTTTACTGTCGGCGAATAATTTTCCCGAGTTCACCGGCCGTGTCTGTCCGGCCCCCTGTGAGGCTGCGTGTGTGGCGGGAATTAATGGGGATCCGGTAACCATCAGACAGATTGAACTGGCTGTAATTGAGAGGGGCTTTGAGAGCGGTTATGTCCATACAGGTCTGCCTGCGGTTCGTTATGATGAACGGGTTGCAATCATCGGTTCCGGGCCTGCCGGACTGGCTGTGGCGGATACGTTGAACAGGGCGGGATACCGGGTCACCGTGTATGACGATGCCCGTTATCCGGGCGGGATTCTCAGGTACGGGATACCGGACTTTAAATTGGAGAAATGGGCTGTAGAACGCCGCATTAAGTTGATGGAGGAGGAAGGCATTGTTTTTGAGATGGGAATAACAGTCGGGGACGATATTTCCTACCGGTATCTTACAAGGCATTTTGATGCCGTATGCCTGGCTTGCGGAGCACGCGAACCCAGGGATCTCATTGTTCCGGGACGGGATTTAAAAGGCATCTGTTTCGCAATGGATTACCTGATCCAGCAGAACAAAAGAGTCAGCGGTGAGCCAGTTGATTCTCCGGAAGAGATAACAGCCGAAGGGAAAACAATAATTGTTATGGGCGGCGGGGATACTGGTTCGGATTGTCTGGGCACGGCACTGCGCCAGGGAGCTAAAAAGGTTTACCAGTTTGAGATCCTTCCCAGGCCGCCTGCCGACAGGTCGGAATCCACTCCATGGCCCATGTGGCCGGTGATGCTGCGACAAACACACGCCCACAAGGAAGGTGGAGAGCTGCTCTGGTCGGTCATGACAAAAGAATTTTCAGGTGAAAAAGGGGTTCTTAAAAAGCTTCTCTGCGTAGAAGTTGAATGGGTAGCCGGAGCAGAGGGTGGGCCGCCCGTGCCTGTTGAAAAGCCCGGGACTGCCTTCGAGGTGGAAGCTGACATGGTTCTTCTGACAATGGGGTTTGTGGGTCCGGGGAAAAACAGGCTCATCGATGAACTGGGGATAGAGTTGAATTCAACAGGAAACGTGAAGGCTGATGAAAGACACATGACAAACATAAAGGGCCTTTTTGTGGCCGGGGACATGACCCGGGGTCAATCCCTGGTGGTGCGTGCTATTGACGATGGCAGAAAGGCTGCTCAGGGAATAATGGCGTATCTGAATAAAGGAAGGTAGAGTTGATGATTGCCATTATTGATTACAAGGCAGGAAACCTGAAGAGTGTGGAGCGTGCTCTCAGGAAGCTGGGATTTGCCTGTCGCATCACTCATGACGGGGAAGAGATATTGCATTCTGAAAGGATTGTTTTTCCGGGCGTTGGTGCAGCCGGAAAAGCGATTGATGACCTGATACATCTTGGACTGGATAATGTCTTAAGTCAGGCATTTGATGCCGGAAAACCGATTTTAGGAATCTGCCTGGGCGCGCAGATTATTTTAGATAAAAGCGAAGAAAATAACACGCCGTGTTTGGGATTAATACGAGGGGAGGTCAAATTGTTTCCTTCTCCCCTTGTGTCAGCAGAAGGTGAGCGTCTTAAGATCCCTCACATGGGATGGAACGGCCTAAATGTAATCAGGCGGCATCCGGTACTGGAAGGTATTATGCCTTCAGATGAGTTCTATTTTGTCCATTCTTATTATCCCGTGCCTGCCTTAGATCAATTCGTCATCGGCACGACCGACTATGGTTTCGAATTTCCGTCCACAATCGGATATAAAAATCTGATTGCCATGCAGTTTCATCCGGAAAAAAGCGGGGTTCCGGGTCTCAAGATCTTGAAGAATTTCTGCACCTGGGATGGCCGTATTGTATCAGCTCAATAAATAGGGATAAGCTCCTTTGGATACAGATGGATACTGACCTACCAGATTCCCGCCCCGCCTGCCGTCCTGCGGGCAGGTTTCGCGGGAATGACAGGTACTTATCTTATCTCGTCATTCCCGCGCAGGCGGGAATCCATGACGTATTGCCCCTAAATATTAAGCTATTACGACTTAGGTCCAATTAACCCGCTCAATCTTCACCACGGTTTATTAGCATGCTAAGCAAACGAATCATACCCTGTCTCGATGTGAGGGACGGAAAGACAACCAAAGGTATCAAGTTCAAAGAAAACATTGATATCGGCGATCCTGTTGAGATGGCCCGGTTCTATTATGAAGAAGGTGCGGATGAAATTGTCTTTTACGATATCACCGCGTCAAGTGACCGGCGGGATATCATGATAGACGTGGTTCGCCGTGTGGCTGAAGAGATTTTTATCCCCTTCTCTGTTGGCGGGGGAATCAGGGCCATCGAGGATATGCGTAGCGTTCTTCTGGCCGGGGCAGAAAAGGTAAGCGTGAATACCGAGGCCATAAAGAACCCAAAAATACTTTCCGATGGGGCCAGGGACTTCGGGAGCCAGTGTATCGTACTTGGAATGGACGTTAAACAGGTCAACCCGTCGGACAGGATCCCGTCGGGCTATGAGATGGTCATCCACGGCGGCAGGACCTATACCGGCATTGACGCACTTTGGTGGGCCAAAGAAGCTGAGAGGCTGGGCGCGGGCGAGATATGTCTGAATTCCATTGACGCGGACGGGACCCAGGAGGGCTACGAACTGAAACTAACCGCTCTTATTTCGGAAAATGTGAATATTCCGGTGATTGCCTCGGGCGGAGCAGGAAACATAGATCATATGCATGACGTGCTGACTGAGGGAAAGGCCGATGCCGCCCTGATCGCGTCTATTGTTCATTATGGGACCTATACCATAAGAGAAATAAAGGAAAACCTTCATGCAAGGGGAGTGAAGGTGCGGAGGATGTGGGATTAAAGAGTAAGGAGTAGTCAGTAAGAAGTAAGAAGTAAGAAGAAAAACATTGGGAATCGGATAATTGGATAATACAAAGGCAATACTGGCATTAGAAGACGGGACCGTATTTACGGGTCGATCCTTTACCGGCCATGGAGAAGCAGTCGGGGAAGTGGTTTTCAATACCAGTATGTCCGGATATCAGGAGATATTGACGGATCCTTCCTACTGCGGTCAGATGGTGACCATGACCTACCCCCTGATCGGCAACTATGGAATCAATGACCAGGATATCGAATCCGACAGAATTCAGGTGAAGGCCTTGCTGGTGAAGGAATACCAGGAATTCCCCAGCAACTGGCGATCGCAAAGGAGCCTGGCAGATTATCTGAAGGACGGTAATATCCCCGGGATTGAAGGGCTCGATACCAGGGCACTTACCCGGCATATCAGGCGTGCCGGAGCCATGAAGGCTGCCCTTTCAACAAGGGATCTGGATCGGGATTCCTTAGTGGAAAAGGCTAAACAGTCGCCTGATATAGTGGGAACGGACCTGGTCAGAGAAGTGACCTGCCAGGAAGCCATGTTGTGGCAAGAAGGGCGACCGGTCAAATTGGACACAGGCCTTGATCAATTCCAATGGCCTGAAAATAAAGGTGGGTTCCGCATAGTAGCCGTTGATTACGGGGTGAAATACAATATCCTGAGAAGCCTGGAAAAGAGAGGCTGTACGATACTCTTGGTTCCGGCAGATACGGATTCCGGTACTATAAACAACCTTGATCCTCAAGGCCTTTTTCTGAGCAATGGTCCCGGAGATCCGGCCGCAATTCAATATGCGGTTGAGACTATCAAAGGACAATTAGGTAAAAGACCAATCTTTGGAATATGTCTCGGTCACCAGTTGATCGGGTTGGCATTGGGAGGAAAAACCTTTAAGCTCAAATTCGGACACCGTGGCGCTAACCAGCCTGTCAAGGATCTTACGACAGGCAAGGTGGAGATTACATCCCAGAACCATGGGTTCTGTGTGGATATGGAATCCCTGAAAGATCCTGATATTGAACTGAGCCATATCAACCTCAATGATAAGACCTTGGAGGGCCTTGTTCACAAAAAGATTCCGCTTTTTTCCGTCCAGTACCATCCTGAGGCATCACCCGGTCCCCATGATGCAACATATCTCTTTGATAGATTTATTGAGATGATGGAGAGGGATTGTCGATTGTCGATTGTCGATTGATGATTGAAGCGAACAACGAGCAATAAGCAACAAACACTTTGGGGACGTTTAGTTAATTTAAACTTCCGTCGAGATTCATATGATCTCTCGGAGCAATATCGAGAAAGATTACTATTAGCCTGTGTGGTCAAACGGCAGATATTCAATTCGTGGAAAAGCATTTGATAGACTTATCACCGATTTTTTTCAGAAATCAAAATTAAAATACTTTTTTTAGAGCGGCAAAGCCGCGTTATATAAAATCGCACAGCGATTTTATCACTTATGCCCAAACGCACTGACATAAAAAAGATCCTCATTATCGGCTCCGGGCCTATCGTCATCGGCCAGGCCTGCGAGTTTGATTATTCGGGAACCCAGGCCTGCAAGGCCTTGATGGAAGAAGGATATGAGGTCGTGCTTATAAACAGTAATCCTGCCACCATTATGACCGACCCTGAAATGGCCCACCGTACCTATATAGAACCGATCACCCCGGAGATTGTTGCAAAGGTCATTGAACGGGAACGGCCTCATGCCGTATTACCCACCCTCGGGGGTCAGACAGGACTTAACACGGCAGTGAAGGTTGCCGAGACCGGGCTTTTTGAAAAATTGAATGTGGAATTAATCGGTGCCTCGATACCGATCATTCTCAAGGCAGAAGACCGGGAGCAATTCCGGGATGCCATGAATCATATAAATCTCAGGGTGCCCAAGAACGGTATCGTAAGAGATATGGAACAGGCAAGGGAGGTTGCGGAAAGGATTGGTTACCCGCTCATCATCAGGGCCAGTTTTACCCTGGGTGGAGCGGGCAGTGGCGTGGCCTATAACCGGGAAGAAATGGAAAGGATTGCAAAGAGCGGCCTTGATGCCAGCATGATTTCCGAGATTATCATAGAGGAATCTCTTATTGGCTGGAAAGAGTATGAACTGGAGGTCATGCGGGATTTTAAGGACAATGTGGTCATTATCTGCTCCATTGAAAACCTTGATCCCATGGGTGTTCATACCGGTGACAGTATTACAGTGGCCCCTGCCCAGACCCTTACCGACCGCGAATATCAGGCCATGCGCGATGCGGCCATAGCTATTATAAGGGAAATCGGCGTGGAAACCGGCGGTTCAAACATCCAGTTTGCCATTCATCCTGAAAACGGAGAGATGATGGTCATCGAAATGAATCCCAGGGTGTCCAGAAGTTCGGCCCTGGCTTCCAAGGCCACAGGCTTCCCCATTGCCAAGATAGCGGCCAAACTTGCAATTGGATATACCTTAGACGAGATCGCAAACGATATCACCCGCGAAACCTTAGCCTCTTTCGAACCTTCCATTGATTACTGCGTCGTCAAAATACCCCGCTGGACCTTTGAAAAATTTCCTGGCGCTGAAGATTCGTTGACCACGTCCATGAAATCCGTGGGTGAAACTATGGCCATAGGCAGGACCTTTAAGGAGGCTTTCCAGAAGGCCGTTAGATCCTTAGAGATTGGCCGCTTTGGGCTTGGTTCGGACACACCCCGATCCGGGTATAGCGAGCTTAATCTCCTCGAGATAGAAGAAAAGCTCATCCAGCCAAACTCAAACCGTATTTTCTTTCTCCATGAGGCATTAGAGCGGAGGATAACGCTTGACAGGCTTTATGAGTTGACCCGCATTGATCCCTGGTTCCTTTATCACATCCAGCAGATTCACAGTTTGGAAATCCAGCTAAAGGACACGGCGAAAAAGGGCACGGATCATAATAAATTAGATTTTGAACTCTTAAAAAAAGCAAAGGAATATGGTTTCTCTGATGTCCAACTGGCGGAGATATTCGGGACGGATGAGCAGGCTATCCGCAAAACACGGCGTTCAAAGGGTGTGGAGCCTGTATACAAGCTGGTGGATACATGCGCGGCAGAGTTTGAGGCATACACGCCTTACTACTACTCAACCTATGAGCAGGAAAATGAGATCCGTTCTTCAAACAAAAAAAAGGTGGTGATCCTTGGAGGGGGGCCAAACCGCATAGGCCAGGGCATTGAATTTGATTATTGCTGTGTTCAGGCCTCAATGGCCTTAAGAGAGATGGGCATAGAGAGTATCATGGTCAACAGCAATCCTGAAACAGTGAGCACGGATTATGATACCTCCGATAAACTCTATTTCGAGCCCTTGACCCGGGAAGACGTCCTGAATATTGTTGAGCAGGAAAAACCGGAAGGCATCATAGTCCAGTTTGGAGGACAAACCCCACTGAATATTTCTGTTCCGCTCTCAGAAGCCGGCGTTACCATTCTCGGAACCAGCCCGGATAGTATAGACCGGGCCGAGGACAGGGAACGTTTTCAGGGCCTGCTTAAGAAATTGGATATCCTTCAACCGGAAAACGGCATTGCCGTCAATGAAGAAGAAGCCATTCATGTGGCCGACAGGATCGGCTATCCGGTGGTGGTCAGACCGTCATTTGTCTTAGGCGGGCGAGCCATGGAGATCGTATATGACAAAAAGGATCTGGAATACTATATGGCCACTGCTGTTCAGGCATCTCCCGGTAAGCCCATACTGATTGACAGATTCCTCGAAGATGCCACAGAGATCGACGTTGACGCCATTTCAGATGGAAAAAACACGATAATATGCGGCATTATGGAGCATATAGAAGAGGCGGGCGTTCACAGCGGGGACAGCGCCTGCGTGCTCCCGCCCATATCTCTTGGCTCCGATATTTTAGAAAAGATCAGAAATCAGACCAGGGCAATTGCTAAGGAATTGAACGTTATAGGGCTGATGAATATCCAGTATGCGATCAAGGATGGTGTGATCTATGTGCTTGAGGTGAATCCGAGGGCCTCAAGGACCGTCCCATTTGTGAGCAAGGCCACGGGTGTTCCCTTAGCCAAACTGGCTACCAAGGCTATCATGGGAATGAGCCTTCGGGAACTCGGCCTGACCAAGGAGATTATACCGTCACACGTCTCCTGCAAGGAATCGGTCTTTCCTTTTGCCCGCTTTCCCGGTGTGGATACCCTCTTGGGTCCCGAGATGAAATCAACGGGAGAGGTAATGGGAATAGGCCAATCATTTGAGCTTGCCTTTGCCAAGTCACAATTGGCTGCAGGTCAGAAGCTGCCACTGTCGGGAACCGTTTTTCTCAGTGTCAAAGACAGGGACAAGATGGCGCTTTTAGAGACTGCCTTTAACTTCTACGATCTGGGATTCAAGATTGTCGCCACCCGGGGCACTTCCGCTTACCTCTCAGATCACGGGATTTCGAATCAAAGGGTTAACAAGGTTAGAGAAGGAAGACCCCATATTGTGGACATGATCAAAAACGGGAAGATAGATCTGGTCATCAACACCACGAGCAATAAGGTGGCCGTATCTGAATCATATTCCATTAGACGTACCGCCCTGACACGCAATATCCCTTATACTACTACCATAGCCGGGGCCAGGGCAACGGCCCTGGCAATCAAGGCCATGATCAAAGGAACACTTGAGGTTAAGACATTACAGGAATACCACGGTAGGGATTGACGATTTACGATTGGCGATTGACGATTGAAGGAAGAAATCTTCAATCTTCAATCTTGAGGCTTTGTAAAGCCCCTCATACTGTCATTGCGAGCCCCGCATAGCGGGATAAACTCCGCGAAGCAATCTCATAGGCTGAAACATATTGATATCAGGAGATTGCTTCGGCATCCTTCGTCAGCCTCGCAATGACGGGCGAGGAATCTCGCTCCTCGCAATGACCGCTAAAAAGTCATTTAAACGCCTGGATACCCGCCGTAGTTTATCCCGCACTTGATGCGGGGCGGGTATGACGGCTATCATATCTGCCTGATATTAAATGCTTTATCGTCATTCCCGCGTAGGCGGGAATCCAGAAAAACAAGAAAATTCGACTTTTTACGAAGCCGTCAATATTGAAAGCATATGAAAGCTACTTTAGAAGATCATAAGCATAATATGTTATCCCAACGTCCTCGGGAGGAATGCGGGATTTTTGCGATTTACGGTCATGAGGAAGCCGCCAAGCTGACCTATTTCGGCCTCTACGCATTGCAGCACAGGGGACAGGAAAGTGCCGGCATCGTTGTTTCCGATGGGAAACAGGTCCGTGAGCATAAGGCAATGGGACTTGTGCCGGAAATATTTGATGAGCCGGTCTTAGACAAGCTCAAAGGGCATATAGCCCTCGGTCATGTCCGGTATTCCACTACGGGTTCATCACTGATTGTAAATGCCCAGCCGTTCAGAATTCAATACGCGGGCAGGTCCCTGGCAATTGCCCACAACGGCAACCTGGTGAATGCCCGCCAGATTCGATCTGAACTGGAAAGCAGGGGATCCATTTTCCAGACCACCATGGATACTGAAGTCGTACTGCATTTGATGGCAAAATTTATGAAAAAAGGGCTGGAACAGGCCATGATTGAAACTATGGCCCGGGTCAAAGGGGCCTATTCCATGGTTATCATGACCGAGGACACCATCATTGCGGCCAAAGACCCCAATGGCTTTCGGCCGCTTTGCCTTGGACAGATCAACTCAGATTATGTGGTGGCCTCGGAGACCTGCGCCCTTGACCTGGTAGAGGCGGAATATATAAGAGAGATAGAGCCGGGCGAGATACTGATAATCAACAAAGATGGCCTGCGAAGCATCACGGCGGGTGTCAAGGCCCGCAAGAGCCAGTGTATCTTCGAGCTGATCTATTTTGCCAGACCCGACAGCAATATATTCGGACAGAACGTGTATATGTTCCGTAAAAAGCAGGGCGAACTATTGGCAGGGGAATTTCCACGGGTCGTGGACTTTATGATGCCCTTTCCCGATTCCGGTAATTATGCGGCTACAGGCTATGCCCAGGCATCGGGCATTCCCTTGGAGATGGGCATGATCAGGAACCATTATGTAGGCAGGACCTTTATCCAGCCCTCCCAGACCATGCGGGACTTCGGAGTAAAGGTAAAACTCAATCCTGTGAAAGAACTTTTAAAGAACAAGAGGGTGTTAATCATTGAGGACTCCATTATCCGCGGGACAACGGCACGGACCAGAATCAAAACACTGAGAAAGATAGGCGCCCGGGAGGTCCATATGCTGGTAAGTTGCCCGCCACATCGCTTCCCATGCCATTATGGAATTGATTTTTCAACCAGGGGTGAATTGATTGCGGCCCGGAAATCAGTGGAAGAGATCCGGGATATTACGGGGCTGGATAGCCTCGGCTATCTGGACATCAATAATCTGGTTAAGGCTACAGACATACCTGAACAGGATCTCTGCCTTGCCTGCTTTAACGGGAAATATCCCGTACCTATCGACGAAGAATTTTCCAAATACTGCCTTGAACAATAGTCTCGCCATCCGGCACTCAGTTGTTTTCTGAGTGCCGGACTGTAAAGACCTTCAATCATGTATTGTCATTTACTGATTTACCAATGGATGTCCCTTTTTACGCCATATTTTTCTCATAAAATATCTCCTTGATTTAGATAGCCTTTTCCTGTAGGGTTACTGCATAAAAAAAGAGGTTTTACCATGAACATCAGTAAAAGATATATCGTGGATGAACAAGGCAATCCCAAAGAGGTTATCATCCCTATGGAGGATTTTAGAAAAATAGAAGAACTTCTGGGCTGGGACCTTAATGATGAAGCCGTTCAACAACTCCGTGAGGCCCGAAGGGATCGTGAAAGCGGTAATAAAGACGCTTACGTAGATCTGGATTCTATCTAATGAGTAATGTCATTGTTCATCGCCACGCAGCAAAGTACCTCAAACGCCTTCCCAAGGAAACCAAAGACCGAATCAAAGATATACTTAAACAGCTTAAAAACAATCCTTTAAAGCATTCCGGGATAAAACAAATGTTTGGTGAATGGGCCGGGTACCACAGAATACGAGTGGGAAAGCTGAGGATCATTTTCTGGTTTGATATAAAAGAGGATATCGTTTACGTTGATCACATTGGCCCCAGAGGTGATGTCTACAAATGATTTTAAGACATCATCTTTCTCCGACCCTGCCGGCTTACCGTTCTTCCTATTCCGGACGTTTTCCTTGTTCTGTATCGACTCCACTTTTGTCATACAAAATGCGCTGAAGCTCTCGGTGTGTGAAGTGAGGATCGTCATTTCTTAAATAAGGTAGTAAAATTTTTTTCTGTCGGAGCAAGTCTCTGGATATTTCCCCAAAAATTTCGTCCTGTTTATATAAATCAGCCTTGGCAATCGGTTGCCCAAAGGGACTTATTATCTCACTGCCGCCCCAGAATCTGTAGGTTGTCGTCTCACATAGCACAGGAGAATTCTCTTCAGATTTTGTCTGATCCGCTTCTATGCCTGAAGCAACACGTCTTTCTCGAAAACTTTCCTCACCCACGCGGTTGGCGCAGATGTTATAAATACCAAAGATGCGGGAATAGAACGTATTGATAATAGTCCAACTCTCGATATTAGAAAATTCTGTGCCCATGGAACCCTGTGAAGAGTTGAAGATGGTAATAAAAATATCCGCCTTCTGAACCACACCGAGATAAGGGAGGGAAGGATGCCACAGGTCATTGCAGATAAAGACGGCAATATTGAAATCATGGAGTCTTAGGACCGGGATCTGCTTTCCCGGGGCAAAGTATTTCCGTTCCTCAAAAACGCCGTAATTGGGCAGATTGAGCTTGCGGTAGGCAAAAGCGATCTGGCCATCCACGGCCACGAGGGCGGAGTTGTAAAAATTCATAGACGGGGATTCTTCTATAAAACCTACTACTGCCGCCGTCCCCTTTGTTGACGATGCCAACTGCTCTATTTCCGGGGAATCCAGCCTCAGGGCAACTTCATGATATCTCTGGCCGACAAAATACCCTGTCAAGGCCAATTCCGGGAAGACGATCAGTTGAGCGCCCTTTTCCCGACCTTGACGGATTTTGGCAATAACATCTTCCAGGTTGGTCTTGAGATCCAGCAGGATAGGGCTGGTCTGATAAAGGGCGACTTTCATTTTTCATTGACTCCTTGGGATGTCCTTTAATAACTAGCCTGTGCAAGTTCAGCTATCTATTTTTGAAAGGATTAATCCCGCTTACAGAGGGAGATTAATCTTGTAAATCAAGATATATATCCTGTTTTTATGAAAATTAATAGCTCAACAAGTAGTGGTTTAAACATTCGTGCCAGGAAGAGTCCCCTAAATATTGAGTGAATACATTTTATAATACAAAAGACTAATCTTTTGTAACACAGAATTCTAAACTAAGGATGTACAGGAAATAATAATCTTTTTTATCCTGTAATCCTGTCTAAGACATATGTAGTTGCTTTCCGCTAATTTAAAAAGTATTTCCCTGTGTTTTTCAGGGTGTGATCATCCCGCATATAATTGGCCTTGCTCCCGTTGCGCATGATGACCTCAAAGCCTTCCGGATCATATGGGTCAATCTCATAATCCGGTACTTGTTCAGGGCTCGTTTCCCTGCAAAGATCAATATGCCTCTCTAACTTGGCTATGGAAAATGAGATCAGTTCTTTCAGAAACCCAAAGGCATGCCGAATCTGGTGAAATCCATGTTTCTTCATTAGAGCATAACCATTTACTGCATCATCTTCTGACTTCTTGTTCGGTTCATCCTGGCTGGTGGTACAGGCAGTCTGTATGGAAGGAATATTTAGCATCTTATTGATCTTTTCCTGAAGTAAGTTGGCAATGTTGTGCGAAACCAGACCCAGATCAACGGCATAGTTTTTTTGAATATTGGCAATAGATGGGAGACCGGCATGGACGACCATAATCCCCGGGTTTACCAACTGGGCCAGCGTGATTCCGAATAGCCCTTCGGCATGGGTCAGCGTAACAAGACCCGACATGGAGTAAGGGCCTGAGAGGCCTGCCATCGGCATGCTGGAAACGTATATGGGGATGCCCTTGCGTACACATGAGAGAAATGGATCGATCATACTTTCTATGATATTCAAGGGGCTGTTTATAAGGGAGAACTGGATGGTAAGATAGCCTCTGCTCTCATGAATTTCCTTTGCCCGGGCAATGCCTGCTTCGGTCACAGCAGCCACATATATCGGTTTATGGCAGTTCTCAATAATAGTATCCATGACCTTTACTTCCTGGTTCTTAATCAAGACGCCTCTGGCCATGAAGTTGATTACATCCGCATCATTGACAATTCTTGCTATCTTAGAAAGATGTTCAAAAGTAGGCTCCACTAAATCACCGCTCTGATCGTCGTATACAAAGGGCGCTGTTCCTCCCACCCCAAAAGAATTCTCCGGGATCCAGTACTTGTTTCGTTTTGGTGTAGTATTTAAGACCTGTTCCACTAATGGTTTCAGGACATGAATGTGTCCGGTGCTGTCATCAAATGCAGCCATGCCTGTCTCTTCAAAGATCTGCCTAACCTCAGCGGAGTCGCATTTGACCCCTACCTCTTCCAGGACCCGGAGTGCATCATTATGTATTTTTTCAAGAAGGGTACTGTCTTCAAAATCCATTTACATTACCTCAGATCAAATTCTAATTTGCATCCCGTCATAAGCAAACTGTATATTGTCAAACCCTTCCCGGATCGCCAGATAGTCATCATAGCTCCTGTTCCAATACTCCTCAAGATGGATAAACAGAACCCGGCCCGCCTGAATCCTTTTGGCAAGGTCCAGGGTCTCATTAAACGTATATAGGGTCGTCCTGGAGATATGATCTGCCGGGTATGTGAAACCGTGTTTGAGTCCGGCCTCAAAAATACCCGGTTGAATCACCAGTAGATCCGCCCCTTGAACCTCCTTCCTGTCTTCTGGAAAGGGCTTGATGTCGCAGGGGGCATAAACCACACGTATTCCTTCTTTTTCATAAACATATATGAATGCTATCTGATCTCCCCGGTCCACAGGGATTGCAGTGATCTGAATGCTGCCGACTCTTATTTTTTCTCGAAAAGCCGTGCATTTTATAAATCCGCGATTCACATAAAAATCAATCAGAGGACCGTAAACCGATCTTATATTCCTGACCCGCTCGCTTAAAGGCTCAGGAAGAATCAATTGGATCTGCTTTTCCGGGAATGCATACCAAGTGCGAAAATCAAGGCTAACCTGTTCCACTACCCGAAACCCTTCCACATGGTCCGGGTCCAGATGTGTAAAGATCAAATAATCGATACGCTCTATTAAAGATCTGTTTAACTGATAGGTTATTTCTGCTGGTGTGTCTATCAGGATATTTTCGTCATGGATGAATGCAGACGGCCCCGTCCTTTCATAAGGAGTCCCCTTCCTTCTTGCTTCTTCACAGACTCGGCATTGGCAAAGCGGTTTGGGGATAACCGTGCATCCCCCTGATCCAAGAATTGTCAAATCCACCTGGTCACACACCCTGATCGATCATTGCCGATCCACTGCTCAAGGATTGTATTTCTAATCGTCAATCCAATCAGCTCCATGGGAAGGGGCTATTTGACTCAGGGAGCATCTCCCCCTTTTCATAGCGATCAAATCGGAACGGTTTTAACAAATGCTGTTCTTCCCCCATGATTTCCTTCGCCACGAGCTTCCCTACACCGATCATCTTGTATCCGTGGCTGGAGTCTGCGATTATATGGCAATTCTGCCTCATGACATCGAAAATGGGGAAATTATCAGGACTGAAAGCCCCGAGACCGCCCGAGGGCTCCTTCCTGTAACGATAGTACTTGTCTTCATACCTTTTCTGGCAGTGGGCCAAGGCAGAGGTCCACGTGTGGGCAAATTCCGGTCCCACAATGAAATCCGGGGAATCAATGCCGTATGGGTCCACTGATACTTTCTCCTTGGCCACCAGATTCGGCGTAGCACCCCCCTGAATGCCCCTGAAGTTAAAATCGGGCTTGTAGTAGATTCCCCACATCTTTTCGGTGATCAGGGAGCCATCCTCGCTTGAAAAGAGGGGGGCGTCGGTATCCACATGAATGACCGGAGGCATCTTGCCATTGTTGTCCATGCCGTATGATGGTTCTACGCCCAGGGTCCCTTCCTGAAGAGACCAGTATGTCCACATTTTAACATCGGGATGAACGTCACCATGGTTGTCTGTGATGTCAATTCTGTCGGGCAGGTCAAGCATATCCCAGAAACTATTTGCCCACGGCCCCGCGCCAATAACAACATGATCACATTCAATGCGGCCCTTTGTGGTTTCCACCGCAGTTACACAGCCATTATGGGGTAACCCTGTTACGCTGGTGCCGGTGAGAATTCGGACACCCTCGGCCTCCGCCTTATCCGCCAGACGGTAGAGGGCCTTTGAGTTATGTGCATACCCCCCCCTTTTTTCATGCAGGATGGAGGTTACATTCTGGGCCTGCCAGTCCTCAAAGACGTTCTTTCTCATGTACTTGAGGCAGTCTTTTTCTCCTTCAATGAATTTCGAGTCATATCCGATATCTTTCTGCCGGCCATGAATATCGGCCACATCAGAATGCATGTGCTCAGGGGAGATCTGCATATAACCCACAGGGAGGTACCCATATCCTTCAGCATCCTCCTCCCATATATCCACGCTATGGGCAATCAATTCCTGCATTGCCGGTTGATAATAGTTGTTGCGGATTACACCGCAGGCGATCCCGGAGGCCCCGGCACCTATGGCGGTCTTGTCAATGACAAGAATATCCCTGCCCGAACCGCGCCTCCTGGCTCTTAACTCCTTTGCCAGATGCCAGGCAGTGCTCAATCCATGTATTCCTGCTCCGACAATTACGTATTTCTTATAGGTTGGAAATGACATTGTTTTTGCTCCTTTTATTTGAAGGGGTCCCATCGAACGGTCTGGTTTTCATAAGACGGTGGAAACTGCCGCAAAAATTCATCATAATAATAAAGCTCCTTAAACGAAGCAAAAGGCAAGCCATAGGCGGTCTTGGGCCTCCTCTTTATCTCTTCGGGTTCGACCTTCTCTGCTACGATTTCATCCATCACATCATCCATACCCGTACCCATGGCAAATCTGAGTTTTTCACGGTTGACTATTTTCTCGGGAAGCATATCCCTGAATGCCTCTCGCAGTATGTACTTTTCAGTCTGTTTTTCTCCATATATTTTCCAATCCATGGGGATTTTTTTGCTGAAAGCCACGACTTTTGCATCTAAAAAAGGTGTTTTGTAGACTACAGCATTTGCCATCCATGCCCGATCCAAACGTCTAAGTGCGGTATTGTACGCGATGTCCAGCAGCTTCTGGGCAAGTCGTTCCCTCTGCTCATTGCTTTTTACCTTGGGGTTCTTGAGGACCAAGCGATACCCTCCGAACAACTCATCAGCGCCTTCACCGACCAGGACAGCATTTGAATATTCTTTCACCATTTTTGAGACATAGTAGTTGGAAATAATTCCTGAAATACAATCTTCATCGAAACTTTCCAGATACCATACTGCCTCGGGAATGAAGTCGGAAATATCTTGATCTGAGATGAGACAGACATGATGTTCCATGCCCAGGAAATCGGCCATAAACTTGGCATTCTCCAGGTCAGGCCCGGGAAACCTCTCAACAGAACCGGTGAATAAGTGCAAATCGGGATTAAACTCCTTGGCTATGACGGCTATAATGGAACTATCCAGGCCACCGCTTAATGAGATGGCATTAACATCGTCCATTCTTTTTTCTACCGCTTCTATAAGAAGCTCTCTTAGAATATTGGCGGCCTCTTTCATATCCCCGAGCTCAGGCACTTCAGGTTTATAGGGCTCAAATTCCTTCATTCCTTTTTTTGTACTGTAGGTGTATCCGGGCGGAAGCTCCTGGATATTGAATTGAACATGGTCTTTTAATCCCTTCATCTCTGAGCTGAAGTAAAATACGTTATTCTCGGAAGCAAAAAAGAGGGGCCTGGCACCCACTGCATCCCTCGCCAAAATGACTTCATCATCCTTTTCTACAATAGCGCACGAAAAACTTCCCTCAAGGTATTTGAAGCAATCTCTCTCATGCTTTTCATAGTATTCTCTGAAAAGACTTATGTCATTTTGCCCGTCGGGCCTTTCATTAAACAGTTTTCCATCAAAAAGAACATACGGGGCTTCCTCAAGTGATGAGCAATAAGTCCTGTCCGAGGACAGGTTGATTTCATTGGCGCCCAGCGCTCCCCTGTCATCGGTTAGTGAACGGATAATGTTATTGTCCGGGCCTCGGTGCCGCATCAGGTTCAACATCTTTCCCACTTGCTTAGCACTATCAGCGGAGATCCTTCCGTGCTGCGATACAATTCCAGCTATACTTGCCACTTTTTTACCTCCAAAATCTATTTGATTCGCTTAGTTGACAAAAATCTTTCCAAAGTTAGCCGTTGTGAGGGTGTCTTCCATATACATCCCCAAACCGATTCGTCTGACAGATTCCATGCCCCTTTCGTCATAAACCGGCATCTCCACTCCGGGAGCGTCCTCCTGGTTAATTTCTTCAGCAATCCTTATGGCCTTTTCCAGTTTTGCAAATGAGAAATCGATCAGGTAGCGGAGAAATGCAAAGGGATGACGCATCATATGAAATCCGTACTTTATGCACAGGGCCTGTCCCATTTTGGCGTCTGCGTATGCCCTGTCGGTCGGGTGTTCCTCATGGGTTGTGCCCGCGCTTTGAAAGGTGGGCAGGTCCAGCATAAGGTTCAGATGGGTCATAAGGACGTTCAAGAGGTTATGGCTGATCAGGCCGTAATTGGGATTATACTCGATTCTCGGATCTGCAATTGTCGGATATCCGGCGTGCACACAGGTTGCACCTGGATTCAGCAACTGTGCCGTACAAATACCGAAAAGCACCTCGGCATGGGTCATGGCCAACACGCCGTTATAACAATAGGGCGCGCTGATGCCTGCCATGGGCATGGCTGAAACAAACACGGGCAAACCGGCCTTAACCACTTTGACAAAATGCTCGGAGAAATTCTCGTTTACCTCTAATGGGGGCCTTGTTAGACAGAACACGATCATGATGTTCTTTCTATGCTTATAGATCTCCTTTGTCCTGTTAAGGGAGGCATCCGAGGTCACCGCGAAATAGAGGGGCTTGGTGCAGTTCTCAGCCATGATGTTCATCTGCTGGACTTCGTCCTTGAGTTTTATCCCACGTCCCATACCCGCCACCATCCGGTTTTCTTCAGCAATTTTCGCGATCCGGGCCGCGTGTTCGGGTGCGGGAAATACTCCGCCTTTTCCTGCCTTGTCGTCATAGACATAGGGCGCGGTGCCTCCGATGAAAAAACTGTTCAAGGGAACGAAAAACTCAGCCACTCCCGGAACAGTCTTGAGACACTGTTCAACCAATGCGGAAGTAATATAAATGCGGTCTTCGTAAACAACGGCCTTACCTTCTTCTGTAAATTTTTGGAATGCGTCCTGTATCTCGGTTTGCTTGCAACCGACTCCAAGGTTTTCGAGTATCCACAGAGCATCCTGGTGGACCTGTAGCAGCATTTCCACAGTATCCTTACCCAGCAAAGACTTGGTTTTTTCAACTTGCTCTTTATTCAATTTTCTCATCCTTCTAAAAACATCGTAACTACTCAGGTTATTAGGCTGTTTTTTATGGTAAAAAAAACCAAAGGAGTGGTCTCCTTTGGACCAAGGATTAATCTCGCATAAAAGTTTCAACTAAAATAATATTATAACAAATTGTTTGAATTGAAATAATATAGTAGAATAATACACTTGTCAAGGGTACTGGCTTGTTTTTATTGTATGTCTTAAATTGATAAAAGATTCAGTAGGTTAGCAGAAAAGATAGCCTGGCGGAAGAGCGGAATTTTGAGGGGATCCTGGGGTCTTTACAGGGCTTATGTGACTTCCAAATCCTCGACATCAAGCATGCTGGTGAGCTTTGTAAGGGCAAAAGCGATCTGATCTATTTCGCTTTCTGAGAGTTTCTTAAGCCCGTCAATGATCTTCTGCTGGATGGGGGGCGGGGCATTTTCTGCAAGTACTTTCCCGTTTTTTGTCAACTCGATAGTAATCACCCGGCGATCCTGCGATATCCTTAATCTCTTCACAAGATCTTTTTTCTCTAACCGGTCGATGATTCCTGTCACAGTACTGGAATTGACCATGAGATATTTGGCGATCTGGGAGGGAGGAAGCGGTCCATTTTCGTAAAGGGCAATAAGGCAGTTGATTTGCGCGGCGCTCACGTTGTATATTTTATTCAACTCCTTTGTGTAATGCTCCCCCGCCTGCATTAGCCTGCGGATAGAGTAAATGATCTCTTTAGTGCGTTTCGTGTGAATATCGGGAAGTATCTCAGGATGTTCCATTTTTTTGTTTTCTAACATGATCAGACACCCGTTCTACGAAATTTCCGTACATTTTTGGAGCCACTATCTCTTCTTCGAAGCAGGCAAACAGAACAAATTCCGGTTGTTGAATGCAGCGCTACCGAATTTTTTAATCCGCCAAAGGCGGACAAGGGTTAATTCCCCGCCGCTTGCTGCGTTACATTTTCTGGTCTTGATACCTCGTAGCTTGTCGGAGAGTAACGGAGATCCCGCCTGAGCGGGGCTGCGAGGTAGGTAATTTGTGGCCATTTAATTGAGACAATTTTCTAAAATTTTAGCATCAAAATAAAATAAAGAACAACAAAATATTGATTTAAGCCCGTTCAATATGCTAACCTATTGATATATTTGCATATTGATGATGATATTGTGAAAGCGACCCACCAACCCCTTATAATATATTAATGGGTGACCCCTTTCTATGCATCATCTGAATGCGAAAGTTCAGAGCAGGGCAGGAAAGACTTTGAATTGCCTTTCCCGCTAAACTCCTCTCCAACCAGATCTCCAATCAGATCGTAAGGCTTTTTGGCCTTTTTCTCCAATGTCCTTTGGCAGAATTCGCGGATTGAGGCCTTCAGGATTTCGGTCCTGGTTACATTCAAGGCTGCCGCAGTCTTAAATAGAAGTTCTTCTGTCTCTTCATCCAATCTGGCGCTTATTGGCATTTTCCACCTCCCTCCTGTTATTAAGTTATACAAATTTTATTGCTATATGTGCGTTCATGTCAAGTCTGGTTTTGGGCTGCAGGGTCGTGTTGGGTGGTTGTAAATGACCTCCGGCAATGGGATTTTCGCTGGAAAAGGGAGAGGCCATTGCCCGTGCGAACGAATACTCGTTGATCGAACAGTTTCTTATTTTTATACCGGCAGTCCCATGCGTTTGTAGAATTCGGGGATCCTGTTTATATCATAGGAGGGGCATTCGCCAAGCAGTTCCTTGGTTGCCTGTATATTTAGCGGCCAGTGGGAAGGTTTTCTGGCAGCGATGCGGTCATTGCTTTTGTTGGCGTAACAGACACAGCCGGGGACGCAAAAATGCCGGCTGGTTTCCTCCCAGATTTCCCTGATCGGTTTTTCCAGAATATTACCAAAAGACATCATGGTAAAATCGCAGGGACACAGATTTCCCTGCGAATCGATAAACATGTAATTGTACCCGGCACCACAGCCGTAATATTTCTCGCTTTCAAAAAAATCGTAAGCAAACACACCGGGATAGCCCGAAGTTTTTGTGCATTTTTTTTGAATTTCAAAGATGGTTTTTACATTTTCCGGGGACAGCATTTCTTCCGGACGCGCGGTCAGTTTTCCGCTCAGTATTGGTGAGGTCAGGCGCATGTCGTTTATTCCCAGGTCATGAAAAAAATCAATGACTTTGAATATCTCTTCCTTATTGTCCACCAGCTTTCTGTCCGGTACAAACGAAACTGCTACATAAAACCCTTGTTCCTGGAACATTCTTATGGCATTCAGGGCATATTCAAACATTCCTTCCTTTCGTCGGCCCCGGTCGTGGACCTCAGCCTGGTAATGATCCAGGCTGATCACAGGGATTTCCAGTCCGGCTTCTTTCAGCCGCCGGACCCGCTCGATGGTCAATTTATAACCGGTGGTGAATATAACGGGCATGGATCGACTGTCAATACAGGCGATGATGTCCTCCAGATCATTGCGCATAAGAGGTTCGCCGCCGGTCAGACCAATAACGCATGAACCCATATCCTGTACTTCCGAGATAGCCGCTTTAAGGTGTTCCAAAGATAGTACGTCCTTCTTGGAACGATCGGAAAATGAGCAATGCCAGCAGTTGCAGGGACACTGAGGCGTAATGGCAAAATTGGTGATTACCGGCAGGGGCCTGCCGGAAGCAACAGAAATTACTCCTTTTAAAAAACGGTCGTATGCCTGAGACGGAAAATATGGCGTGAATGTATTGGAAAAGATCTTATTGCCCATACGGGTTAGCTTGCTTTCTTTGGAAACATAGTTTAAAGCCAGCTTTTTCTTGATTGAAACTCCTTTAAGCTCCTTATTCCGGCCCATTCGCAGGGTCGCCAGTAATCTGCTGAAACCGTATAACTGTGTACCGTTTAACTTTCCCATGACTGCCCATCCAGTGAACAAAATCTATTCCTTGTCGAGTGTCTCCATGTAGGACATCAAACCCTAAAAATATTCTATTGGTTTCTTATTAGCAAAGATAGTTTTTTAACCTCCATGGTCATTTTGGAAGACATTCTTTCATTCTCTTTATAATCTCGGTTTCCTCCACGTAAGGGATCACCAGCCTGTATTTAGCCCTGGTCATGGCCACGTAGACAAGGGGAATAAGGGCATCTTTGGTGGTTTGCGTTGTGCGAATGTGATCGATGCCGACAAGATAAACCAGGTCAAAGTCCAGGCCCTTGGAGCTGTGGATGCTGATTAGGGATACCCTGTCCGTTGTGATGTCATACATCTCCTTGGATCTCACGTCCTGCGAGACCCACGCGGCAGGAATACCATACGTCTCCAATCTTTTGAGAATCCGCATCGGGAGCGCCCGGTTATCATATGCAAACTTGCTCGGGCCATAGACCTTGTCATCGTAAATGACCGCTATCTCCGATCTCTTGTAACCTTCCACTTCAATGTATCTTTTCAGGTCATCAGTGAGAAAAGCTTCTATTTTTTCCATGTTTCGAAACTGGCGGAGATCCGGTAAGTCGCCGTGAAAGGCGAAATCATGGGGAAGCAGGGAAAGCTGCTTTTCAATCCTTGGCGTTTCGCCAATAAACCGTTGTGTAAAACCAAAGATATCCACTGTGTTACGGTAAACTCTCCTGAGGTGTCGGGTCCGACCACCAGCCTTAATTCCAAGGGATTTCCATGAGGACCTCCTCCTGTATAAATCCTGAAAGGAGTCCAGGCTGATAACGAGGTCACCTCCGGGCCTGAGCAAACCCAGCAGGATCTTCAGCATCTCCCCGTCGAAGTCCTGGCCTTCATCCACGAGGATGGCGTCAAAGGGACCGACACTTGATCTCCCGTTCAATATACTTTCAAGGGCTTCCTGGGTTACCAGGTCATAATACTCCGAATCCTCGTTTTCATAGTGAACCGGTTCCCCCATGATCCGGGCACAAAGCTCATAGAAATGGCAGACTTCGATACCGTTTGTTCCGATCCCCAGCCCCTTTTCCTGGATCAGCCTCTTCAGGTACCCGACTAACGCTATGTTGTAACAGGCTAAAAGAATCTTTTTTGTTTGAGGATTATACTTGGATAGGTGACAGCAACGGTGAACCAGGACAAGGGTCTTACCACTTCCGGGCGGCCCCTTGATGATCTGGTGCCCGCGTCCAAGACGAAATGCAACCCTTGCCTGTGATTCATCAAGGGCCAGCACCTCCCTTTGGAAACGGCTTTTCCCCGAGCCAAGACGAGGGGGCAAGTCGATTTTAGCCTCCGGCCATATGATAAAACTTAACTTGTCTATCTCTTTTTGCGTGATCCCTTCGAATCGGAACGGAAAGACTTCTGAAATCCTTTGCTGAAACTTGCGCCCCGATGTATCGCAGAGGATCTCCCCGGCCGCATCGAGATCGTCCTTGCACAGGGTCCTTCCAGATTCCATGAACCACTTAAATTTACTTTCAGCATATTCAGCCCGGGAAATGTTAGGGAACACGACCATCCTGCCAATGGGTATCTTTAATTTACCCATGAACTTGGGATGTTCGGAAAGAAATTCGGGAAATTCCTTCAATCTTTCTTTGAGGGAATTTACGTAACCCTTTGCTTGTTTTTCAGGATTGGTTTTTTTCTTGGTCTTTCCTGAAACGAGTATAGTGAACTGGTGTGGGTTGAATGAAGTGATTTGCCGGGTGGTCCAGTCTTTTACTTCAATAACTAGAAGACCGTGTCTTTTCCCAAAAAGGATGAAATCAGGCTCTTTCCCTGAACTTCCAATTGAAGGCTCATACCAGCAAATGAAATCCTTGTGAGGTCTCGCCGCTTCCATTATGAACCTGAAAACCCTTTTCTCACCTTCCGTGGCTTTCTCATAACCCTCAATGTCATCAGGATTCATTTTGGCCATAGCACAAGCTTTAAGGCAGAAGTCATCAATTTTTTATGGACGGAACTCCGAAACTCACACTAAGTTCTTTCAATATGCCATCTTGTCAGGTATGACGCCCCGTACGCCACCCCTCGGATTCGGGGTATCGCCCACTTTCAGCCTTTTCTCCGGGCGGGATTTAAAACAATCCAGAACTGTAATCACGTATAATATTGCGCAATAATGCGCAATATATTTTTTATTTATATTGCGCATTATTGCGCAATTATCTTTCTCTACCTCCGGCAACTCATCAGAAACGGCTAATCGATTAACAGCAGAAGTGTTTTAATCCTGAACGCAACTCTGCCTCACCCACACTTTCACCCTTTACATTCCACTGCCTGCCATGACTTGTTTCCCGGCCCGCTTACCGGATCAACAAGAGTCAAGCGTAGATTTGACCCCCAAATCTTTTTAGTTACCGAATATGTTGTGCCTGCTTCTCCCTTGACGCGCAAATCCATTTCCACTATAATCCCCCCGAAAAAAAGTGACTTCTTATCAAATCATTTTATCACCTCACCATCACCCTGTAAATCGTATGAGAAGGTCGAGATAAATTGTCCGCTAACGATAAGCTCGCAATCTTCAAAAAAAAGCTGACCCGCCGCAGCTTTCTGAAATATGGTTTCAGACTTTCGGTCTTATCCTTCTTGGGGTTTGGATTCGCTGGCCGAAACGACTTGATCACCGAGCATCAAACCCTTGAATTTTTCAATCTTCCAGAAGCTTTCAACGGATTCCAGATCGTACAGATTTCTGATCTGCACGCAAGTTTTTGGGTCGGCAGGGGGTATCTGGATCAGGTCGTTGAGCGGATCAACAGTCTTCCAAAGGATCTATTAGTCATCACAGGGGATTTCATTACAGGTTCCGTGAACGATTTTTGGAAGCGCTGGTTGCCAAGCGCAGGCGGGGACTATATCGAGATGGTCATTAAAGCACTAAGTCGTCTGAAAGAAGGGACCAAACTGGCCGTATTGGGCAACCACGACCAATGGGACGGCAAGGAAACCGAGTATCGCCTGGTCAGCGAACTGGAGCGTATAGGTATCGGTGTTTTGCGCAACCAGTCCAAAACGATGACCCGAGGGCAGGAGAAAATTTCCATCGCCGGAACAGACGATATATGGTTCTCTTACAATATCCACCGGGCACTTCGGGATGTACCGCCGGAGAACTTCACCATTTTGCTATCCCACAGCCCAGATGTCCGTGAGGATCTTGGACCACCTGCCAAAGTAGAGTTGGTGCTCTGTGGACACACCCACGGTGGGCAGGTAGCCGTCCCCTATCTCTCCCACTACTTCATTCCGATCCAAAATCCAGCCCGCTATCTGGCCGGCCTGGTCAAAGAACCCTACGGATATACATATGTCAATCGCGGTATCGGGACGCTGGTGTTCCCTCTTCGCATCGGTGCCCCCCCGGAAATAACTTCCATCAGGCTTATCCAAGCATGACCAACAGTGAAATGCAACGTAAAGTGGCGGTGCAGTAGTCAATATAAAAGATGCATCGGCTTGCGATCCAATCTCGACGGCAGGGCTTCTGGAGCCATCGGGGGCGCAGAGGGTTTTCGAAAAAAACTTCCTGAATTCTATGAACAATATAGCCTTAAAAAAGCAAAAAAACCAATCAGAGAATGAACTAATAGATAAATCTTATGATTTTTCAGCCAAATACCTGGCTGTCTGGCATCTTCATCACCTCATTGAAACCAGCCCCCATGTTATTGATTTCGGTACAATATCCATACTAACAAATTGCCTGAAAGACTCGATAATCACACGTCAAACACAGGCCTATTTTATGTACAAACAAATAGCAGGCGCACTCTGCTCTATGATTATCCATGCAGAGCACCTTGCCGACCAGGCACTTTCTGCCCTGCTTAGTCTGCTTGCCACTACGAGCGGACACCCCCACAGGGCAGTTGCAGAGGCGCTGGGAGATCTTCCTCTTTCTATTAACGGCCCCAGGATAAGCAAACACTATAATGAAAAAGTACCTAATATAAGCCTGAATGAGATACTCAATCAATCATCCATTTCTATCACTACCCCCCCTACCCTTATTGGAAGAAGTCTTGTAGCAGCCATTGATCAAGAAAAGAAGTTACTCGTAATCAAGCTGGCCCGCATTGATGAACCCCCTCACATGCTTTACAAAGAGCCGCTCTGGATGCACCACCTTCGATCCCAACACTATTCTTTTCCTGTGAGATTTAATATCCCAAGGCCTATTAAAATTCATGGGAGCTATACATTCAGGTTGCGTGAAATACCCCTTAAGATACCCCTAAGGGTTGACCTTCATCCGGGAAATTATGCAATCGGTTTTATTGCTGACAAAGACTATTTTGTCTATCCAAATGATACAATAAAAGAGCAGCGACTGAGCTTTGAAGAATTGAGGGAGATGCTCACCAGAAACGCCTGGCTACTTGGGAAACTGAGCGCTGAAGGGATTATCCATTCTGCTCCGATTCCCCTTTTTCACAACAGGGTACAGAGGCAAAGAAGAAACGACCACGGCCTTTATGAATGGCGGCGGGCAGGGAGGCTCGATAGATGGCTTGAATCATGTTCATACCCGAATCTCGGTCTATCAGGTATCAGGGACTTTGAACATCTCATCTGTTTCAAAGGTATGAGCAAAAATATTTATAACCATATAGGCGTTCATATCCTGAGCCTCTTGCTGATTGCCGGCAGCTACTTTCGCAATAAAGACAAGAGCAAGGTTGGAATTGACAGGCATGGAAAGCCGGTTGATGCCAGGGACCTATTTGACGAACAGTTCCTAAAGGAACTGGTTGCCGATATCTTTCACAGTTATTATCATGGTTTTGTGGGAATGAAATTCAGGAAAAAAATACCCGTTGACCTGGAGAAACTTGCCTGCCGGATGATTGAAGAGATGGGTGTTGACCGCTATATGGAAGAGATATTGAGAATAGCAGACCAGAATGAAATAACTGATGATGAATTTACTGATTATCTGAAGGGAAAAGGATATTCTCAAAGCAAAATAAAGAACTTTGAAAAAGGGGCAAAAGATATAGTCATAGAAAGCGGTCCGCATCTCGGAGAATTTAATCACGGCATATCACTACCTGAAATTATTGAGGCAGTAGAAACAATATCTGCATTATCTATTGTCGGCAGGTACTTATATAGCGCCTGAACGAAAAGACTGCTCAGGCACGATTCTGGATTTTGGATTGCGGATTTTGGATTAACTGACTGTGGCCAGGCTGGGGACGGGCCAGACTATATACCTGATCTTTAATGTATTATGTCTTAAAAAAATAGGCGTTTTCAAGCCTTAGAAGGCCCATTTTGCCACCAAAAATGCCGTTTTAAGCGCTATTTCAGGCAGGTTTTCACCTGATTAATTTGCAATTTTAAATTGTTGTCTCGGTCCGACCCCATTAGAAAGAATAGATTAGACTATTTGGCGGCGAATCAAGATTCTTGCGGCAAAGCAAATCAGGCCGGCAGGTGATTTGTTGGAACAGACCGCTAAAGAATATCTAAAGGAGCATGGAGGATAAAAATAATAGGAGAAGGACGAGGAGAACGTTATGAAAAAAGCATGGCTTATTTTGGCAGTTGCGGTTTTCGTTTTTGTGCAGATGGGATCATTGGGGATTGCTTCTGATGATAAATATGCACGCTCGACACTTAAAGGATTTACAGGCGTTAATGTAATTGTTAGGTACTTAGACCCCGATATAGAAAAAGACGGATTGACAATGCTACAAATAACAACCGATGTGGAGCTGAAACTCCGACTGGCTGGGATAAAGGTGTTGGCCTTGACAGAAATGAGAAAAAAAGCGTTGCATACCTTGGTTATAGATTTGGGTATTTTGAAAACGAAAAGCTTTAAAGGGTATGTTTATCGAATAGATGTTTCTTTGGAACAATTTGTATACCTAAAAAGAAACTCTTCAGTGCCAATTAATTTCAGCACTTGGTCAACTGGTACCTTAGGTATAACGACAGATATCAGCGATATCAGAAACGCAGTGGAAAACCAAGTAGATATCTTTATCAACGCTTACTTATCCGTAAATCCTAAATAATGAGAGGGAAAACTCCTGATGGCATTATCCCTGACTCATGCTGAAAATATTCAGGCCAGGAACATACTACACCAGATCAGAAACGCAAAAAGCTTGAGCAACTCCTAAGGGATTCAGAAAAGAATCTTTATGATAGCGTAATAGTTTCCGATGCAAGCCGATGGTCAAGGGATAATGAGAAATCCAAACAGGGATTGAAAATCCTTAAAAAGAACGGAATCCGGTTCTTTGTCGCAACGATGGAATATGATTTATTTTCACCTGAACAAGCTTTCTTTATTGGCATGAACACAGAGATCAACGAATTCCAAGCCAAGATGCAGGCTCTTAAATCAATCCGGAAATAACGCGTGAAAAGGGGTCAACTACGTCCCCTATCCCCTCAGAATGAAGACCTGACCCTTATTCTTTTCTTTGCTTTTTCACTCACGTCTCCCTTTTCCACGGTCATCTCGGTCCGACCCGCCCTCGGCCCCCGCCATCCCGTTGAGGCGGCGAGATCTTCCGTTTTTCCGGGTCCTCCTGCTGCCGGTAGAAGATGGCCGTGTGTCCGATAATGCCCACATTCTCCGCGCCTGTTTCCTTTTCGATGCGGGCGGAGAGCTCCGTCTTTTCTTCTTTTTCCTTGAAAGCATTAAACTTCACTTTGATGAGTTCATGCCGTTCAAAGGCCTTTTCTGCAGACGAAAGGACTTCAGGTGTAAGCCCCTTTTGGCCGATAAAGACCACCGGTTTCAGACCGTGGGCAACCCCTCTCAGATATTTGCGCTGAAAACCCTCAAGTTTTTTCATTTCCGATCCCTCTACTCAATCTTGAAAAATCACGCCCTTTGAATTTTAGACCTCTTTATTAGAAATAAGGTTTCACTGCTTTATAAAAATGATTTGCCATAATAGTGTACCCTTCGCTGTTTGGATGTATGGAATCACACATAAGACGTCGTTTCCCGAAGATACCATTAAGAATGTCAGGAACTAATACAGATCCTGTTTTTTCAGCCAGTTCTTGATAGGCATCGCCAAAACCTCTGCCCCAAACCGGTATGTCTATACCGCCAAGAACAACCAGGGCTCCATTATCCTGGAGTTTATTTATTATAATTTCAAGATTTTTAAAGGTTGTATTTTTATTTACCCTGTTTTTCAGATCATTTCCGCCCAGTGTTAAAAGAACAATCCCCGGATTTTCTTCCAGGATGTCATCTATTCGGGAAAGTGCTGTGGCGGTCGTGTCTCCCGGCACTCCGGCGTTAATTATTTCTCTTCCGATTAATCCTGATAGTTGGGAAGGATAATCCATGCCCTTTTTCGCACCGGTACCATGGGTGAGGCTGTCACCGAAGCATACAATTGTATCACTGGCGGGATTGGCATTTCTGATTTCATAGGATGAAGGAATGAACAGATAAATTATAATTGCTGCTAATACGCATCCTGATATTGTATATATAGACTTCATATGCATTTTACAGGTTTCCAAAGTAGGGTGTATTTGCCCGTTTACAGGTATAAACGAAAAGGGGGACCAAACCTCAACTGTTCACTTACAAAAAAACATAAGATAAATCTACCAAAAGTCAACGGCAGATTTGACCACCAAATTTTATAGGATGTCCCCTATACCCCCCTTAGTGGTTCATTACCGCCCGTTCGGCGGCGATCAGAGCGCCTTCTAAATAACCGCCGTGTTGGTTGGCGGTTTCCGTGCCGGCAAAATGGATGGTACCATCCCAAATGGAGGATTGACCTGCCGGGGGGTGATAGAGGGGGTGTTCGTACATCGGCGGCTGGTCGAACTGGGTGGCGGTAAATCGTTCGCGAGCCCAATCCTTGTAGAAGAAGTTTGTCGGCTGCGCCGCCGGTCTGCCGTAGATGATTGCAAGTTGGGAGAGAATCGCCTCGGTGAGGAGTGGTTGATGGTTGCGTTGCACTGCCGGAATTCCGACAAAGCCGGTCAGTCCGTAGGGGCCCTTGCTATTGTTGGATCCGTCATGGATCTCGCCCAGCGGACCGCGCTGGCTGAAAGCCTGGCCCGAGAGGCCCTTTTGCCGCCAGAAAGGTTCTTCGTAAAGGGCACAGAATTTCGCCTGACCCGCCATCCACGTACCGATTTTCAGCATCGCCTGGGTCAAATTATGAGACAGGTCAGGGTCAAAGAGAATGGTAGCGGCGGCAAGGCGCGGCGGCAGTGCGAGGATTACATTGTTTGTACTGAACCGGGTCCAGGGCTTTTTCTCCAGTTCGCCGACACTGACCAAAGCGCCGGCGGGTTTTTTTTCAATCTTACAGACCGGGTGATTGAGTCTGATGGCGTTTTCAGGAATATCCTCACAGAGTTTTGTGATCAATGCCATCATGCCGCCGGAAAGCCGCCAGCAGAGGGGTTCCATGGCGTAACCGCTAACGGTCTGGACGGCTCCATTTGGACTTTGAAAACGGCCCATACCCTCTTCAAACTGGCGATAACCCTTGAGGCCCAGGGCTTGAATAAGGTGCGCCATTTTCGAGTGAATCGCGGGCCAGTACCAGGAGGTGCCGAGATCGGAGAAAAATTCTTGATGTTCAGGGCTTAAAATCCTGCCGCCGATACGATCACGGGCTTCAAAAACGACAAAAGATTTATTTCTTTGGGACAGCAGGTAGGCGGCATAGATACCGCTGAGTCCGCCTCCGATAATCATGGTATCAACTGTTTCCGTGGACATGGCAATGTTCCATTACGATCTTTATCATCATTGAATATCCTGCGGCGCTCTATTCCCCTTATCATGATATGATGTATGAGGCCGGGAGTATCGAGTCGGGCTATCTTAGGCATGACCACAAATTACTCTTACAATTGTATGTTGCCAAGTTATTTGATTATTTAAGGACGTACCCCTTTATTTAACCGGGGTCAACAACGTCCCCTAGTTCCGCTGTGATCATTTTATAAATACTCCTTCACGATTTTTTTCAGGACTTGGCAGCAAGGACCAGATAGCCGGGTTGGGGGGACACATAGGAGGGGACTTTTTTCACTCCCTTTTAGTGTGCCCTTGAGTTTGCCTGTTTTGGCCAAATCAATGCTGTAAGATGGATCGTCATCGGACCGAAGAGCGTTCCAGGCATTTTTCTGAAATGCCACAACACCACCTTTTGAGTTGACGAATTTCTTAGCGCATTCAAGCACCCTGCCCTGTTCGGCTCGCTCAAGTTTTCTGAAGGCTTTTGCTCCAAGGAGTTTCTGAATACCCGCAACACCTCCCCATTTGCCCCCGGCTGCGCTGGGCATGGATATGAATACGCCGAGACCGATGCGGAACGGAGAATCGTATTTCAGGCTAAACATTTTTTGTCTTCTCTGTGTATTGAGCTTTCCAACTGACTGAGTTGGGTCAAAAGGCAATTCAAGTATACGTGCAGGCTTTAGAATGATCTTCCAGAACCGGTTCTCTTTTCCTTTGCCTTTGAATGAGAAAAACATGCCTGCTTCAACAGAGTGTGTTGCAGGATTTCCGAAGAGCATTAATAGAGGCGGGCGTTTGTCTTTCTTCGTTGGAATCAGCTGCTCAGATCTATAAATAAGCTTATTGCCTATTTTCCTGTATACCTTCGCATTATCAGGATCAGAGGCTATAAAATCTTTCCACTTTGCATCAAACCTTTTTCTTTCTTCTTTTTCATCAAACAATAAGTTCAGTTTTATTGTACAATCAATAGTACAACCCTTTGATTTTCGACAGGCAAGAACGTTTTGATGATTATTTTTCATTTGTCAAAACTGTAGCCGCAACCCGTTTATTTTCAGCAAGAGCCAAGAGTAGATCTGACCCCTTTATAGGCGCCAGCACCAAGGGCTTGGGCGGCTTTCACGCGATCCGACTCTGAAAAACCGCTCACGATAATCGCCTCTAAACTTTATTTTTGAACGATTGATATGTGAAAATCAAAAACCCAATTGTAATGAAGAAGAGCATCATCATAAGTGGAATAAAAAGCCAGAATAAGTCTGAATCTGATCGAAAATGCACCTGCCAATTCAAGTATGCAATATAAAAATAAAATATCTGGATAAAAGCAAAGAAGAAGCAAAAAATAGAAAAAAGTCCGATAGATCTTTCTTTAAGAGAATGACAATTATTTCCCATATATCGAATAAACTCAACAAGAGACTTTGCCTGTATGGGGAAAAGGTAATGCCGATTTTTCCGATAAAATCCATACATCAAACCTGCCAGCACGGAAACAAAAATTTTACCGGTAAAACCATACCACCGGGCAACGTTCAGGCCATAGCTATCCACCACATTCCGCCAGATGGGATTTGCCTCCAAATCCAAATCTGGACTAATATGTAATGTAACGGCAAAATCTGATAAATTGGCTATCAAAGCAATTACTGTAATCATAAAGGACGGCAACCATAAGGATATTCTTTTCTCCTGGCGAAGAATATAAATCATAATCATGGTTCCAATACAGACCGAAAGCCACGCCAGGATAGATAGCCATATTCCAAGACGCTGGATAAGCTGTAACAAATTATAAAAAAAATCTGCAGACATCTTTTAGACCTGAACAACTATTTGATAAGACGTTGCTTTTCCTGGGAAGGACTATAGTATTTCTTCAGGGTTTTGAAGTCTTTCATTACATCCCTGAATCCTTCTTCATCAAGCCCAGGAGGACATCTGTAGATATCTACCTTGGACATTGAATCCCTGTTGCTTCTCTTCCTCAATTCCTCCTTGGAAAGAGTGTCCAGGGCAAGTGCAACGTCCTTCACCTCTTCGGGCGTCAACCAACAGAACTCGCCGCCCAATCCCTCGACTGGATGCCCTATCATGATTGCAAGAGCAAGAGGTAATTCCCCACGTTCTTCGGTTCCGGTGATAAGATAGTGTAGGAGGTGCCAAGTTTTGCCCATGGATATCCCCTGATCCTCGGGATCAACCGAGTATTTGGCCGTTCGTCCTCTCCCGACCTCATCTTCTTCCGCATCAGGATCGGGGAATTGTGTCTCAAGGAATTCCTCACACGCCTTATCCGAGATAATAAGTTGCTCCAGTTTTGACATTTCCATTTGCCACATACTCATTTCCAACCCCATTGGATCATCTCCCTTGCTTTACGCTCAAAGCTATCCGAAATTGTAGCATATGGTTGTGACAGATACGGTCAAAGACAAAATATTTTTTTGAAAAAAGTTATTACCCGCGTACGTACAGATTCGTTCCTCATATTTAGCACCACTGAAATCAATACCCTAAATGGGTTGTGGTGGGATCATAGGTTGTCCGGCTAATTCCATCAAAGAATCGGATGAATGCTTTTCATATCGAGTCAACCTATAATTTAAGGATGTTCCGCTTCTCCGCTATCAAAAGTTATTCAACATAGTCAACAACGTCCTCTATCCTGTTGGCCTTCATACACATTCCCAATACAGCAAAGAAAAAGGGCCTCTTCGCTATCGCTTGGGTTTATCATGCTGTGGGGTTCCATGCTCGGAACGAAAACAAAATCATTAGGGCCGACCAGTTCTTCTTTAACTTTTTTATCGGTTTCAGGATCATGCGAGAATACAACTAATTGTCCACTAAGCATGTACATAGTCTGTAAATAGAAATGATTGTGAATCGGGATCTCACCGCCCGGCTCAACAGCAAAAAATCTCAAACCATAATCAGGTGAATCTTTATCCACACCGGCGCTGGACAACCATTTAATGGTTACACCTTTCACTTTGTAAGGCGTTCCCTTGTAAGGATAACTCTCAATTTTTTTCGCTTCAACGGCGCTTACATTGAGTATTTCCATTATTTCCTCCCTCTCGTTCGCTCTCAATCTCAAAGCTATTGTGCCAGGCTAAGTTAAATCATAACGAATCTGCAAAAAAACCCTGAATACTTATTAAAAACCAGAAGGTAAATCTACCAAAAGTCAACGGCAGGCGTGACCCCTATATTTCATAGCGGTTAGTTGTTTAATGGTTTTTTGCTTGAAGAGGGCGTATGTTTCTTTCCGTCATCATCGTACCAAGACTGAACAAAGAAAGCATCAATTTCCTTTGGAGCCTTTTTAACTTCCTCCCTAACAGCTTCAATATTTTTGCTGTCCTTAATACTGCAAAAAACCAGGTTGACAGCATGCTTGGCCCCCCACCGTGTTGAAAAAAGAAGTTTCTTGTTATCAGCCTTCACCTCGTCAATAAACTTTTTGCTGTTGCTGATCACGTATTTGAATTCAATCGCATAAACGAGTTCCTTTTTAACTGATTCAATGTCTTTTTTTACGCGTTGCTCCAAAAGAGAGACATCCTTATTTATAATATGTTTGATGTCATTAATATTATCAGAATACTTTTTGGCAAACTCAGGGTTGATTACCGCCATATCGTAATTGCCTCTATCCCCCTTTTTGTCAGCTAAAGGATAGGGTTCACGATAATCATCTTGAACCAGCTTCTTTCTATGATATCTAAAGTTTGTAGGATACTCCCGATGAATGAGGCAAATCCGTTTATTATTCCTGACCACCTCAAGCTTACTTGAATAGATACTGGAATAGAAATAGGAATGAAGGTCTGATTCGGTAAAGAAATAGAGGGGATTCTCCCTGAATTTGTTAATAGTTTTTTTTATCCCCTTTTTGACGATTTCCTCAATTTCAGTTGCAGTTATCACGCTACCTCCCATATTTGCCCGTCATCCCTGATCACGACATTCTCAAATAGATCCTGAAAGTGATCCCTTTCAAGCGTATGCACTGGAACCAGCATCTTAGGTTTAAGAGCGTTAGTCAACCGTTTCAGGTCCTTGACTGAAGAATGTCCTGATGTGTGGCAATGGGTCACAGGAATATTCAGCCTCTTGAGATGATTTTTCAGCCACTCATATTGATCATCTTCAAGATATCCTGGCCATAATGAATAAATCAATTCTGCCTGATCCAGGCATTTTGCTTCTTCAAGTTCATTAATTATAGAAGGACGAAATAGCATGACAGATTTAGAAGCTACACCCGCAAGCTGCTCAGGAAAGATTCTACTCGATTTGAAGGAATCAGAGAGATCAAAAAGCTTTTTCTTTATTATAGACCTTTTTTGGATTTTAGGCAGATAGACCTTAACCCTATCCCATTCAGCTTGAGGGACTTTGGGATTATGCGTGGCCCTGAGAATACTCGCTGTATACATATCGACTATAAATTGTCTTTCCGTTTTCAGGCAAGCCCGAAAGACCGTAACAAGTCTGTCAATATTTTGCCCTGAACACCATACCAGCACCATTCCCTTGCAATTGAACATTAGCTCAACAAATTCCTTCTCTAAATCATCTTCAGAAGGATAAGAGATGTCTGAATCCGAGCGACCGATCGTAGTACCCTCCATCAGCAGGACATCGATATCTTGAGGAGGGTTAGAAATCAATTGATCAAAGAGTTTACCCTTTCTCCCGTGTGCCCTGAAATCTCCAGAATAAAAGAGCCTCTTCCCACTTGCCTCCACAAGCACAGAATAGGCGTCATAGGCAGAGTGATCCATCAAAAAAGGAGTCAAGGTGAACGGTCCTAAATGAATGGGAGAACGATTCTTGAGGTCTATAGTATTTTTAAAGGTCACTCCGTGAGGAAGAAAGAGATCAGCAATTTCCAAAATCCGTCTGGCAGATATTCCAATCATAAAAGTGACATCTGTCGATATTTTTGAAGCAAGTCCGTAGTGATCCATATGGGGATGAGAGATCAATACTCCCAACAACGAATCATCTGGATTAATAAAACCTGAAACAAGAGGGAGAGGAACATCAGCATAATCCGAGTCTAAAGGTAGACCGATATCAAGGATGATCCGTTTCCCCTGTGATTCAATCTCAATACAGGACCCACCTATTTCATTCGATCCCCTATGAATACAAACTTTCATAATGGAAAAACCAATTGTCCTCTTTCAAAGAATGGGGTCTGCCGTTGACTTTTGTTATAAAAGGCAGCATAAATCTATTGTGCCAGCCTAAGTTAAATCAGTCACGAATCTGCAAAAAAAGCCTAAATACTTATAAAAAAACAGAAGGTAAATCTACCAAAAGTCAACGGCGGGCGTGACCACTAAAACAAACTGTTACCTTGGCGACCTCAGGCTGCGATCAATTGTATGTCGTCAAGTTATTTGATTATTTAAGGATGTCCCCCTTTACAAACGTTTTCCTTGTTCAGTTTAGCCAGTCACCTTGATGTACCTTTTAAATTTCAGCCATATATTCGCCTGGTCATTATGCGCTAAAAAAAATAATAATAGTCAACGACAGACCCCCAAATTTATGGATGTCCCCCTTTACTTTGCTTTACTACAAAGGTCGTTTTATCAATTTTCATTATACCCAAATTCCTGTGTCATCAATTTATTCTTCCAATGCACTTCTCTTCTAATTATCTCTTCATCATTTGTTACATTCGATCTTACCTCCAGGATAGAAAATTGAAAATTGTAGGCATATTCAAAACCACTTTTTTTTATTAACCTAATTAACTCTTTATTATTACCATGTCCGTTTTTAGCGTATTTTCCCCACCTACTCCAAAAAGCTTCTTCTCCATAAGCTGATCCTACATATTGCTTCCCATTAGTTCTATCAGCAATAATATATACGCCCTTAATATTTGACAAAGCCGTTTTCCAAGAGGTTTCCTCTTCAGTTATTATTCCTTGCAACATTTCAAAATCTATTATTACGTTCTCATATCCGGGAAACTCGTCAATCTTATACCTTTTCCTTAATATTTCGCTCAACACTATGTTGTTATTATGATTTTCTAATAGAATATATGATTGTCTAAATTCCTTCTTAAATGTGAATATGGCTCTGCCTATTAGATCCTTATGAATGGGTAGTAGTTTTGTCTTGTAATTAAAATAGTGTTTTTTTTGTTTTTTATCATAAGCTTTAGTAACTGAAATGCGCGCATATAACCCGCCAAATACCCATTCATCCTGTTTATAAAATATAAGGGACAAAATAAACTGGCGTTCAAAATTTTTATTATTTTGATATTCTTGCCATTTTTTGAACTTGTTCTTTGTCAAAAGATATAAGGGCTCTCGCTTATTTCGACCGCCAAAAGCTAAATGAATTTTATATTTATCTAAGGATTGGTTGTTTTCCCGTAAAAAATCATCAATTTTTATCATTACTAGTTTCCTTTCTTAAATTACTATTTTTAAAAAAATTTATTGCTTTACTGATGGCCCCCCTTCTATGGCCCAGTTCTTTTAAGAGGCTATTTACGCGGACCAGGTTTAGTAAAGTAAAAAAGTTGCCGGGGGGTTATTCAACATAGTTAACAAAGTCTCCCATCCTCCGCATCGTTGAACACCCGTCATGTTTCTTAGTTTATTATGGACATCCCCCTTTAGCATTCCCCTTTAGTTCACTACCAGACCTCAAAAACCCTGTGGAACAAGCCCAAGACTGTTGATTGACTCGTTTACAGCCTGAAGAGCTTCATGGATCTGAAGCACCTCTTTATAGTCCCAATATTTTAGTTTCTTGCTCAAATCACCAACATTCACCGCATGTTTCTCTATCTTCTCCAATTGGGCAGCGTCTGATACTGCGACTACTCCTTGGACAGCCGGGTTATTAAGCGATTTGAGCAGATTTAGGATTAGACTATCTATACTTCCTTTTGTCTGAACTTCAAAAACGTAGATTACTCGACCCATATTCCCGATGGTAGCTTCCCATACAGTGTCGACCTTTGAACCCTCGGCGACCTTTATCTCAATGTGGCTTGTAAAGCCCAGCCATCGGCCAACATCAGCCAGTTTGTCACGGACTTCGTTGTGTATGAAGTCTGAAGTCTCAGTATCATCAAGATCGACAGTCTCTTTCTCTTTAGTCTTCTTGTGCTTAGTAAATATTTGACTTAGGTTTTCTTCTACTTGAAGCTCATCCCATATAAAATAATCCACTGTAAGAAGGTCAGGGTTCTCAATGCCGCCTTTTTCAAGCTCCAACGCTATCTCTTTTGCAACAGATGACAACTCCGCATATTTCTTTCCTGTCATTTGATAATCATAGCGAGGAAGGTTTTTTACTCCAAGGTAGTTCAGTGCGACATAGGCTCTTCTGTTCCAAAGCATGTATTCAAAAGGGTGTGCATGGCAAAGAATTTCGCTCATCATGGCAGGTCCCATTCCTTTGATCTTTTTACGAAGCCTTTCCCACCGCTCAATAATATCTTTCCTTCCCCAAACCAATTCGGAAAGCTCTTCTCTTGCCAGGTCCAATCCGTTCTCCTTAATCAATTTATCTACAACATAATGCTTATTACCCCAGATGAGCATAGCCCAAAGCTTTGCCAGATAATCATAGAGTTCTTCCTCTCCCATTGTTAGGATGCGGTCCTTCGTCCATGACTGATAGAATGATTTTCTTTCCTTTCTTTCTGCCATGTCTTGAACATGCTTTTCGTGCTCTTCTTCAATCCCTTTTACGTAGCTCTTAATATGTTTCTTCAGCAAGTTTAAATCCATGATCTATATTCCTCCGATTTGAGGATTTTTATAAAGGATCTCCCATCCTTTTTATGACCTAAACACATTCTCATTATGCCAGCTTAGGAATTCGGAGCTGGGTTTGAATTGGGGATTTGGTGGGACATATATTCTCTTGTATTTCAGTTTCTCATATTCCTTACCATTATCGAATTCTTCCTTGATTCGGTTGCTAACAACAAAATGGTGATCGGTCGTTACGGTGACGTAGCCCGAGTCAAAAAGCCTATGGATATCAGAGCGAAGGAGGAGGCCATTATCAACACGATTAGGGCCTTCCTCACTGAAAGGTTGTATGTGGGCGGCTTCGAGAGCGGGTAGCGTCTTTTCCCGGGTAATCGCACATCGCCGCTGATAGGCATCTGTCACGATGACTCTGAAACTCCCCTGCCCCAACCTCGGCAGAACAAGTAGTGGTTCTCCATAGCGCCGCTCATTTACGGGTGGTTCATCTTGTATTCTAAATGGCTTTGCTATTCTCTCTTGCACTTGCTCCCAGAGTCGTAGGCCATGACCGTGGGTAAGCTCATAAGTTTTTCCTTGGACAATATTGAGACTGAAATCAGGCGGTATAGAAATCCATTGATCCCTGGGAAAGAAAAAGGGTTGGGTAAGAATGATGCAGCCGATCTTATAATCTTCAAATGAGGGAGGCTGATGACGGTTTTTCTCAATCAGCCGGCGCATTTTGAGGTAAGAGCTTGCGCCGTTCTTTTCGCCAAAGGCTTGCCATGCCATACTGACAGGAATGATTGTGCTGTGAGTGAATCGACCGAAACCACCTATATAATGATGGAAAGGAGCACGAAGCTTGAAAAAGAAAAGCTCGCCTGGGGTTAATCTACGGAACTGGGTCCTTCCACCAGGCTGCCAGAAATTCACCTCATCAATTTCCGGTTGCTGGGAAAGGAAGTCAAACCAGTCATTATCCGTTACACCGATAAACCCTCGCAATTTTGTCCCCTGCTAAATTGATCAGTTTTCTACAATCATTTTTTTGGTTAGCGAATTGCCTCCGAGCCATGTACTCATTTTTTTGATTACCCTTGCGCCTTGCGCCTCGTACCCTAAGCCAATCTCGCATTCACCCAAAAATCTTAAAATGCCCATTTTGACACAAAAAATACCGTTCTAAGCGTTGTGAATTCAAATCATAAGTGCAACACCCCTTGGAGGTGAAGGAATGAGTTAACTGCGGTATACTCAGTGTTCCTTGAACCGCCAAGTAAAAGGAGCACTTATGAGAACATACACGCAGTTAACTCGAGGTAAAAGATATCAGATTCGCGCATTAATAAAAGCAGGTTTTTCACAATCACAGATGGCCTTTTATCTAAAAGTGCATAAATCAACGATTAGTCGCGAGATCAGGCGAAACCAGGGCCATAAAGGCTATCGTCCTGTCCAGGCGCACGAGAAGGCCATGGTCCGGCGTTACGCTGCCGCCAAACGCATCAAAATGACACCGGCAATGATCGAATTGATAAACCACTACATATGCCAGGATTTTAGCCCTGAGCAGGTATCTGGGTATTTAGATCGAGAACATGCGCTGAGCATCAGCCACGAGACGATCTACAAATACATCTGGTCAGACAAGCGAAGCGGAGGCACCCTTTACAAACACCTTCGCCGTTCAAATCGAAAACACAGAAAACGTTATGGCACCAAACAGCGCCGTGGCCGCATTAAGGGGCGAGTGAGCATTGATTTGCGACCCGCCATGGTCGACGCCAAGAGCCGCATCAGTGACTGGGAGATCGATACCATCACAGGCAAAAACAGCAAAGGATATCTGCTCACCGTCGTTGAGCGTAAATCAAAACTAACCTTGGTAAAGCGTGTACCCGATAAGCAATCCGATGAAATGGCCAAAGCCATTATTAAACTGTTGAGGCCTTACAAGGATATGGTGCTAACGATCACTGCCGACAATGGTAAAGAGTTCACTCGTCACAAAAAGATATCAAAGAGCCTGAAAGCAGATGTCTACTTTGCTCACCCTTATCATGCCTGGGAACGAGGTCTGAATGAAAATACAAATGGTCTGCTCCGCCAATATTTCCCAAAGAAATTGGATTTTTGTACAATCGATGATAAAAGTATTCTACATGCCATGGTACGGCTGAACAATCGACCGCGTAAAACTTTGGGTTATGCAACGCCGAATGAGGTGTTTTTAAGAGATAACAACAACATGGACAGCGTTGCACTTAATACTTGAAACCACGCGCAATTTCAGGCAGGTTTTCAGCTAATTAATATGTAATTTCGAATTGTTGTCTCGGTCCGACCCCAGCCACTGCACTGGGCCAAAATCGAACGCGGCAATACGTCACCATGGATGCTAACTTGCTCATCCAGCCAATTAAAAGCCGCAAGCCGAATTCTTTGATCTATGTCTGTCATGCCGTTTTTCAAGAGTGTAGACGCGACTCCCATTCTTTCGCAGTACCTACTTCTTGCCGGTTTTAATCCGCGCTCTCAAACGCAGATTTGACCCCCAACTTTTTTAAGTTATCAATATTATTAATGCAAATCTGTGACCACCGCTCATATTCATTGTAATCATCTATCAGTTTGTTTTTATCAATGAATTGGCACTCCAAAATAGATTTTTCTTTTTGTTTAACATTTGGTTCAGCCAAATCTAATATGATAATAATACCAAAATGAACTGCACCAACAGAATTAGAGTCATCATTTAAGGTTGCAACAATATTTTTGTTAAATTTTGTGTTTATATAAATTTCTTCGTTCAACTCTCTGTATAAGCAAGAAATATAATTGTCATGATTTGTCTTTGAGTCTTCAAGGGTAACATGCCCTCCAATCCCTATAGATAATTTGTTCATTAACCGGGATTCTAATAATTTTGGTCCTCTTCGATACCTTAATATTTTGCCTCTACAATGAATAATTGCATAGATTACAATTTGCTTGAAATAAATATCGTTTTCAACAAGCCCTCTCTCCTTGAAAAGAGATTTGGTATTTATTGCACTTAAGTATTTTACGACATCTGTGCATATCCCTTCAAAATATCCAACCTCAAACAGAAGGTTAGAAGGAACAACCAAGACTTTTTCTTTATTATTGGTTTTTATCATAATAATTGATTTTTTCGATATCTCACTGTTATAAACATCAGAAATTCATAGACGGAATCATAAATATAATTTGCTATTCTTACGTATTTTATTCTCGATGCTAAGCATCGATTCAATCATTATTTTCTTTACAGCATAAGAATAGTTTCTAAAACATTGTGGATTTGACTCATATACTCCAATCGGTATCATTAGATTAAGTAGGCTTTTAGCTGCAATATATTTGGCTCCTATTCCCCGCTCAATAAGTTTTGAACCAATAGTTGAATTGGCAATAATTCTCAGGGCAAGAAGAATAGATATACTCCATTTCGTTTTCTTAGGTCTTAAAACGAATACACAATCGGTACATGCAATTCCTTGAAGGTTTAATGCTAAACCAATTGACTGCGAACAATTGCGCCCAACTCTTTTAACCAGCAAATCGCCGTTTTGAATACCTCTCATGGAGTAATCGGTGGTATATTGATCTTCATCACTTGAAATCTGCCAATGATAACCTTTAAAGTTTGAAGTGTGAATGGCTAATTTCCCATTAAGAGGGGACTTGACACTTCCTCGATAAATTTGCAAAAGATTATCGACCTTTTCCCACTTTAAGTATGGTGAAGACTCAATTAATTTATTATACCGCCGATAGGCTGATTGAAAAGCATAATCGAAACGATAATTATTTGTTAATTCAGATCGATTAATTAATATCCGAGAGGATGCCTGGGAATCTTTATTAGTAACAACTATGTTATTATGTTTTGTGGATTTTTTAAAAATGAGAAGGTACGTGCGTCCCTCAACCCGTTTAAAAGAGTACCTGGGGAATTCATAGACATAGAGAACAGCTCCCATTTTAATCATAAATTTTCTTACCCAAATCATTCTCTCAGAAGTTACAAGTGAGGAGGGAAGGACTGCGAACAATTTGCCAAAAGGTTTTAAAAGTCGTATTGCACGAATAATAAACGCTATTTCAATTGGGACATGTTTATAACTTATCGTTGTTTCCGAGGACTCATCTTGCATATTGATTTTAATTAAAACGTCGTTACGACCGCAAAAGGGAGGGTTCATTACAATACAGTCAAAATATGATTCGAGCTTAGATAGAGGAGAAGACCATTGAATAAAATCATTATGAAATAGTTCTAAAGACTCCCCAAGTAAGGCTCTATATTGATTTTGTACTTTTATTAGGGCGGCCTGCTCTATATCGATACAAACTACCTTCTTTATATTTGCCAAATTTCTCCGAATAAATGGATAGATTAATGAGCCTTCACCTACTGCCGGATCCAGTAATGTTATAATATTCTTTGGTACGTGTTTTGCTATAACATCTACTATAGGTTTCGGAGTATTATATTTACACACAGGTAATTCCGAATTCAACTTCATAAATATGCCACTTAGAAACTTGGTTACTGCGACCTTGTTTGCGTTTAGGGTGATCATAAAGGACTCCGATTTTTGGATGCACAGAGGCAAATAGTGCAGCTCCAATTCCATTAGGTTTTGTCCCGATAGGAGCGATAAACAAGCGCTCATCCATTTTAAGGCCACAGTAGATCTCATCAAGGAGGTCAACAACTGCCGCAGGATTCTCAGCTCCGCAAAAAAGCACACCTCCCCTTATATTTTTATCTCGGATAACCCGAATATTGTTAGCAAAAGCGTCCATTTCCCAGCCGGGCTTGAATGCAGGCACACCAAAGACAACACTACAATTTGAAGGCTTTATCATTTGGTAATCTTCCAAAGCCCGATCAAGGCGTCTCTCTTCATAACCCAATAAAAATACTCCATATTGGGTATATCGATCGTTTAACAACAAGGTGTTGCCTGGAATTGCACGATAACCTGGGAACTCATCCGATAGATCAAAATCGCGTTTATGTAAAAGTTTTGTGCGTTGAAGTCGAGTGTAGCGTTGAGGCTCCACATATAAAAGTGTTATGCTATCAAAACCATTGAATTGCAATGCTCTACATACAAGACAAATTTCTACAAAACCTAATGTTGTTGCTTCCAAACAAACACTTTTTCCTCGAATTCGGCAAAAATAATCATTTACATCATCCGCGTCAATTTTATCATCTTTAATGTTGAAAATGAATTCGTCAGCATCGTACTTCATTAAAAAAGATTCATCTGAGAGAGATTCAATAAAATTAACAGCAGCGTAACCTCTATCATCGATTGCTTTGCCGATAATAGCAAGGTCAAATTTTTTACAGTCAAGAGATTCTTGTGACTCACTCTCCTGCATTTTTATTCTCATTAAAATCCTCCACGTGGTTATCTTTTTTAGTATTAAGAAGTGAAAAAAGAGATGCCTGGACTGCATTTGTTTCAACAGAAAATAATTTCACAAATCGTTTAGCTAAAGTTTGATATTGTTCAAGGCTTCCGGTGATTAATATTCTGACATCACTTGTTGAGAGTTCTAATTTTCGCTTTTTTCTGTAGCTTATGTGGAAATATGGTGAATAAATCGGATTTAATACATAGTCGATGTTTTCGGGTTGGTATTCATCCTTTTTTTTGGTATCAGCTTGCTCAAACAAAACTGACCATTTTGTTGCCTCACCCAAAAACTTAATATCTTCAATTTTAAGCTCCTCATCTTCACTAATTATTGAGAAGTGTGATTGTTCGGATTCGCTTTGCGTATATCGGCGATGAGCTATCTCAAATAAAGAACCCAAGCGCATTACAAAAGTATTCAATTGATTGCCATATCGACCAAAACTTTTTATTTCTCCCAAGAATGAAGCGCTTGCTTGACGCGCAGCCTCCGCTTGTATAAAAGTGTCTACCGGTAACTGTGGCTCCTGTGTTTGCGTAACTGCTCTGTAAATAGATTTATGACATAACTCTAAAAAGTGTCGCAGATTACCACGAGAAAGAGAGCAGTAGGTCTTAAAACCTGAATAAAATGGGCAGGCACGAGAGAAGGGTGCGTATAAATGAAGTAGGCAGCCAACGAAATTATTACGTATCCAGTTCGTGGAGCCAGTGAATTTGTTGTTTCGTCCATTTCTCAACTTATCAAACTCCTCAGCTATCATCTCTGGAGTATTTCTCTTTCTGTACAATAAGGCCGGGATTATGATCGTTGCTTCTTGGTGCTCTTCACTATAAAACTTCTCAATATCAATATCCGAGTCACGGTGCTTTAGTGCTAGGTGTATTCTCTCTCGCAACTTTTTAGAAAGAGATAGATTTTCAAATACTGTTATTGCTAACTCTTTTTGAGATACATCAGGCAAAATACCTTGGGCCGCTGCAATAATCTTGCTTATATAAGATGACTTTTTTCGTTTTGGTAAAGACTCTGGATCTCTTAATTCGTTTATATCAACAGGAATTTCTTCAAAATCTACAAATGATAGATTTAAAAAAAATATTTCTGCTGCAAATGCTTGAAAGTTATCGTCAATAAGGTAATTCTCTAAGTCGTGTTGCCTAAAGTCGTGAATGTCAGAAAGTGACTCTGGACCAACAGTTTGCTTAGTATCAAATGAATTCCTCTTCATGGCAAGATTAAAAATGAGTGGAGATTCACTATGCTTGAGCCATGTGTTTATAATTCGTTGTTGATATTCACAAAGGTTTTCATATTCATCGAGGTATACATAAAACCTGGCAGTTTTAAAAGCTGGTACCTGATTACGCAAAATATTTATCATTGCTGAAACAAATTTATCTCCAGGCAAAAAAATCGGCTCATCTCTCTTGCGTACATCATTAACCCACCCCTCAAACTCCCACAGAAGAGATTCAAGCTCTTCATATAGTTTGCGTGCAGAAGTTGGTAAAGAGATACCAAATGAACTTAAACGACTAAAATTAATGTCGTCAATATTGTTTTCATTGAATAATTGGAAATTACTTTCAGCTATGCTTTTGAGGCTATTCAATACCTCCATGGATAAAATTAAGGCAGCGAAGTGGTTAAAGGCAGATTGCCATGTATCATCTTCTTTTCCCCGTTTTATCATAGCATTACAAAATTGAGTATCAGCGCGCCAATACAATCCAATATGTGAAACAGCGTCTTTAGGGATAAGCTTGCAATGTTTTGAAAATGTTGTTTGATGAGAAAGATATCTCAATAGCATGGTTTTCCCACATCCACGACCGCCTATTATGATTCTTGGTTTACGAGCTTTCGTAAGATCAAGGCGATCATAGAAACGAGGGACTACAAAATGCTGCCAAACATCATAACCAAATTCTTCAGCTCGATTTTTAGAAAAAATTTCTTGAATTGTCTGTTCTATTTTCATCACTTAAATTACCTATTAAAGAGTGGATACCAAGAATCATCAGGCCACCAAAGAATGGGTAGACAGTTATTTGGGACTGCGTGAGAAAAAGCATACGCCAACTCAAGATTTCCCCATCCTCTGAGTTGTGAGTTATATATTTTTAGATTTTTCTTTTTTATTAGATGAGAATAAAACGCTTTAGCACAAGCAGGGTTATTCAAATTATCATCGAAACAGGGGCAAACATCTTGAAACAAACTATGCGTTTTATCAAGTACCTCAACTGCGGAAACGCGAAGATCTGGATACACTTTATTCAATTTATCGATTCCTTTACAGTGAGCTGTCAATGGAACATACGCAAAATAGGCTGAGTCTATCAGAGAATGTAAACTCTCCTCTTTGAAAAATTTAATAAATTGATCTCCTGTCCCTAAAAAATCATCTATAAATAGAAACACCTTTATCTTTTCTGATAAACGATCTCTGATTTGTTGCGGTTTAATAATCAATTTTTCATCAATTGATAATCTTCTCTTAAATAAGCGTGCTATGGTTGGGGAACTTTTGCTGTGAGGATCAGTTTTTCTAAGAACGGTAACTAAACGAATACCTGGTTCATTAGGGCCTGGTCTAACCTTTAATTCTTGCTCAAAATCAGTAAAATTGGAAATAGGCATAGGATCGGTTCTGTTCAAATCAGGGAGTATTCTCTGTAAAAGCTGTTTCAGCATAGCAACCGTTTGATCCTCTGACCTATAAATTAGAGAATCTAATACACATGCAGCGAAATAGCGCTCTTCATCTGTTGTGAAGTTAGAAAGCCAGCCTCTCAACCTTGTTATGTGTATACCATTCCAAATACCATGATAAATTAAGTCTTCACAGCGTTCAATAATAGAAGCTATGTAAATAGGGCCATCTTGAGGGATATTAAATTTCTGCGTGGTCATAAATTATTAATTTCTCAAATAGTTTTAACGATCACCTTAATTATAACAGAACAAAAGGAAATTTGAGTAAGATTTATTTGAAAAACTGGACATATAAACGACCAGATTGTTAAATTACGTATTCTGTTAGGTAAGATAAAAACTTTAGTTAAATCAAGAAGCTATATACCAAAATGATGGAAATATAACGACAAATTATTATTAATCTGATTTAACTTTCACAGGTGTAACAGATTGTGTGAGCTACGGGACGTTGTTGACCAGGTTGACAAACTCCCGATGCTCATTCATGTCAGCGCTAAGCCACCTTAACACGATCTTCAGAGAATTCCATCAAAATGAAAAAACCCCGGTCTCGAGCACTCTTCAGTTCTACTCTTGATATAGCCGCAAAAAGGCGCCCCAGAGGAATAGGCTCCGCATTCCACAGGGCCCCGATAGCGGGATCTACGCTACGCTACGACAGGCAAAATACACAAAAAGTAAAAACTATACATATTATAATATCAATAACTTATGGGCCTCAGAAACATAGATTTGGACTTTTTACGAGACCATCACTCTTGACTATTGCTTATTTATAAAGCTTTCAGCGTTCAGCTGCCAAAGAGCAAGACCCCCTTTAGTTTTCAATTTGCCTTCTTCCATCTGTCCTTTTCACACTTCTCTCGGCCCCAGCATAAGTTTACAGCTATTATGTTGATTCGACTACCGCTTTCCCATTGAACTCATCCTGGAACTTTCGGGCTGTTTGGATAAGGTCGTCAAATGCCGGGGGCTCTCCGAAAAACATCTCGTCTTTCATGGCGGTGTAATCCGATTTCCAATAAGCAAGTTGGTCATCAGGCGGGACAAGTCTCAGGCGCCCTGGACGCAAGGTGTCGTAATATACCCAGGTATACCGGAAATAGACCTGGCGATGTGCGGCTATCCGCTCAAAGAGTTCGAGATCGCCAGACGCTTTCTGGCCGATGCCCGCATCAATAAGACGGTACAGATCATAATAATGTCTGGCCATTCGCGCTTGTCGTTTCTTCTCCGGCGGTCGGAAGGTCTCTTCATGAAGCAGCATGGCCTTTTCCCAGAAAGTGCGTTCGGGGGATACCGCTCTGATGGAGAAATGTGTTTGTGTAAGTAGATTGGGGAAGGCATCCCCGAGATATGGATGAATATCGACATCCAGAGTTGGCTCTGTATCGGAACGGGCACCCAGCTCAATCTTGACCACTTGACGAAGATAGGCTATCTGGTCGTTAAAGGCTGTTGGATAGGCCAAAAGAAGTGTCTGCCCATCCGGATCATCGGGGTCCGGATCGAGTTGCCATGATAACTCCGAGGGCATTTCTTCAGATATTGCCTCCCCAAGAAGGGCCAACAGGGTTTCGTTTACACAGTTTTGACTAGCCACTTTCAGGGCGTCCAGCCGTTTGCGCGTCTGTTTCTTACTGGGAGCACGGTCGGGCGCCTTATCGCCGCCGAAGCCTAGAGCGTCACGATTGATTACGATATCGATATCTTCAGAGAACCTTTCTATCAGAGCCCATCCTTTTGAGAGCGAGGTCCCGCCCTTGAATGTGAGCTGGGAACCCCATTCCGGCAGACCGAACAACTTTTTCAGCGTCCAACAGACCCAAAAGTCCTTCTCAATGGTTGCCGGTGGCAAGCCAAGTTTGTCTTGCGCCTGTTCGCAGACCGTTCGCCTTCGCTTTTCAGAAAGTGACAAGAACACGTTCACGTTGATTCCGTTCCCTTTTTCGTGCCCAGTCGCCTCATAATGTCTGCGATCCAGGCGGGTGCAAAACGGACATCCTTAAGCAGCTGCTTTCCGGCATCAGCATCCAACCGGCCATCGAGCTGGGTAATAATATCGTCATCCACATGCTGTCGGCCCAGGTGGCGCAGGGCCTGGATGACCAATCCGCTGATTCTGCCGGCTGTTGCCATGTTGCGTGGCGTGGTCCGCTTCAGGATGATTTGTTTCTTTCCGATTCGTACAGTGCGGGAACGGCCATCCGTAAGATATACGATCTTCATGGGAATCTGCGTGGAAAGCCCCAGGAAATTAGCCGCATAGGCTCCTGACGGCTGTAAACGAAAAGCATCGCGCCCTGCCAAAGCCCTGGCTACAGCATCGGGGGGGGGGGTCGGCATCCCGCGCTTGGGGTCGGTGCGGGGATAATCGTACAGACCCCGTGCGAGTTGACGGATGAGGCCCGACTGACGATATCTTCTTAAAGCAGAAGCCACCGCATCACGGCTGCCCAGATCGGAAAAGTGAGCTGGAGTGAAAACCCAACCCTTTCCGTGGCCATAAATACGGCTTATTGCCTTATTATCAATGCTTTGCGTATGTTTTCCCATGATATTTTTGACCCAAATTTATATACATATTTGTGTCAAAAGATATACCCTTTTCAGCTTAATGTCGAGTCTTTAACAAAAGCGTCACAGCTAACGCTGAGCTGTCGGCACTCAGAGTGTGAGCTACGGGACGTTGTTGACCAGGTTGACAAACTCCCGATGCTCATTCATGTCAGCCCTAAGCCACCTTCACACGATCTTCAGATAATTCCATAAAAATGAAAAAACCCCGGTCTCGATCTGAGAAACGGGGTTTTTGGGCGATCACTTCATGGAATCCTCCAATTAAGGTCAAAACCAATTGTTCTGAAAACTTAGAAAAAATGGTTCTTCTCCAATTTAGTTGGAGAAGAGGGTCCAAGGATTCAAGGGTTTGTTTTATAGAGACTTTATCAGCGGTTTCAACATTCTTTCGATTTCCGCTATGTCTTTGTCTGGTGTACCCGATTCACCTTTTACAATTAAATCTAAATCCCCAGTTATTAATATCCGTGTTTCCAGTTCTCAAACAGAACCATAAGATATATAAAGCATCCTAATGTAATCCATGGTTGTCTTTCTTCCTTTGGAAATTTTGCTGTTATTCCATATATCTCTAAACAGAGTTCGTATGACTTTTGCCATACTTTAAACTCTTTGTAATTCTTCAGCATTTTTATCCGCCTGTTCTGTGGAGGATCACTCGAACCCTTGAATCCTTGGCCCCTTGAATCCTCTCAGAATCACCAACCAATTTAGAGATGATCCAAAAAAATAAACTATTACGTTTTCTGTAAATTATTCGACGGGATCGCGACCTGGGGCGTTAATGCCCCGGCGTTCGAGAAGAGAGCCTTCCAGGCGATAGAAATTGATGAGCGCTTTAAGGTAGTTAACCACCGCCTGCACCTCGTTGATGCGGCTGGCCATCAGATCGCGCTGGGCCTGAGCCACAAAAAAATTGGTAGAAAGGCCGACTCGAAACTTTTCGGTTTCAATCCGCAGTTTTTCTTCCTGAAATTTTCGCGTGGCGGTGCTGGCGGAAATTTGCTCCTTTGTACGGTTGACCTCAATGTAAGCATTTCTCACATCCAGCTCAACCAGCTGCTTGAGGTTGTCCAAGGCCATTTCGGCCTGATCCCGGCTAAGAAGCGCCCTCCGGTGCTGAGCCCTGGCATCGCGATTTAAGATGGGGTATTCAAAATTTAGTCCGACCATAACATCATAGCTGTCTCCACTAATATCTCTTATAGACCCTGAGAAGGATTCGGAATATCCGGTCTTCCCGAGCGTAATAAAAAGATCCATTCGCGGAAGCAGCCCGTTTTTTGTGCGAACGATTTCAAGGTCTTCATTCTGAATATCTAATTTTGCCTGGTTCATACCCGGTCGCATTCGAAGGGCTACCGCAACGTGTGCCTCCACTTTTTCAAGTTTTATTTCCGGCACTGTGGGCGGGTGCACCAGGATGACATCTCGATACCAGCGGTTCCGCCCCGGCGGGTTTAACAGCCGGAGCAGTCGGACCCGGGTAGATTCCATCGTACTTTTAGCGTCGATTAGCCTCTGCTGCTGGGTAGCCACCTCGGCCTGCACCGCTGCAAGTTCTGCTTCCGCCATGGTTCCCACCCGGATCATCTCTTCAGTCTCGGATATCTGCTGGTTGGCAAGTTTCAATGATTCCTCTACAATTTCGATCTGCCGCTGGGAAAGTGCATAGTCCCAATAGGTGGTTTCAACCTGCGCCAGCAATGATTCGCTAAACCCGCGAAGCTCGTATTGGGTGATATCGGTTTCAATCCTTGATTGACGAAGCCGGGCCAGGTTCACATCCGTTCCATACCCTCTAAGCAGTGACTGTGTTACCGATAGCCCCAGGCGGGAGGAGGAGAACGTTTTATTGTACAGGGTAGAGTCTGTGGTTTTTGTTACATCGCCCACTTCCACAAATGTGCCGGTGGGGAAGAATTCTTTAATAGAGATGCTTCCCTGGTAGACATCTTCCACTGAATTTTCAGTATAGCTTCCGGACCGGTTCAGGCTCTTACTATCGTTTCGATCGGCAGAGATTTCCGCCTCTATCGTCGGGTCAAACACGGCCCGCTCCTGGTCCTCGAAGGTTTGCCGGATGGAAGGTTTGAGCCGTTCCACCATCAGAGACCGGTTGTTCTCCAGGGCGAGGAGAATGGCGTCTTTTACCGTGATTTTAAGCGGGCCTTTTTCCGGAAGACTTACAGACTGCGGAGTCTTAGCCTTGATTTCAACCTGTGCCGACATATCCTTTGCGATGTGTGTGTCCGACGGGATTTTCTTCTCTACGGTCTTTATGTCTTTCGTGGTCGAACAGGATAGCGGCAAAATTAAAAGGATTAAAATAAGCAGCATTCCAAATGACTTTCGAAAGCAGGAGATTAGCATCATGCCGTCTCCTCGCCAAGAGACTTTTGGATCTGACGGTCAGCCTGCTCCATAACGGAGGAGGTCTCAGCCTTTAGCTTCTTTCGTTCAAAGAGCGCGTACACAGAGGGGACCACCACCAGCGTAATCAGGGTCGAACTTAGCAACCCGCATATTATGGCCCGGGCCATTGGGGCCTGGGCTTCACCGCCCTCACCGATGCCGACAGCCAACGGCGTCATGGCCAAAATGGTGGTCGTGGCGGTCATCATAATCGGCCGGAGGCGTCTTCTGCCGGCCTCTATGATGGCTTCTTGAACCGGCAGCCCGTCCCGTCGGCGCAGCAAGTTGATGTGATCCACCAGCAGGATAGCGTTGTTCACCACAATGCCGCCTAACATGATACAACCGATATAGGATTGAATGTTAAAGGTGGTATCGGTCAAAAAGAGTATCAGGATCACGCCGATAGCCGCGAGCGGAACGGAAAACATCACTACAAAGGGATATCGCAGCGACTCATAAAGCGATGCCAGCACCATATATACCAGCACCAACGCCAGCACAAAGCTCATCAAAAGCTCGCGAAATGATTTCTGCTGCTCTTCGTAATCTCCCCCAAAGAGGATGTTGAAGTCTCTGGGCACGGGCACCGATTTCAGGCCCTCCCGGATATCGGCCAGAATGGAGCCCATATCGCGGCCGCTGATATTGGCTGTTACATAAACCACCCGCTCCTGGTCTTTGCGTTGGATTAGCACCGGCCCTCGCCTTGGGCGGACCTCCACCACGTTACGGAGCACAACCCGCTCGCCCTCGGCATTGGTGATGGGAAGGTCCAGGATATCCCGAAGGTCTTTTTTCTCAGCACCTGCAACCTTTACCCGGATTCGATACTCGTTTCCCCCTTCCCGGTAATTGCCAGCAGAGGTCCCGGAAAGCACCGTTTGCAGCATGTTGGCAATCTTGGATACCGTAAGTTTCATGTCGGCGGCCTTTTGCCGGTCCACGACAATGAGCTCTTCCGGGGTTCCGGTCTCCCGGCTCATTCTGGTGTCGGTAATGCCGCCCACATTCCCGATGATCTCCTCAACCCGACGGGCCAGGGCATCTGATGTTTCAAGATCGTGGCCGCGCACTTCCACCTGGACTTTTTCATCTCCCCCGGTGCCGATTCGAAGCAAAAAGAGTCCCTGTCCGGCACGGGTACGAATTTTGACGCCTGGCATAAAAATGAGCTTTTTGCGAAGGGCTGCCGCTATCTCATCGCTGGATCGGGTCCGCTCTTTAACCGGCTTAAGCGCAATGCGCATCTCACCGGCATTTGATCCCCGCGCCCGCCAACTGGAACAGCCGATATAGGCCACTGTGTTTTTGATCTCCGGCACCTCCCGTTTCACGATGGCCTCGATCTTCTCAAAGCTCCGATCGACCAAATCGAGCCGGGTACCCACGGCCATCTCCGCATAGACCCGTACTTCGCTCTCATCAGTGGCAGGCATCAACTCAACACCCACCAGCGGAATCAGGAAAAGGCTTCCCAAAAACGCTAACAATGCGGTTCCCAATATCAGTACCCGATGGTTGAGGGCAAAGCGAAGGAAGTTTTTGTACTCATTTTCCAACCAGGTAAAAACCCGCCCAGTTATATGAAAAATCTTACCGCCTTGAGCAGTGCCATTCTTTTTCTCAACGATGACCGGGGTGCGCACCCGGGAGGCCAGCATGGGCAGGAGCGTCAACGCCGCAACCAGAGAACAACCCAGCGAAAAACTTACCACGTAAGCGAGCTGTTTGAACATGATCCCGGACATGCCGCGTACAAAAATAAGCGGTAAAAACACGACCAGAGTGGTCAGGGTGCTGGCAATGACCGCGGCCATTACTTCCTGGCTCCCCTTTACGGCCGCTGATTCC
>JAUWMR010000006.1 GCA_030613055.1 Desulfobacteraceae bacterium
ATCCCGGTAAAGTTCGCTTACGGTCCGTTCTCCCTTGCAGCGGAATATGTAATGGGTGAAAACATCGCTACTGCAGGTGGCGGTGGCCTTACTCAACTGACTTACGCATGGGATCTCATGTCCGGCACTGGACCCAACGACAGCATCAGGATAGTTCAAAACTCTGAAGTAAATGCCTTCTGGATTGATCTGGGTTATACCATTTCTCATCTTGCATCCTTACATTTTATCTGGGGTATGCAGGATGAGGAATTGGACAAGATCGGTCTTGCCAACGACAGAACGCGTGAAAGTGACATGTGGGGCCTTACCCTGCCTCTGAATATTGCCCCGCACTTCAAGATTACCCCCAGCTACTTTGTGTTTGACTGGGGTGATCAGGAAGACGGCGGCGTAAATCTTGGCGGCCTGGGTAAAGAGACTATGGCTGGTGTCCAGTTCCAGGTGACCTTTTAGGGCATAAACCTATTAACCCCGGGCCTGTTTATTCAGGCTATAAAAAAGCCCTCTTCTCCAGACCGGAGTTGAGGGCTTTTTGGTTTTAGGTAATGGGGTAAAGTCTGGTCTTGACTCATCTTTTCAATTCTATTAAAAACAATTATGGCCAGATCACTGAGAGTGCAGTATCCCGACGCATGGTACCATATTATGAACAGAGGCAGAAGAGGGGTGAGCAACGAAGCCCGCAATGTTGCGATCTATTGACAGAGGCAGCTAAGGGGTTCTAAGCTGGAGGAAATCGGAGAGGAATTTGGCATAAGGCAGCTACAGTATGGTTAGCACGATAATAGAGAGGACAAAAAAAGAGTTAATCAAGAACCGAAGACTCAGGAGACGTATTGAACAACTAAGGCACGAGCTGGAGATGAGTCAAGATTAGACTCGATCCTATTCCATTGGGCCGTTGAACCAGAAGGAAAAAGGTGATGTCCCCATGAAAACAAACGTAATAGTAGGACTGAAGCGGGCTTCCTGGCTGTTTGCCATGATAGTAGGCTTGGTTACGATGATCGTTGTGGCATCAGGTGAAGGATGGGATTATCCAGAAGACTACCTTCCCGGAACAGTAATAGCCACTGTCATTGGCTTCATCGTCTTCAGGATCGCGATATGGGTGTTCAAGGCATTTGCAGGAATGGACAAAGAGGATTCAGGCAGTGAATAGCCCAACCAACCGTTGCATGCGACGGCTGATAGCCGCGCGTGAACGGCGTCGTTAGGAGTCTATAGTGAGCAAAGTATATATAATGTTAATAATGGCAATCTTAATATCAATTGCCTGCGGTTCTCCTTCAAACAGTAGCAATACAGATGAGTCTCCATCACAAGACTTGATTGCTGGATCTGATATGTCACGAGTGAATATACCTGCCAGGGAACATGGTTACTCAAACTTACAAAATATAGTTATTAGTTCTACAACAGAGCTTAATGAGTATATTCAGTTAATCGAACAGCAGTCAGCATGGAACAACAAAACAGAATTTATAATTGTCCTTCAGAGTGAAAATATAGACTTTAATTCTATGAATTTACTTATTTACTTTCACACAGAAGGTTCGGGATCAATCGGAGTTTCATTAGCACAGCCTATATGGGAAGGCGAAAATGCAGTTGTTAATATCACTCGAACTGTTCCTGATGTTGGAACGGCAGATATGGCTTACTACGCATATGCATTCAAAGTAAACAAGGCTATACCAAAAGTTATATTCACTATCGGTGATACAAGAGTTGAAATACAAAATATGAACAGCCGGATCGTTAGCTGATATTTCCAATTTCAGTCCGGAGATAGTCATTTTCAAGCAAGGAGAAAGAGATATGGGTGATAAAGGAAAAAAAGATAAAGGCAAAAGGGAACAACAAAAAAAGGCACAGCTTAATCCAAAGGAAAAACGAAAAGTGAAAAAAGAAAAGAAGAAATAAATTCCCAGTGCTGTCCGGCGACCCTAAATCAAGCACGGAAGTTGTGTGCCTAGTGCCTTGTATCATAAATTAGGATACTTAAGGCATTTAATCCGCCGAAGGCGGACAAGGGTTAATTCCCCGCAGATTGCTGCGATGTAGTTCATTCTGCAGATTAGTGTACTGTATTTGCATCGAGGCTCAAGGCGCAAGGTGTAAGGAATGTTAACCGTGTTGTTTATGCAACATTAGGGTAAAGTGGTAATATTGACATGAGCAATAATGATCGGATCGACATTTCCGTTTTTCGTCACCTTTATCCTTTTAAATCCCACTATATGGATCTAAACGGTCTTAAGTACCACTTCCTGGACGAAGGCGCCGGCGAACCTGTTGTAATGATTCACGGCAATCCCACATGGTCTTTTTATTATCGCAATCTTATAATAAAACTCTCGCCGCACTTTCGCGCTATTGCAGTAGACCATATCGGCTGTGGCCTGTCTGATAAACCAGGCACAGACAGATATAATTATATACTAAAAAATCGCGTGGATGATATTGAAGCGTTTATTGACTTCCTTGAATTACAGGATAAAATAATCCTCATCCTTCACGATTGGGGAGGAATGATCGGCATTGCCTATGCTCTGAGATTTCCGGAAAAGATCAGCCGTATTGTCATTATGAATACCGCCTCCTTTTTCCCGCCGGGCAAGAAAAAGCTCCCCTTAAGATTGCGGCTTGCGCGAAATTTCAGGCTGTTAGCGACTCCGGCTGTTCTTGGTTTTAATCTCTTTGCATACAGCGCCCTGTATATGGCAACGCACAAAGGGCTCTCAAAAGATGTTAAATCAGGTCTTACAGCGCCTTACAACTGCTGGAAAAACAGGATAGCTACCCTTAAGTTCGTTCAGGATATTCCTGTCACTGAAAAGGACACAAGCTACAGCCTGGTAAAATCAACAGATGAAAACCTGGATAAACTCTCGGGAATACCCATGCTGATTTGCTGGGGCAAGCACGATTTTGTTTTTAACGCTTCCTATCTTGCCGAGTGGCAGCGCCGTTTTCCGGACGCGGAGGTTCATACATTTTCAAATGCAGGACATTATGTCCTTGAAGATGAACCTGAGAAGGTCTGCATGCTTGTCAAAGATTTTTTAAACAGGCATTCTTTGTCATGAATATTTCATCGCACCTGAAAAGGATGGCCGAAATACAGCCGTATAAAAGGGCTGTAGTCTATTCCGCCGGTAAAGATAAAAACGGCCGTATAGCATATGCCCACCTGACATTTCAGCAGCTTGATCAGGAATCTGACTGTCTGGCCTGCGGGCTTGAAAAGGCTGGAATTACACGCGGCACAAGGACCATATTAATGGTTAAGCCAGGTGTTGAGTTTTTTGCCCTGACATTTGCCATTTTTAAAGTTGGAGCCGTGCCGGTTGTTGTTGATCCGGGCATGGGAATAAAACGCATGCTTCTTTGCCTTGAAGAAAGCAGGGCTGGAGCTTTCATCGGAGTTCCCATCGCCCATGCACTTCGAACTTTCTTTCCAAAATATTTCAAAACTATAAAGACAAATGTCACCGTCGGCCGGCGATGGTTCTGGAAAGGACTAACCCTGAAACATATCCGCCAGACTCCATGGCAACCATATATCGCTGCCAAAACCGGACGGGACGAAACAGCAGCCATCCTGTTTACAACGGGAAACACAGGGCCTGCCAAAGGAGCAGTATATACCCACGGTATATTTGACGCCCAGATCCGCCATATACAATCACACTTCAATATAACCCCTGATGAAATAGATCTGCCCACATTCCCGCTTTTTGCGCTTTTCGATCCAGCCCTTGGGATGACGGCTGTAATTCCGGACATGGATCCTACAAAACCTGCCCATGTGAATCCTGAGAAAATCATCGAAGCAATCGTAAACCAGGGCGTTACAAACATGTTTGCCTCTCCTGCCCTGCTGAATCGTGTAGGACGCTATGGCAAAAACAAAAGGATAAAACTACCCTCATTAAAAAGGGTTATTTCAGCCGGGGCCCCGGTATCTCCAGCCAACATCGAACAGTTTTCTTCCATGCTGTGTAACGATACAGAGATACACACACCTTACGGCGCCACAGAAGCCGTTCCCATTATATCCATCGGCAGCAATGAAATCCTTTCAGAAACCAGAAAGCTCAGTGAACAGGGATACGGCATATGCGTGGGCCGTCCCATTGACGATCTAAATATTCAAATAATAAAGATCAGCGACTATGATCCCATTGAAAAATGGTCGGATGAGCTTGTTGTTTCTGATGGTGAAATCGGTGAAATCATAGTAAGCGGAGATCTTGTAACCAGGCAATATTTTGAAAAACCGGATGCTGATGCTCTTGCCAAAATCAATGATGGAGACCGGATATGGCACAGAATGGGAGATCTCGGCTGGATGGATAAAAAAGGAAGAATCTGGTTCTGCGGCCGTAAAAGTCACCGTGTGATCACTAAAAATGGAACTCTTTTCACCATTCCATATGAGGCGATCTTTAACAATCACCCAGAGGTATTTCGAAGTGCCCTTGTCGGAATCGGGCACTCGCCTGAACAAAAACCGGCAATCTGCATAGAGTTAGAAGCTGGAAATAAAAGGAAAAACAAAAAAATGATCAAAAAGGAGCTTTTTGAACTCGCAAAGAAAAATGTATTGACCGAAAATATTGAAACCATACTGTTTCACAGGGCATTTCCTGTTGATATAAGACACAACTCAAAGATTTTTCGTGAAAAACTGGCAGTATGGGCAGAAAAAAAGGTAAATTGAAATAAACTACTCATGAATGGGGTCATGTCACCCTTCAATTGGACTTTTTCTACAGACCCGTTAGATGGTAGCAATCGAATCGCGAATCCAATATAGAAAAGTAGTCAATATGAAAAAGCTTATAGATGAATATCTTCCATTGTTTCACTTCTCTGAAACTCATGAAACAGAAGTGAACGCGCCAGCTAATGTAGTATACTCCTCTGTCTTGGCATGTGACTTGGGTCGGTCTGCAATTGTCAGATTCCTTTTTCGTCTTCGGCGCCTCCCTAAATGCGAGATAACCGTTGAGGGTTTGCAGCAGATCGGCTTCCGTTTGCTTGCCAGGCGTGAAGATAGAGAAATAGTTTTTGGGCTCATTGGAAAATTCTGGACTTCATCCGCCGGGATACTCCCTTTTCAGCCTGAAGAATTTGTTTCATTCGATGGCAAAGGATATGCAAAGGTCGCTGGCAATCTATTGGCAGTGCCAATTACATCTCATAGCACTCGCCTAATAACAGAAACCCGCGTTCAATGCACCTCGTCTTGGAGTCGTGTTAGCTTCGCACTCTACTGGTCACTAATCAGACCGTTTAGCGGGTTGATCAGGAGGGAGTGGCTAAGGTTAATCAAGCAGCATGCGGAAAACGCTCTTGAACAGTCGGACACATAGGTAGGTTTCAGATAAAATCAGTGTTATAGCTTTTAACAACTTTTGCGTAAGATTCTGGAACTGGTGAGCTTTGTAGTTAACTCGTCACAAACAATTAGGCTTCACGTTTACATGTTGCTTTGCCCGTGGGTAATATAGAGGTGCGAAGATGAGACAAATTGACTTTATGGAAATCGAAGGCATTAAGGTTGGGCACGCACAGGATTTGAAAGCAGCAACCGGTTGCACTGTCATAATTAGTGAAAAAGGGACAACAGTTGGAGTAGACGTGAGAGGTGGCGCTCCTGGAACAAGAGAAACCGATCTCTTGAATCCAGTTAATCTGGTGCACAAGGCCCACGCAATCCTCTTGGCAGGGGGGAGCGCATTCGGGTTAGATGCGGCCGCTGGAGTAATGCAATATCTTGAGGAGAATAACATTGGTTTTGATGTTCGGGTTACTCGGGTTCCCATTGTCTGTGGCGCGGCGTTATTTGATCTGACGATCGGTGATCATAGAGTCAGGCCAGATAAAGAAATGGGTTATCATGCCTGTTTGAATGCCAGTTCTGTTGAGTGTAGGCAGGGATGTATAGGGGCAGGCACAGGGGCTACGGTAGGCAAGATTCTGGGCATGGGTCGAGCCATGAAGAGTGGCTTGGGGTGTTTCGCCCTGGAGGCTGAAGGTCTTAAGGTCGGCGCGTTGGTCGCGGTAAACTGCCTGGGAGATGTCGTGGATCCTCTGTCCGGAAAGAAGCTGGCTGGTCCACTCAATGATGACATGCAGACCTTAGCCGACACTGAAGAAATTATGATCAAGTCATACTCCGACACAAAGAGTCTTTTCAGTGGTAATACCACTATTGGCGTTGTAGCCACAAATGCGGCCTTTACAAAAGCACAAGCCACAAAGCTAGCTTCCATGGCTCAAAATGGATATGCCAGGACTATGAGACCTGCTCATTCAATGTACGATGGTGATACGATATTTGCCATATCTGCCGGCAGCATTGAAGCAGATCTTAGCGTGGTGGGCTTACTTGCCGCAAGAGTCATGGAGAGGGCGGTGATAGCAACGGTTGAGAATGCTAAATCGCTCTGCGGTCTAAAGTGTTGCGCTGACCTGAAAACGAGTTAGCAATCGCTTCGAGTCGAATTGTCTCAGGTTGTAAATGGGGACATTGGTTTCAAAACGACTTAAAGGCACATACTGAAAGATATGTTCTTGTCAGAGCTCTTACATTCTTTCTATGACTTTGCATAGCTGTGGAGGCCGGCTAAGTAATTTACCCCGAAATAGGTAAACATCACGCATGCAAAACCGACGAAACACAGGACTGCAATTTTTTTCCCCTTCCAGCCCCTTACCAGGCGGGAATGCAATACAGATGCGTAAATAAGCCAGGTGATAAGAGACCACGTTTCCTTTGGGTCCCAGCTCCAGTAACTCCCCCAGGCGGAATGGGCCCAGACCGATCCCGTAATAATACCGAGTGTCAACATCAAAAAGCCTATCACCACCATCTGGTAGTTGAGTTCATCGAGGATAACCGGATTGGGAATCAACCTCAGAAAGATGTTGCCTCTGCCTTCTCTGTCCAAACGCTTAATAAGGTACATCAAACTAAGCCCAAAGGAGAGGCCGAACGCGGCATAGCCGAAAAAGCATGTAATGACATGGCTGATGAGCCAGTTGCTCTTGAGGGCCGGGATCAGGGGCTGGATGCTGCTGTTTATATTAGGGGAGAAAGAGGCATAGGCCATGGCAAGAAAGGCTAAGGGCGAAACAAAGGCCCCCATGGTCCTGTTTTTTGTCCGCCATTCCACGATCAGATAAAGTAAAACTATGGTCCATGCAAAGAATATCAGGGACTCATAAAGATTTGAAAAAGGGGCGTGTCCAATCCCCAGCATGTATGATTCCACCCACCTGATAGTTATGGCAACGGTATGGCCGGCAAACCCGGCTATTAAAACATATGTAGCTGCCCGGCCTAAGATCTCCCTGGCAAAAAGCATCATGAGCAGGTAGAGAAAGAATACGCCAAAATATACAAATGTTATGTAACTGAGGATTGTGGAATTAAGCATGATTTTTAGCCTGAGCTTAAAATAGATCTTTAAGATTTTCTGTCAAATGTTCAAGTTCCCTTTTAAGTCCCACTGGATTTTTGTTTGAAGTCCCTGCTAAGCTGAGATCTAATTCTCCATTGCTTTTTATCAACCTTACCCATATTTTCCTGTGGGATGAAAAGAAGGCGACAAAAAACCCGGCTATTATCAAAAAAAAGCCTGTCCATACGATGGACACGCCCGGATCCCTGTTAACTTGCAGTCCGGTATAAAAAACGGCATCCAGGCCATCTAAGAAAAAGGTGTATGGTTTAAAGGCCGAGGAATTCAGTTTAGTATTACGGCTCATAAGATCAGGGAATCGTTTCAGGATCTTTTCCTGGTCCCGGAACACCCAGAAGCTGGTTTCATCCCCCTGTTCCGGCCGGACAGAGATCAAGACGGCCGGTCCCATCATTCCCATAAGGTTGGTACTTACCTTCACCACACTGAATTGCCCCTCTTTACCGGGCAGTGGTACCGACTTTCGGGTTTCAACATCAAGACTTGTTATCTCAAGCGGACTTGCAGGTCTGTGTATCTTCAGGCGGACCTTTTTTCCGGGGACCTTGCCGTAGGTGGACTGGTAAAAGGTCACCCCCCTGAATTGAACAGGATGATTTACCAGAACGTTCTTTTTTTCCACTGTTTTCCCGTCTACAATAAAACTAAGGACTGACCGGTATTCCTTGGGTGCGCCGTTTTCATAAAATTGCACTGTGAAATTGTCGAGGCGAACCCCAAAGTCCAGTTTTAGAGGGGACATCTTTTTCCTCAATGTGACAGTATCGATCTCTTCTCCTTCAACAATATTGACATATGCCTCAAATCCGAAAAATGACCCAGCAAGCCCCCCGATAAGGATAAGAACCACGCTTAAATGAACAAGATAGACGCCAAAATGGGAGAATCGTCCTTTTTGCCCGTAAAAAAAATATCTGTCTGCTGTTTCCTTTTTTTGAATTTTTTTATAACGGGATCGAAAGAGTTGTTCCACTTTATCGGCACTTTCTTTCAGTTTCCCCTTAACAAGGAAAGCCTGTAGCGGCGGCAGGTCTTCAAAGGGTTTGTCCCTGTCCGGTCTCGGGATTGCCCGGAATCGTTTCCATGCCGCGGGAAAACGGTCAACAGAACAGATGATAATATTGAATGTAAGGCAGCCCAACAGGATCCTGAACCAGAGGGAGTGGTACATGTCGAAAAGATCAAGGAAGCTTAGAAACCTGAACATTTCAGGACTGAGTTTTCTGGCAAATTCAATTGCACCCTGGCCCTGCTGGGGAATGACCGTACCTGAAATGGAGGCGATAGCCAGGATGATCAGCAGGGAAATCGTCAGCCTGACTGAACTGAAGAATTGCCAGGGCAGATTTGGTTTGTCTTTTTCTGTTGTTTTATTCATATCTTTATTTATTAAAACGCCGCATCGCTGGTCAGTGGTCAGTGTATTGACCAGAAAGTTGGGATGGGTTTATAAATAAAATTGGCCTTATAACATAATTCACTATATTCTGCAAAATTAAATCAAGTGTATCATTTTAGCTCTTTTAAAAAAGAGATCCCCCATGTCCCGGTCCTGTTTTTAAAGAGCTAAACTATTACAATCAACTTTTTTTGGAATTGTCGTATCAATTGCAACACTATATATTGACATTTTATAATTTATGTGATCAATATATAGGATAATTTGGCAGGGATGTGGGTCAAGTACAATCGTTTTAAGGAGATTTTTATGCTCGACCTTAAATACATAAGATCTAATCTCGATAGCATAAGGGAGATGATCAAGAACAGAGGGTATGACCTGGACATGTCCCAATTTGAGGATCTTGATCAGGAAAGAAGAAAGAGGCTGACTGTTTTAGAGGAACTCCGTCATAGAAGGAACCAGGTCAGCGATGAGATCGCAATTATGAAAAAGAAGCGGGAGGACGCATCTGATGTTATCGCTGAAATGAAAGAAGTGTCTTCCAGCATAAAGGAGAAAGAAAAGGATATTACGCGTTTCGTTGAAAAGTTGAACCGGTTGCTCATGGTTATGCCAAACATTCCGCATGAATCGGTTGTGGTGGGAAAGGATGAAAAAGATAATCCCGTGATCCGCACGTGGGGGAATATCAGAGAAACGGATTTTGAACCTCTTCCCCACTGGGAGATCGGGGAAAGGTTAGGGATCCTGGATTTTATCCGTGCCGCCAAAATTGCCGGGGCCAGGTTTGCCTTATACAGGGGTTTGGGCGCTAAACTTGAAAGGGCCCTTATAAACTTTATGCTCGATATCCATACTAAAGAGCACGGATACACGGAAATCCTGCCTCCCTTCATGGTTAACGCGGCTTCTATGACAGGCACCGGTCAGTTGCCGAAGTTCAAAGAGGACCTCTTTAAGATCGAGGATTGGGACTTCTACCTGATTCCAACGGCAGAGGTTCCTGTTACCAACATCCACCGCGATGAGGTATTATCAGAAGATGAGTTGCCTGTTTATTATGTTGCCTATACACCCTGTTTTCGTTCTGAGGCCGGATCCTATGGCAAGGATACTCGCGGACTGATTCGGCAGCACCAATTCAACAAAGTGGAGCTGGTTAAGTTCACAAGGCCTGAAGGATCTTATGACGAACTGGAAAAACTGACCCGGAATGCAGAAGAGATCTTAAGACGACTTGAACTTCCCTATAGGGTAATATCCCTTTGCACTGGAGATCTCGGCTTTTCCGCGGCAAAAACGTATGACCTGGAAGTCTGGCTTCCTGGTCAGAATTTATATCGTGAGATTTCATCCTGCAGTAATTTCGGTGATTTTCAGTCCAGGCGGGCTAGTATAAGGTATAAGAGAAAAGGAAGCAGCGGGACAGAACTGGTACATACATTGAATGGTTCCGGTCTTGCTGTTGGAAGGACCTTAGTGGCGATTTTTGAAAACTATCAACAGGATGATGGGAGCGTTTTGATTCCTGAAGCTCTTAAGCCTTATATGGCAGGGATTAATTCTATAAAATTAGATTAAATTAGATTAAATTAGACTAAAAGTAGCACTTTAGACCTTTAAAAACAGGACCGGGACATGGAGATCTCTTTTTCAAAAGCCGCATATGCTTACACCATTACATGGCACGGCAGTTAGGCCTTACCATTCAAGTAAAGGACAGCCCCATACGGGAATCTTCATTATTAATCCCGCCATGACTGCCTGCTCAGCGCCCATGGCCAAAGCCCAGGGGGCGTGTTGCTGGCATTTGGTGAATTTGTGATGCGGCTTATAAAAAAGAGATCCCCACGTACCTACAAGCTATGATCGATTTTTTCAAAGATCTAAACTATTACGGCTAAAAATGATTACAAGGCGCACTTATACATCGGAATGGAGGGGTTATCAGAGAAGACTTCAGGGGAAAGCCCTGAGAAAACGACTTCTTAAGAGACTTCCCTTGTTAGGCATGTATTCGGTGTGTACGGGGATTTTTTTGGTTTTTGTTTTTTGGTCAGGGTCCTGGATCTTAGGCTATTTAAGCCAGGCAAGTTACGGGCCAAAGGAGGCAAAAGAGAAATCTATCGGGATTCCCGAGAAGTTGTCCAGGAAGGATCTTTCAGGTATCCTGAAAAACATCAACCTGCATTCAGCTTATCCCGGGGATCATTTTATTCTGAAAAAGGGCGGGGAGCGACTTGCCCTGAAAACATCTATTGATCCGGCTCTTCAAAAATACATCCTGGGCATGCTGCGGCGGTCCAGGACTCAAAGCGCCGCTGTTGTGGCCTTAAGGCCGGATGACGGCAGGATTCTTGCCATGGCAAGCTTTGACAGAGGGGGAAACAGAGAAAATCTCTGCTTAAAGGCGGATTTTCCGGCGGCCAGTCTTTTTAAGGTCATATCCGCGGCAGCGGCTCTGGAGGCGGCCGGGTTCACCCCTGACCAGAATGTTTTTTTTTACGGACGCAAACATACACTTTACAAAGGCCAATTAAGGCATAGAACAGGAAAATATACCACAAGAACAAGTTTCAGGCAGGCATTTGCATCATCTATCAATTCCGTTTTTGGAAAACTTGGCATATACGATCTGGGACAGGTTGTTATGACAGAATATGCTGCGAGATTTTTCTTTAACCGGCAGATCCCTTTTGACCTTCCAATCGGGATAAGCAGTATCAAGGTCCCTGATGATAATTTCGGGTTAGCCGAAATTGCATCCGGTTTTAATAGAAAAACCCTTATTTCGCCTCTTCATGCGGCGCTGATTGCATCTACTGTGGCGAATAACGGAGTAATGATGACGCCGTGGCTTGTTGAGCGTATCTCAATCGAATCCGGTAATGTCCTTTATGAGGGGCGGCCGGCCATATTAGCGTCTCCTATTAGCCGTGGGACAGCAAAGGACCTGAAGACCCTTATGAGAGAAACGGTTCGGAGCGGTACATGCAGGAAGGCATTCCAGAAGGTGCGTCGGAAAAAGGCGTTTAAAGGAGTCTACTTAGGTGCAAAGACCGGTACGATTAATGACAAAATGGATAGGTTTAAGTACGATTGGCTTGTCGCGTTTGTTCTTCCTCAAGATAGTGCAAGGGCGCTGTGTATTGCTATTTTAGACGTGCACGGGGAAAAACTTGGTATCAGAGCCAGTGAACTTGGAAAATATATCATTAATTATTACCTTACTTCGTAGTTACTATTCAGGTATCTCTTTTTTCAGACAGGATAACCTCGCGTTCAGCGGGGCAGGCATGGATAAACAGGAATCTATTTTTATTAAGTCACAAACAAGCCCTTATTGTAATAATGTAATAGCTCAATAAATAGGGGTAATAGCTCATGGATTCCCGCTTTCGCGGGAATGACGAAATGAGATAAGTGACTGTCATTCCCGCGAAAGCGGGAATCCAGTAGGTTTGTATGCAAAGGCACTTACCCCGATTTATTGAGCAGATACGTAATAATCCTGTAAATCAAATAAAAAATCCTGGTAATATACCTTACAGATAAACTCCGAATAAGGAATTTGATATAATCTCTTTGCGCCTTTCTTAAATATGAAATGAATATTTAAAATAACTTCCGATCAATGGAGAGGGCGGGTTAAACCAGATTATAATAGAAGGGTTTAACCCAAGCAATTACACATAAAGCAAGGAACGGTCTATAAGGATATCTAAAGGATTTACAGGAATACAAAAAAAATCAAGTCAATCCTGTTATCCTGTCTAATAAATACCTGTGTAGTTACACTTCGTAAGTGAATTGATAAACATGGAGGAAATATTATGTGCGGCATTGTGTGCTATGTGGGCAGCAAGCCTGCCAAGCCAATCCTTTTAAAAGGATTAAAACAACTTGAGTATCGCGGTTATGATTCGTCAGGTTTCGCCATACAGAATGGGGATCAGATAGAGTGCCACAGGGCAGCGGGTAAAATCGCTGAACTGGAAAAAAAATTAAACGGCCTGGACATAAAAGGAAGCATGGGGATAGCCCATACGAGGTGGGCCACACACGGCGAGCCTACTGAAGAAAACGCACATCCTCACAGAGATAATGATGAGAACGTATTTGTGATCCACAACGGTATTATTGAGAATTTCTATGCCCTTAAGAAGAGACTTGAAAAGGACGGAGTTGTATTCAGGTCCGAAACAGATACTGAAGTATTGGCGCATTTGATCAGTTTGAACTTTGACGGAAGTTTGAGCGAGGCCGTAAGGAAGACTATGTCCCAGGTAGAAGGGACGTTTGGAATGGCTGTCATAAACAGGCGCTCTCCAGGTGAGATTGTGATCGCCAGGAGAGGCAGCCCTTTGATTATCGGTGTGAGCGAGGACGGGCACTTTGCCGCTTCTGATGTGGCGGCCATGGTCAGATACACCAACAAGGTGGTACACCTGCAGGATAACGAATTAGCCACACTGACCAGAGAAGATTTTTCCATGTCCACGGCCCAGGCCAAGCCAGTTGAAAGAAGCGCCGAGACGGTGGAATGGCGTGCGGAGGATACGGAGTTGAACGGGTTTCCGCATTATATGCTAAAGGAAATCTATGAACAGCCGGAAACCATAAAGAACGCCATGAGGGGCAGGCTTGAGACTGGAGAAGGGGTGCCGAAATTGGGAGGAATCATGCCGGTCTGGGACAGGCTGAAAGAGTGCAGGCACATGGTGATTGTGGCCTGCGGTACTTCCTACTATGCGGGGTGTGTGGGCAGGTATATTTTTGAAAAATTGACTGAAATTGACGTGGATGTAGAACTTGCCTCTGAATTTCGCTACCGGAAACTGAACTTTGCGCCCAATACCTTTGTCATTGCAATCAGCCAGTCAGGGGAAACCGCGGATACCCTTGCTGCCATAAGGGAGGCCAAGAGAAAGGGGGCCAGTCTGTTGGGGATTGTTAACGTGGTTGGCAGCTCAATCTCCAGGGAGACTGAGGCGGGGGTTTATAATCATGCCGGGCCGGAGATTGGCGTGGCGTCCACGAAGATCTTTACCTCCCAGTTGACCATACTGGTTCTCCTGGCCATCCTACTTGGAAGGCATCAGAATCTGTCCCTGACTGAAGGGGTGGAAGTGATTCATGCCCTTGAAGCCCTGTCGGACCAGGTTGGCACGGTTCTTTCACAGGCAAACCATATAGAGGCTATTGCTGAGAAATATTTTAACTACAATAACTGGCTTTTCTTAGGGAGGAAATACAATTATCCTATTGCCATGGAAGGCGCCCTGAAGCTTAAGGAAATCTCATACATTCATGCAGAAGGATATCCGGCAGGTGAGATGAAACATGGCCCTATTGCCCTGATTAGTCCTGAGATGCCTACTGTTGCTATTGTGCCAAGAGATGAAATGTATGAAAAGATGATCAGCAATATCCAGGAAGTCAAGAGCCGTAGGGGTCCGGTAATCGCAATAACCACCCTGGGGGATGATAGAATAAAAGAAATTGCTGACGATGTGATTGAAATTCCCCCGACACTTTCCTTTTTAAATCCGATTTTAGCCGCGGTTGCCTGCCAGCTACTTTCCTATTATTGTGCTAATTTCCTAAACAGGGATATAGATATGCCGAGAAACCTGGCAAAGAGCGTAACAGTAGAGTAGTGATGGTATAAAATTTTTGGGCTTTTTAAACAATTTTGATATAGCCGCAAAAAGTCAGAAAGGACCCGTTTTTGTCATTCCCGCCCCGCATCAAGTGCGGGGCGGGAGTGACGGCCTTGGAGACTTTTTACGAGTTCATCAATTTTATATTGCTAATAAACAAAATAACTTAATGGAGCTTTTTTAGTTTGTTCTCATGGGAGGAAGAAACGACGAATTCGCGGCGGTTATGAAACATGTGATCAGGATTTTCATATTCCCTTTTTTCCGCCTGGAAAGCAATGGAAAGGAAAACCTGCCGAAAAAAAGCGCCTTTATTCTCTTGCCAAAACACCAGCGATGGGAAGACATCCCTCTTTTGAGTCTGGCCGCACCCAGATTTCTTTACTATATTGCCAAAAATGAATTGTTCAAGGGTCCTCTAAGCTCCTGGTTTCTTAAGGCGCTTGGCGGTATCCCGTTAAACCGGCAGCGTCCATTAGAGAGCAGGACATCCCTTAAGGGCATGATTGATCTCCTGAGGGCAGGGGAGGGTATCGTTGTATTTCCTGAAGGCACCTACTACAGGAACAGGATGGGGCCTGCTCATGCAGGGATCGTTAAACTCATCCTTTCACGGTTGGACCTGCCTTTCGTTCCGGTAGGGATTAACTACTCGCGGAAGGGTTTGCGGATTCAGGCGCGGATCAAATTTGGAAAACCCCTTTTTGCGGATCCGGGCGTACCTGTAGACAGGTTTCTTGACTGTGTCATGAAGGAGATCGGCGAACTATCGGGTCTATAGCTCTAAGAAAAAGTTTTTGTAAAAGATCGTCCACCTGTTTTTTTTAACAGCCCCTTAATGAATACTTGTTTCAGTAACACACAATTTATAATTAAGGAGTATAATCTAAATATTTAGGGGTATAGCTCATGGATTCCCGCTTTCGCGGGAATGACGGAGTTGGATAAATGCCTGTCATTCCCGCGAAAGCGGGAATCCATGAGGTTGGTATGCAAAGGCACTTACCCCGATTCATTGAGCAGATACATTAAGGATGTACGGGAAAAAAATTTTGATTATACCGTAATCCTGCCTAAAGGTCATTTTAGTAGGTGAACTGTTACAAATTTCAGAGTATCGGTAAATGGATTATAAGGAGATAATGAGCTATGCCAGAACTTGAAAAGGTATTTAAGCGAATAGATGGATACAGGGAAGAGGTGATTCAAATCCAGGCTGAACTAACATCCAGGAAAGCCCTGGGACCGGAAAACGGCGGTACAGGAGAACATGAAAAGGCCGGTTTTATCATGGAACTTTTTAAAAAAATGAATCCCGATATTCTCGATGAGATCAGGGCTCCTGATGAGAGGGCACAGGACGGCTATCGCCCCAGTCTAATTGCGCAGTGGAAAAACAGCAAAAAGGAAATGACAGTATGGGTGCTGAGCCACTCCGATATCGTTCCGCCAGGAGACCTATCGCTGTGGAATAGCGATCCATATAAGACAAGAGTCGAAGGCGACAGGATAATCGGCAGGGGTGTCGAAGACAATCAACACGGGTTTATCAGTTCATATCTGGCATTGAAGGCAGTTCTTGATTCGGGTTATGAATTAAATAGAACGGTTGGCCTGGCCGCTGTGGCAGACGAGGAGACCGGTAGCGCATATGGTCTTGGTTATCTTTTAAAAAAACACGGGGAGCAGTTTAATAAAAATGATTTGATAATAGTACCAGACGGAGGGAATGAAGATGGTACCATGATAGAAGTGGCTGAAAAATCAATGCTGTGGGTTAAATTTACAGTAACCGGAAAGCAGTGCCACGCCAGCACGCCGGATAAGGGAAAAAATAGTCTTTTCGGCGCAGCCAGGCTAATTGTGACCCTTGAAAGGCTGAAAAAAAAGTTTAATATCTCCGATGATCTTTTCAGGCCTCCTATATCAACGTTTGAGCCGACAAAGATGGAAGCCAATGTGCCCAACATAAACACTATACCGGGCAGGGATATATTTTATGTGGACTGCCGGATTCTTCCCTGTTACAGAGTGGATGAGATTTTTGCTGCTTGCAGGGAAATTGGCGATGAGACAGGTTCCGAACTCGGCCTTGAGATCCAGGTTGAAATCACATATCGTGAGGATGCCAAAGAACCTACGTCTCCCGATGCCCCTGTTGTAAAGTCGCTGACAAAGGCAATCAAGAGGGTTACCGGAAAAGACGCCAGGCCAATGGGTATTGGAGGGGGAACTGTGGCCGCTTTTTTCAGGCAGGCGGGCCTGCCTGTTGCAGTCTGGTCCACTGTTTCCGACACAGCTCACCAGCCAAATGAGTATTGCCTGATCTCAAATGTTCTGGCTGACGCAAAGGTCTTTGCGTGTCTGTACATGGATTGAAATTATGTTAGAGGCTTAAGGCAAAAAGACCAAGTCTTAAAAAGTTACTACAATATCTAGTCCCGCCGTGGCGGGATACAAATTCCGAGACATAATGGAGGACCGAACACATGGCAAAAGATAATTCAGTTAAGCGTGTTCTTGAAGGCGATTATCATGGAAGCATACTGCACGAAAAATACAGCGAGGAGTTAAAGAAGAGTGTGGCCGAATATATTGAACGATTTCGTGCTTTTGATGAATCTGTCAGTGTGGCAATGCCGTATATCTCGGCCTGGCAGAAGAAAAAGGAGAAGATCTGGTATGAATTTTCGAGCAAGCGCTTGATAGAACTCTTAAAGTGTGGCGATTCAGATGTTGCCACGGTGTTTAGAGACAGTATTATAGACCGTCGCATATATAAATATCAGGACCTTGACTCCGGCATAGTTAAAGATGTTATTGGTCGACAGGATCTGAATGATGTTAGAGAAGAATTGCGTAAGGAGACCCAAAAAACCGGAATCATTGAAGCGGTTTACAAGATCAGCTCCGGTAAAGACAGCTCAATCTGGCTTAAAGATCAGGCAACAATAGAAATATTTGACAAAGACAAAATATGGCTTTCTTTGGGTTTTTTAACTGACGTTTCCAAGGAGATGGAGGTTGAGGAAGAGAGGGAAAGGCTTGTCTTGGAGCTTCAGGAGGCATTAGGTAAAGTAAAGACTTTAAGCGGATTGCTTCCTATATGTGCGTCCTGTAAAAAGGTGCGCGACGATAAGGGTTATTGGCAGGAAGTTGAAGAGTATATTCGAGATCACTTTAAAGCTGATTTTCGCCAGGGGATTTGCCCGGAGTGTGTTGAAAAGGAAATTGATGAATTCGAGCAGTTGGATAACGGATGATATAAGTTCCAGCGAATTGTGGAGGTGGATATGAAATGCTTATCGATGCAAATAGCAGTTGTTTTAGCCGCTGTGTTTTTCCTGTCAGCATGCGCTGTGAAACGACCGGTTCTCTATCCAAACCAGCAGCTTAAGCAGGTAGGTAGTGAAGCTGCGCAGGCCGATATTGACGAATGTATAAGACTCGCTTCCGAGCATGGCGCGAATTCGAAGGCCGGAGAGAAGGTTGCGAAACGAACTGTAGTAGGCGCGGCAATAGGAGCTGCTACAGGGGCTGCGGTTGGCGCGGTTTTAGGTCATGCAGGACGCGGAGCTGCTGTAGGTGCGGCAGGAGGAGGGGCTGGAGGCCTGATGACAGGGCTTTTCAGCTCCCGTGAGCCTGATCCGGTATTTCGCCGTTTTGTGGAGAAGTGTCTTCGAAAAAAGGGACATGAGCCGGTTGGGTGGCGTTAGTCAGTGCTATTCATACCTTCCTGAAATATATTTCCGTAATTCCTCATGATTCTCGGTGATCAGGAAACATGCCGTTAGCCGGGAACGTCTGGTAATGATTTAGACTAACCAATGCTGATCCAGATTCAATGAAAGGGTAGGTTCTCCTCAGGTCTTTCATTTGACAAGCCTTGTCGCGCGACTTCAGGCTGTTGTCAAATTCAGAAGTTCTGCCTGGTAATGGATATTCAATCCTGATCTTTCATGCCTGATGTCTCAACCGTTTCACCGACTTTGGCCGAAATGACCGGCTTTCAGCAGTAACAGATATCTGACCTGTTAAGCAGGTGCGGGTTTGACGGGAAATAAGGTCTGCTTCGCAGTGATACTGGGGCGTAAGCCTGGTTTCAGCGTAGAAAAGTGGGGAGAAACGCGATTTCTGTGTTGAATAATCCGGCAATGTTTTAAGTCTCCAAAAACAGATGTAAAAAGGGTGAAAAGCTTGGGAAAAACCATACGTAGTCAGGAAAATTGTAGGATAATTCATCAGTTTCCGGTCTTTCACCAAAAGGCCTTTCCGGATTTATGTTCCATAATAAAAAGGATAAATCTCATGATTTATCAAATACTTAATCATTTTTTTGGCAGGCGTTTTTTAAATGGCACACACCTTGCTCTAACTTACAGCTAACTAAATGTAAAAGGAGTAAATGAAATGGCAAAAAAAAATAGAGAAGGTAAAAGGAGTAAAATCGGGTATGGTTCTTCTTACCGGATGGGTGGAGACAAGGATCTGGCAGCCAAATCTGAAATACCGACCGTCCTGGGAGGTCAGGTTTGGATGGTGAAACCGGACAAGCGCGCCGAAACGGTCAATCCCTGTATCTGGATGCAGGCGGGAGTAGTGGAATTCAAAAATTGCAACAATTTCTATGATTGCACGACATGTAAATACGATTCAGGGATGCTCAAGATGGTGGAGAAGGGTAAACAGATCAGCTGGCAGGATGCCATGAGAAAAAGGACAAGCCTGGAGAGGATCTGCAGGCACAGTTTGACCCATCGAATCGAGAAAAGGGCGTGTGCCTACAATTATGAGTGTTCCAAATGCGATTTTGATCAATTTTTTGAGGATGTATGGACCGCAAAAACCAAAAACCCTCCTGGTGAAGTTCAAGAGATCAAGGGTTTTGAGGTCCCGGTGGGCCACTATTTTCATAATGGGCATTCCTGGGCGCGAATTGAAAGCGGAGGTTATATTCGAATAGGAATGGATGACTTTGCCCTGAAGCTCCTGGGAAAGGCGGATGCCTTTGACCTTCCCCTTATGGGAAAGGAATTGGGTAAAAACAATGTTGGTTGGGGCCTAAGGCGAATGGAAAATCGAGCTGACGTGCTTTCCCCGGTTGATGGGGTCATCATGGAAGTAAATTCCAAAGTTAGAGAGAACGCTGAACTGGTCAACCGGAAGCCTTATGAAGACGGCTGGTTATTTATGATTCAAAACCCCGATATTAAGGGTGCAGTTAAAGGACTTATGGCTTACACCGAGGGACTGGAGTGGATGAACAGTGAAGTGGATCGGCTGGAGAACATGATAGAAGAAGTGGCCGGCCCCCTGGCCGCGGACGGTGGTTTTCTGGGGGAAGATATATATGGAAGTCTCCCTGATCTTGGCTGGAAAAATCTGACAAAGACTTTCCTCAGAACCTGATGCGGGTGTCCCTTAGTTTTGGTATTAATATGGGTTGCGGGGGTAACATGGAAACATCAAATCGTTTGGAGAACCGATCAGAAGGGGAACCAAGTCCCTGCATATGGATGCAGGCAGGTGTGGTTCGGCGAAAGTTCTGCCTTAACGACTACTACTGCATGGCGTGTAACTTTGACAGGATCATGGCACGTGTCGCTGAGGAGAACAAGAGGCTAAGAAAGGCAGGCAAGGTTTTGCAGGGAAAGAGAGGCAAGATAGTTTCCTGGAAGGACAGGCTTAAGGAATATCCTCCCTGGAAAAGGCCGTGTCTTCACCACCTGAAAGGTCGCATTGAATTCAGGGCATGTAACCATGAATATTTCTGCAGTGACTGTGAGTTTGATCAGTATTTTCATGACCAATATACGGTCCATGCCGTAGTTACGCCGGTTGAAGTTCTCGAGGCTGAAGGATTCAGTTTCCCCCAGGGATATTATTTTCATTGTGGTCATACATGGGTAAAGATTGAAGAAAGTCATTCGGTCAGGGTGGGAATGGATGATTTCGCCTTACGGATACTAGGTCCCCTCGACAGTATCGAGGTCCCGCTTATTGGAAAGGAAGTACAACAGGGCCGGGCTGATATCTCGGTGTTCCGGGGCATTAACCGGGCAAAGGTTCTTTCGCCTGTAAGCGGAGTTGTCACATCGATAAACTCACGCCTTAGGGATAAGGGAGGTCTAGCCAATAAAGATCCCTTCTCAGGCGGCTGGGTCATGAGGGTTCACGCTGAGAATCTACGTCAAGATCTGAAAAACCTCATGATCGACACCGAAACCAGGGATTTTTTGATAGAAGAGGCAGATCGGCTTTATCAGGTCATAGAGGAGGTGGAAGGACCTTTGGGCACCGACGGTGGTTACCTGTACGACGACGTCTATGGAAGTATGCCGCAACTTGGCTGGGAGCGGCTGACCAAGCTTTTTTTTCGTACCTGAAAAAACAATTACACATTTCTTGATTTGTTCTTCAGCCTTTTTAATTCGTCTTCCAAAAGGACACTACAGTAACGGCAGAGTTGATTTCTTTTTCTGTCCACATCTTTCACCGTGCGGCAGTAATGCATGATGCAGGATCGATCTCGACAATGTCGAAGATTAAAGGTGTGCCCCAGTTCGTGAATGGCTTCTTTGATAACCCGGCAAGGGTATACCTCATGGCTGTTTAAGGGAGAAAGGGACTCTTTCAAACGATACGTGGATATGATGCATGCCTTTCCCCCTAATTGGGCTTCCCCGTACACGTGGGTAAGAATGGGGATAAAGAGATCCACCTTGGCTATGGCAAGCACTTTGGCCGCGCGGTAAGGGATGTTACGGACAAGTTCGTCCAGTATAGGAGTGGAATGGTACTGGTTGCGTCCCGGGTCCAGGGCAAAGTCGACTTCGTCAAGTATCGGAATGATTTCAGTTGGGTAGCCGAATATGTTATATATCGCCCTCCTGACCCGATTTAGGAGGTTTGTGTCCGGATTCCCAATGGGAGAAATAATGATTGTATGTTTTTTTAGGTCACTCAAGCCGGCTTGTTAATTTTATAACGTTTGATTTTACTGTAAAGAGTGGAACGATCAATGTTCAGGATTTCCGAACTCCTGGATATATTCCATCGATTTTCATTAAGGATGCGGGCAATATGAATCCTTTCAACATTCTTAATGGAGTCATCGGGGGCCGCTTTTATATTTTCAGGATGAAATATAGGTAGATCTTCGGGCTGTATACTTCGGCTCTTTCCCACAACCACGGCCCTTTCAATTGCGTTTGCCAGTTCTCGAACGTTCCCCGGCCACTCATAGAGCATCATTTCATCTATAGCCTCGCGACTGATTTTGTCTACCCTTTTATTGGTTTCCTGGGAAAAATGGCGGAGAAAGAGTCCGGAAAGCAGGGGTATATCCTCTTTTCGGTCACGAAGACGTGGCATTGTAAAAGAGATTACATTTAGCCGGTAATAGATATCTTCCCTGAAAGTCCTTTGTTTGATGGCCTCCTCAAGATTTTTGTTTGTGGCTGCAATAACCCTAAAATCCGCCTCTATAGGCTGTGTGCCGCCGACCCGGTAAAAGACGTGGTCTTCAAGAAGGCGCAGAAGATCGATCTGCATTCTCATGCTGATTTCGCCGATTTCATCTAAAAAAAGTGTCCCTCCGTGGGCTAGTTCCAGCCGGCCTTTCTTGGTGGCTATGGCGTCGGTAAAGGCTCCTTTCTGGTGGCCGAAGAGTTCACTTTCCAGCAGGTGCTCAGGGAAAGCGCCGCAATTGATCACTACAAAAGGGCCATCGCGGCGAGGGCTGTTTGTGTGAATGGCCTTTGCCGCCAACCCCTTGCCCGTCCCGGTCTCTCCGTTGATCAGGACGGTCGACTCAGTAGGGGCTATGTCCTGAATAAGATCAAAAATTTCCTGCATTGCCCGGGATTGGCCGACCATGTTCTCAAAACGGGTCCTGTCATCGTACTGGGTTTTCAGAAACAGGTTTTCCAGGGCCTGCGCCTGGTGTAAAATAATCTTTTCGATAAGCATGCCCAACTCATCAGGGTCAAAGGGTTTAAGCAGGTAGTCATAGGCCCCGTTTTTTATCGCCTCAATTGCCGTTGAAATAGAGCCATAGGCAGTGATCATGATTACTTCAACATCAGGGTCGTTTTCCTTGACTTGCTTCAATAACTCAAGTCCGCTCATTCCTTCCATTTTGATATCGACGAGGAGTATATCAAAGCGAATGTCTTCTAATTTTTTCAGTGCCTTCTCGGCGCTTGGCGCCTTTTCTACATAGTGACCGTCCCGTTCAAGCCAGCCGGCGAGAGACTCCCGCATAATCAGTTCATCATCGACAATAAGGATTTTAGTGCTGCTCATGTGAACCTCCAACCGGATCGGGTGTCCCCGGTGGTTGTTTTAGTGGAAGCATGACCCTGAGGGTTGTGCCTTTACCCAACTCAGAGTCGACACTGATAGAACCGCCATGTTCCTCAACGATGCCGTAAGCCACTGAAAACCCTAACCCCACTCCTTTGCCGTTCTTTTTTGTGGTGTAAAAGGGTTCGAAGAGTTTGGAAAAATTTTCGCGGGAGATGCCTATACCGCTATCCTCAAAGCTGACCACGATCATATTTTTTTTGGTGGAATATCCGGTTTCTATACGCAGCACACCACCCCCGGGGACCTCCATGGCCTCGACCGCGTTAGAGATAAAGTTCATAAAAACCTGTTGAAGCTGGTCTTCCGAACCGACGAGGTCCGGAAGATTTTGATTTAAGCGTGTATCAACCTTTATACCATTTATTTTAAGGAGATTTGAATTTAAAAACAGCGTTTTTTCAATGAGTCGGTTAAGATCAACACGCTTAAATCCCATTTTTGATTGTCGGGAAAAGGCTAGGAGGCTGGATATAATTCGGCTAATTCGTCTGATCTCAGTCTCCATAAGGTTCAGGTATTCGCTGAACTGCTCAATTTCCTTTTGATTGACTGAACCCTCGTCAATAATCCGCTTGATCAACATGATGAGATTCAATGTGCCCGCAATGGGATTATTGATTTCATGTACAACCGAGGCTGATAATTTGCCCAGGGAGGCCATCTTGTCCTGATGAATCAGTTTGGCACTGGTTTCCTTCAATTGTAAAGTTCGTTCCTCAACCATCTTTTCAAGACGACGGGTGATCTGCTCTTCCTGTTTTTTTCGATCCGTAATATTCCTGCTGATCTCTATGAGTTTTGAAATTTTGCCGTCTTCTTCCCAGATAGGATAGACGGTTACTTCAACATAACGCCGCTCCCCATCGGAGGCTACCCAGGTCCGGACCTGCTGGCTGGGCCTTCTGTTGATTATCGCCTCGTGCAAGGGACAGATAATACCCTCTCCATCACACGGTTGTTCAGTTTTCTGGAAGATTTCGTAGCATTTACGGCCGATTACCTCATCGCGGGAGTAACCAATCTTTTCTTGAAATGCGGCGTTGACATCGATAATTTTCCTGTCAGGGGTAATAACCAGGATAAAATCCTGGATGGCATTCAGGATGGTCTCCATTTCCTCGGTTCTTACCCTTAACTTGTGTTCTTGCAAACTAATGGCTCTCCAGAAAAGATTAAAGACGTGGTAGGAGAGGACGCGAATATTCAACGGCCTGGTCTTTAAAATGTCGTCGAGGATATGCTGTTCCGGAATGAGAATGATAATAAGGTGTATGTTATGGCGGGGGTTATATAGCTTGTGATAGTCATTGACGGTTATCATGCCCAGTTTCCTGCCAAGGACCATCCCAGGCGATTGAGGATCCGGATCGGCAACAGCAATAAAATGGGCATTTACAGGCTCTTTCCTGTATTGCAGTGCGGAACTCTCGATGATCTCTTTGCAGAAAGGAGTTCCGCCAACGATACCAATGTTGATGAATGAAGGTTTTTTATCGAGCATTGGATAAATTTCTTTTATGTATAGATAGGCTGCAATGCCAAAACCACATGGTGTCATGGCCGGTAGTATTTCTGCACATTGAGACTCAATTTTTGTTAAAAGACCAAGACATGGTTCCCATTATATGAATACAACCGGTACTAAAAAAACCTGGCTGTTGTCCTTTTCTACAATGCTCTTGCCTGTATTCGGGCACTGAAAGTCATTATTGAGCAGGGACGCAATATCTGATGGAAGTTTTTTTCCAGCATATGCTTCATCAATGCTCTGCTTATTTGCTGGACCATCTTCAAGCGTGATTCCCGTGCCAATGCGATGGACATCGAAACATTCATCGCAGAGAATGTATATATCATAAACGCCCATTCATGACCCCTGTCAGGAAAGGGTTTAAAAGGTTATTGGCATTCTCTTTTCACTTTTTTAAGGCGTTACACCTCTTTTTTTATAACCGAAGGAACATCAAAGCACCCCTGAATGGCCTCTATGGCTGAATGGATCTGGTCGGCAGGCAGGACGCCAGTGATAGAATGGATGGAACAGCTCAGACCTAAAAGCTCAACCCGAGCTTCATCAAGGGCCATAAGGAGTTCGCCGATTATACCGTAGCGATCTCCGAAGTGGGGCCCATTCATGGAAAAGGACGCAACAGAAGGGTCCTCAACGGTTGAGGCTTGAGGAAGTAATTTCTGAATCATGCCGATGTAGTTATGTTTGTCTGATTCTGGGAGGCAAAAAAACAAGTTACCCTTGTTTTTTTCCTTCGAAGGCCTTGATATAAGAAAAGTGAGAACAAGCCCTAATTGTGCAAAATCCTTGAAAGCAGCCCCCATAGCGCCTAAGTGGGCGCTGTCCAGTTTTACGTGAAGAAGCTCCTGCGCCTCCTGCCATTCAAGGCCGTAGACCTTGGGTTTCTTTTCCTGGTAAGAGGCGACAACCTCTTTGTATAGCTTTTCTTTTCCCTTTTGCGCAAGTTTCCAGTCGGCTGGTGTTCGATATGGACCGAACTGGAAGGGGTCAAACAGGGCATTGGTGGCTTCATTGATGACGTCTTCACTCAGAACCGCCGAGATGGCCGAAGGAGAATTGGCTAAGGCTATCGGTTGATTCCCTAATTTACCCAATACATCGAGCAAGACCCCAATGATCTCCGGGTTACTCCTGTGGGGAAAGATGGACAGAATAGCGGCCCTTGTTGTCATCAGGTTTATATCGCCAAATTCACTTTTTATAAGGTCCGAGATTTTCTGTGCGTCCGGAACATCTACAACAAGGTTCAGGCCCCATGCCCGGTTCTGATCCCCGCTGGTCAGGAAAGGAAGGTTTATTTTTTCCCCGGCTATCAGGTTGGAGAAGGCCGTCGGGAATCTGTCGTCTCCCTTCGGATGGATCAAAGAAATCCATACCACGTCTTTTAAGACCTTGAAACCTCCAAGTCTTGTTGAAGTATTCATTTTATCGAGAACTCAATTGCGCGATGAATTTTATTGCGCTCAGAGACAGCAGATCACAGCAATCCCGTAATTACTTCCAACAGACCATCAGTATCAATCGGTTTGGGGATATAATCATCGGCCTCCGTGGACATGCCGTCCGCGTGTGTGTATGTGGTTGTAGGAACCGCTTCGCCCACGGCTGTCAGCAGCACAACCGGAATATCGGCTGTTTCCTCGTTAGCCTTCAATTCGGAGCAGAGCACATAGCCATCCTTACGCGGCATCATAATATCCAGGATGATCAGATCCGGACGGCGCTCTTTGATAGACTCTTCACCCTCTATGCCATCATAGGCGCGGCCAACCTCAAACCCCCTGCTTTCTAACATCATAGCAACGGTTTCCACAAGATCCGGATCATCGTCGACTACCAGGATATACTTCTTAGCCATATTGAAACCTCCTTTTGATTTTTCATTTATCCAAAGTAAACCATTAAAAGATATCAGAGTTTGTTACAACTATCAACCCACAACAAAATATAACCATTAAACCAATCAATAACTCAACTAATATCCGGTCTTGGATAAAGACCGGTGCGCTCCACGATTTCAGGAACTTTGTCCTCCCATTCGATTGCCATAATATGAAATCCCTTCACGCCCTCGACCTCCTTGAGTCGCTGAATGGTTTCAACGCAGATGTTGATTCCTTCTTCGGCCTGATTTTCCTTGGGTACACCGCTCATGCGTTTGACTACGTCATCCGGCACATCCATGCCAGGGACACGGTTTTTCATATATTTGGCCATGCCAGCGGATTTAAAAGGTGTGACGCCTGCTAATATATAGACCTTTTCGTGAAGACCCCTATCGCAGGCCTGTTTCATCCAGAGTTCAAATTTTTCAAGGTTGTAGATACACTGGGTCTGTATAAATTCGACTCCGGCTGCAATTTTTTTTGCCAATCGGGGTACGCGGATTTCAAAGGGATCGGCAAAAGGGTTTGCCGCGGCCCCAACAAACATCTGCGGCGGTCGGTTGATATCATCCCCTCCTAAGAATTTTCCTTCATCCCTCATTTGCCTTACGGTCTGAATCAATTGAATGGAATCAATATCAAAGACATTCTGACCCTGGGGACAGTCACCAAAATTTTGATGGTCTCCTGAAAGACAGAGGATGTTATATATATCAAAAGATGCAGCCCCTAAGATATCGCTCTGCAGGGCGATACGGTTTCTGTCCCTGGTAACCATCTGCAGCGTCGGCTCAACTCCCATCTTTTTCAGGTGTATACAGGATGCCAGGCTACAAAGGCGGGTCACGGATGTCTGGTTATCCGTGATATTGATGGCATCTACATGATTCTTGATCATTTCTGCTTTTTTGGTTATATCCTCAGAATCGCTTCCCCTTGGCGGCCCGCATTCTGATGTGACTGCCATGTGTCCTGCCGAAAGAATTTTTTCCAGCTTGCTTGGTGTCTTCGTGCTCATAGTCTCACATCCTCCCTCACCACTTTTCTGGGCCCGCCGGCTCGTTCTGTTGACCAGTCCTTGATAGGCATAATCTTTTCGTAATCATCAAGTCTATTTAATTCCTTAAGCCGATCAATAATCAACTGCCAGGCACAGTCAAGATCCTTATTTATCTCGCATTTTCCTTTTGTTGATCCACCGCAAGGACCGTTTAAGAGCCTTTTTGCACACCGGGAAATGGGGCAGATTCCGGCTGTTTCTCCCAGGATACACTGTCCGCAAGCCTGGCAGCGTTCGCTCCAGACACCACGTTCTTCTGCCGCACCTAAAAAACAGGTGTTGACTCCGGGAAATACCGGAGTGCTAAAGTATTTCTCGGCCATAAACTGGACACCAACACCGCAGGCCAGGGACAGGACTGCGTCATATTTATCGATTCTGTCTCGGATTTCTTCTAAGTATTCATGATCGCACTGTCGTTCCAGGGTAACTTCATCTATTTCCACCTTTTTCCCTTCATTTAAAAAGTACATGCGAAGGGCTGATGCCAAGATGCCGACCTCCTTTTTGCCACCGGCTTCACAGACGGTTACGCACTCATTACATCCTGCAATCAGGAGTTTTTTAAAATCCTTTACGTAGTCAATGATTTCCTCAACTGGCTTTTTCTCTGCAACAATCATGCGGTGTAACCTCCTGTCGATTATCGTTTCGATTGAATATTGAATATTGAGTATTGAATATTTGCGGAATCGCTTCGCTCAGTTTTTTTCAAGTAAACTTGCAAAATCTTTAAATCGTCAATTTGCAAAGTGTCCGGGCAATTGGTGCATTAATATGTGCTGAGCTGTAAATTTTTTAGCGCTGCCTCAATTTTCAATCGTCAATCGTCAATTTATTCATGCCGCCATTTTCTCTTTGGCTTTTTTAAGCGGATTCGGGCCTAATTTCTTTATTTTTTCTGTCATTTCCACGGCATACTCTGCAAATCGAGGACCGTCAGCGGATGAAAGGTTATACATCTGTGCCCTTTCTCCACCGATACCAATGGCATCAAGGATCTGCTGGGCCTGCTCAATCCTTTTTTTAGCGCGGAGGTTGCCGTTACTGAAGCGACATTCACCTTCAAGACAGCCCACCACATAAACACCGTCAGCCCCTTTTTCAAATGCACGCAGAATGTGAATGACATCCACCTTTCCGGTGCAGGGCAACCTGATAATCCTGATTGTGCCAGGATAATTAATGCGCATGGAACCTGCCAGGTCCGCGGCGGTATATCCTCAGAAAATGCAGCAAAAGGCGACAATAATAGGCTCGAATTCTTTCATCACAATACTCCTTCCAGTTTCCTGTACATCGTGCTTCGTGAAATCAACAAACCCGATAAACTCAAATAACCCGACAAACTCAACAAACTCATAGCACCCCTTCCAGTAATGCTTCGACTTTGCTCATGACCTGGTCATCCTCATACCAGTCTAATTCTATGGCCTTGGCCGGGCATTCGGCAGCACATATGCCGCACCCGTGACACAGGGCCACATCAATTTCACTGACGCCTTCCTCATTTATACGGGGCACCTCATAAGGACAGGCCCTGACACAGACAAGGCACGCGGCACACAGATCCGGATCCACCCTGGCTGTCACCGCAGACAGGGTGATCTCTGACTGGGAGAGAAAAATGGTGGCCCTGGACGCCGCAGCAAGGGCCTGTGAGATGGCTTCTGATATCAGCTTGGGGCTGTGAGCCGTACCGCATAGGAAGACCCCTTCATTTGCCAGATCCACCGGTCTTAATTTGACGTGAGCCTCAATGAAATAGCCTTCTTCGTTTCTCGGTAGTTTTAGTATGGATGCCAATTCCTCCGTGTCTTCCGCCACCATGCCTGCGCTAAGGGCCAGGAGATCAGCGGTGATGCTAATATCCCGCTGAAGGATATGATCCTTGAAGGTGACTGCAATGCCTTCATCTGTTGCCTCAACATTAGGAGGATTGTCCTGGCTGAAGCGGGAAAAGATGATGCCCTGTTGTCTGGCCTCTGTGTAGTAATCCTCTAACAGACCGTACATCCTCATGTCTCTATAGAGAATATAGATCTCGGCATCTGGATTGAATTCTTTTATATGAAGTGCGTTCTTGACAGCGCTCTGGCAGCATACACGGGAGCAGTTTTGGTTTTTTTCATTTCTGGAGCCCACGCACTGGATCATGACCACCTTGCTTATGTCATCGGCTCCTTTCACCTCCAGACGCTTTCCCAGTTCGATCTGGGTGACTACACGATAATCCTGTCCGTAGAGATATTCCTCGGGTTTGTATTCATTGGCACCAGTGGCTAAGATCACAACACCATGGTCGATTTTGCGTTCATACATGCCCGGGCCGACCATAATCTCAGTCGTAAAATTCCCTTTGAACCCGCTGAATCCTACGATAAGAGATTCAGTAAGAACCTGAATTTTTTCATGGCCTGTAACCCTGTCTACCAGTTCCAAGAGGTATCTTTGAATATCCGCGCCCTCAATAGTGACGGTCAGATCCCTGGAAAGACCGCCTAATTGTGCCTCCTTTTCCACGATCACCACGTCAAAGCCCTGGTCAGCAAGACCTAACGCGGCATTCATACCGGCCACGCCGCCGCCTATAACAAGGGCTCTCCGGTTGATGGAGATCTTTTTTTCCTTAAGGGGTTTTAACAGGCCCGCCCTTGCTACTGCCATTCGTACCAGGTCTTTGGCCTTTTCTGTGGCAGCCTCCGGATCATTGGCATGAACCCATGAATCCTGGTCGCGGATATTAGCCATCTCAAAAAGATATTTATTGAGGCCGCACGCCTGAAGGGTTTCCTGGAATAGAGGTTCATGGGTCCTTGGAGTACATGAAGCGACCACGACGCGGTTAAGGTTGTTTTCCTTGATAACCTCCTTCATCTTGTCCTGGGTGTCCTGAGAGCAGGTAAAGAGATTCTGATCCACAAAGACTACATATGGAAGGGTAGCGGCATAATCAGCCACGGCAGGAACGTCAACGACTCCGGCGATATTAATGCCACAGTTGCACACAAAAACGCCGATCCTTGTTTCTGTTTCTAAAACATCAATCTCTGCGGGTATCTCAATAGTCTTTGTATCCGTGCCCCTTGCCTCGGCAAGCTTTGTACCTGCAGCACAGGCTGCGGCGCTGGCCTCGGTCACGGAACCTGGAATATCCTTAGGTCCCTGAAATACACCACTGACAAAGATACCTGGCCGCGAAGAGTTTACCGGGGCAAATGGATCGGTAACTGCAAAATTGTAATTATTCAATTCGATGTCAAGGCGCCTGGCTAAGGCAGTCACTGATTCCGGAATTTGCAATCCAACAGACAGCACAACCATGCTGAAGGTCTCTTCATTGGTCTGGCCTGATTCGTCTGTGTATCTTATAACCAGGTCACCGGTCGTGCTGTCCTCATTTATGGTGTGAACCCTGGACTTTATGAAGCGAACCCCGTGTTCGTCTTTTGCGCGGTTGTAATATTTTTCGTAGTCCTTTCCGAAACTTCTGATGTCCATATTGAATATGGCGCAATCAAGATCGTCATGAGAATGCTCCTTGGCAATCATGGCCTCCTTTACGGCATACATGCAACAAACAGAAGAGCAATACCCGTTACCACACAGATTGACGTCTCTTGATCCCACGCATTGAATCCAGGCGATTTTCTTGGGAGCTTCTCTATCCAGGGTTCTCATGAGATGACCACGATAAGGACCTGACGCACTTAAAATTCTTTCAAATTCCTCGCTGGTCACCACATTGGCAAATTTACCATAACCTAATACGTCCATCCCTGACGGATCGAAACCCTCACTGCCCGGAGACAGGATCACTGCTCCAACGCAAATAGTGGATTTTTTCTCATTGTCTTCATAATTAATGGCCTTTGCGAGGCACATCATTTCACAGAGGCCGCAGCCTATGCATGTATCTATGTCAATGGCAAAGGCTAATGGCACTGCCTGCGGATATTCTATGTATGTGGCCTTTCTATCGTCTAATCCCAGATTATACATGTTAATCGCAGTGACAGGGCACCGTTTGGCGCATTCCCCGCAACCCGTGCACTTGATCGGGTCTATGTAACGAGGATAACTAGTCAGCGTAACCTTGAAATCGCCGGGCTCGCCTTCAATGCTTTCCACTTCAGTGTTCGTGATGATATTTATATTCAGATGCCGGCCGACCTCGACCAGTTTCGGCGAGATAACTCACATAGCACAGTCGTTGGTCGGAAAGGTTTTGTCCAGCCGGGCCATCATCCCACCGATACTCGGTGATCGTTCGACTAACTGGACATAGTAACCCGAGTCGGCAAGGTCCAGGGCCGCCTGCATTCCTGCAATGCCCGCACCTATGACCATTACGGTTCCGCTCTTTGCGCCTTTGTTAGCTCCCATATTGACTCCTCTTGTGATAAAATCTGTAGGCGTTCACAGGTTCAAGGTTCACCGTTCAAGGTTATTGAAATCTATTTTATTATAACTACTCAACCACTTAGCTTGCACTTTCAAATACCGGGATACCTTCACTGTGTCCCTTAAAGATGACCTGATTTGTTTTTTCCAGGTCTGAAATCAGGTAAGATATCTTGCCCAGTTGAAGTCCGGTGCGTTCGCTGATCTCTCTTACGGAAGTTGAACCTTCTTTTAGTGCAATATAGATCAGGTTTTTCTGGTATTCCCTTTTCAGCACGGCAGACAGGATCTCCTCAAATTGGCCTACATCCCACTTTCGGCCATAAACATCGCCCTTAGTGGTGAGAGAGACTTCCTTTCCAACTAACCATCGCAATGTTTCACTTTTCGCCGTCATTTCCGCTGCATCTAATTCCAGCGAAAAAGTCGTGGAATCAAGCTCGCCCTGGCCCCTTATGGACTCGGTGACCTCGGTCACTATCTCAGCAAAGCGCTGGCCTTCCGCCGAGGAACACCATGCTAAGTGAAGCCTGTCTTTTCCAATGGTCGCAAGATCCAGAAGTTCCTGGGTGAGACGAATCTTTTTTTCGGCTTGAACATTACCGTCCAGGTAATGGCAGTCACCAAAATGTCACCCGGAAACCAAAATCCCGTCCCACCCCGCCTTTAGTGCCTTAATAATATATAACGGATCAACCCGGGCAGAGCACATGACCCTCAATGGCTTCACATTCGAAGGATATTGAAAGCGGGATACACCTGCCAGATCAGCGGCCGCATAGGCACACCAGTTGCACAAAAACGCTAATATTTTTGGTTCGAATTTTTCCATGTTATTACCTGCCCTTTCATCTGACGGCAGAAACCGCCGCAAGTAGCTGGCGGTCCCTGAAATGAAGCATATCGATTGCCCCCTGAGGACAGGAGGACGCGCAAAGCCCGCAGCCCTTGCAGGACGCCGGCACGTTTTTCGCCCGAAAGCCCTTACCCTCGATTTCCTCCATGATAATCGCAACGAAATTACACACTTCAGCGCAAAGGCCACACCCGATACACTTTTCCGTATCCACCTGGGAGACAAGGGGGGAAACCTTGATACATGGCTGTGAGAGAATAATCGCCGCTTTACTGGCCGCGGCCATAGCCTGGACAATGCTCTCGTCAATCGGTTTGGGATAGTGCGCCATTCCACAGACGAACAGCCCGTCGTTTGCAAAGTCCACTGGTCTTAACTTTGCATGGGCCTCTATGAAGAATTTATCATCGTCAATAGGAATCTTAAAATAGCCTGCAATATCCTCATGGCCTGTAGGCTCGATGGCCGTCGCCAGGTTAAGGAGATCGGCCTTAATCAAAAGCTCCCTCTGAAGCACGGGATCAAACACGCGGATATCAAGGCCTTCATCCGATTCCGTGACAATGGGCTTTTTGTCAATGGTGTACCGCACAAAGATAATTCCCATATCCCTCGCTTCCTGGTAAAGGGCCTCTTTCTCGCCGTAGGTCCTGATATCCCGGTACAAAATGAAGACATTTATTTCGGGGTTCTGTTCCTTGAAATTAACGGCCTGTCCAATAGAAGATGTGCAGCAGACCCTTGAGCAGTACGGCCTTTTATCATCCCTTGAACCCACGCACAGGATAAATACAACCGTCCTGGCATCCTTAATCCTGTTCGGTTCCTGTTCGAGATCATGCCAGCGTGTAACCCGGGGATTTTTGCCATAAAGGTATTCATCCGGACTTGAGGCATTGGCACCTGTTGCTATGATGCACACACCGTGTTTTATCGTCCTTGTCTTTCCTCCTGTGAGGATATCTGTTTCAAAATTGCCGACAAATCCGGACGAACCTGTTACATCAGCATTTAAAAGGACTTCCACTATGGGATGTTGCTCGATCCTATCGATCAGGCCGGAAAGGTATTCGTGCACATCATTCCCCCTCCAGGTCTTTTTAATGTCCCTTGCAGCGCCTCCTAATGTATCTGATCTTTCAACAATGGTTGCGGGAAAACCTTGGTCAGCGAGACTTAGTGCGGCCGTCATTCCTGCAACACCGCCGCCAATAATCAGTCCGGACTTTTCGATATCCACCATCAGATCGGAAATAGGCTCCAGAAAAGAAGACTTCGCAACGGCCATCCTGACAAGATCCTTGGCCTTTTCAGTGGCTTCTTCTTTGTTATGGGAATGGACCCATGTACACTGATTCCGGATATTTGCCATTTCAAACAGGTTTTCGTTAAGGCCGGCATTACGAAGCGTCTCCCTGAACAGGGCCTCGTGGGTCGTTGGAGTGCAGGCCGCCACTACAATGCGGTTTAATTTATGTTCTTTTATTACCTCGACTATTTTTTCCTGGGTATCCTGGCTGCATGTAAACAGGTTTTCATCAACGTTGACCACATTGGGAAGGGTCTTTGCGTACTCCGCAATGCCGGGAACATCTGCAAACCCACCGATATTATTGCCGCAGTTACAAACGAACACACCGACACGAGGTTCTTCACCGCTTATATCTTTTTCTTCTGGAAATACCTTTTCCTTTGTTGATTCTCCCCTCGATTGGGCCAGGCTAACAGATGATGCACAGGCGGCGGCACTGGCCTCAGTAACTGACTGGGGTATATCTTTGGTTCCCTGCAAGACGCCGGCAACATATATGCCGGGACGCGAAGTCATAACAGGCGAGAAGTCGTCCGTATTGACGAAGTTGTTTTTATTAAGGTCAACGCCTAATTTCCGGGACAGTTCCACTGCGGAGGGGTCCGGTTCCATGCCGACCGAGAGCACAACAATATCAAACTCTTCTTCGTATATTTCGCCCGATTCTTCAACATAACCTATTTTTAAGGTGCCGTTGTCATCTGCTTCAGTGATGGAGTGCACCCTTGAACGTATAAAGCGGATTCCCTCTGACTTCGCACGCTCATAATACCTTTCAAAACCCTTTCCGTGCGAACGGATATCCATGTTGAAGATTGTGCCCGTAAAATCGCCACCCGTGTGCTCCTTGGCAATCAGTGCCTCTTTGATGGCATACATGCAGCACACCGATGAGCAATAGTCATTGCTGCAGTGGGCCGTATCCCTCGATCCGACACACTGGATCCAGGCTATTCTCTTTGGCTCCTTTTTGTCGGAAGGCCTGACGAGATGTCCCGATGTCGGACCGGTAGCACTCAAAAACCTTTCAAATTCCATGCTCGTAAGAACATTGGGATAGCTTTCGTGGTGATAAAGGTCTTCATAAGGGGCGGGATCGAAGACGTGGGTACCAAGACATAGAATAGCAGAGCCTACCTCTATCTCGCGTTCAACCGGTTTCTGATTATGAATGACGGCTTCGGCTATACACGCTTCGACGCATTGGAAACATTCGCAGCAGTACCCGCAGTTCAGGCAACGGTGAGCTTCCTCTTTTCCCGTATCTTCGTCATAGCCTAATTCGACTTCCTTGAAATTGCCTTTTCTATCCTTTAGAGGAAGTTCCGGCATTTTTTCCCTGGCTTTTCCGGCGTTGTCTTCAGGAATCGGGCGATACACAGGATTTTCAGGTGTAACGGGCTCCCTTCCTTCCGCCATGTCCCTGCCATCCAGGAACCGGGCAATAGATTCGGCAGCCTCGCGGCCGGCGGCAATGGCACCAATGGCTACCCAGGGGCCGGTTTGCAGATCGCCGCCGGCAAAAACAGCCTCCCTGTTAGTCGCATAAGTTACGGGATCTACGTCGGCGGTCCCCCAGCGTGAGAAAGCCAGGCCTTCCACATCCTCAATAGCTGAAAGATCCGGCCTCTGGCCGATGGCCGGGACAAGTTGGTCAATCTCAATATCATATTCGCTCCCCGGGATTGGAATTGGCCGCCTTCTGCCGGATGAATCGGTCTCGCCAAGCTTCATCCGGATGCATCGTATTCCCACGACCTTTCCGTCCTGGGTGAGGACCTCCTGGGGGGCGGCAAGATACGTTATTTTGACCCCTTCTGCCTCTGCCGCCTGGATTTCATCTTCCCAGGCGGGCATCTCGGCACGACTTCGGCGATATATGATGCTGACCTCCTCGGCACCCAACCGGACCGCGGAACGGGATACGTCGATGGCCACGTTTCCACCACCGATGATACCCACCTTTTTCCCCACGGGTGTTTTTCCGGACAGGTTCAGTTCTTTTAGAAAATCGACTCCCTGGCGGACACCCCCGGCCCCCTCACCCGGAATGCCCAGCTCGATCCCCCTGTGCGCACCGACGGCCAGATAGACCGCCTTGTGGCCTTCTTTGAACAGGTCATCTACGGTCAATTGTGGACCGAGTGGTGTATTGACCTTTATCTCTACTCCGAGGTTGGTAATGATCTCTATCTCACGGTCAAGTATTTCCCTGGGAAGTCGGTGGTCCGGAATGCCCACACGCAGCATTCCCCCCGCCTCAGGAAGGGCTTCGAAAATGGTGGACAGAATTCCTTTGCGCGCTAAATGATAGGCGGCGGAAAGCCCTGCGGGCCCCGAACCGACAATGGCCACCTTTTCTTCCCTTGGTGGCAGGCATTCAATTTTAATTTTGCGGGGATCAAACTGATCCGCGGCAAGACGCTTAAGGTCCCTGATCGCTACAGGATTATCAACCTCACACCGGCGGCACGCATCCTCGCAACCGTGTGGACAAATCCTGCCGAGTACACCGGGAAGGGGCAGGTCTTCCATGATAATTTTAAGGGCGTCTTCGTATTTTCCCTGGCCGACCATCTGGACATATCCCTGGACGTTCAGGCCTGCGGGACACGCCAGACTGCAGGGAGCCCTGTCTGTTTTTTGAATTGCATAGGCACCGGGTATGGCCTGCGCATAAAGCTTAAAAGCGGCCTTTCTGTTGGAAAGACCCACATCGTATTCGTTGTCCAATTCAACGGGACAAACCTCGGCGCATTCTCCACAAGCGGTACATTTGTTAAGGTCGATATAGCGTGGTTTCTGTAACACACGCGCCTTAAAACTACCTACCTTACCTTTGAGATCCAGAAGTTCCGTATTAGTAAGAAGTTCTATGTTCAGGTGCCGGCCGACCTCGACCAGTTTAGGCGAGATAATTCACATGGCACAGTCGTTGGTGGGAAACGTCTTGTCTAATTGAGACATTACGCCACCAATGGCCGATGATTTTTCCAGGAGATATACGTAATAGCCTGATTCTGCAAGGTCTAGAGCGGATTGCATACCAGCAATCCCTCCGCCCACTACCATAACGGACCCGGACAGCTTGTCGGATTTGCTTTTGGGCATTACTCTGTTTCCTCTCTGTTCAGGGGTTAAAGTTTTGCTGCATCTAAGACCTGTGGAAGCTTGTCCTCCCAGCCAATGGTTGAAATCATTACTCCAGCCATTCCCATCTCTTTTAAATGGCCTATTATTTCCGCTGTTAACTGTATGCATTGCTTCAATTTGTCCGGCGCTTTTTGAATATCACGGATTATCTCTTTGGGAATGGAGATGCTTTTAATATTCCGGTCAATATACCGCGCCATGCCTGCCGATTTTAGCAGGAGGACAGTTGGGATTATCGCTACTTTGCTGGTGTCTATATGCTTTATGAATTGCTGGAACCGGTGTAAATCGAACACAGGTGTGGTAATGAGGAATTTGACGCCGGTGTCAATTATCTTCTCAAGGTTTTCCATCTCTATGTCAAGGACTCCTCCGAGAGCGCCTGCGTTAATGGTTGAACCAATACAGAATTTGGGTGTCCCACTAAGCTCTACCCCAGCCATGTCCTTCCCGTTCTGGAGTTTTTGTATGGTTTCAAGGAGCTGAATCAGATCCACATCGTTTACGAGCCTTGCCTGGGGATGATCTCCGTAGGTGATGTCTTCACCGGAGATGGCCATCAAATTGAGTATGCCAAGGGCCCCGGCAGAGAGGATATCGGCCTGGAGGGCCAGCCTGTTCCGGTCTCGACAACAGACCTGAAATACCGTTTCAATGCCGTGTAGCTGCAGAAAGGCACATCCGCCCAAAGAACTGGCCTTCATCACGGCATTGCCCATTTCAGGAACTACAAGGGCGTCTACACGCCCTTTGATCTGCCTGGCATTATTTAGAAGATACGAAAAATCAGCCCCTTTGGGCGGTTCGAATTCCCCTAAGACAACAAATTCACCTGACTCAATCTTGGCCTCTAACGACATAATGTGATCCTCCACGGCTAATGGGATAACTTATTAATGGCATTGGAAATGGCCATTTCAAGATCCTGGGTTCCAAAGGATTTAATATGATAAAAGAATATCCCCTGGTGCCGGATTTTGCTTTCTAATTCAGGGGTATTGGTTTCAGCGCAGATAATAATGGGAAGATCCTCTTCCATGCCTTTGATGATGGAGATGAAAGCGCAATCCTCCTCTAAAAGATCTGCATCGAGGAGCAGGACATCCGGGCTCTGGCTCTGCAGGGTTAGAAGCGTATCTTTCAGGGTATTTACATGAATTGTGTTAAAATCCCTCTCAGTAAAGAAAGAACGCAATTCAGATGCAAGAACCTCGGCGGGCTCCACAATAATGATGGAAATATCGCTCCTCATTGAATCCCGTGTCTTTTTAAATCAAGCTGGATTGACTTGATCTGTTTTTCCGACATGTATTTGTGACAAATTTCCCGTTCGCTCTTATATTTGCGAGCAAACTTCATGCCCGTTACGCTGTATAGGCATTTTTTTGGCATTTGGATTTTATTTGGCCGTGTCAATGCAGATCGGCTGTTTTATCTTAACTTCTTATTTTAACTGAGAAATCCGTCAGGACTCTAAAGCAGGTTATGTTTTGCTCATTACTATAAGTGCGTGATATTATTTACCTTATATTTATTTAAGGTTTTTTGTTAATAAGCCTTCTAATTGTGAAAATTGGCTACTTGCCGAGGATTAATTCCTGTCAGAAAATGGACAAATGGGGTATTTTATAACAAAATAAATACGTGAATATGCATAACATATTGTCATAACAGGAGATTTACGAAAAGAGATATAATGTAGCAAATGTTACAAAATTACCCGTTTTCCGATTGCAAAACCTATCCGAATATAATTCACGCGTTCACGCCTGATAAGTCGATCTCTTATCTAAAGGAATTTGCAGATAATTGTGTGGAAAAGCCCATTGAAGACCTGAGCGGGGATGACATTAATGACCATATTGGGAAGTTGGCGATTGTAAGGAATATCATTGATGGCATAAGTATGTATTTGAAGGAATTGATGGAAAAGAAAACCTAATAACGGGATGTCTGATCTAATTCGGGTTTATGGATGGACACAGCTTAATACAGGGCGTATTTTTTTATCTTGAGGTTCAGTGTTTTACGATTTATGCCGAGGATATCGGCGGCTTCCGTCTTTTTCCCTTTTGTCCTTCTGAGCACAAAACGGATATATATTTTTTCTAATTCCTTCAAGCTGAGGGGGTCTTCGGAAAACATCTTAAATTCACCCTGCCTTTCGGTGACAAAGGAAGGCAGGTCCCTGGCCCTTATAACGTCGCTATCCTCAAAAATGAGGATACGTTCAATGGTATGCTCAAGCTCTCTGACATTTCCCGGCCAGGCATAGTCCTGAAGGATTTCCATTGCCTCTGGCGAGACTTCAGGCACGGGTTTTTTTATCTTACGGCTGAATTTTTCGAGAAAATGACTCGTAAGAAGGGGTATGTCCTCCTTTCTTTTTCTTAAAGGAGGAAGGTGAATGGGTATTCCGCTCATTCGATAGTATAGATCCTCTCTAAAATCACCGTTTTTTATTGATTCCTCAAGATTTTTGTTGGATGCGGATATGATCCGAATATCCAGCTTGATCTTTTTTTGATCCCCCACCTTCACAAATTCACGCTCCTGAATAACCCTGAGAAGCTTGGCCTGGATATTCAAAGTAAGATTCGTGATTTCATCAAAAAAGAATGTGCCGTGATTGGCGAGTTGAAAGAACCCGTGTTTTGTTTGATGGGCGCCAGTAAACGAGCCTTTGACATGTCCGAAAAGCTCGCTCTCAAGTAGTGTCTCTACCAGAGACGAACAATCCACGGCAACGAATTCGTTGTCTTTACGACTACTATGGGAGTGAATTGCACGGGCAATAAGTTCCTTGCCGGTGCCGGACTCACCGGTGATCAGAACAGTGCTGTCTGTGGGAGCAACTCTGAGTGTCTTTTTAAAGATATTTTTCATTGGGCGACTCTGCCCAATAATGAGACCCTTTTCGGAATCTATTTCCAGGCCATTGCTGCGTACCGGGGACCCGGGTGGGTTGTGTTTTATCGGCAGGATTTTTTCTATGGAGGCCTCAAGATCGTTGAGTTGAAAGGGCTTGACCAGGTAGTCAATGGCACCGAGTTTGATACAGTCCACAGCGGAATCAATGGTCGGATAGCCTGTGATCATGATGACATTCGTTTCAGGATATCGTGAACGTATTTGTTTGAGCAAAGTGACGCCATCTATATCAGGCATGCGAATATCTAACAGCACGAAATCAAAGTGTCGCTCCCGCATCAGGTCCAGGGCCTGCCTGCCGCTCTCTACTGATTTCGTTCTTATTCCTATGCCGCGAAGAGCCCTGGAGATGCCGTTTCTAATAACGGCCTCATCATCAACAATCAGGGCCTGCTGTGTGGTTTTTTTTATGTTCATACTAAGTTAGGAATTGAGATATAATTTTATTTCGATTTATTATTAGATTGAGGCTCTAATTACTTAGTAATAACAGGCAGAAGTATTCTGAATATCGTGCCTTTGTCTACAGCGCTTTCCACGTCAATTGTGCCGTGATGCGCCTCAACAACGCCTTTGACAATTGCAAGTCCAAGTCCGGTACCAATGACCTGACGGGTCTTTGGATGTTTAACTCGATAGAACTTGTCAAAAATCTTGGGTAGTTCCTCTGGCGCAATACCCACACCTGTATCTTCCACTTTTATTTCCATATATTCTCCCTGGCCCCGTGCCGAAATCGTTACTTGGCCTCCTTCGGGAGAATAATTGATGGCATTGCTTACAAGGTTATTAAAGATTTCTTCGATATTTTTCGGATCCGCATGAACCGGCGTTAAATCCTGGCACGAGAAAGTAAGTGTAATCCCCTGTTCTCTGGCCCTTGGTTCCATGAGGGCCACGATCTCTTCGATAATCTTGCCTATATCGGTGGGCACCTGTCTCTGGACATATTGACCCGCCTCGATTTTGGCCACATCGAGGAGGTCGTTAATAAGCTCCAGAAGCGAATCAATTTTGTTTTTCCCCCTGTTTACAAAGTCCTGCTGTTTTTCCTCAAGCGGTCCTGCTAATCCCTCTAAGAGAACGCTGTTCAACTGGCGGATGGATACGAGCGGGCTTCGAAGTTCGTGTGCAACCATATTTACAAAGTCGGATTTCATCTGGTCAAGCTGCTTAAATGCCGTTATGTCTTCGAGAACAGTCACGGTTCCCACGACGCTCTTATCCGGTCCGAGGGCAGGGGCGGAAATTGCCTTTAGCACATTTATCCCCGTGGAAATTTCCTGGGAGATGGATTCATCTTCAGAAGTCTCGCCGTTTAGGATTTGCTTAAGCGTTTTAGTAAGCGATTCATCATTTATAATTTTGGAAATTGGGGCAGGGCTTTGTATCCCCTCGGATATTTCCATCAATCGCATGAGTGCAGGGTTATGAAGGACAACCTCTAAGTTGCGGTTGGTCACCATGATACCGTTAGCCATACGGTTGATAATGGTCTTCAGGCGGCTCTTTTCGAGATTTAGATCATACAGGTTCCGGATGTTTTCCTCTTCAAACTGCCGGGCTTTCTGTTCCAGTTTCCTTTTTTCAGCAGCCCTTGTTATTGTTATGAGAAACGGGTCTATTTGAAATGGTTTGGTAATAAAATCATAAGCGCCTTTTTTCATACATTCCACTGCCGTATCCACTGTCCCGTGGCCGGTGATGATGATCACAGGTATGTGAGCATATTTCGTGCTGGTTATCTCAAGGAGTTCTTCTCCGCTCATGACCGGCATTTTCAGATCTAAAAGGATCAGATCTACTGTCTCCTGGCCCAGAACTTCCAGGGCCTGTTGCCCATTTTCTGCAGTGGCGACCTCGTATCCCTTGCCTGTCAGGACCCGGTGGCACGCATTTCTGACAACCTTTTCGTCATCCACGACCAGAATTCTAATTTTCTCATCCATTATTCATCCAATCCAATAAAAACAGGTTCTTCAACAGGGGTTTCATCAGTTTCGATGGGCAGCTCGATAATAAAAGATGTCCCTCCCTCAGAAGGGGATTTTACTTTAATACTGCCACCGTGCAGATTTATAATGTTCTGGGAGATGCTCAAACCGAGCCCGGTGCCCTGTCCGACTGGCTTGGTAGTAAAAAACATATCAAAGATTTTGTCATGCAACTCCTCCGATATGCCCGGCCCGGTGTCGGAAACCTTAATAAGAAAATGACTGTTGACAGTATCGAATGTTGCGTCGATATCCAGTTCCCCTTTTCCTTTCATGGCATGGGCCGCGTTAATGAAGAGGTTGTTGAAAACCTGCTGGAGTTGCCCCATATCCCCGTGCATTTGCGGCATACCCGTGCCAATATTTGTGCTTACCTTGATGTCCTGGAAAAGGGCCTGGTTGATCAGGAGATTCAGGCACTTGGTGATTAATTCCTTCAAACTGAAAGAAGATGCCTTTCCTATGGATTGCCGGCTAAATTCCAGCAGATCGGATACAATTTTTTTGCAACGCAGGGTTTGATCAATAATCTCCTGTGTGTCGTTCAGAAACTGGTTGTCCTTGAGGGATCCTTTAAGGAGCTCCGCATAGATAAGGACGCCTGACAGGGGATTGTTGATCTCATGTGCTATGCCCGCAGCCATTCTGCCTATCGAGGCGATTTTATCCGATTGAACTAATTGTAGATGGGTCTCTTCAAGCTCCTTCCGCATCTGGAGCACTTCCCGCATATCAGTGAATACTCCCACGCTTCCGATTTCCTTTCCGCCGATACTGATTATTGAAGCAGACAATGTAACCGGTATTTCCTCACCATCCTTTGTCGTAATAGACATTGTGGTTGGATTCAGTTTGCCAACAGGACCATGCTCATCGCTTCGCATTTTTTTCATGTTCACTTTGGCAACCTCAATGTTGTAGAAGTTACTCAGATGGCCCTTTTCCATAATTTCCCTGGCTGAATATCCTGTCAAACGTTCCATGCCCTCATTAAAGATGAGTACGTTCCCTTTGGTATCAACCACAACGATTCCGTCTACCGTGCTCTGGATGACATTTTGAAAGAAGACGTTTGACTTCTGTACTTCCCTCTCCAATTTGATCCTTTGAGTAACATCCCTTGATGCCTCCAAAAGTTGAACAACTTTTCCATCGTCATCAAAGATCGGTGAGAAGGTGAGAACGTCAAAGTGCATCTCTCCATTGTCCGCCTTGTATTCATGAATGGTGCTGATAATCTCGCCTTTTTTCTTCAGTTCTTCCATATAGCAGGGTCTTCCGCACTCCCCGCAGGGACGATCCATGCCGTATCTCACTTCGTAGCAATGCTTTCCAACGACATCCCTGTAAGAGATACGATTAACTTTAAGGAATGTATGATTAACCGTATCGATGGTCATGTCTTTGTTGACAACCATGATCCTGTACGGGAGTGAATCAAGAATCACCTGCATGTGTTTTTTTTCGTTTTTTTGGTATTTCTGACGCTTCCTTTCCAGTTCGGTCTTTTCGACTTCCATCTGGACCAGGTCCCACAGGAGCCTTGCCCCCCTGTGGCCTATTACAGAGATCCTTTCCGGCTTTGTCTTGAGTATTTCCTCCTTTACGTCTGCTGAACCGGTTAGTTCGATGATGAAATTTACTTCTTCCAAGCTATAAAAATCCTTGAAATTTGTTGTAGTAAATAGATTCAGTTTTTTTGCGTAAATCATGCCCGGTGCATCAGGGTTGATATCTGCCACGCCTATAATCTTCATTTTCAGTCTTGACAGGCGTTCCTTTTCCAGGATCTTCAGAAGGCCATAAAACGCATTACCGCCTCCCACAAAGGCTACATTGAGTGGCAGATCGGCCTGTTTTCCGCGAACGATCTGCGCCCATTCATCATGCCTGTCTTTTGTCGGCGATTTCAAAGTCTTCCCTGTCAAGCTCTAATAATAGTAGTCTGACTACATGTTTCCAGAGTTTGTGCCATAAATGGATCCATTTGCCAGCCGGGCAACCACCTTTTTTTCCATGTTCCTGATAATTTTTTTTAATGCCAGACTTGCTTTTACCGGGCCCGAGTTATTCCAGCCTTTAATGAGGGCGACTTCCTTCTTTTCCCTGAATTGATCCAGGCTTATGGCCATGGCTTCCCATGCAAACAGCTTCTGCAGGATGTGACGTTCCTGTGCTGTCAGGTCTTTATTAGTATCGAATGATTGACCGCTTTTTATGGTGATAATCATAAAGTATTCTAATTCCAGGTTTTGGATTTAGTAATATCTATATCACTGTAAATACACAAAAAATATATTATTGTTAATCCTTGAAAGAATTCAAGAAAAAAAGCCCGGAGGATCATGATTCCACAGTCCAGCGGGCTTGATTTCAGTCATTAAAAACAGTGCTATTATACCTTGGGTCTGGGAAGGACACCCGCCATTTCAGCGATCTCGGGCACCCTGTGTTCCCATTCAATGGCCATGAGATGCACACCTGCAATTCCTTCCATTTCTTTGAATTCCTCAATCTGCTCCACGGCGAATTGGATGCCTTCTGCGGCAATCTTTCCTTTGCCAGCACTCCGTAAACGTTTGATTAAGGTATCCGGAACGTCCATTCCAGGCACCTGTTTGGCCATATACCGGGCCATACCAACGCTCTTCATGGGGGTGACGCCTGCCAGGATATAGCATTTCTCATGAAGTCCCATGTCAACGGCCCTTTTCATGAATTCCCTGAATCTATCCATATTGTAGATACACTGTGTCTGGATAAAATCGGCTCCGGCTGCAATCTTTTTTGCAAGGCGGTAGACACGGAAATCAAAAGGTTCTGCAAAGGGATTGGAGGCTGCACCAATGAAGAGCTTAGGGGGTACATCGATTTTCTGCCCATTTAAAAATGTGCCCTCATCCCGCATGGTTTTTACGGTGTGGATCAACTGCATGGAATCAATATCAAAGACATTTTTTGCATCAGGATGGTTGCCGAATTTCTGATGGTCGCCTGACAGGCAGAGCATATTCCTTATGCCATGGGAATAGACCCCGAGGATGTCACTTTGTATGGCCAGACGATTGCGATCCCGGCATACCATTTGAAAATTGGGCTCAAGACCCTGTTCAAGGAGAATCAAAGAAGCGGCCCAACTGGACATGCGGACTACGGCTGTCTGGTTATCCGTAACATTTACGGCGTCTACATAACCTTTCAAATGACCGGCCTTCTCTACGAGGTGTTCAACGTTTGCACCCTGGGGAGGACCGCATTCACCTGTAAAGGCGAAATGGCCAGCCTTTAATACCTTTTCGAGATTGCTTCCTGATTTATACTCGCTCATTTTACCAGTTCCTCCCTGGTCATCGTTCTTGGTCCGCCGTCCCGCGCCGTCATCCAGCTTTTAGGTGGCTTAAATTCAAGGAGTTCGTCAAGCCGGCCCTGTTCCATCATCTTCCGCACAATGATATCCCAGATGCAGTCCACGTCCCCGGATATCTCACATTTCCCATTGTTTGATCCCCCGCATGGTCCATTGAGCAAGCTCTTGGAGCAACGGGCAATTGGACAGAGGCCGCCAAAGTAATGAACCACACAGGTACCACAGCCGGCACATCTCTCCGACCAGATGCCATGCTCAATCGCGCCGCCCATGAATCTGGTGTTGACGCCGGGAAACACCCTCGTTGCGGGATATCGTTCTGAGAGAAATTGCGGTCCAACACCGCAGGCAATGGATATAACGGCATCATAGTCGTTGATAATGTCCTTGATTTCCTCAATATATTCGGGATCGCACTGGCGTTCTAAAGTTTCCTCTCCTATCTCGATTTCTTTGCCATTTTTCTTTGCGGCAATCCTCAAGGTAGAAGCCAGTATAGCCACTTCCTTGGAGCCGCCCACATTGCAGACCGTAACGCAGCCTTTGCATCCCACGATAAGGATTTTCTTGAGATCTCTGACCATCTCCAATATTTCTTTTATGGGTTTTGGTTCAGCAACAATCATTATATGTACCTCTCAGAATATCTATGTTTTCGTCACGGCAGGACAGGCCCTAATCCTTTGATTTTTCCTGTCATTTCGTGGGCCATTTCCACAAATTCCTGACCTTTACCGGCAGAGAGGTTAAAAACCTCTATTCTGTCCGGTTCGATTTCGAGTTCTTCTAAGATCTTTTTTACATGGGCCACCCTCTTGGCGGCCTTTGTTATCCCTGTGACGTACTGGCAACTATCTTCCTGGCAGCCGGCAACATAAACGCCGTCCGCCCCTTCCTCAAAGGGTTTTAAAAGATGCAGGACTTCAATACGGCCGGTACAGGGAACCTGGATTATTTTTACATTGCCCGGCATTGTCATTTTCATGCCCTCAGCCACGTTTGCTGCAGCCGAGGCGCAATTGGAGCAGCAAAAGGCAACGATTTGGGGTGTGTTGTCAGTCATATTTCCATCTCCCTTTTGGAATGTCGATTGTTGATTGACGATTTATGATCTTTAATAGTCAATATTCAATTTGTAGCATTCAACAAAACAGAGGGCGCTTCAGTTAACATCTGGTCACTGCATGTAGACATGACAATGGCCTTTCCCGGACATTCTGCCACACACATGCCGCAGCCCTGGCAGAGACCGGGGTCGATGAATGCCGCGCCTGTTTCATGGTCAATGAACGGGACGTTAAAGGGACAAGTCCTGACGCATGTCAAGCATACAGCGCATTTTTCAGGCATAACCTCTGCCACCATCCCGCCCACCTGGACCTTATCCTGCTTTAAAATCTCCAAGGCTCTGGCCGCGGCCGCCTTAGCCTGTGTGATACTGTCTCCCGTATCTTTGGGATAAACCGCAAGCCCTGCCAGGTAGACTCCTTTGCTGCTGGCATCTACGGGCCTCATCTTTTCCGGGGATTCGGCAAAGAACCCGTCGCTGTCCATATTCACCCTGAAGATGTTAGCCAGTTCCTGGTTGTTTGTCCCCACAATAGCGCTCTGTAGTGAGACAAAATCGGCTTTCAAGGCAACGGGTCTTTCGAGGATAGGATCGTAAACCGTGACGCTCAGCTTGCCCTGATCGCTTTCAGAGTTGACTTCGGGTTTATTATTCCGGTCATATCTAATGAATATAACACCCTTATCACGTGCTTCCCGGTAGAGGTCTTCCCTCTCTCCGTATGTGCGCATCTCCCTGTAAAGGACATAAATATTCATATCCGGATTTTTGGTCTTCAGATCCACCGCGGTTCGAACCGTGAAAGAACAACAAAAATTGCTGCAATGAGTGCAGGCGGGTTCACGGGAACCAACGCATTGTATAAAAACTGCTGAATTGGCTCTCTCTATTGAGGCTGGGGCCTTGATCATTTTTTCGCTCAATTCAGACCAGAGATATACATTCTTGTTTTTACCGTACAGATACTCTTCCGGCTTAACAGGATTTCCCCCGGGTGCCAGGATACTCACGCCGTGCAGGATCTCTTTTCCTTTTCCTTTTTTCTCAACAGTAGTTACAAACCTGCCGGCAAACCCCCTGTTTTCTTTGACCGTTGTTTCGGTCATCACTTTGATATTTTTGTCCTTTTTGACGGAAGATATAAGGTCCTTCAGGTATTTCTGGGCATCATATCCCTGCCATGTGGCCCTCACGTGACGGCCATGCCCGCCAAGTTGTTTTTCTTTTTCTATTAATGTAACCGGATACCCTTCCCTGGAAATAGACAGGGCACTTTCAAGCCCGGCAACACCGCCGCCGACCACAAGGGCACGTTTAACGACCGGTATCTCCTTTACAGGGGGCGGTGTAATAAGGGCGGCACGGGCTACGCCCATACGGATACGGTCTTTCAGTTGTGCTGTCGCGGATTGAGGATCAATTGCCCTGAGATCCACTGTCTCGTACAGGTAGGGATTCAGGCCCGTGAGTTTAAGGGCTTCCTCAACAATGTCCTTGTGTACTACAGGTGTACAACTTGCGAAAACCAGCCTGTTCGTATCTGTTTCTTTTAATTTTTCAGTAAGCCCGGTCAATATGTTATCCTCAACCCTTATGACGGCGGTGACTCCGGGAATTTCCTTAGCCTGGTTTTCCAGAACAGCGCTCAGACCAGGTGACATACCGGGACACAGGTGATAGGCTATCAGGATATCAGGGTCTTTTTTCCCGGCTTTTATAGGTTTTGGATATGCCCTGGGTGGGGCAAAGGATTCAGGCTCTAAGATGGCGGCTATTTCAGATACTGCGGCAGCGGCCTGGGTAATGGATTCGCCGATATCAAAAGGACCCATTAAACCGCCGCAAACGAATATCCCTGGTATATTTGTGGACACAGGCATGAAGGGTTCATTTGCAACGAACTGGTTTTTGTTCAGTTTCACCCCGGTTTTCTTAGCCAGCTCAATGGCTTCTACTGATGGTCTGAGACCCACGGAAAGGACAACCATATTAAAGTTCTCTTCATGTACCTTATCGTTTTCATCGGCATATGCAATCAAGAGATCATCGCCCCCAGGTACCGAATCAATTGTGTGAACCCGGCTGCGAACGAGTTGGACGTCCCTTGAGATAGCCTCGTTTAGGTATTCTTCAAAACCCTTACCATGGGTTCTCATATCCATATAAAAGATAGTAGTTTCAATCTCTTCATTGAAGTCCTTTGCATTGACGGCTTCCTTGAGCGCATACATACAGCAAACCGAAGAGCAGTAGGGCGCATCACACTTGTTAATATCTCTTGAACCCACGCACTGGAGCCAGGCAATTTTTTCAGGTGTCTTGCCGTCAGAGGGCCTTTTTAATATCCCTTTATTGGGACCGAGCGGCCTCTGGAGTTGTTCAAATTCCACACTTGTGATGACATTCGGGTAATTTCCATAGGAATAGGTGTCATGCGGAGTGGGATCAAATGGTTCAATACCTGCTGAAAGGATAACAGCTCCGGCCTTTAAGGTTTTTTCCTCATTTCCGGTTTTCAGGGAAATAATGAAATTTCCCGTGTTACCGGAGATATCAAGAACATTTGTATCAAGCATAATGTTAATATTCGGGTCCTGTTCACAGGCGGCAATCCTGGGATCCAGCTTGCAACAGGCGCAAAGCGGATAAATGCGGTGAAGATTGGGTATCATACCCCCTAAGGAAGACATATGCTCAATCAGATGAACGCCATAGCCGGCACCAGCTAAAGAAAGAGCTGCCTGAATCCCTGAAATTCCACCACCAATAATCACTACAGAGCCTTTTGGTTTTTCTTGACCCATAACATCACTCTCCTGCGTCATAAGTATTTATTGTAGAGGAAGTGTATTCGGTTTTTTGTCAGAGGGTGGGAAAGAAGCCTTGATCATGGAAAGAAATGGGAAATTTTTTCGCATATGGGACATCTTTTCCCGAACCTGTTTGTGAAAACATTTACTTGCCATAATAGATGGTTTACTGTCAAGAAAAATGTTGCATATAAAAAGGCTAAAAATATTTAATACAGGACCATGCACAAGTTTCCTAAATACTTGATAATTCATTTAGTACCTGGTAATAAAATAGTTAAATCGTTGTCCCGGTTATGGACAAAAGACAAACAGGTTATAGGAAATGGCCAGAAATTGCTGCTGGAACTGCAAGTACTATATTGTAAGAGGCGATAATGAACCGGCCATATTAAGCGGTGCCACCTCAAATGTCTGCACTTTCCACAACCAGAAGGATGAGGCTGAAGATCCCGTGTCGCGGGCCAAAAAGTGGGAGAAATATGCTTATTCAACGCCTGCCGGCTATGTTTGTTCGCATTACAAGGAGAGGTTTTATTAATTAGTGCCCATCCATAAATGGCCATTTTGCCCGATATCTGCGTTGCGCTAAAATTTTAATCCTCAAAATACTCAATGTATTCCTGCGGTTAAAATTTTTACGCGCCTTGATCTCGAACAAACTATCTCATTTATGGACGGACACTAAGTGGGAAGGGGATCGAAAAGTGCCTATTTATGAATACCAGTGCCGCAAATGCAAGAAACAGTTCCAGAGTCTCGTAATGAGTAAAGAGGAGGAGACGAATCTGCCGTGTCCAGGGTGTGGCAATCGTGACCTGAAAAGGCTTATTTCAAGAGTTGCCTATCACGTATCAGAGGGTGAACGTCTTGAGGCATTTGATCCCAATAAGAGCCAGAGCGACAGCTTCTACAAGGACAGTCGTAATATTGGTTTGGCTGCTAAAAAAAGGGCTCAGCAAATGGGCGCGGACTTAGGAAGTGGTTTTGAGGCGAAACTTGAGAAACTGAGGACAGATCCCGGAAGTGTGTTAATGGATAGTGAATGAGAATAGGCATAAGGCATAAGGCATAAGGCATAAGGATCACCTCTTTCTTCCTTGAGCCATGCGCCTTGAGCCTTATGCTTTGCATACAAATCTATCGAATTTTTAAATAAAAAAATTTTTGGTCGTTTTCAGACTTGAAATTTCCATTGGAAGATTGTCATGCGTCGAGAAGGAGAAGTCGTCCTGATCTACTATCAGGATCAACCGGGTATTTTCGCACGTATCGAATCTATTGAACCTGATATCAAAAAGGACTGGTATCATGTAACGCTTTTGCTGCTTACCCTACCTACACAGCCGATCACATGGATACTCAGGGAGTCCTACATTGATGGCGCCCCGTTCACAATGGGCGGAAGGCCCATGAGACTTGAGGAGGTCAAAAGGGTTTTGCCCGAAAAAAGCTCAAGTAATGGGGATGGAGATAAAGGGCCGCATAAGGTGGGGAAGGTCATTCCTTTTAAGAAACTTTAGTAATATGAATTTCGAGGCGCAAGACAATGGGTGCACCTGAAATATTTTTCATACGCCTGAGCCTTTCCATAATGTTCGCTTTTCTGATATGCAGGTTCTTTTTTCAGAGCATGCCTATGATAAAGGTTTTTGGGCTGGCTGTTATCATGTTAGGACTTGCATATGTGTTAGAATACTTTAGAAAGCGAAAAAAAAGGGAGCCTATGCCTTGAGCCTGTTTCATTACGCCCTGTAATGTGACAATTCATATGTCCTTTGCGTGAGCTGTGACAATTTCTCCATTGCCTGGTCGTGGCCCTCCCCGGATTTGATATGGCTTTGCCATATCTCTGCATTGATAAACTCAATCGCGTTTTTAAAATTGAGCTCGGAAATCGCTTCAAGGTGATCAATGATACCCATTTTATGAAGCTTGAGTCCCAGGTGACTCATATTTTTTAAAAGATCACTTTTATTAATGTTCCCTTTTTCCATGTGCATGAATGATTGCGCTGCGATCCAGTAGGATTCGAGAAATGTCTTGGCCAGGGCCGCCCAGATGGGTAATTTGTCAAAGCCGAGCCTGCTAGGTTTATATCCGCCTTCTTCACTCCCTTTTTCAATAAAGGAGGCATCCATGAAATAGGCGATGATCATGTCAATTTCTTCCTGGGTGGTGTTTTTTTCTTCATAGATAAATTCCTTCTTGAAGAGGTTCTTCAGAAAACGATAGTCATCAAAGATGGCCTCCCCGGACTTTACCTCTTCAGTCCCTGTCAGCATAGACACGGCAACAAAGGCGTGGCAGATAAAGTAATGAATAATACTGTTTTTGTAGTATTCAAGTTCCGCCTTTTTTTCTTCGTCAACGTAAAAGAAGGTTTCGGCTCCATCCACGTCCTCAAGCGAGCCGACTACCTTTCGGTAAATCAAAAGAGACAGGGTTTCTTCTATTGTTTCTTCAAAATTATCTAAAGTTGTAGCTATGGGGAATTCATATTTTTTAAGAAAGGTTAAAAGAACATGTGCTGTGTCGGTAAGTTCATGTGCATGAAAACCTCGACGGTGTTTGGTTAGAATGGTCGAAGCAACAAGTGCCATGGGCGTTACAAGGATGATCCTGTTAACGGATTTTATTAATTGAAAGGCAAGATTTCTGTGTGTTTCCTCGTCAAGCCCCCCTGCTTTTCCCGTGTACTCCTTAAGGGAAAGCGGTTCGCCGAAACGGATATAAACCTTTCCATATTTTCGCTTTAAAAACTGCCTGGCCCTGATCATCTGTCTAAAGCTTTCCTTTTCTTTCTTTTTACCGCCTATCTCCTTTATATAGGATTTCTCCTCAAGAATCCTGTCATAGCTGATGGAGGCGGGAACAAATATGAGATCATCACAGTATCCCTCGCTGTATGCTTCAAGCAGAATTGAGAGAAACCCGATCTTGGGGAGAATCAGTTTTCCACTCCGGCTTCGGCCGCCTTCGATAAAGAATTCGAGGGGATGCCCTTCGTCAATCAGCGCCTTTACATATCTTGAAAATACTTTTGCATAGAGCCTGGCCCCTCTAAAGGACCTTCGAATGATAATGGCCCCCGCTTTTCTGACAAAATGGCCCATTGGGAAGAAGGCCATATTCTTGCCTGCCACAACCCTGGGGACATGCATGTTGTGCAGGTAAAGGATATCATTGAGGGCCAGATAATCGATATGGCTTTTGTGGGACGGGACGTAGATCAGAGGCCCCTTTCTGGCCCATTCCCTCAAGACGGCCAGTTCCTTAAGGTTTAAATCGATACCTTCAAAGGTCTTTTTCCAGAACCATGTCAGGAGTCTATGAAGGAACTGTATGTAGGCAATGTTATAATCACCCGCGATTTCGTTAAAGTATGCGCCGGCCCTCTTTCTGAGTTGTTTAAGCTGGTTTCTGTTTCCTTCGGCCATATATTCTACAGTCTGTACAATTTCTTTGTCCTTAAGCACGGTCTCCTTGATCTGCTGCCTGGATTTCATAACAGGACCTAAGATTATCCTTTTCTGCATGTCTATGCTTTCAGTGAGCATCTGCCTGACCTCAACGGCCATGAGTTCCATAGGCCTGCCTGCCGCCTGGCTTTCCAGATAGGCCTTAAGGTCCAGGGGTCTTCCGAAGTCTATGAACGCCTTGCGATGATATCTGAAAAAGAGGACGATTTTTCTGATAAGCCCGGGCTTATCTTTGTACCCGAAAAATATGTCTAAAAGGTTCGGGTGCTCTTTTTCCGGGGCTTTCTGGTAGATAACAAGCAGGGGGATGATAAAAATAGGCTTTTCCATCTGTTTCTGCGTATCAAGGAGAAAGTGGAGATGGTCCTTCTCGGCATGGACAAAATGCCTGTGAAATTGTTTTGGGTCCACAAGGCTGAAAAGAGAGGTGGTTCCCCTTTGAATAGCATTATTAAAAAATCCGGTTTCAAAAGGGTTGGGAAACCGGCCCTGTTTAAGAAAGTAGGAGATATAATATTTTAGTATTTTTGTTAACTGTGACACGGGAAGGAGCAGGGAGATATTCAGATCAAAGGATATCCTGGGGTAGGGCAGGCGGCTTCTCCTGAAGCGATAATGATAGAGCAGGTAATCCAAAATGCCTCTGTATTTCATGGCATATATGACCGTACCATCCTTGTTCATCTGCTTCAGGTCCTCGGCCATATTTGCATCAAACTGGACACGCTGAAAGAGCCTGTAAAGAAACCATGTCAGGAAGAAACCGGGTTTCTGGTTAAGCTCAAAAGGGTAAAAAGACTTTTTTCGATTCATATTCATGACATGATACTGAAATTATAATCTTTAGTGGTTTCGTAAAAAGCCGTACTTGATGAATTATTTCATTTTATAGGTAAATGTGAATCCTGGCAAGCAACAAAATTGGGATATTGGGATTGCCACCTCTCTGACAGTAGTGTTGACAAAAGGAATCCTATGTTTAACAATATATTTTGCCAAACAAGATTAGTATATAATCTTACGTTGCCAATGGAGGAGAATATGTATAAACCAATGGTGGTATCCGGTTTGACCGTGGATCCTATAACCAATAGCCCGATTGTCATTCTTAAGGAAGTCAACGGTGATAAGACCCTGCCAATCTGGATCGGGTTATTAGAGGCTACGGCTATTGCCAGTGAGTTGGAAGGCATCAAATTTTCCAGGCCCATGACCCATGATTTATTAAAGAATATTATGGAGATGGTTGACGTTAAAGTCGTCAAGATTGAAGTCTGCGATCTCAAGAATAACACCTATTATGCCCTTGTGCACTTCAAGCACGGGCAAAAGGAAATGTCAATAGATGCCAGGCCGAGCGATGCCCTTGCCCTGTCCCTGAGAATGAAAGCCCCTATTTTTGTGGCCGAAGAGGTAATTGATAAATCCAGCGAAATAGATTTAAAGGCAGAAACCGGGGATAAGTCGGAAAAGGGAAAGAAATGGCAGGAGATCTTAGAAAACCTCAACCCTGAAGACTTTGGCAAGTATAAAATGTAGGCACTTCTTATGATAGACCTTCACACGCACACGCTGTTTAGCGATGGCGAGCTTATCCCTTCTGAGCTTGTAAGGCGTCTTGATGTTATGGGTTACAGTGCGGTGGCACTGACAGACCATGCAGACTCCTCTAATATTGATTTTATCATTCCACGTATCGTAAAGGTAGCCGGGGACTTAAACAGGGCACAACCGGTAAGAGTCGTTCCGGGTGTGGAACTCACCCATGTCCCCCCGGGTATGATCGGAAAGATGATCGAAAGAGCAAGGAATTTAGGTGCCGCTCTGGTGGCTGTCCATGGTGAAAGTCCTGTTGAACCCGTTGCTCCGGGAACTAACAGGGCCGCAATTGATGCGGGTGCGGATATCCTTGCCCACCCGGGGTTGATTACATATGAAGAGGCTGTCCTGGCCGCTGAAAAAGAGGTCTTCTTAGAGATCTCCGGCAGAGCAGGGCACAGCTTTACAAATGGCCATGTGGTAAAAATCGCCACTGAGACCGGCGCACGACTTATCCTTAATTCGGACGCCCATGCCCCTCGTGATCTCATGAGCGAGGAATTCGCAGTAAAAGTAGCAGAAGGTTCGGGTCTACCTGAAGGTTCTTTAGAGGACCTTCTGTCAAACGCCCGGCGGCTTCTCGAAAGAACCGGATATTCTCTGTGATATGTGACTGGGGACATATGAGATTTAATATCACACACTCCGAATCTTACATATCACGTAACACATCCTTTTATTGATCCCATACCCGGATTTCACACACCACATTTTGATAACCTGAAGGACTGAGCCGGATATAATGAAGCCAATGAAGAAAAACCATCTTTTCAATCTTATTGGGGCCAGCATTATTGTCGTGTGGCTTATCATGATCGGGCTGTTAATAAAAAAGAGCAGCTTTAATAATGCAGGACAACATGCTGCTTTTATTGAGGATAGTTCCCCACATCAGACTTCCTCCGAACGTGAATGGATGGAGATTTTCTTAAAGAAAAAAAAGGTGGGTTATTCCGTGAGCCAAGTCAGTCCTATTGGCGGAGGCTTTTTAATAAGTGAGGAAGTCTTTCTAAGGTTGAACCTGTTGGGCCAGGCCAATGCTATTTGTACGACTACCCAGTCTGTTATGGACCATAAGTTTATACTAAAATCGTTTGTATTCAGAATGAAATCAGGGATAGTCACGTATCAGGTCTCTGGTAAAGTGGATGGGAACCGCATGGTTTTGAAAACAGGAGAGGGGCCTAATAAAAAGAGTTATACAATAAGGCTTAAGGCGCCGCCTGTTATTGGTTCCGGAATGGCCAGGTTTTTCAGGGGCAGGCATATTGAAGTTGGCCAGTCTTTTAAATTTCCTGTTTTTGATCCGGCTACAATGGCCCAGAAGGATGTAGTCCTCAAAGTAACGGCTAAGGAGAGGATTGTTATCAACCGCGTTGACTATGGTGCATTTCGTTTAGAAACAGAAGTATTTGGCCAACCCATGATCTTCTGGCTCGATAATAACGGCAGTGTGCTAAAAGAAGAGGGTTTTATAGGGCTTACACTGGTCAAGTCCAGTGTGGGAAGGGCGAAAAAGGATATTGAGAGTAGCGGGGGAGAGGATTTTTATAGGCTGGCATCTATAAGCGTAAAAAGAAAGTTGCCAAAGGCTGACAGGTTGACATATTTAAAGATAAAAATGCAGGGTTTTAAGGAGAGCAGTTTTGATACGAGCATTTTGGATCGGGGGAGGCAAAAATACCGTTCGGGAATACTTGAAATAATTCAAGAAAAACGAACGGTTAAGCCAGGGTATTCTATTCCTTTTTCTGATAATTCCGGAAAAATGGAGCCATTTTTAAGCCCGGAACCGGGGATTGAGAGTGATCACCGGGCGATTGTGGAAAAGGCCCGGGCAATTGTGAGGGGTATTAAAGACCCAGGCGCAGCAATGAAAAGAATCGTTTCATGGGTTTACAGGAATGTGAAAAAACAGCCGGTCATCACTGTTCCGGACGCACTGGAGGTCTTAAAGACTATGGTTGGAGATTGCAATGAGCACGCTGTTTTACTGACGGCCCTGCTCAGGGCCTCGGGAATACCTGCCAGGGTGTGTGTGGGGCTTGTCTATGCTCGCGGGGGGTTTTATTATCATGCCTGGACCGAAGGATATGCAGGAAAATGGATATCCATGGACCCGACCCTCAACCAGATGCCGGCCGACGCCACCCATATTAAGCTGGTCCAGGGAGGACTGCACAGGCAGGTAGAGATCATAAGCCTGATCGGTAAACTAAAAATGAAAGTAGTTGACTATCGATATGATTAAATTAATAGATTTAACCAAGACTTACAAGGGGCTCCGTGCTGTTGACAGGATCAACTTAGAGGTCAAAGATGGTATTATTTTTGGTTTCTTAGGGCCAAACGGTGCAGGGAAGACAACAACCATCAAGATGATGGCCGGGGTGCTCGCGCCCACTGAAGGGCGAATAATCATAAACGGCATGGACCTTGCCAGTGAGCCTGTGGCAGTGAAACGATGCGTGGGTTTTATCCCTGACAGGCCGTTTGTCTATGAAAAACTTACCGGTCTGGAGTTCCTATATTTTATCGCGGGTCTTTATAGCCTGGACCATGCGCCCTCACTTAGAGAAAAAATCTCATGGCTGCTGGAGCTTTTCGAATTGACCCACTGGCAGGAAGAATTGATAGGGAGCTATTCTCACGGCATGAAGCAGCGACTTGTGATGTGCGCGGCCTTGCTCCACCAACCCAGGGTCCTTATAGTGGATGAGCCTATGGTCGGGCTGGATCCAAAGGGCGCGAGGCTTGTAAAGGACCTGTTCAGGGACCTGGCCAGTGAGGGAATAACCATATTCATGTCCACTCATTCCATGGAAGTTGCTGAAGAGGTATGTGATGAGATCGCTATCATACAGGCCGGAAAAATCATAGCCCGGGGGACAGGGGAAGGCCTCAGGCGCCAGGCCGGGGTGGACGGCAGCCTGGAACATATCTTCCTGAAACTGACCGAGGGCAAAAGGATCGCCCATGAAAGACCTTTATCTTCTAATTAGGCCCAGGCTATTGGGCGTAAGAAACCGGTTTATCCGTTCCCAAGGCAAAAGGAGGAAAAGGGCGTTAATCATGGGCGGACTGGGTCTCGCCTTTTGTGGCGGGATGTTTGCCGTTTCCTGTCGCGTCCTGACCTATTTTCAGTCTGTGGAAATGATGGGAGACCTTTTAGCTAAGTATCTCATGTCCATGATTATCCTGACCTTTTTCTCCCTGCTCATCTTCAGTCATATCATAACCGCACTCTCCAATCTCTATCTATCCAGGGACCTCGAACTCTGCCATTCCCTGCCCGTGTCCGTGGAAGAACTCTTCGTCACCAGGGCGGTGTATACGGTGATGGATAGTTCGTGGATGCTTATTATCTTCGGGCTTCCGGTTTTTATGGCCTACGGATATGTGTACCGGCCCGGGCCCGGATTTTATTTTACTATTATCCATATGAACTTAGCCATGGTCATTATTGCTGCCGGCATGGGCATCCTTGTTGTAATGATCCTCGTTCACGCATTTCCAGCGCAGAGAACAAGGGACATTGTCATGCTCCTGACGGTCTTCATGGTAGTGGCCCTTTATGTCCTGTTTAGATTGTTGAGGCCAGAGCGGTTGGTTGATCCCGAGGCATTTTTTACTGTCATGCAGTATTTAAACGCCCTTAAAGCGCCGCAATCTCCTTATCTTCCCACCCAGTGGATCACGGAAACCCTGTGGGGCAGCCTGACCGGGACCGGGGAAAGATATCTATTCGAGGTGGCACTCACCTGGACCACGGCCGCGGCCATGGTGGTTATCAATATCTGGGTTGCAAGTGCCGTATATTTTCAAGGCTTTTCCAAATCCCAGGAGGCTAAAAAGAGGCGCATGGGGGGCGGAAAGGTCCTGGATATATTTGTCAGTTGTATAAAAAAACCCTTTGGAATTGATTTAGGCGCTGTCATCGGCAAGGATATCAGGACATTTTTCAGGGACAATACACAGTGGTCCCAGTTAATGATGTTAGCGGCATTAGTTGTGGTGTACGTGTATAATTTCACAGTATTACCTTTAGATAAGAGCCCTATCCGCATTGATTTTCTACAGAATATATTAGCCTTTCTAAATATGGGCCTTGCGGGATTTGTCATCGCAGCGGTTTCGGCCCGCTTTGTATTCACCGCGGTAAGCGGTGAGGGGGAGGCATACTGGGTTATCCGGTCATCACCACTGCGGCTTAAAAGATATTTGTGGGGAAAGTATTTTTCTTTCCTGCTGCCCATGCTCGTGTTAGCAGAGGTATTGATTATCATTACAAATCATTTTCTTGACGTGAGCAGGTTTATGATGCTGCTCTCTTCGGGCACGATGTTCTTTATGGTCTTCGGGATTGTCGCATTAGGGATCGGGTTTGGCGCGATGTATCCGAATTTTGCTCATCAGAATATAGCGCAGGTTGCAAGCGGTTTCGGGGGTGTCCTGTTTATGATAGTCTGTTCTATCTTCATAGGCAGCGTCATTGTCCTCGAGGCCGGGCCGGTTTATGTCTTGTTTATGTCCAATGTACGCGGGAATCCGATTACCGTATCCCAATGGATTTTCATTATCATGTCTTTCACGGCAGCTTTTATAATCAATATGGTGGCCATATTCATGCCCATGAAAATGGGACTCAAGGTATTAAGTGAATACGAGGGATGATTTGACTGAATTGATCGAATATAAAGGAAATCTCCATATCCACTCCCTCTATTCGGATGGGGCAGGGACCTTCTCCGAGATTGCCCAGGCAGCAAAAAAGACTGGCATTAACTTTATTATTATAAATGATCACAGCTACATGACAGACAACCTTCATCTTGAAGATGAGGGTTTTTATGAAGGCGTTCTGGTCCTTGCGGGACTGGAAATAGGCGGGAGATACCATCACTATCTGGCCTATGACATAAAAGAAATGATCGGGAGGCAAACGCTGCCTCCCCAGGAGGTAATTGACCGCGTAAATGACCAGTCCGGCTTCGGCTTTATGGCCCACCCATTTGAAAAGGGCATGCCATTTGCCGAAAATTCGCTTGCCTATACGTGGAAAGATCTTTCTGTGAACGGTTTCACGGGTATCTGTATCTGGAATTATTCCTCAAGGTGGAAGGAGCGGGTCAAAACCCCGTTTCACGGACTGTTTTTTCTCCTTTTCAAATCCCGCATGCTGAAAGGCCCCAGCGTAAAAACCCTTTCCTTTTGGGACGCCCTGTGCCGTAAAAGAAGGGTGGTTGCCATTGGGGGTTCGGATGCCCATGGAAGCATATTCAAGTGGGGTGTGCTCAGCTTCACGCCTTTTTCCTATGAATACCTTTTGAATTCCATTAACATTCATATTTTGCTGGAAAAACACATGCCTGAGGGTTTTGATGAGGCAAAAAGGGCGGTTTACGGGGCCATGAAAGAGGGCCGCCTGTTTATTGCCCATGATAATCTGGCACCGGCAAAGGGGTTTGAGTTCTATTTTGTATCGGAACTTGACTCTACCCTGGTAATGGGAGAAGAAGGCCCGTTTCAACCCGGGAGCCTGTTCATTGAGACTCCTGAAAAGAGCGAAATCCGGCTCATAAGAAACGGGACCCTGATCAAATGCTGGCGCAGCCGCAGGGCGACTTATAAAATCGAGGAGAAGGGCGTTTACCGGGTTGAAATTCACCTGTTCACCTTTTTTTTCGGCTGGCGGCCCTGGATTTTTTCGAACCCGATCTATCTCCGGTAACTTACTCTGCATGGACGAGGGGACATCCTTAATTCCGGAGACCCTGTGTGACAGGTTTCTCTGGGGAGAGCCAAAGTAAGTCTATCTCGGCTTCCTGCTGTCTTGCAGTCGTGACTTTGCCTTGACCGGAGGGATCAGCCACAAACTGAGCCTTTTTCGTAACAGGACAATTATGCAGGGTGATACGCACTGTGATTTTCGTTTCAGGATTATGAAGTAACTGGCTATGGTTTTTGCTGACAAAAAATGTTGCAATTTAGTCAATTTTAGTGATAATTAAAAATATTCACCTATTGCCTGGGTGGCGGAATTGGTAGACGCAAGGGACTTAAAATCCCTCGGAGCTAAGTCTCTGTACGAGTTCGATTCTCGTCCCAGGCACCAATGATAATAAGGGGCAAATCCCGCCAATATCGGCGGAATTTGCCCCTTATTGTTTGCGTTTAGATTCTTTCTCCTCAGTCCTTAGTCCTTCGCACGTTGAAGCAATCTAAGGTTAAGTAGTTGTGCCTGATCCCATTTGTTTTTTGAGGCGGTAATAGATTCGCATGGGCAGGATCAGGACGAAGAAAGGAACCATATACATGGCGGCTACGGTCGGTTCTAAAGGGCCAAAAAACTCTGAGGCAAAGACAAGGACAAGGACATTATTCATATTTCCGAGGCTTATGGCAGAGGCAAGCTGGTTTTCAACCGGGGCTTTCCAGAGGGCAGTAATTCCCACCACAAGGTAAATCCCACCAAGCAAAATGGCAATAAATGTTGCCTCAAGGATGATCAAAGGATTCTGATAGAAGAAATCAGAGTATCTGGAAAATACTCCCAGGTTAATGATGGCAAAAATAACCAGGGAAATAGGATAACGTCTTTTCATGATGGAATCCAGCATGACCGGTGCAAAACGTCTTAGTACCTCAATAACCAGGATAGGCACAAAGATGACAATGCTCAGGATACGCATCATACCTAAAAATGAAATTTCTACAGAGCGTCCTAAAAGGATTTTGACCAGGGCCGGCAGTGTAAAGGGGACTAACAGAGAAGAGATGACAACCATGACGAGCACAAGATTCACATTAGCCTTTACGAGAGTGGATATAAAGGGGGCTACCACTCCAGTGGATATTCCGGTCAGAAGCAGGGCCGCAATGGAATAAGAAGGACAAAACACCCTGAAAAGGAAATAGACGCAAAGAGGGAGAACGATCAATTTTATTAGAGAGAGATAGATGATGGTCTGTAAGTTGTTTTGGATAGTATCCAGGATGGTCTCTATTTTAATAGACAAAAAACTCAGGAAGAGGAGTAACATCATCAGATATATGGGGTATGGCTGAAAAATGGAAGCAAGGCGCGGGAGCAGTATGCCTGCGAGCATGGATGAAAATATAACAATGAGCAGGATAAAATCATTTAATCGGAACATCGAAATATTATATTACTTCTCCAGCAGCATTATCGTTTTGCCGGACAGGCCTGCAAGGACAAGGTCTCTGTGGGCATCCCCATTGTCTGAAAATAGGGGGAGATGTTTTTTAGTAATATGATTTTCAATCGAGCTCAGCCCTTTTGTAAGGGAGACCTCTTCTTCGGAAGGCTGAGATGTCTGATCCTCAAAAATATCTGTTGCATATCTCATGACATGCCGATCCAGAGTGATTAAGGGGCCATGATCTTGAAGATATTCTCCAAAGAGACCAAGCCAAGCCTCAAATACCTGTGAGAGGTGGTGTTCGTTTGCAAAAAGATCGTTTTCAAATTGAGGTAGATCCTTGAACAGGCCCTGCAAACTTGCCCCACCCTCGAGTGCCCCCTCAAGGGGTGGTTTTTGCTGTTTGACTTTATCAAGAATTTTTTCAGCTTCGGATTGGCTCTTTTCGAATTCCCGGGTTAAGTGGAGAATAAGATGCCATTTGAAGGCATTGTTTTCTTCAGGAACAGAAAACCCTTCTCCAGCGCGTTGAATCATTTGCCTGATGTTCCGTGGTGTTTCCTCTGAATGGGACAATTCCCGGGAGGCCTTTAATGAGGAGACATAGCCTTTGTCCGGGTTTTGTTTAACCCACAGTTTATATTCAGAGAGCAATCTGTGAAAATCCTCTTTGGGCTTCAGGGACTCGGGTGGGTAAAGCATTCTGGAAAAAGAAGGTTTTTCTTTTTCATGTACAGGGGGAGAGTCATCCGCAAACCATGGTTGACAGATAGTTACCTGCCCGAAAAAAGAGAATATCCTTCTTAAATCCGATTCACTGATATAAGAGTGGGGAAAAAGAATAACCGGTTGATCTGTCAAATATTTTAGTCCTCTTGAAGTTCTTTTAGGTTGTCATAAAAATCGAGTGATTCCGGATTGGCCAAGGCGTCCCTGTTCAGGACCGGTTTGCCATTCAATATATTCGTGACCGAGCTTTCCACTTTCTTCATATTATGAGTGTAGGGAATATCAGGGGTTTCGATTATCTTGGCCGGAACGTGTCTCGGGGAGGCCTTTGAACGCAAGGTCTTTTTAATCTTGCCTTTTAGCTCATCGGTTAATTGATGCCCTTCAGCAAGTTTGACAAAGAGAATAATACGTTGATCTCCTGCCCAGCTTTGTCCTATTGCCAGGCTGTCGGCAATTTCTTCTAATTTTTCCACCTGATTATATATTTCAGCCGTGCCAATTCTAACACCTGAGGGTTTTAAGATTGCGTCGGAACGGCCATGAAAGGTTGCTCCGCCTGTTTCACTATTAATCACAATAAAATCGCCATGACGCCATATATTGGGATATACATCAAAGTATGCCTCTTTATATTTTTTGTTGTCCGGATCATTCCAGAAGTAGAGAGGCATTGAAGGGGCAGGTGCTTCACATACAAGTTCTCCTTCCTTATCAACCACGGGGTTGCCGTTTTCATCATAAACATTGACTTTCATGGCTAATCCGGGAGACTGCAATTCACCGGCATATACAGGACTTGTAGGGCTTCCGGTGAAAAAACAGCCGTTTATGTCTGTACCGCCGGCACTGGAATTAAACCAGAGGTCCTTCTTGATTTCCTGGTAAACATATTCAAAGCCTTCAGGAGAAAGAGGTGACCCGGTTTGCCATATCTCTTTCAGTGAAGAAAGATCATAATCTTTGCCAGGTTTGAGTCCCAGGCTTCTAATAAAATTGATATAAGATGCGCTGGTTCCGAACATGGTTACATTTTCATCTTGAATCAGCTTCCACATGGCGCCCGCGTCAGGATAAAGGGCATTTCCATCGTACAGGAGCAGCGTGTTTCCCGTGGCCAGGGACGTATGCATCCAATTCCACATCATCCAGCTGCAGGTCGTAATAAAAAAATGAACATCTTCTTTTTTTAAATCGGTTTGGAGTATCAGTTCCTTTAATTGATTGAGAAGAATTCCGCCTGCACCCTGAACCAGGCACTTCGGTTTGCCGGTTGTTCCCGAAGAGAACATAATAAATACAGGGTGATCAAATGGCAATTGTTCAAATTGAATTTCAAGCCCGCTTTCCTTTGATAGAAAATCTTCAAAGTATACGGAGTTCGGGATATCAGTGATGTCAGGTTCTTCTTCAGTATAGGAGGCTACGACAACTTTTTCGAGTGAAGGTATTCCTTTTGCAATTTCGGCCGCATTTGAAAGAGAACTAAAAGCCTTCGTCTTATAGAAATATCCATCGACAGTGAATAAAACCCTGGGTTCAATTTGACCAAAACGATCCAGAACTCCCCCCGGGCCGATATCGGTGGCGCAGGATGACCATGTAGCACCGATGCTCGTAGCGGCAAGCATCGCAATGGCCGTCTCCATCATATTGGGCATGTAGGCGGCCACCCGGTCTCCGGGGGCGATTCCCATTTGGCGAAGTGATTTTGCCAGACGCGCTACTGTGTCATAAAGTTGCGCGTAGCTCATTTTGGTCGTTTTTTGGGTTTCGCCTCTGAAGATATAGGCTGTATGATCATCTCTGAATCTTAGAAGATTCTCGGCAAAGTTGAGCCTTGAACCCTCAAACCATTTTGCCCCGGGCATTTTATTTAAATCATTTACTACAGTATCATAGGGCCTTGAGTATATAATGTCCGCATAGTCCCAGAAAGATGCCCAAAATTCGGGTATGTTTTCAATTGACCATTGGTAAAGCGGCCTGTACTCCTTAAAATCAGTCCGGTATTTATCGTTGATAAATTGCATAAATTTGAATATGTTAGAGTTCTTGATTCTTTCTTCCGACGGTTTCCACAAAAGTTTAGCCATGATAAATCCCCTTCCGTAATGAATCGTTAATATCTTAATTGGACTTAGAAACCCACGTCCTCCCCCGCATAGCGGGATCTTCGATGGGCGTTGGTTGTTTATTTGCCTGCCTTTAAGGCTATTCTTGTAGATCAATAATAGTCACATATCACTGATTTGGATTTTTCTCAAAAAAAAAATACTGTAATAGTTTAGCTCTTTGAAAAAATCGATCATAGCCTGTAGGGATGTCCCTTTCCTGTTTTCAAAGGGCTAAAGTGTTACACAATACTTAATTTCGGCATTTAATAGATATGAAAAAAGGCAGAGTGGTTTATATTGTTAAAATTAATCATAATTAACAATACGGAAACTTGCCTTTTATCTTGACTAAAAGCATTGATTAGACTAAATAATCTAAGTTTATGTTACAGAAAAACATATTTTGAAATAAAAATCGCTGATCAAGACAGGTTTCAATGTGATTATTATGGCGAAGACAAGCCCGGTTATTGAAGATAGAATTAATAAAAGCCAGAAATTGAAGAATATGGGGATCAGTCTTTACCCTGCAGGATTTCAAACGGGCATTATGGTCTCTGATGCGGTTGCGCGTTTCGGGCAAATGGACTCTGAAGCATTAGAAAATGAAAGCAAGGTGTTTTCCATGGCCGGCAGGATAATGGCCAGGCGGGATTTTGGAAAAGCGTCTTTTATTCACATCAAGGATACAACCGGACGCATTCAGGCTTACATCAGGAAAGACAAAATAAGCGATGAGGAATTTGAAACCTTCAAGTTAATGGATATTGGTGATTTTGTTGGAATAACCGGTTCATTTTTCCGAACCAGAACCGGTGAATTGACCATCTTAGCGAAAGATATATCACTCTTATCAAAGTCATTACGGCCTTTGCCGGAGAAGTGGCACGGCCTGACTGACGTGGAAAGCAGGTACAGGCAACGATATCTGGATCTCATTGTCAATGATTCCGTTAAAGAGCTGTTCGTGATGAGAAGCCGGATCATACAGGCCATAAGACATTTTTTTATTAAAAAGGATTTCCTTGAAGTGGAAACCCCAATGATGCAGCCTATTCCGGGGGGGGCAACGGCAAGACCATTTAAGACATTTCATAATGCCCTCGGGATGGAGCTTTATCTGAGAGTAGCGCCGGAACTTTACCTGAAAAGGCTTGTTGTTGGCGGCCTGGAAAAAGTCTTTGAAATCAACAGGAATTTCAGGAACGAAGGAATCTCCGTAAAGCATAACCCTGAATTTACTATGCTGGAATTCTACATGACCTATGCTACTTATAAAGATCTGATGGGTTTGACAGAAGCGCTCTTTAATCATGTCGTTACGAAGATTTTTGGCAGCAATGTTATCAAGTATCAAGGGGAAACCATTGATTTTACCCCTCCCTGGCCCAGAATATCCTTGTTCGATGCGTTAAGAGACATCGGGGGTGTCAAGGATGACGTACTTAATAACAGGGAGTATGCTGCCGGTTTTGCAAATGAATGCCAGATAAGTCTATCTGATGCTGACGTTCACGGACAGATACTAATGAAGCTTTTTGATCATCTTGTAGAGCCAAAGTTGATAAGGCCGACTTTTATCACTGGCTATCCAACTGAAATATCACCACTTTCCCGGCGTAATGACGAGAATCCTGAGATCACGGATCGTTTTGAACTTTTTATTGGGGGAAAGGAAATAGCAAACGCATTTACTGAATTGAATGATCCTGTTGATCAGAGACAAAGATTCGAGGATCAGTCAGCCCTTCGAAAAGCTGGAGATGAAGAGGCCCAGTTCATGGACGAGGATTATTTGACTGCCATGGAATACGGGATGCCGCCTACAGCCGGGGAAGGCATTGGGATTGACAGGGTTATCATGCTTATGACCGATTCAGCGTCCATCAGGGACGTCATTTTATTCCCTATAATGAGGTCGAGATAGAAGACACAAAATAAGAAAGAAGGGATTTAATCCATCAGGGGAGATCTACTGTGGATTTACTAGATCATGTTCTTTGAACTGTTTCTTGGGAAGAGATACCTCAGGGCAAAACGAAAACAGACTTTCATATCCGTAATCACACTGGTTTCAGTGTTAGGGGTAATGGTCGGGGTTATGGCCCTTATCGTGGTTCTTTCCGTTATGAACGGCTTCAGGGCGGATTTGATGTCCAAGATCTTAGGGGTCAATTCGCATCTTTTGGTGTTAAGCTTCGGAGGGGCATTCAAGGATTACGAAGATATTTCTGAAAAGATCGGAAAGGTGGATGGTGTGGTTGCCTCGACGCCTTTTATTTATACCCAGGTAATGGTCAATAATTCGGGGAATGTCTCTGGTGCGGTTTTTAGGGGGGTTGACCCGAAGAGCGCATGCGAGGTAATCAGCCTTGGACGCATGATTAAAAAGGGGTCGATATATTCGCTTGAAAGAAATAATGATGAATTGCCCGCCATTATCGTGGGAAGCGAACTCTCAAGTCAAATAGGGGCCTACTTAGGTGATGAAATAGCCGTGGTTTCTCCTGAGGGAAAATTGACGCCTCTGGGGAGGGTCCCGAACTCGCGGAGGTATAAGATCACGGCCATATTTAGTTCAGGTATGTATGAGTATGATGCCTCAATGGTGTATGTTTCCCTTAAAGAGGCACAGGAATTCTTAGGGTTAGGCGACAGGGTTACTGGTTTGGAGGTCAGGGTAAAAGACGTGTATAAGTCGGATGTTGTGGCCAAAAGAATTCAGGAGGATTTGAGTTACCCGTACTGGACCAAGGACTGGAAAATGATGAACAGCAGTCTTTTTTCAGCATTAAAACTGGAAAAAATTACCATGTTCGTCATTTTGACCATGATCGTATTAGTAGGAGCGCTAAATATCATCAGCACGCTGGTTATGGTTGTTATGGAAAAAACAAGAGATATTGCTATACTTAGAGCCATGGGGGCTTCCGCCAGAAGTATTATGTCAATTTTCATGTTACAGGGTTTGCTGGTCGGCATTGTTGGCACAGCGGCCGGTCTTGCATCAGGCCTGGGTATTTGCCATATCTTAGCGAAATACAAGTTCATCAGCCTGCCCTCAGACATTTATTATATATCTACGCTTCCTGTGCGGGTTCAATTTGGGGACGTGTGGATTGTATCTTTAGCTGCAGTGGCTATATCTTTTTTGGCGACTCTCTACCCTGCGTGGTATGCTTCAAAATTGAACCCGGTGGAGGCCCTCAGATATGAATGATGAGATTACAAAAATTTTATTTGCCCGGGGCAGACCTTCTTTTTTCTATTTTCCGGTGATGGGAGATTGTTGAGTGCTGAGACTTGAAGGCGTTTCCAAATCTTTTAATCATCTTGGAAATCTGATTGAAGTTTTGAAGGGAATTAACATTGTGATCGAGGCCGGCGACAGTTTAGCAATCATGGGCGCTTCCGGGGTGGGGAAATCGACGCTGCTGAATATCATGGGAAGCTTAGAAGCACCAACAGAGGGCACTGTCACGTTCGGGGATCAAAATGTGTATGAAATGGACGAAGCAATACTTTGTCGTTTAAGAACCAGGAAAATCGGTTTTGTATTTCAGTTCCACCACCTTCTGCCGGAGTTCAGTGCTCTTGAAAACACAATGATGCCCGCTTTGATTGCGCGATACAGCAAGAGGGAAGCGGAAGAAATGGCAATGGATGTTCTGGAAAAGGTAGGTCTTAAAAGACGATTGAACCACCGTGCCGGTGAGCTTTCAGGCGGTGAACAACAACGGGTTGCCATTGCGCGGGCGCTAACTATGAGCCCCAGGCTGATATTGGCGGATGAACCTACAGGGAACCTTGACTGGGTTACGGGCCAAGAGATTGCCGATCTTCTTCTCAGTCTGAACATTAAGGAGAAGGTTGCGATGGTTATCGCCACGCACAACAGCAGATTGGCAGAAAAAATGTCGAGACAAATGGAGATAGTCGATGGGCAGATTCGTTAGAAAAAGCATGAGTGGGCGCTTGCGCTTCGCGTGCAGGCCGTTGCTGGACAATAATAGGGTCTGGATTCTGGTGGTGCTTCTAACTGTATTCGGTTTGCTGAAACCAAACGAGGTTATTGCTGAAGATTCTGTTGCCTTAGCCGTGTTGCCATTCAGGGTGTATGCCCAGAAAATGCCGGAGGAACTCAAACACGGCTTGCAGGAAACGCTTACTGTCCAGATGCAGAAAAAGGGTTTCCATGTGATAAGCCCGGAAGTGATCAACAAGCACACTCTGGTATTTTTGCCGGCTTTTGATACAAGGGAATTGATGAAAATCGGCAAAGATCTAAATGCCAACTGGATCATCACAGGGAGTCTTACCCAGATCGGAGAACGAATAAGCATTGATTTGAAAGTGGTTGACATCACCGGAGCGAAGCCGCCATTTTCTCTGTATATGGTCGCGGAAAACATAGATGCCTTAGAGGAGACATCTGAACGGATTGCTGTTAGCATAGGTAACCAGATAACCGGTGTGGTCCAGGTGGATTCCATACAGGTGAAGGGCAACCAGCGCATAGAAAAAGAGGCCATATTAGGTGTGCTCAAGACAAAGAAGGGAGACAGGTTTGATTACGGGCAGTTAGACGGGGATCTTCGTGAAATCTACAAGATGGGTTTTTTCAAGGATATAAAAATCGAGCTCGAAGATGGCGCGACAGGAAAGATTGTCATCTTTAGTGTTACTGAAAAACCTTCCATTGGAAAGATCGTTTTTGAGGGTAATGAGAAAGTAAAAAGCAAAAAGCTGAGAAAGGAACTCGGGGTAGAACTCTATTCAATCCTGGACCATAATAAAATCAGGCAGAGTATAAATAACCTCAAAGATTACTACCGGAAGAAGGCTTATTATAACGTGGAAATAGTGGATGAGATTGAGCCTCTCCCAAACAATGAAATTTTGTTGAAATACCAGATTGCAGAAAATGAAAAGGTATTCATCACCAAAATACAATTTACCGGAAATACTAAATTTAAAGACAAAAAACTCAAGAAAATTATGGAGACGAGTGAAAAGGGTTTCTTTTCCTGGATTACAAAATCGGGGCATTTAGATCAAAAGAAGCTGGATTTTGATGTCCATAAGATATCCTCATTATATCATAATCACGGCTATATAAAGGCAAAAGCGAGTGATCCCAAGATTACATACGAGAAAGGCACAGGCCTTACTGTAATAATTGATATCCTGGAAGGACACCAGTATGGTGTCAACGAAGTGGTCATTAATGGTGATCTGATAAAGCCATTCGATGAGCTCATGGAAAGTATCCAGATTAGATATGAAGAGGCATTTAACAGGGAAGTAGTGCGCAAGGATATCCTCGCTCTTAAAGACGTTTATGCCGATGAAGGCTATGCGTATGCAAGGGTTACACCGAGGACAAAAGAGGATAACGAGAATTACTTAGTGGATATTTCGTACACAATTTCCAAGGGAGAAAAGGTACGCTTCGAACGGATTAATATCTCCGGCAATACTAAAACAAGGGATAAGGTCATAAGGCGTGAACTGAAGGCCGTTGAAGGCGAATATTTCAGTGGCAAGGCCCTTAAGAAGAGTACGCAGAATTTGTACCGCCTTGGTTTTTTCGAGGATATAGAGGTGCAAACAAAAAAGGGCAGTCGCGACGATCTCATGATTTTAGATATCAAGGTCAAGGAGAGACCCACAGGTTCTTTCAGTATCGGAGCGGGATACAGTTCTGTTGATAATGCCTTTGTTATGTTTAAACTGGCCCAGGACAATCTCTTCGGGCATGGACAAAGGCTTGAGGCCAGTGCAAAGTTAGGGGGCAGTTCAAACGCATTTGATATTAGATTTATTGAGCCGTGGCTTTTTGATATGCCTATATCGGCTGATATTGGTGCCTATAAAACAAAACAGGAGTATGATGAGTATACAACGTCTAACTGGGGAGGAGGTATCACCTTTGGATTTCCCGTAAATGTTATTGACGAGTTTACCAGATTTTACGCAGGATATAACTATGACAATGCGGACATCACCGATGTTCTTCCGACCGCCGCCGCATCAATCAGAGAGATGGAAGGTATAAATGTGACCAGCAGCATGAAGTATACGATAAAGCGGGACAGCAGGGACAGGCGCTGGAATACGCAAAGGGGGTCTGTTAATAGCTTTTCGTTTGAATATGCCGGTGGTTTTTTGGGTGGGGATGTCGGTTTTAATAGATATAGAGTCAAATCGGCCTGGTATTTTCCCCTCTTTTGGGATACCGTCTTCATGGCCCAGGGAAGGGGGGGGTATATTGGAAAGAGACCAGGTGGGAAGCTTCCTGTTTACCAGAAATTCAGGTTAGGGGGGATCAATTCGGTGCGTGGTTTTAATTATGCCTCTATTTCCCCAAGAGATCCTGTAACAGGGGACAGGATAGGCGGCGAGAAGATGATGGTTTATAATCTTGAATACAGGTTTCCGCTGCTCAAGGATCAGGGATTGATGGGGGTAGCTTTTATCGATGCGGGTAATGTTTTTTCCCATAATGAAGATTATACCTTCAACGGTATCAGGAGAACCGCCGGCGCCGGAGTCAGATGGTATTCTCCACTTGGGCCTCTTCGTTTGGAATATGGATGGAATCTGGATAAGCAAGATGATGAAATAGAGGGCAGATGGGAGTTTAGTATTGGGGGATCATTCTAAATAAATTTAAGATGAGGAGGCAGTAATGAAGCATTTTTTTAGATTGTTTTTAGGAATTATTATTTTGTTTTTCTTTCAGACGCACGCTTTCTGTGCTGAAAATGTGAGGATCGGTGTGATAGATATACAAAAACTACAGCAAAATTCCAGCTCTTTTCAAAAAATAAAAAAAGCCCTGGAGAAGAAATTTCAGGTGCTTCAGAGAAAGCTTGAAAAAGAGAGAGCTGAGATAAAGAAGCTTGAGGAATCATTGAAAAAACAGAGCATGATGTTGAGTCTTGATGCAAGGATGGAGAAAAGAAGGGAATTAGAGAAAAAGATAAGGTACTTTAAATATCTCCAAAATGAATCCGCTCAAGAAGCAAAATACATGGAGATGGAGGCAAGACGAAAGGTCATAAAAGCGGTTGAAAAGGTTGTTGATAGGATCGCCAAGAAAAAGCGGTATACTATGATAGTCGAGAAAAGGACTGTGGGTCTTGTTTATTACAACAATACAATTGATATCACGGATGAGATAATCAAGGCATACGATAAATTGAAAAAATAGGAGCATTCAAGGGTTGCGAATATCCCTCAGTCAGATAGCGCAGGCAGTGGGCGGAGAAACAATTGGCGATGATAGTGTAATAATCACCGGCATAAATTCTTTGGATGCTGCGGGTCCAGGAGACATCAGTTTTTTCGCTGATCGGAGATATAAAGAAGGTCTGAAAAAAACCAGGGCGTTAGCCCTGATGGTTCCGGAAGAGAGCCGCATTTTCAATGGACCTCAGGTGGTGGTTTCAGATCCCAGGCTTGCCTATGTGAGGGTTGCCGGACTTTTTGCGGCCGCGGTGCCTGAGTATCCGGGAATCAGCAAAAAGGCTGTAGTGAGTGATACGAGTCATATTGGAAAGAACGTGTCCATTTACCCGATGGCGTATGTTGGGGAAGAGGCGGTCTTAGGTGATAATGTCATACTGTTCCCCGGGGTATTCATAGGTGACAGTGTCAGGGTTGGTTCGAGGACAGTTGTTTTTCCGAATGTAAGTATTCTTAAGGACTGCATTATTGGAAACGATGTCACAATACAAGCCGGAACAGTCATTGGCAGCGATGGGTATGGTTATGTGCGGGATGGTTCCGTGTCTGTCAAGATCCCACAATTGGGCATTGTTCAGATTGATGATCATGTGGAGATAGGGGCAAACAATTGCATTGACAGGGCTGCCCTGGGAAAGACATGGATCGGGCAGGGTGTTAAGACCGATAACCTTGTACACATTGGGCATAATGTGGTCATAGGCGAGAACACGCTTGTTGTGGCGCAGGTTGGGGTTTCAGGGAGCACTCGTATTGGCAGGGACGTGATCATCGGCGGGCAGGTTGGAATTATTGATCATTTAGAGATAGGGGATGGGGTCATGATAGGGCCTCAAACCGGTGTTACAAAAGATATTCCTCAAGGGGAAGTTGTCATGGGTTACACTCAGATGCCGCTCAGACTCTTTCTGAAAACAACCAGTCTGGTAAGACGCCTGCCGGAGTTCAATATGCGACTGCGTGACCTTGAGAAAAAGATCGCAGCACTGGAGAATCAGTCACAAAAGGAGTAGGCCCGGCAATGAAGATGCCATTAACCTATGAAGACATTATAAAAATTCTTCCCCATCGATATCCGTTTTTGTTTGTAGACAGGATTGTCGAGATAGAATTAGGCAAGAGTGCAGTAGGGCTTAAAAATGTTACGGCCAACGAATATTTTTTTAAGGGACATTTCCCTGACAATCCAATCATGCCGGGTGTCCTGATTGTCGAGGCCATGGCGCAGGTGGGAGGGGTCCTGGCCCGCCTGTCACTCTACGGTGAGACTGAGGAAGAGATCAAAGGGGCTATCTTTTTCGCATCTATTGACAGGGTAAAATTTCGCAGACCCGTAGTTCCCGGAGACCAACTCAGATTCGAACTGCTGGCATTAAGGACCGGGACCAGAATCTGGAAGATGGGCGGAAAGGCATATGTAGAAGAGAACCTGGTCGCCGAGGCAGAACTTGTGGCCACGGTCAGTCAAAATAAACGTTCATGATTGAGTCGTTTTTTGGTTGAGTAATTCAGCGGTATTAGTAAATCTGTCCGATTTATAACTCAGCCAGCTAACGACTTGTTTTTATCGAAACAGAGAGAGTAAGAAGATAGGAGAGATAAGGCGGGAAATGGAAATTCATCCTTTGGCCGTGGTCAGTTCCGGAGCTGAACTTGGACCAGGCGTTAAAATAGGCCCGTACAGTACTATTGGAGATCATGTTATTATCGGTCGTGATACGATCATAGGCTCCCATGTGATTATTGAAGGCCATACGCAGATTGGGGAAAGGAACAAAATATCCCCTTTCTGTTCCATCGGCATGCCCCCGCAGGACATAGCCTATCAGGGGGAAGATACCAGGGTCGTGATTGGCAATGAAAACGTAATCAGGGAATATGTAAGCATAAACCGTGCAACAACCAAGGAAGAATGGCAGACTGTTGTAGGCAACCGGAATTTTATTATGGCCTATTCGCATATTGCCCATGACTGCATTTTAGGTAACAGGGTGATTATGTCTAATCTGGCGACCCTTGCCGGGCATATAACCATTGGGGATCATGTTATTTTAGGCGGATTTGTTGCCATACACCAGTTCGTTAGAATTGGTGCCTATGCCTTCTTAGGGGCCAAATCAGGCCTTGTACAGGATGTCCCCCCGTTTATGATGACTTCCGGTCACAGGGCCTCCCTGTATGGTGTTAACCAAAAGGGGCTAATCCGGGCAGGGTTCTCAAGAGAGACTGTTGACGGGCTTAAAAAGGCGTACAGGCTCATCTGGCGTGAGAACCGGAGGTTCAGTGAGGGGATAAAACAGGTAAAAAAGGAGCTGAAGCCATTTCCTGAGCTGGAGATGCTCCTGAAATTTATTAATGAATCAAAAAGAGGGGTACTGAGATAATTGACGATTTTCGATTGAGCCTGCCTGCCGCAGGCAGGGATTGACTATTATAATGAGTCGCTCTAACTACAAATAAAGATATTAAAAATCGTCTATAATCTGTCATCAATATCAGGATGATCAAAGAGCAAGAAATTATTGGTCTGATCGCAGGTGGTGGTCAGTTTCCCTTGATGGTGGCAGAGGCCGTAAGGAAGCGTGGGCAGCGCGTAATTGCGGTTGCCCATATTGGCGACACAGAGTCGCTATTGTCAGACAGGGTCGATGAGATCACCTGGATAAAATTAGGACAGTTAGGTCAATTGATCAAAGCCCTCAAGAAAAGCGGTGTCAAAAAGGCCCTGATGGCGGGCACTATTACCAAGAAACGAATGTTTGGCAATATCAGGCCTGATTTAAAAGGTCTTACAGTTATGTCCAGGCTGGCCATATTTCACGATGATGATATTTTAAGGGCAGTGGCAAAAGAGTTGGCCGACGAGGGGATCGAGATCGTCAGCTCAAACATTTATTTGCCGGAAATATCAGCCCCTGAGGGATGCCTCACCAGAAGAGGGCCTGACAGGTCAGAAAAAGAGGATATTGATTTCGGGTGGAGGATAGCGAAAGGGCTGGGCCGTCTGGACATTGGTCAGTGTGTGGTTGTGAGAAAAAAAACGGTTCTGGCCTTAGAAGCGCTGGATGGCACGGACGAAACTATTTTAAGGGGTGGCCGGTTGGCTGGAGAAGGGGCTGTTGTTGTCAAGGTAAGCAAACCGGATCAGGATCTCCGTTTTGATGTCCCCTCTGTTGGACTCGAAACGGTGGAAGTTATGTCTCAGGTAAAGGCGTCAGTATTAGCCGTGGAAGCGGGCAAGACATTGATGTTTGACAGGGGAAAAATGATTACATTTGCAAACAGGCAGGGTATTTCCATTATCTCCCGCTGAGATATTGTTTTGAATTAATTTGTTAAATGAAGAATAAAGACATGAATAATAGTATTCTGAAAGTTGGTGTAATAGGCGTTGGCCACCTCGGGGAATATCATGTACAGAAGTACAAGGCCATCCCGGAAGTGGAGCTGGCGGGCATTGTGGACATAAACCCTGATCGTGCCGAAGAGATAGCCGCGCGATACAATACTAGGGCATATAATGGACACCATGACATCCTGAATGTAGTGGATGCGGTGAGTCTCGCCGTGCCAACGGAGATACATTTTGATGTTGCCAGGGACATCCTGTCGAAAGGCATTCATCTCCTTATTGAAAAACCCATTACTTATGAACTGGGACCAGCTGATACCCTGATACGAATGGCCAATGAAAGGGATTTGGTACTCCAGGTGGGGCTTGTTGAACGGTTTAACCCCGCCGTGGTCGAGATGGAATCCTTGTTGAATGGACCCGTCTTTATTGAGTCTCACCGAATGAATGTTTTTACTACGAGAGGCACGGATGTAGACGTTGTGCTTGACCTGATGATCCATGATCTGGATATCATTCTTCATAGCGTTCCATCAGAGGTCAAAGATGTGCATGCAGTGGGAATGAGCGTTATCACTGCAATGACAGACGTTGCCAATGTGAGGATGATTTTTGAAAATGGTACGGTGGCAAATTTGACAGCAAGCAGGGTGTCCGACAAGACGTTGAGAAAAATCCGTGTGTTCCAGCCGGATGCCTATTTGTCAGTGAATTGTTTCAAGAGAGAGATCAGCGTGATTAGGCTAAACGGTGATGTAAAGGATTCTAATTTTCCCGAGATTGTCTCCGACAGGACAGAATACCCCGATAGTGACCCCTTAGCCGATGAAATCGCCTCTTTTGTAAAGGTGGTTAAGAACGGAACCGCGCCGGTAGTATCCGGGCAGGACGGGAGAAGGGCCCTCAGTGTTGCCCTTGGCATAATAGAACAGATAAAGAGAGGGTGTAAGGATTTCCAGTCCATCAGTTGATTCGAGAGGCTCCAGGCTAATCATTATTGTGGCTGGTGAGGCATCGGCCGATTTGCATGGATCAAATCTTGTGAAGGCCGTGAATCGCCTGGATTCCGATGTCGTTTTCTGGGGTATCGGAGGGAAGAATATGGAGGAGGCAGGGGTAAAAGTCCTTTTTTCCTCTTCTGATATGGCAGCGGTTGGGGTGACCGAATCGTTGCGCAGGCTTCCCACTATCTTAAAGGCCTTAGGCAGATTAAAGTTAATCCTTAAAAGCAGGCGTCCCGACCTTCTTATCCTTATCGACTACCCTGACTTCAACATACATATTGCCAGGACAGCAAAGCATTATGGAATTCCTGTCCTGTACTATATCAGTCCCCAGGTCTGGGCATGGCGGTCGGGTCGGGTAAAAAAAATCGCTTCCCGTGTTGATCGAATGGCCGTTATATTGCCCTTTGAGGAAGAGTTTTACAGGAAGAGAGGGGTCAAAGTAGATTTTGTGGGCCATCCGCTTCTGGATTCCTGCCCGACTGAGATTGACAGAAGACAGGTTGCAGTTGAATTGGGGGTTGACCGCAACTATCCTGTTGTGGGGCTGCTGCCCGGCAGTCGCAAACATGAGATTAGAAATCTTCTCCCTACCATGGTAAAATCGGCGGAGATAATAGGACAGCGCTATCCTGAAATCCACTGTTTTTTACCCTTAGCACCGACTATTGAACCTGAATTTGTAAAATGCCTTGTCGCAGACTCCCTTGTGAGGATCAATATAATTCAGGGAGATATCCATAAGGTTCTAAGCGCGTGCCATGTTGCCATGGTGGCGTCCGGCACTGCTACCCTCGAAACCGGTATTATGGGGACACCCATGGTCGTTGTATACCGTGTGACGGCTGTTTCCTACTGGATGGCTAAAATGATGGTCAAAGTACCTTTTATCAGTCTGGTAAACCTTGTGGCAGGAGAAGAGGTGGTGCAGGAACTGATTCAGGATGAAGTTGTGCCCGAAAGGCTTGCCAGCGAAGCCCTGACCCTCCTGGAAGATAAGGATGTGCGGCATAATATGATAGAAAAATTCAAAAAGATAAAGAAGGGCCTTGGAAGCGTGGGAGCGTCAAACACGACCGCGAAAATCGCCCTTGAAATGATGAAAAAAGTTATTTAGTGCTCATCCGAAAATAAATATTTTCGGATTCGCGCGATCAACCGTCAGCTTTCATCAGCGGGAAAACCAAATGGCTGCAACTATTTTAGTCGTAGATGATGAGATAAGTATCCTTGAATCCTTAAATGGAATCCTTTCGGATGAAGGGTTTGATGTAATAACTGCTGAGGACGGGTTGGCCGCCTTAAAAAAAATAGAGGAAACAATCCCCGACCTGGTATTGTTAGACATCTGGATGCCCGGCCTGGACGGCATTAAGACGCTCGAAAAAATTAAAGAAGCTCATCCGAACATGCAAGTTGTAATGATGTCCGGGCATGGTAATATTGAAACCGCCGTAAAAGCCACAAAAGTTGGCGCATATGATTTTATTGAAAAACCCCTCTCACTTGAGAAAATCCTCTTATCGGTCAAAAACGCCCTTGATTATTATAGTCTCGAAGAGGAGATAATTCTTCTCAGAGAGAAAGACAGGGGCAAGTACAACATAACGGGAAACAGCAAGGCAATTACCCAGCTAAAGGAGCAGATCCGTATTGTGGCTCCTACAAACGCATGGGTTCTTATTTCAGGGGAAAATGGCACTGGAAAGGAGCTTGTAGCCCATACTATACATCGGTTAAGCCAGCGAGGCAATAAACAAATGGTAGAAGTGAACTGCGCGGCTATTCCCGAGGATTTGATAGAGAGCGAACTCTTCGGTCATGAAAAAGGGGCTTTTACCGGGGCTTCAACCATGAGGAAAGGAAAATTTGATAAAGCACATAATGGAACTATTTTTTTAGATGAAATCGGAGATATGAGCCTGAAGGCACAATCAAAGACCCTGAGAATTCTGCAGGAACAGAAATTTGAGCGTGTCGGTGGTTTTAAGACGATAAAGGTTGATGTTCGCGTAATTGCCGCAACGAATAAGGATCTCGAAGCCGAAATAGAAAAAGGGACTTTTAGAGAAGATCTCTTCTTTCGATTGAATGTCATTCCCATGAGGGTTCCGCCTTTGAGAGAGCGTGCGGAAGATATACCCCTGTTAGTGGATGAATTCGTAGCTGGATTCTCATTGACCACCAACATAGAGCTAAAAGGGTTTTCCGAAGGGGCCATTCATGTTCTTAAAAAATACGAGTGGCCCGGAAATATCCGGGAGTTAAAAAATCTGGCTGAGAGACTTATGATTATGATTCCTGGCAGGATGATTCATGCAGAAGATATACCTGCACCGTTCAACGTGGCTTCAGTCGCTAAGAGGAGCGTTGAAGTCGCCCTTGTGTCAGGCTCCCTAAAAGAGGCAAAAAACAAGTTCGAAAAGGCATATATTGAGAAGAAGTTGCGGGAGTTCGACGGTAATATTTCTCAGACGGCCGAAGCAATAGGTATTGAACGGAGCAACCTTCACAAAAAGATCAAGGCATACAGGCTCATTTTAAACTAACGTTGCAGACCTGTTTTATCATCTCCCTTATTTCTTCACGACCCTCTCGTGTTTTTGTAGAAAAAAGAGTTGGGGATACAGGGAATATCTCCCCAAAATTACTTGCTATCACATCAGCCCTCTTTCGGGCCCGCTGGCGGGAAAGCTTATCTGTCTTGGTGAGGACCGGGATGGCATATATACCGTAGTGACTCAACCAGTTTAAGAGATCCATGTCGCCCTGGGCCGGTTCCCTCCTTATATCAAGTATCACGACTACCGCATTTAAGTTTGATCGCGTGCGAAGATAGGTCTCCACCATAAGTTGCCAGGATTTTTTTATATTGATAGGAACCCGGGCAAATCCATAGCCCGGAAGATCGACAATATACAATGATTTTCCAACACTGAAGAAGTTGATTGACTGTGTTCTCCCTGGTTTGGAACTCGTTCTGGCGAGGCCCTTGCGGTTGACAAGAACGTTTATAAGGGAAGATTTGCCTACATTAGACCTGCCGGCAAAGGCAATTTCCGGCCTGTCCGGTGGTGGGTACTGATTTGCACGAAAGGCACTGGTAATAAAAGCAGTATCCATACTCACCTTCTATTCAGGTATTCCTCAAGCCTGCTGAGTCCTTCTTTTATGTTTTCAAGAGAATTGGCGTAAGACAGCCTGAGATAGCCTTCCGCATTCTGGCCAAAATCGATCCCGGGCGTTACGCCGACGCCCGCATTTTCAAGGATTTCAAATGCCAGTTCATATGAGCTATCGGAAAGGTGTTTGGCATTGACAAGCATATAGAAGGCTCCAGCCGGTTCAACAGGAAGGCCGAAACCCATCTCCCTGACTCTTTTAATCATGTATCTTCGCCGCTTATTGTAAATGCTTTTCATCTGCTCCACGTCGGTTCCGGCTTTTTTGAGCGCTGCCAGGCCGGCCCACTGTGAGATGCTTCCGGCAGAGATAAAAAAGTTCTGCTGTATCTTTTGCAAGGGACGGACAAATTCAGGGGGGCAAATTAAATAACCCAGGCGCCATCCGGTCATGGCATAGAGTTTGGAAAACCCATTTAGAACAATCGCGTTATCCGTAAACTCCAGGATTGAATGTTCTTTTTTTCCGTAAACCAGGCCATGATAGATTTCATCCGATATAACAAGGGGCCCTATAGCTGCAATTTTTTCCATTCGCTCCCTTGAAAGTAAATTTCCGGTCGGATTTGAGGGGGAGTTAATAAGGATGGCCTTTGTCTTCGGGCCAGTTTTTTCGAGGATTCCTTTGGCCCTTAGCTGAAAGCCCTCTTCTTCATAAACTTTTACAAGGGCGGGCCTGGCCCCTAAAAAATTTGCAAAGTTGGGATAACAGGGGTAGTGGGGGTCTGAGATAATGATTTCATCTCCTGCCTCCAAAACGGCAGAGAAGACCATTAACAGGGCAGGAGAGGTTCCGGATGTAACGATCACCTGGTCGGGATTCACCCGAACCCCGTACTTTTCATAGTAGTGTTCACAGACGGCTTCCCTTAGTTCAATGATTCCAAGGCTGTGGGTATAGTGGGTTTCCCCTTTTTCTATTGCATGAAGGGCTGCTTTGTTGATACAATCGGGTGTCGGAAAATCAGGCTCTCCGATCTCTAAATGAATGATATCATGTCCCTGTCTTTCAAGCTTATGTGCCTTTTCAAGGACGTCCATTACGATGAATGACGGGATTTCACGAGCCCTCTGGCTAATCCTGTTCATAGTCAATAACAGCTATATTACCTTGTTTAAAGGATATTCTATGATACCCTGGGCTCCGGCATTCATGAGTCGGGGGATCAGGTCTCGTACGATTCTTGCCTCAACAATCACCTCAACCGAAACCCAGTCCAGGTTGTGCAGGCCAGAGATCGTGGGAAAGTTAAGGCTCGGAAGGATGTTAATGATATCGTCCGTTTTTTCTTTAGGCAGATTCATTTTCAGGCCCACCATATTCTCTGCCTTTAGGGCCCCTTTAAGAAGCAGGATGATCTGGTCGATCTTGGCCTTTTTCCACTGATCCCTGTATGAATTCCTGTTGGCTATCAGCTGTGTATTGGTTTGCATGAGTTCGTAAATGATCTTCAGGCCGTGCGCCCTGATTGTACTCCCTGTCTCGGTTACTTCCACAATGGCATCTGCCAGGCCGGACACTGCCTTTGCCTCTGTTGCACCCCAGGAGAATTCCACTTTAACGTCAATATTTTTTTCCCTGAAGAATTTCGTTGTAAAATTAAAAAGTTCTGTGGCAATTTTTTTACCCTGCAGGTCTTCAAGGCTCAATATATCGGAATCTGCCGGCACTGCCAAGACCCATCGGGCGGGATTCTGGCTTACCTTGGAGTAGATCAGGTCATCAACTATTTCCACATCCGATTCATTTTCTATGATCCAGTCCTTGCCGGTAAGTCCTGCATCGAGCGTCCCGGTTTCCACGTACCGGGACATCTCTTGAGCGCGGCATATGTTGCATTCAATTGTGTCATCGTTTATGTCCGGGAAATAACTCCGGCTGTTGACGTTTATCTTCCAGCCCGATTTTTCAAACAGTTTAATGGTGGCACCTTGCAGGCTACCTTTGGGAATTCCAAATTTCAGCTTTTTCATTTTTTATACACCTTTTGCGGATCAAATTTTTTATCACCTGCGATGGTGAAATTGCCGTCACCATCTATTTTTTTATGAAAACAGGATTCATATCCCAGATGGCATGCCGCACCACCCACCTGTTCCACGCTGAAAAGTACTGTGTCATTGTCACAGTCGGCGTAAATTTCTTTAATTCTCTGGACGTGCCCGGAACTGCCTCCCTTATGCCAGAGTTCCCGTCGTGACCGACTCCAGTAATGAGCTTCTCCGGTCTTAAGGGTTTTTTCCCATGACTTGTTGTTGATGTATGCAAGCATGAGCACTTTTCCGGTTCTATAGTCTTGAACAATAGCAGGCAGGAGCCCGCCCCCTTTAGAAAAATCAAGTTTAATCATTGCATGTCCTCCCCCGCATAGCGGGATCTTCGATGGGCGTGGATGCTTTATTCTTGCTCCTGGCTCCTGTAGTTACCACAAATCAACAAATCAGGGCAAGGGAAAATGATGCAGGTGTGTACCGCTTAACTGCCCGCATGCAGCAAGGATATCGCTTCCCTTGCTTTTCCTGATAATGGCGGTGAAATTGTTCTTTAGGAGAATTTCCTGGAAATGGAGGATTGTTTTCATTGGAGAGGGGGACATATCCAATCCGGGAAAAGGATTTAGGGGGATAAGATTGACCTTGGCCCGTATGCCCGAAAGAAGCCTGACCAGTTTTAGTGCATCCTCATTATGGTCATTGACACCTTTGATAAGAATATATTCGAAGGTAATCATCCGCCTGTTTGGAAGTGAAAAATCCCTGCAGGCAGAAAGCAGGAATTTCAACGGATATTTCCTGTTGACTGGCATAAGGAAACTGCGCGTTTCATCATCCGCGGCGTTTAAGGATATGGCTAAGTTGACAGTGATGTCTCTGCCCATATGTTTTATCTTAGGTATAATCCCGCAAGTCGAGAGTGTAACCTTGCGGTGGGAAAAATTCATACCGTCTTCGCCTACGAGATTCATTATGGCTTTAACCACCGCGTCATAATTGGCAAGTGGTTCTCCCATGCCCATGAGCACGATGTTGGTAAGGCGAGCCTGCGTATCTATGGAACGTCTAACGCAAATGACCTGTTCTATAATTTCTGCAGGGGTCAGGTTTCTCTTGAGCCCACCTCTTGCGGTGAGACAGAAACGGCAGCCCATGGCGCAACCGGACTGGGAAGAGATGCAGAGGGTGTAGTGGTCCCTTTCAGGTATGAGGACTGATTCAATCAGATTGCCATCAAGTAACCTGAACAGGTATTTCCGTGTACCATCTTCGGAGACCAGGATTTTGACAACTTCCGGGTGATTGATAATCGCTTTTTCTTTTAGCGCCATGCGGAGGGTTTTAGGGAGGTTTGTCATGTCATCAAAGGATCGTACAAGCCTTTCCAGGAGCCAGTGCCGGATCTGGCGACCACGGTAAGGTTCAAAACCCTGACTTACAGCCCACTGCTCTGTTTCACTGGCGGACAGATCTATGAGATCAACCTTCATCTTGATATTTTCCGGCGGCAAGAGCAGAGGGGTTGTCGCACATAGTCCTGAGTTTTGCCAGCTCCCAAACATAATCATAAAGATGAAGGCCCTTGCTGGTAGTGATGATCTCCCCGTCTTCCACGCCGATACTGGATGACATGTATTCTTTTAAAAGCTGGATAGCTCCAAGGTTGGCAGGGAATCCGTTCCATAGGTCCCAGGAACGAAAATATACGATGAAATGAAGTTTTTCCTCTTTAATTCGCGTGTCAATACCGCGGAGACATGGGGGATCGCCCAAATAGATGGCCTCAGGGTTGCCCACAGTCATGTAAGCCTGATTTGTTCTGTAGCCGTCTTCCCTGTACATTCGTATTACCTCAGCGATCTGTGGTTCAAGGTACTGGCCGTAGGTGTAATCTTCACCCTGTTTTTTTTCGGAAGTCATAAGGTAAGGAAGATATTCATCTAAATACCCCTCAGCTACCGGATTGGGAATTCCGAGGGAATGGGGAATATCCGGCAAAAGAGGCCGGACGCCGGGGTATTTAATATGCACGGTTACATAATCAAATTCGAGACGCTTCTGCCCCTCATAGCTGCCTCGATCAATAACATATTCGCTTCCACTTTCTAACAGCCTGTAGATACATTGAAACCATGCATCAGGCAAATCGCGTGCTTCAATGAATTCCAGTTTCATGAGCGAGAACCTCCCTAATTCTTGAGTAACGTTAAATAAATATGCGTGTACGGTCTAATGCTTTATAATCCTGATTTGCTTTTTTCTTAATGCCCTGTTCAGGATTTCTATCACCGGCTTTTCAATTTCACTCCAGGAAGAAGATAGTTCTTTTTTTAAAAGGATTTCTTTTGGGTTGATTCGAAGCTCCATGACACCGGGGATAGCGATGATTTCTCTCACAATTTGACTCCCAATGATGCCCAACCGGTTCAATAAGCCTTCGGCATTATTATCAATGGGTTTTATAAAATGCTCAACACGTGGAGGTGATATCTCAACGGTCGTGAGAAAGGATCTAAATTCCGGATTAGGATGTTTATAAATCACAATTTTAGGGACAGGCATATCTTTGGCCGATTTATTTTGATTAACCCTATAATTGCATAAACAACAGCATCCTCGGCATTTGCAACGTTAGGGTTAAGAGATTCTAAAAGCTTGGAAAATTTATGGTTGTGATTTTACAGGTTTCCATGTAAATTTCAAGCATGTCGTATTTATTCTGGATGCATTGTTCCCATTGGCGTCTGTTTTTGCTATGAGTCTTAGCAGGGATTTTTATATTAGTGGAACAACAAAATCATTAAGGAGGATTATCAGATATGGAGATAAAAACTTTAGGAGTTATTGGTTCGGGCCAGATGGGTTCAGGAATCGCACAGGTAGCGGCGGCAAGCGGACTGTCCGTTATCATGAACGATATCAAGGATGAATTTGTTGAAAAGGGCTTTTCCGTCATTGAGAAGAGCCTTGCCCGTTTAGTCAAGAAAGAGAAGATTACTGAAGAAGACCAGAAGTCTATATTAGGCAGGGTTGAGGGCTCTACTTCAATTGAGGACATGGTAAAGGCCGATTTTGTAGTGGAGGCCGCAACGGAGAATGAATCCCTAAAGCTTAAAATATTCAAGGACCTGGATGAGTTCTGCAAGGGAAGTGTAATACTTTCTTCCAATACCTCTTCTATTTCAATTACAAAAATCGCGGCAGCCACGAAAAGGCCGGAAAAGGTAATAGGAATGCATTTTATGAATCCGGTACCCATGATGAAGCTTGTGGAGATCATCAATGGCCTGGCGACCTCTGATGAGACCTTTCAGGTAACGCGTGATCTTGCGCTACAAATGGGAAAGACGCCGGTGCCTGCCAATGATTTTCCAGGGTTTGTTGCAAACAGGATATTGATGCCGATGATAAACGAGGCGGTCTATGCCCTTTTTGAAGGAGTCGGAACGGCAGAGGACATCGATCAAATCATGAAATTGGGAATGAACCACCCTATGGGTCCGCTGGCCTTAGCCGACCTGATCGGACTGGATACCTGTCTGGCCATCATGGAAGTTCTGCACAAGGGATTGGGCGATGCAAAATACCGGCCCTGTCCACTTTTGAAAAAATACGTGGATGCCGGATGGTTTGGCAGGAAGACGGGCAAGGGATTCTATGATTATTCATGATCGTACAATCTATTCCCGCCCATTTAGAGGGCATTAATTGGACTTGTAAATTTTGGTGTTTTTTGGTATATTCATTCTGACTTTTTGTGAGACCATCAATATTTATGCAAAAGCACCGAATCAGATAAACCAAAGGATCTCTTTCTTGTGGATTTCATCCGCTTGAAGATGAGATTTAGGAGAAGAGGGAATGGCAAAGATATTGATTGTGGATGATGAAGAGCATATCCGCTACCTCTATTCAGAGGAATTGAGTGAGGCCGGATATGAAGTGATTACAGCAGAAAGCGGTTTCAAGCTTTTAGAAAGGATCGAGGAAGAAAAGCCTGATCTGGTTGTACTGGATATTAAAATGGTGGATTATAACGGACTGGATCTGTTGCAGGATATCCGGAACAGGTTTTATGATATACCGGTTGTGCTCTGCACGGCCTATGACACCTTTAAAGAGGACATGAAATCTATTGCCGCGGATTTTTATGTGATTAAATCCTTTGATTTGGCGGAACTAAAGAGCAAAATCGCCATGGCCTTAGAAGCCGGTGATGAAGCAGGAGAGACTGAATCGCTATAAAATAACTAAAGTAAGAAAGGTGAAATAAACACCTGGATTTATTTGTGATACTTTTCGTGGTTTATAATGGTAAACGCCCTGTAGAGTTGTTCTAAGAGGATCAGCCGGATCATTTCGTGGGTCAAGGTTAGAGGGGTTAGGGAAAGTATTTCATCAGTCCTGTTCAGGACCTCAGTTGAAAGCCCCAAGGGACCACCTATAATAAAGCACAGGCTGGATTGGTTAAGAGATAAACGCTCTATTCGTGCGGCTAAACCCTCGGAATCATAAGCCTGTCCACATCGATCCAGGGCAATGTTATAATCCCTGGGAAGAAACTTTTTTACGATAGAAGCCCCCTCCACAGCAAGTATTTCTCCAGCGGGTCTGCCTTTTTTGATATTGGCCGGTTTTATTACCACCCATTCAGTATGTGCATATCTTTTGAGGCGATGTAAGTAGAATGATTCACCCTGTTTGAGAAAGGCCTCTCTTGTTCGATCAACTACTATGAATCTGATTTTCAGCATTTTCTATCACTTCTTGACCTGAGATGAGGCGTCTAACAAGCGATTTAGTGGCCAGGATGATCTGAGACTGTGCAAGGCGATAATGATATGGAGATCTGCCGAAGGGGTCAATAATATCATCCACATTCTGATCCTGTGAAATGAGATTTCCCAGACGCTCCACCTTGGCTTCTGCATCGGGCCACTTATTTTTGAGTCGGATGGCATGATCTTTTTCCATGACCAGAATGAGATCTGCCCACTCTATATCTTTTTTGCTGATCTGCCTGGCATGATGATCGGCGGTGGTGATCCCCATTTTTGATAAATAGTCCACCATTTTAGGATCCGGCGGGTTGCCGGGATATACAAAGATGCCCGCTGATAAGACAGAGATGTTTTTTATCCCGGCTAACGCGACCTCATTTTTCAGCAACATTTCTGCTAAAAAACTCCTGCTGATATTTCCACTGCAAACAAAAAGAACGTTCATCTTTTATTTCATTTCGAGATCCAGGATACTTGCAATCTCTGCTGTCATCTCTCTGATAAACAGCTTCATTTCCTCTTCATGAAGTGGTTTGCCAGGTTCGGGATACTTTTTCAGGTTTTCAGGCTTAAGCAAAATGGGCGCATTCTTGAGCTCGGGTATGGGCTTGACATGGAACGCAGGATCAAAACCGTTGTTGAAATACATATCCTGAAACACTGAGAACTTGAGAATGTGGGCTGTTGAATCAAGAACGCCAATCTCTTTTGGCCGGACATATCCTGAATCTATTGCTTTTTGAAAACCGGCTAAGGATTCTCCCCCCTGGGTACAGGCAATATTCCCGTTCCTGTTGGCCACTATCATTGAATCCATGATCTGTTGTTCTGTCACCTGAACAAAAAAGATCCTTTTCTCACCGGCAGTATGGTTGTATTCTGCGGCTAATTCAATGACCCTTGGCATGGACACGGGGTTGCCAATCATGGCAGCCTGAGCCACACTTTGCCGGACAGTGACAGGCGAAAAAGACCTTTTATCGGGATCTCCTTCTAAATAATAGCGGTAAACCGGGTCGGCATGTTCCGACTGAACGCCTATGATCTTGGGTAACATATCTATAATCCCGATCGTGAAAAATTTTAAAAAGCCGCTCATGACCGCAGTGATATTCCCTGCATTGCCAATAGGGACAACAATCACTTTGTCCCCAACCTCATAGTCGAAGTCCTGGGCTATCTCGAAGGAAAATGATTCCTGGCCTAAGATACGCCAGCTATTTTTTGAATTTAAAAGGGCAACGTTATAATTTTCCGAAAGAGATTCGACCACTTTCATACAGTCATCAAAGACGCCGGGGATTTCCAGAACCTTAGCGCCGCTGCCTAAGGGTTGCGAGAGTTGTTGTGGTGTGACCTTTCCCTTTGGCAAAAGGACGGCTGATTTGAGAAAGTCCCCTAAATATGAGGCGTATAGTGCTGCCGAGGCAGAAGTGTCTCCAGTGGAGGCGCATATGGCAAGAATGTTATTTAATTTTTCTTTGTTTGCCAGGTAATGAATATAACTTAGGGCACAGGCCATGCCCCTGTCCTTAAAAGATGCACTGGGATTCAAACCGTCGTTTTTAAAATAGAAATCGATCCCGAGGTCTTTTTTCAGGCGTGTATTCGCTTCGACTAAGGGCGTGTGAGCTTCACCAAGATAAATAATTTGGTCTATAGGGATAACTGGTGCGATGAATTCATAATAACGAAAAATCCCTTTTAGGGCATTGTGATTAAGCATCCTGCGGTAATCAAATATCCTGCGCCAGGTTTTGCCCCCGATATCGGTCAAATGCTGCGTGTTTTTGTCATGGAGAAGAAGCACATTGCCGCATGTGGGGCATGTATAAATGAGATGGTCAATGTTAAATTCGCTCTTGCAGCCTACGCACCTGTAGGCCATCTGACCATAAGGCTCAGGGATTAAATAAGGTCGGATGTCTTCGGGGAATTGATCTATTTTCATGTCTGTTTCCTCTGTATCTCTATATTTGTTAAGATATAGACATTTATTTCAAGTTTTGTAACACTTTAGCGCTTTGAAAGCAGTACCAGGACATGGGGATCTCTTTTAAAAGCCGCATCACAAATTCACCTAATGCCAGCAACACGCCCCCTGGGCTTTGACCATGATCGCGGGTCCTGCCAGCAGTCCTGCAGGCGGGCGGCAGGCGGGGATTCGGTTAACTCTGAACCCCGAACCTATGAACCCGTGAACGGATACATATTTATCACGGACAAACATGTTTGTCCATGCCATCTGTGAGTCTCACTTAGAAGGTGCGGGATCTTCGATGGGTGTGGTATTTTATTGCCGATACTTATTTCTTAATGCGTAAAAGGTTTTGACATCTATGGCCAATTTTGCAAGACTTGCGTGAATGTCTATTCTGAGAAAATTAGGCGAGGTATCCTTAGATTATCTGTATAGAATGGGAGTTATGGGCATGTTCCTGCTCAAGACTTTTTTCTATGTGTTTACACCCCCACTTAAGATTAATCGTTTTGTCAAGCAGGTTCACTTTATTGGCTTCCAATCAATGCTCGTGATTGTCCTTACCGGATGTTTCACAGGAATGGTCATGGGGTTTCAGGGATACAATAGTTTGAGTAAATTCGGCTCAGATGCATTTTTGGGCCCCATGGTGGGCCTGTCTCTTATAAAAGAGCTGGGCCCAGTTTTATCGGCCTTTGTAGTTACAGGGATGGCAGGTTCGGCAATTACCGCTGAAATCGGGATTATGCGAATCTCGGAGCAGATTGACGCCATGGAACTTATGGGCCTGAACCCATACCGCTATCTTGTTGTGCCGAATTTTTTAGCAATTATCGTTTCATTGCCGCTGCTGACAGCTCTTTTTGACGTGATAGGTATTTTCGGGGGATACCTGGTAGGTGTGAAACTCTTAGGGGTCGGAGCAGGTACGTATTTCGGAGAAATGGTCAGTTATGTGGACATGAATGATATCATGGAAGGGGTTTACAAATCTTTGAGCTTCGGAATTATTATTGTATGGGTCTGTTGCTTTAAGGGATATTATACCGGCGTATTTACCGGGTTCGGTGCGGAAGGTGTCAGCAAGGCCACTATTCAGGCGGTTGTCCTTTCATTTGTATTGATCCTGGTATGGGATTATTTTATGACCTCGTTGATGTTTTAAGGGATATAATGATAGAAGTTGAAAATCTCCATAAGTCATTTGATGGCAATAAAGTTTTAAGAGGGCTGTCTATTAAGATTAAAAAAGGTGAAGTTATTGCCCTGATAGGGGGAAGCGGCTGTGGCAAGAGCGTTCTTTTGAAGCATATGGCAGGTCTTATGAGACCGGACCAAGGGCACGTCATCATTGACGGGAATAATGTAAGCACGCTCAAAGGCAAAAAATTAACGACTTTAAGGGAAGGGCTGGGCTTTCTGTTTCAGGGAGGTGCACTGTTCGATTCCATGACAGTATTTGAGAATGTGGCGTTTCCCTTAAAAGAAAAGACCCGATTGAGTGATAAACTCATCGATGAGAGGGTTTTTCACGAGCTGGAGAACGTGGGACTGTCAGGGTCGGAACACAAATATCCCTCACAGATTAGCGGGGGAATGGTTAAGCGTGCGGCCCTTGCAAGGTCCCTGGTTACGGATCCCGAGACAATGCTTTTTGATGAACCTACAACCGGACTGGACCCGGTTATTGGACTTTCGATCTTAAACCTGATTAGTTCCTGTCACAGGCGTCTATCCTTTACCGGAATCATCGTAACCCACGAAATTCCAAGGGTATTTGAAATTGTGGGAAGGGTAGCCATGCTTCATGATGGAGTTGTCAGGGCCGAAGGGTCTCCTAAAGAAATGATATCCTCAAGCGATCCGGTGGTCCGTTCATTTGTTGGTGAAGATGCCGAGGCATGGTCGTTGTGTGAACCCGAGCGTTCAGGGAGCCAGGATCAGTAGGGAAACGGGTATCCTGTGAAGAATAACCCGAATTAAGGATTTTTTAATTAAAATCTTCAGTCATCAGATTGAGGAGTCTAAAATGCGTAAATTTGACCTTGAGTTAGGCGTGGGCTTGTTCATGATTGTGGGGATCATTTGTTTGGGCTATTTGACAATCAAATTAGGGAAGATGGAGGTCCTTGGTGATAAAGGTTATGAAGTGCAGGCGGTTTTTTCCAACAGCGGGGGATTGAAAACAGGGTCTTCCGTTATGATTGCAGGAGTGGAAGTGGGGCGAGTAAAACACATAGTATTAGATGACTATGAGGCCCGTGTGGTAATAAACCTGCCAATCGGTCTGAAAATACAGGAAGACGCCATTGCATCCGTAAAAACAAAAGGGTTGATCGGCGAGAAGTATATTGAAATCACTCCCGGCGGGTCCGAGAAGATTATTGTACCCGGGGGAAAGATTCGCGAAACTCAATCAGCCATAGATATAGAGCAGTTGATATCAAACTATGTTTTTGGGAAGCTTTAGACATAATATTTGCGCCAGGGGTTGTTAGTATTATTGCATGTTGATATCCTTTTGTGATAGATTGATTTAAGGCTAAGCTTCTTGGATAAAAGGCGTAAGTAAGGGGGTACATATGGGTTTTAAGCTTTTTTTGTCAGGGATCGTTTTCCTGTTTTTGTCAACCGTTATTCAGGACCAGGCGCTGGCGGGTAAACCAACAGACAGTATCAGGAAGACCACGGACAAGATCATCGGTATCGTGAGTGATCCTGACCTGAAGGAGACTGATAAAAGGAAAGAGAAAGACTTGTTGATTAGAAAGGCCGTGGATGAGATATTTGACTGGAGAGAGATGTCCCGCAGGACACTCGCAAGACACTGGCGAAAGCGGACGGAACAGGAAATAAAAGAATTTATTGACCTTTTCGGCAAACTCCTTGAAAGGACTTATCTGGATAAGGTGGAGGGTTATTCAGGCGAGGAGGTCCTTTATAAAGGTGAGGCGGTTGATGGTGATTACGGTGTTGTGAAAATTATGATTATTACAAAAAAAGAGACAGAGATTTCGGTTTTTTACAGGATGAAAAAAAAGGGGGACGACTGGTTTGTATATGATATTTCCGTCGGGGGGGTCAGCCTCATAAATAACTATCGAACACAGTTTAACAGCATTATTGTGAGGTCGTCCTTTAAAAAGCTTATGAAAAAGTTGAAGGCGAAGGTGGAGGAATAGATTTTTCGAAAACCCTGGCGAATAACAGATTCCTCCGGGGATAACCCAAACCCGGGTCCTTCGGGCCCTGGGTACTTTTACTAAAGGAAATAACAGGCATGGGTAATTTTTCCAGGATATTGATCATAGCGGTCTGCTGTATGACTATGTTTGCAGTACCCTGTTCTTCAGCGGAGAAGAGCAGTCCGTCCGGATACCACCAGGAAGGAGAGGATTTTCTTATACCTGATGTGGCGCTTTATGAAATGATGGTTGAGGAATATTCGCAGGAAACCACATCAATACGAATTTCCCAAAGCATAGTAGGCCCCGGCAAAACCTTGGAGCCTCATGATCCTGATATGATGGAGCCCGATTCAGGACCTTTCTTAAATGAAATAGAGGAGATGGATCTTATTGCTGATCCGTTTGAGATTGTTAACCGGTTCTTCTTTCATTTTAACGACAAGCTATACTTCTGGTTTCTCAAGCCCATTGGTACCGGCTACGGAAAAGTAGTTCCGGAACCGTTGAGGGTTAGTGTGCGCAATTTTTTTTCCAATCTTGCGATGCCGATTCGAGCGGTGAATTGTATTCTGCAAGGCAAATTTAAGGGTTTTGGAATCGAGATAACACGCTTTGTAGTGAATTCCACGGTAGGTGTGGCAGGTTTTGGTGATCCGGCAAAACAGGTATACAATCTCGACCCACAGGATGAGGACCTTGGCCAGACATTAGGGTCTTATGGCCTTGGACCGGCCTTTTATATTACCTGGCCGGTTTTAGGTCCGTCCAGTCTTCGTGACACGATTGGAATGGCCGGCGATACTTTTCTTAATCCGTTGACTTACGGCATAGAAAACATTGGATACAATTTTGCAGTTAGAGGCTATGATCAGGTTAACCGGACGTCCCTCAAGATAGGAGATTATGAATCGCTCAAAAAATCCGCCCTTGACCCCTATGTTTCGCTTAGAGATGCGTACCACCAGTACCGCAAAAGCAAAATCAAAAAATAGGTAACACTTTAGCTTTTTGAAAAAAACGATCATAGATAATAGGGTCCTTCCAGTACTGTTTTATTAAGCAAGAGTATTACAAAAATTAAAGCTGGTCTTTACCGTCCTGGAACAGATTATTGATGTTGCTTGAACAGGATTGATATGGTGAATTAAGAACAAATCAGGGAGGAATATGCATGGCGCAGACAAAAATGGATCCAGAAATTCTTTCCATGGTGCTGGATACAATAGACAGATTAGAAAAAGACAAACTCTCCTTAGACACGAAACTGGAAATGGATCGGGACGGTGAATTTCCAATGGACCTTATCCGGTTTATGTTAGGTCCTGAAATTGCGCTTCATTTGATCTTCATACCAGAAGAATACGGTGGCCTTGGGGCCGGTGCTTCGGAAATCGCTGTTGTTTCGGAAAGAATGGCAAAAATGGATTTGGGCGTAGCCACTTCTTTTCTGGCCATATGTTTAGGGACGGACCCCATAAGAGTGGGTGGAACCCAAAAACAGAAGGAAAAATATATCGGGAAGATTGCTCAGGAGGGCCTGATAGTTGCCTATGGCGTAACCGAACCTGAAGCGGGGTCTAATGTCCAATCCTTGAAGACCAGGGCGGATCGTGTTTTTGATGACGCCGGTCAGATAAAAGGATACAGACTTAACGGGCAAAAGCAGTTTATTACAAATGGAGGAGTCGCTGATCTTTACACAATCCTTGCCGATACACAAAAAGGCCCTTCCTTTTTTATTGTGGAAGCCGGGTCTGAAGGGTTGATCCCGGGGAAACACGAGGATAAACATGGAATCCGTGCCTCAGATACATGCCCTCTGATAATGGAAGATCTTTTTGTTCCGGCAGAAAATCTTATTGGTGGCGTTGAGGGGAAGGGCCTGAAAGAGGCCAACAAGGTATTCGGGTACACAAGGCTGATGGTAGCCACCTTCGGATTAGGTGGTGGCATGGCATCATTAGAGAGGGTCATCAGATACTCGAAGGAAAGGGTGCAGTTCGGAACGACCCTTTCAGAAAAACAGGGGTATACCCATAGTCTTATGGTACCGCATGCAGTTCAGTTAGAAGCGGCTCGGGCATATATAGAGGATGTTGCACGCAGGCTTGATACCAGTGAAGAAGAACTCCAGGTGGAGGGTTCTATTGCCAAGTATTTTGCCACAGAAGCAGGGGATGCCATGGCAAATGATGGCATACAGGCTTTTGGTGGATATGGTTATATGCGAGAATATGAAGTGGAAAAGATCAAGAGGGATATCAAAGTACTTCCCATTTACGAAGGGACCAGCGAGATACAGAGAAATATTATTTCCTTGTTCCGCATGAGGACTACGGTTCGGTCAAAAGGAGGATTTTACATTAAAATGGCTGAAGCATTAGAAAATCTGCCAGAGGAATGTGCAGGCCCCCTGTTGGCCGGGGCATTTCGGACCATGAATGAGGTGCTCCTTAGCGCCCGCAAACACAAGTTGACAAAATCACAGTATGTGATGTTTCTGCTTGCGGATATGATGACCTGGTGCGAAGTAGGAGACGCGCTCTGCCGCAAGGCTGCTGTCTATAGAGGAGAGCAGGATCGCTCAACTTCATTTGTAAAGACCGCCGCAAGGCTTTTTGTCAGGGAAACCATTGAAAAGGTGTATGTCAATGCCATAAAAATTATGCATGGCTGTGGTCAGGAAATTGACGAGTCAGGCAGAGGTGTGGATGCCCTGAATTTGGGGCAGGCCATGAAGGACAATCTCAAGGATATGGATCAAATCGCCCAGGAACTTGTGGCATGCAATTAACAGATGGCTAATGATAAAAGCCACTACCGTCGATACGGCAGAAGAGGTCATGGAAAAAAGCGTGGCCAAACAAACAAAACTCTGTATGAGAAGCCCAGATTAGATCCGCAACTCAAACATGTCTTCAGGAAGATCGGCGTTCCAGCGCGTGCGCATCTTACGCCGGATCCGTTTCAATTAGAGGCCCTGGATCTGGTAAAGGACTATGATGTACTTGTCAGTGCGCCTACAGGCGCGGGAAAAACCTGGATCGCATCGCAAATCATCCAATCATATCTTTCACAAAATCTGAGAGTGTGGTATGCCTCTCCGCTCAAGGCGCTTTCTAATTCCATTTATCAGGAATTCTGTTATGAATTTGGGCCTTTTACTTGCGGGATCCTGACAGGGGACCGCAAGGAGAATCCGGATGCCCCCATAATTGTTGGGACCACAGAGATCCTCCGGAACCAGCTTTATGATGCCATGCATGAGGGGAAAAGCATCGGAACGGATCTTGTGATTTTAGATGAAGCACACTATCTGAGCGATCCGGAAAGAGGAGTTGTCTGGGAAGAGGTGCTCATATATCTTCCACCGAGGGTAAGGCTCCTTCTTCTTTCTGCCACTATATCCAATGCAGAAGAAGTATGCATGTGGTTAAAGGAGATTCGCGGGGTGCCAAATCGTGTAGTTCGTTCAAAAGAGCGCCCCGTGCCCATAAAAATGCTGTTTCTTTTTCCAGACGGACTTATTGTCCCCTTAGGAGGAAAAAAACGACTCAATCTCAGGGTAAAAAAATACATCGGCTACAAATCCCCAACGCACAGGGGAAGGCCTGAAAGGCTGGATTTTGGTGCGATTATCAAATGCTTGAGGAAGATTGATCTTTTGCCCGCAATTTTTTTTCTTAAGTCGAGGGCTGACTGTGATCGAGCCCTTGAGACCTGCTCTCCCGCAAGGAAAACGCCCGAAGAAAGAGACTATCTCAAAAGAACGGTTAATAAATTCTTAAAGGCATTCCCTCATCTTAAATGGCATCGTCAGATGAGGTCGCTTCTGGATGCAATGGTAGGTTCCCATCATGGGGGCCAGTTACCATACTGGAAGGTGCTTATCGAAAAAATGATGGTAAAGGGCTGCCTTGAGGCTATTTTTTCGACATCCACGGTGGCTGCCGGTGTCAATTTTCCTGCCAGAACCGTTGTACTCGTTCAAAGCGATCGGTACAATGGGCATGAGTTCGTTGACCTGACGGCAACAGATTTTCATCAGATGATTGGACGGGCAGGAAGGAGGGGAAAGGACAATATAGGGTTTACCCTTGTTATTCCCGGGCGACATCAGGATCCCCAGCTTATCTATGACCTTCAGAGGTCATATTCTGAGCCGCTTTTCAGCCAGATTCACATCAATTTTTCCATGACTCTGAACCTGCTCCTTTCCCATAGGCCTCCAGAGGTCAAAGACCTCTTGGGTCGTTCTTTTTCCACCTTCCAGAAACAAAAGTTCGTATCATTTATCAAGCAGCGTGTGGATGAAAAGGGAAAAGGATTATGGGCGGATTTTATGAATCATATTCTGTTCTTAAAAGAAACCGTATTTGTGGATGAGAAGGATCGATTGACAGCAGATGGTTTATGGGCTTCAAAGCTGAGATTGGACCAGCCCCTTTTGATTGCCGAGGCTATCAGAAACGGAGGTCTGGACCATGTTTTACCTGAGACCTTAGCCGGTTGTCTTGCGCCATTTGTCTGGGACAGGAACCAGGAAGTGGAACTGAAGCTAAAAGGGTCTCTGGACATCAGTGAGCTTAAAGGTCAATTTGAAGAAGTACTTGGTTACATAGAAAAGATCAGGGCTTTGAAAGAAAAACGAGGGTTTGATAGCTCTCCGATAATATTCTGGCCCTGCGCGGCCCTTTTTATATGGGCAAGGGGTGTCCCGTGGGAAAGGCTGCTTGAATTTGTGAGAGTTGACGAGGGCGACATGGCCTCGCTTATCATGAGGACCGCGGATCATCTAAGACAGATCGCGAACCTGAGAGATACACACCCGAAACTTGCGTCTGTGGCCGATGATGCCGTAGAACTCATATTGCGAGAGCCGGTGTATATTGTTTGATTATAGAGATAGTCAAATAGTTGAGTGGTTAAGTGGTTGAGTTGGAAAATTATTGTTATAATTTCAATAAGTTACAAATATCAACATGGAAAATATCTCCCCCCACGGCGGGACTAAAAACAAATATGGCCGTGAATTTAACCACTTAACTACTCAACTATTCGACCACTTAACGAGGTCTGTATTATGACTTTTTCCGTATATGGTTGACGGCCTTTTGGATTCTTTCCAGCACCCTGTCTTTTCCCAGGACTTCCATGAGTTCAAAGATGCCCGGGCTCGCGGTCTTGCCTGTAAGGGCTACCCTTAGAGGTTGCGCGATTTTTTTCAACTTGATTTGGTTTTCCTCCATAAACGACGCGAACATTTTTTCCAGGGACATTTGATTGAATATAGATATTGGTTCTATTCTTCTTTCAAGTTGTTCAAAGAGATCAAGCATATCCGGTTTGAGAAATTTCTCATCACCTTTCTGTTCGTAACTGATGTCGTCTTGGAAATAAAAGGCGGCCCCTTCGGCCATGTCCACAAGGGTTTTGCTCCTGGCCTTTAAGGTAGTAACCGTCTTCTTTACCATTGTTTTGTCCAAGTCAGCAAATCCTGATTGCTCAAGAAACGGGATCAGTTTGTCCGCTAAGAACTCATCGGAGGACTCACGGATGTAGTGGGCATTGAGGTCCAACATCTTCTCAGGATTAAACACTCCTGCGGACTTACCCACATTTTCGAGTGAAAATTTTTCTATGAGTTCTTCTTTTGTAAATCGTTCCTGGTCGCCGTAAGACCATCCCAATCGGGCCAATGAATTGAGCAGGGCATTAGGGAGGTAGCCCATATCCCTGTAGGCAAGGACAGACATGGCGCCATGTCGCTTGCTTAATCTCGCCCTGTCCGGTCCAAGAATCATGGGAACATGGGCGTAACGGGGTACAGTCGCCTCGATCGCATTATAGATTTGAATCTGCCGGGGGGTGTTGTTCACGTGGTCATCACCCCTTATGACATAGTTGATGCCGAGGTTTATGTCGTCGGCCACTACTGCCAGGTGATAGGTAGGGCTGCCGTCCGATCGCCGCAGGATCAGATCGTCCAGTTCTTCGTTGTTAAAACGGATAGGACCTTTTATGATATCATGGAACTGTGTAATACCGGACGCGGGCGCTTTAAGCCTTACAACAGATCCGAGAGCAGGCCCCAGACCCAGGTCACGGCATTTGCCGTCATATTTGGGTTTGAGTCCTCTGGCCTGTGCGTCTTTTCTCCTCTGATCGAGTTCATCCGGCGAACAGTGGCAGTGATATGCCTGCCCCGTTAAAAGGAGAAGGTCAACCATGGCATTGTAAATATCATATCTTTCAGACTGGAAATAGGGGCCTTCATCCCAGTCGAGCCCGAGCCACTCCATTGATTTCAGGATTGCCTGTGTGGCATCATCTGTTGACCTTGCCCTGTCCGTGTCTTCTATCCTGAGGATAAACTTACCGTGTTTTTGTCTTGTAAAAAGCCAGTTAAAAAGGGCTGTTCTGGTACTACCTATGTGGAGGTAACCAGTAGGACTGGGTGGAAAGCGTGTTACGATTTGTTCTTGGGACATTATTGAAAGGCCCTTCCATTAATTTATTTTTATATTAATCGAGTGAAACTCGATTATGCGTTATCGGTTAGTATTTATAAGTTAACTTTTTTGAAAGATCAATGGGTGAAATTTTATGTCAACTCTGGTAAAATCAAAAAATAATGAACAATCAATTCAGGGTAATTGCGGATGACGAACTTGTATATTTATTAAGACGGCACCGTGCATCAGATACCTGGTCTCTTGTGGGCTAAGGCTCAGCCGGTTGATCCACGGGGTTTTTTATAATCGCTTTTCTCCATCCATGTATCCGTGCGAGTTAAAAAAACATTTCTGTCTTGTTAAAATTCCGGCTTGGCTGTAAAGTTAAAGGAGGTTATGGCGGCTTGCAGCTTTTATCCCATGATTCCAAGCAACCTGAAGAGATTATTACCGGCAAAAAGATGGGCCAGATGGATCATGGGTGTGATTAATATCCGGTTTAATATGCCGGTATGGGCAAAATTATCGAGCAGTACAATTCCGATAATAATCATCGGTCCATAGCGTCCGATTTCCCGGTATTTATGAGCGGCCTTAGGAGAAAGGATATTTTCCAGAACGTGTGATCCGTCAAGCGGGGGGATGGGCAGGAGATTAAACAGTCCAAGACCGATGTTCATCAAGATCATGTATAAGAGCACATTCAGATAAAGTTCATATGGCAAGAGCAGGAAGCGGATGAGCATGCCTGCCAGGAATGCTGCGGCAAGATTGATTAGGGGGCCGGAAAGTGACATGAAGATTATGCCTTTCCTTATGTTTTTAAAAAACCCGGGATTCACAGGAACGGGTTTTGCCCACCCGAAGTTAAACAGGAAAAGGCAGATTGCCCCGAAGGGGTCAATGTGGGGCAGGGGATTTAGGGTAAGCCGTCCCATATTCTTAGCTGTGGGATCCCCAAGCCAAAAAGCGGCCCTGCCATGGGCGTATTCATGTATGGTAATGGAGAATAACAAAACAGGAATTCTGACAATCCACTGGCTGATATCAAAGTCCATAACACGGTCCTCTTGTTTTTAGGGCAATTCATTTTTTTGGATTTACATATCAGTAAATAAAGGTGACGGCAAGGACGAAAACAGGCGAATTCACTATTGACTATTCAGGGGTATCTCATCATCTGGTCAATCGCCAATCCCCGCCTGGCGGACGGCGGGAAGGGTCAATCGGAAATCGTCAATTGAAAGGGAGGTGGGTCCCATGGAAGTTAGAAGAGCCGATTTTGCCGGTTCCTGGTATCCGGGAAACGAACGGGATTGCCGGGGGATGATTGAGGAGTTTATAGATGAAAGCCTGCCCTGTCCTGGTGACGCAGGAAGTGCGGTGGGTGGTATTGTTCCGCATGCAGGATGGTTTTTCTCGGGAAAGATTGCATGTAATGTCATAAAATGTCTGAAAAAACAAAACGACCCTGATACGTGCATTATATTCGGTCGGCATCTGCACAAGGGAAGCGACAATTTCATAATGAAAGAAGGGGGTTGGGCCACGCCCTTAGGGGACCTGGAAATAGATGGCGATATTGCAGTTAAGCTGGCTGGGGAATTTCCCTTTACCGTTGAATCCGCTTCAAGTTATGACCAGGACAACACAATAGAATTACAGCTTCCGTTACTGAAGTATTTTTTTCCCGGTATCAGGATCGTGCCTGTCGGTATTCCTCCAAGGCATTCTTCCCTTGCGATTGGGAAACGGGCCGTAGAGATAGCAAAAAAACTGGGCCGTAGCGCCATTGTCCTTGGTTCCACGGACCTTACACATTATGGCCATAATTATGGGTATACACCGAAAGGAGTAGGGGATGAGGCCGTTGAGTGGGTAAAGAAAGTAAACGACAAAAAAGTTGTAGATCTGCTGTTAGAGATGGATGGAGAAGGTGTGATTCACGAATCAATCACAAACCATAATGCCTGTTGCCCGGGAGCTGCCGGAGCAGCTATTATGGCCGCAAAAGAACTGGGGGCCATAACTGGTAAAAAAATACTATATTCTACGAGCTATGATATACGCCCTAACAGCAGCTTTGTGGGGTATGTAGGGATCGTTTTTCAAGATTCCTGAATTGTATACGCACTGCGCAGTGATTTTACAGGGGGGGCTGAATTTGATTTTTTCAAAGCTACTTGCTAAAAATAAAAAGCTCGAAAACGACCAGGCCGCATCTTTGAGGGCAACGAAAGAGGCGGAGAAAAACCCCGTTCCGGGAAGGGCTATTGTGGAAAACAATAACACAAACAAAAAAGAAACTAACAGGGGAAGAGAGAGAATAAAGATCGATCTTTTGATTCATGACCTGAAGGTCCCCCTGGCAGTGCTTGACGCAGGGCTTACAGCGCTGATGAAACGTCAGGAAAGATATGGGGCAATTACGGAAAAGCAGGAAAGAGTTCTGACGAGGGCATTGAGAAATACCAGGGTAATTCAGATGCTTGTGAACGACGCCCTTGAACTTGGAAGGTCCCGTGAAGGAATCATCAATTTAACGAATTTCACACTTTCAAGTCTAATCGAAAAGGCATTAGTGGAAATTTTTGACCTGGTCGATACTAAGGCATCTGAAAAGATAAGGGGTTGTGCTCGCCTAAAGCCGTTGAAAGAGGCGTTACAAGAAAAGGGCATTATACTCCTGGTTAATGAAGATCTCTGGTGCGAGGAATTACGCATGGATGAGGGAAAGGTAACTCAGATATTGAGGAATCTTTTGAGCAATGCCCTGAAATACAGAAAAAACCGTGTGGAAATAAAGGTTGTAAAAAAGGATGAATGCCTGGTTTTTTCAGTAAAGGATGATGGCGAAGGAATACCTTCTGTCCATCACAAACAAATTTTTGAGAAGTATTTTCAGATGGATGCGGTAGATAATTTAAGTGTAAGGGGGCATGGATTGGGCCTTGCCGGTGTGATGGTGCTTGTTGAGGATATGGGTGGAAAGCTGTCTCTTGCGAGCGATGTGGGTATGGGCGCAAGATTTATGGTAGAAGTGCCTTTCTGTTATATAAAATAGTTCTGTGAAGGAACAGTCATTTATTTTAGCGGTTAGACGTACATTTTTCCATGCTATATTATGTCTTCAACGTCATCTTTTGAGACACGATAAGACTTATCGAATTCCTGCCAGAATTCCTTATGTTCCTCTCTCCATTCGCTTCCGAATTTCTTATCAAAAAACGGTTTGAGCCTCGCAAACCAGGTTCCCTGCTTTTCGATTCCTTTTTCATGGGACGTCAGTATTTCTGCAATAAATGTAGTGATTTCAGATATTTTATCTTTAGGAACGTATGATTTGGCGCCGCCTTTAATAGACCTGACCAGGTTATCAGGGCTAAGGGCATGGGCTGTTAGCATCAGAGCGGGGATACCTTTTTCGTTAGCCAATTTCAAGAGATCATAGCCCCTGACCCCCATAATATCAAGGATGGCTACATCATATTTTTTTTTGTTAAGAAACTTTTGGGCGGCTTCGAAATTTGGAGCTGTATCTATGACACATATATCAAGCATTTCTTCCAGTGTCTCCAGGATATCAGGCTCATCATCAACGATTAGAACTCTTTTTCCTTCCAAAATTTCACTCATATCAAGCCCTCCATTATTGCGTTTTTGTGTAGAAATGCATATTAACCTGATGGGTGGTTACAGTCAACAGTTTTTAGTAATCAATACGTGATGAATCGGGCAACAAAATAATAAAATTATCTGGGGCAGGTCGTAATTAAGCACGTACAGCGTTGCCCGGTTTTTTTTGGCGTCAGTATTGACAGTCTCGTAAAAAGTCCAATTCCATGTTTCTGATTCCCATAACAAATTGAAATTACTACATGCAAATTCTACTTTTTGTGTGTTTTGCGCCTTTTTGCGGCTATATCAGCATTGATAAACTCGCGAAAGTCGCTCCCACTTGTCATTTCGAGCGAAGCAAGAAATCTTGAAAGGGTAAAGAATTGAAAACATTTGACGTTGCCATGGGCGCGCGGCGAAATCAATTGACAAGTATGATGACATTTCTTACTTTGTGTCCATTAGGAATTTGAAAAGACTGGAGGAATGGATTATGGATTTTATTGAAAAGTCAAAAATCAGATTGGAACACTGGATCACTCACAATGATCATCATCAGGAAGAATACGAGTTATTAGCAGAGCAACTTGAGGACGCCGGAAAGGAAGAGAGTGCAGAGCAAATCAGGGAAATGATAGAGCTCACCTTCAAAAGCACTGGTTGTCTCAGAAATGCACTGAAGGCCCTTTGATTATACAATGTTTCATTTTAACGAAAGGGGTATCAATATGTGTGAAGCCCACGCTTATATTTTAAAGGAAGGAAAGGAAGAAAAGATCCTTGATAGCGTTGACATAGTCGAGTTTAGTGATGGCGAGGTAATGCTCACTAATATTTTTGGCGATCAGAAAAGCGTCAAGGCCAAGCTCAAGCTCTACAACAACAGCGAAAATAAAATACTTTTTGAACCGCTTTAATCGTGATGTGCGTGTAAAAAGTCAGAAAACAACCTTTTTCGTCATTCCCGCAAAGGCGGGAATCCAGGAAAATCAACCGTGGCTATATGCGACCTTGAAAGCCAGACTGCCGAGATAGTAGAGCTTTGAAAGGTAGAGAAAAATGGGAAAATTGATTGAACAGGCTGCTGATATCATCATCAATTCTAAATCAACTATTGCTTTAACCGGCGCCGGCATATCCGTAGAATCGGGAATCCCTGATTTCAGGAGTGCGGGCGGGTTGTGGGAGAAATTTGATCCGGCAGAATATGCTTCGATCAGCGCCTTCAGGTCAGATCCTGAAAAGATATGGGAAATGCTGCGGGAAATGGACAGCGTTGTTCGTGGGGCCAGACCAAACAGTGCGCATATTGGTATGGGTGAACTCGAGAAGATGGGATATCTCCATTATGTCATAACACAGAATATAGATAACCTTCATCAGGAAGGCGGAACAAAAAACGTTATTGAGTATCATGGAAATTCGAGCACGCTTTCATGCCTGTGGTGCGGTAAGAGCTATCAGGCCGAAGAAAAAAGGGGGGAGCATCCTCCTCGATGCGAGTGCCAGAAGATCCTGAAGCCTGATGTTATTTTCTTCGGAGAGGCGATTCCCCAGGAGGCGATGAGCAGGTCCTTCCAGCTTGCTTCGTCGGCCCATGCCCTGATGGTGGTTGGGACTTCGGCGGCTGTTTCCCCTGCCAATACAATTCCCGGAATCGCCAAACAGAATGGTGCGAAAGTTATTGAAATAAATAAGGAAATTACACATCTGACCGGTACCCTGACAGATATTTTCCTCCAGGGCAGTGCAGGAGAGATCATATCGGTGCTTGTGGATGCTGTAAAACGAAAGGGAAAATAATGTTAGAGGCTTAAGGTTGGAGCCTGCCCGCCGGATGGCAGGCTTGGCGGGATGCAATTTTCGAAACGTTATGCTGGTTTTAGAAAGTCCTTTAATGGTATAACCTTATCGCCCTTTTTCGCGGATTCTTTCATGCTTGCCCAGGAGCCTCTCACCTTCGCCTTTCGGAGATCACCAATCATTTCCTTAAACTCGGGGTTCTTTTCTATCAACGTCTGAATCTGACTGTTTAGCTCTTTCCAGCTTGCATTGAGTTCTTCTAAGTCAAGCTCAAACCCCACAAAATAGGACAGTAGATCGCCTAAGTGGGACAGGACGCCAAAGTGTGTCGTGCCCTGAAGGTAATAGGGGCAATGGCACCATAGGCTGATACATTCGAACCCCTGCTTCATTCCCTCCGATTGTATTGTGGAATGAATGGCGGTGGGTCCCTGGTAGTTGATTGGAATGACATTTTTCTGCTTCAACTTAGAAAAGACGGTTTCCTTTGACGCAATCCCGGATATGATCCTGTCAGTATGGAGCACATTGTCATACATGCTTCCAAGGGTTATTACGGTCTTAACACCTAACTTTACGCAAAGGGAAAGCATATCATCCACAAAGCGAAACCACCTGAGTGTTGGTTCGTTGGCACGCAGGACAATAAGATTTCTTTTCTTTGATCCGGTTATTATTGAATAGAATGAGCCCCCTGGAGGTAGAACACTCTTGAGCGATCCTTCGCTTATATTCACAACGGGACGGTTTTCATCATAGCGGTAAAATAGATCGGAATTCAGTCTGGCAAAATATTCACCGTTTAATTTTCGGATCAGGTAGTCTGCCATGGCCCTTGATACGTTTAAGGCATTTCCCCAGCCATCAAAACTTGCAATAAGGACAGGATCACTCAGTTCCGGGAGTTGTTGCATCTGGATTCCTTGCTCGGGCATGTTTCTATTTGACACTCAGTTATAGAGAATGTCAAGAGGGTTCAATTCCTGTTGACAAAGCATAAAAAAGATATAAAGTATCACGACTTAATATCGTGTAATATGTAATAGAGCTGGCGCGGGCCTTACAATAGCAAAACGCGGGGACGAACGATTTGGCAATAAAGATAGACCAGGCAGCCCTGGAAACGGCATGTAAAGAAATAATCGAGACAATCCTGTACACACTTAACAATGCCTATAAGGGGACAGTCTATAGTATAGGCAAGCCCCCTGAAATGATCGCCAGGCGAATCACATCCGGTTTCATTGATGAAAAGAGAGAAAACATATCCTGGGGGCTACCGGTGAGGTCCGACTATAACCCTCCGGGTAAGCCCTGGACCGAGTATAGAGATGAACCAGGACGTCCCCTGGAGGCCATGGCATGGTGCGTGGAAAGACAGAAGAGCTGGACAGCTGAAAGCCCTGAACGGGACATCCGGAGCGTCAGGCTTCAGGTGGAAGGCGTATGGGAGGATTCTCACCACATGGAGCCTGTCCTGATACGCAAGGAGGCCCTGTACCAGGGCAGCAATGGGACAAACCTGGAATACCCTGTGAATTGCCACGGCGAAACACTCTGGGAAAAGAGTGAATATGTAGTCGCGGCCGTCATAAAAATCCATTTCAGGCCCAACACCATCAAGATAGGGAGCACGGAGACCAGGATTATTAAGAGGCTGTCTCGTACCTTAGGCACTGAACTGCTTTCCTACCAGTTGACGCAGCAGTCGGTCGAGGCCATGCGTCAATTAGCCGAGGACAAATTCAATTCCTGTAATATTCTGGCAGATTCACTGAGGAACGCTATTACCAAGTCAGGTTTGATTTTTTCGCTTATTAAACTTGAATTAGGCTCATTAAGAGAGAAATGGGAAGATGTCGTGCTTAGGGATTCCGATAAAAAAGGGATGAAACGTGAGGCAGTCTATGTGTTAAACAGGGCAATTGAAGATATGGGCGAAACCGCCAATAAATCTGGAGAGGATCTTGTTAATCTACAGAACAATTTCTTAGAGTTTTTTCTGCCTCCCGAGCGGGGCGAAAACTGGATACGGATGCAGATTGAGGAGAGATGGAACAAATTACTCGGAAAAAGGCAGCCGGGCGAAGAAAAAGAAAAAGAAGTCCGGCTTGCCATAGAACAACTTAAAAGGTCCTTATATTTAGGCAATGACCCTGAAATCCTTAGAAAGTATAACGGGATACCTGAAGCATTGAAAACCGAATGGGTTGATTTGATATATATGAATACTGATCATGTTAGCATTGAGTTTCTTGACAGATTGGTCCGTATTCTCGAAAATCCTTTACTCAAGCTGCCCTATCAAGATAGGTCCAGGAAAAGCCTGATTCATCTCAAGACCCTCGCGCATGTTATGGGACAACTGGAAGATAACATCAATGTGGTACTCAGGCAGGTGCTCAATGGTCGTGATGATGCAATTAACCACAGGCCGGTTTAATCTCTTGAATCCCTCGCGCCTGTAGCTCAGCTGGATAGAGCAGCGGACTTCTAATCCGCAGGTCGCAAGTTCGAGTCTTGCCAGGCGCGCCAGCGGTTTTTAGATCTTGACCGGACACATAGGCCTTGCCGATAAATAAAACTCGGACGAGGGTGCCCTGAAGCGGGGGTCGAAATTTGTGTCCTGGCTCCATGCCCCCATATTTGTTATAAGCAGGATATCATCTTGCTCGACCGGGGGCATTTTTTTCACACAAGAAGAGGGTGCATTTTCTGCCATAGCTTCAGGCCCGATGATATGGGTTATTACAGTTGCTTTCCGCTCGGACCTGGACAGATTTATTATTTCATGATGAATGCCGTACCCTGATTCCTGGATCAGGAAATCCACACTGGTATCAATGCCCGCATAATGGCTTCCCTTTTTCTGAAAGGTGTACGTTGTTTTTGTCAAAAGCACACCGGTATGAGCAAGCATAAGAGGCTCTGGGTTAAGCCAGAGTTCGCATTGAGGCCAACTATCCTTCAGCGTTTCAAGCATGTCGCTGATTGTAGAGAGATTCAGTTTCGTTTGGCCAAAGAGGCCCATTCCGCAGTCAAGGCTTATTACGGATGAGCCAGGGAAACTGGCGAAAATGTCCTTCAGGAGGGATATTATTCCATCCAGATCGGTGGGCATACCTATTAAATGAAGTCCTTTAACAGACGCATGGAGATTTGAAAGTCGTTTTACGAGATTCTTGGCCTGGGAATCCTTTTCACCAATTTTGAATTCAAAAAGAACATTCCTGTTTTCATATAGTTTGGGCCAGCCTTTAAAATTTTGTGTTAGATTCAATATAGTGGTTGCCCCAGACGAATCACGATCAATGGAGTCCCTGCAATCTGGGGCAAACAAAAGTTGGTGAGGTTTGATACCCGAAAAATGACTATGAAGAAAGGCTACTTCAACAGAGGAGAAGCATTTGAAGCCAATACCCATCTGAAAGACCTTCTCAAGTATCCTTGGGTGGGGATTGGCTGCCAGGGTATAGAAAAGCCTGTCAAGAGGTTCAATGGACAACAGATCAAACAGGATCTCAGTAATGCTTTCCTCATCATAGACGAATATTGGGCACTTATTCTCGGTCAGGTGTTTTAGGTCATCCTGACGTGCCTGCCACCAGTCTTTAGATGATGTCACAGGGATACCCCCTGTTTATTTCGATTTTAAAACCATGTCCTTCCCCGCATAGCGGGATCTTCGATGGGCGTGGATTCTTTACAAAAGGTAAACGTTTACGAAACAGGATTAATATTTTTTTAGCTGGAAAAACTTTCTGTCCTGTGTAGCAACGATATGGTAGAATTTGTCCTGTGGGATATATATATACGGAACGTCCTCCTTCCGACGATAAAGAAAATGTGACAGGATCATCCTGTTTGTTGCCCTGTGCCCGATAATCATGAGGTTCTGAGAATTGGCACTCAGATAAAGAGCCTTTCTAATACCCATTTCCACCCGCTGTTTCATGGAAACATACCCTTCTCCTTTTGGGTAGATGTAGTTGTATTTGTCCACTTTTCTTGCAGAATAGACTTCTGGCATTTCTTTACGGATTTCTTCGTAGCTCATACATTCACAGACACCGCTGTCAATCTCATTGAATTCGTCAAGGGGGATGATCTCGCAGTTTTGCTGTAATTCCCTTATGGGTTCGGCTGTCTGTATGGTTCGCTTTTTTGCGCTCGTGAAGATGACAGGAATCTTCTTTTTTTTATAAAACTCTGCAAGGGCCAATGCCTGTACCTTTCCATTTTCTGTCAGGTCGGAATCTCCGCCGATCCTGTTTTCCAGGTTAAAATATGTCTCGCCATGTCTGATAAGGTACAGGTTCCTGACAGTATCGGTCACTAAAAAATCCCTGAGCCAGTCAAAGTAGGGAATATCATCCGTGATCTCTTCCGCAATGATTTTGTTGCTCAAGGAATCTAATTTGACAAAATTGATCTCATCTTTTAGTGGCGTGTAGATGCTCTGGTAGTATCGTATCCGCTCTTTGAAGCTCTGGATCGCTTCATCCTTTTTCATGTGCTTGAATTCACGGTGTGTGATTTTTCTCAGGATGCTGGCCTCTAATATTTCCCTGTCGTTATTGATGCATTCGATAAAGAGAAGAGTGTGGCGCTTTAGTATGTTTGTGATTTTTTCCCTTCTTTTGTGACTTGCATTAGTGGCATCCAGGATGGCCACATTCCCGCCATTATTGAGATAGTCTATTGCCTTCTGAATATTCATAAGGGCAATCTTATCTCTCAGTTTTACACCTTCCGTGTTGTTTGGATCGTAGAATTCGTGCGAAGAAGTATCTTTGCTGATGAGTTTTCTCCTGAGATCGCCGTTATTGAAGATGCGGGTCCTGATACCGTCCCTGACCAGATTGTCTTTCATTCTGAATGCAATTGTAGATTTTCCCCTGGCCGGAAGGCCGACCATGACGACACAGAGCTTTCTATCTTCCATGAGATTGATCTTACTGTTTGAGATAAAAAAATCAATACAAAAGCGGAAGGGGATTGCCAGACGCCAATTTGGGGTCACGGGTCTTTGGCATTATTTGATTTGCTTTGACTATAAGGGTCGTCGAAACTATATTGACGGCTTCGTAAAAAGTCGAATTTTCCTATTTGTCTGGATTCCCGCATATGCGGGAATGACGATAAAGCATTGAATATCAAGCAGATATTATAGCCGTCATACCCGCGAAGGCGGGTATCCAGGTGTTTAAATGACTTTTTACGAGTTCATCTATAATTAAAGGCACGAAAGACAGGGATATTGCTATGATAACTTTCAACCGGTTTTTGATTATCTACCTTGTTGTCTATGTGGTAACTTCCGTGGCAGACATGCTGATCGACAGGATCAACGCGCGATACGGAAGGAAATTCGGCAAAGAGGTGCCTGAACCATTCAAAGGGGTCATTGATGAAGGGGAATTGGAGAAGATTAACCAGTATACCCTCGACAATACCAGTTTTTCTATGGTCAGGACAGGTACCCACAAGATCCTGTTTCTCAGTATTATTCTTTCAGGGGTTCTTCCATGGTTTGCAAATGCCCTGTCCGGTGTCAATTTTGTATTAGCCGGGCTCATATTTTTTGCGCTTCCCGGTTTTTTTATGATGCTGATTGACCTTCCTTTTGATTATTACCACAGTTTTATCATCGAAGAGCGGTATGATTTTAACACAAAAACCATTATGGTCTGGGTATCTGATCTAATCAAGACCTTGGTATTAACGGCAGTTATCGGAACGATTCTTATGTCAGCGCTTTTTCTGATGGTGAGGTATGCGGCCGAAACCTGGTGGATCTGGACCTGGGCATTTTTCTTAGGATTTCAATTGCTCATGACGATCCTTTATCCCACGGTCATTGCGCCGCTTTTTAACAGGTTTACGCCAATCGAAGACCCCGATCTGGTGCGCCGTATCAAGGAACTGGCTAAGAAGGAAGGGCTGAACCTTAAGGGGATCTACCAGATGGATGCCACAAAAAGAAGCAGGCATAGCAATGCCTATTTTTCGGGTCTGGGAAAGGCAAAAAGGATTGTGCTTTTCGATTCACTGATTCAATCTCATGGCATTGACGAAATCGTTGCGATTCTGGCCCATGAAATCGGTCATCTCAAGAAAAACCATATTAAAAAGCAGCTTGCCATTTTCTCATTAGCCTCTGTTTTTCTGTTTTACCTGGCATCAAAGATGATCACATGGGAACCGATGTTTGAAAGTTTCGGGTTCGCCGATATGCCTGCTTATGCGGGTCTTTTCCTTGTGGGTGTTTTGTGGGAGCCGGTCGGTTTTTTCTTAAGTCCTGTAGGAATGGCAATTTCCAGAAGATTCGAGCGAGAGGCTGATCTTTATTCCCTTAAGATCATAAAAGCCGCTGGCCCCCTTATAAGTGCATTAAAGAAAATGGCAAAGGACAATCTCTCAAATCTAAGACCGCATCCTCTTTATATATGGTTTAATTACTCCCATCCTCCACTTCTCGAAAGAATCAGACGCCTTGAGGAAAATGATCCTGTTAATAAATGATATCTCAATTCACTTGAAGTTTTTTCTGGGTTATTTATAATTTTATGGAACCTTCATATATAAAACTTTTCCATGACGGTGAAATCACCCGCCGATTAGAGAAGGCCGTCAACATGCTGGAAACCTGCACCCTGTGTCCTCGCGAATGCGGCGTAAACAGGCTCAATGGTGAAACCGGCTACTGCCGGACAGGAAGAAAGGCAAGGGTCGCCAGCTATAATGCCCACTTCGGGGAAGAAGCGCCCCTTGTGGGAAGATACGGTTCCGGAACCATATTTATGAGTTCCTGCAATCTCCTCTGCAGTTTTTGCCAGAACTACGATATCAGCCATTTAGCTGAAGGTGTGGAAGTGGTTCCCGATCAGATGGCCTCCATGATGATAAATTTAGCTGAAAACGGGTGCCATAATATCAATCTCGTAACACCGAGCCATGTGATCCCTCAGATTATTGAAGCCCTTGTTATCGCTATTGAACATGGCCTTAATGTGCCCCTGGTTTATAATTCCGGCGGTTATGACCGGAAAGAGACCCTGGAGCTTTTAGATGGGATATTTGATATCTATATGCCCGATTTCAAGTTCTGGGACGGGAAATGGGCGGACAGATTCTGTAAGGCACCGGACTACAGAGAGAAAGCGGTTGACGCGATAAGGGAAATGCACCGGCAGGTGGGTGACCTGGTCATGGATGATGAGGGCATTGCGTTAAGGGGGTTGTTAGTGAGGCATCTGGTTATGCCTAAGCAGGTTGCGGGAACCGGGAAAATAATGGAATTTCTTGCAAGTGAAATATCTCCTGGCACCTATGTAAATGTCATGGACCAGTACAGGCCCTGCGGCAGTGCGAATCAGGATGAATTCATTGACCGGCGTTTGACTTCACAGGAGTATAGGGATGCCGTAGATGCGGCGATAAAAGCGGGGCTGACCCGGCTTGACCCCAGGGAACGGCCTCGCCTGATCTTCAGGTTATGATGGACAGTGAAAAAACATTTATCATGGGCGACATTCATGGTTGCCTGGATATGTTTAAAAGGCTTATGGACATAATCGTATGGCGACCCGACAGGGATCGGCTTATCTTTTTGGGAGATTACATAGACAGGGGAGAGAATTCAAAAGGGGTGGTGGACTATATACTTGCACTTAGAAGGTGCTCATCTCAAATTGAGTGTCTGATTGGAAACCATGAGGCCCTTTTTTTAGATTTTATTAGCGGAAAGGATCAAGGACTATACTTCAGAAACGGGGGGTGGAGCACCCTGGAAAGTTATAGGGCGGACAAACCGGAAGGGGGGGGCGAACTGATTCCCCCGGACCACCTTGCCTATTTCCGGTCTCTGAACACGTATATGGAGATTGAAGAATATTATATAGTCCATGCAGGGTTCAGACCGGGGCTGGACATAAAAAAACAGACCTTAGAGGACATGGTCTGGATTCGTGAGCCCTTTATTTATTCTACATACGACTTCGGGAAGAAAGTCATTTTCGGCCACACGCCATTTTATGAACCCCTGATCATGGACAATAAGATCGGTCTTGATACGGGAGCCGTTTACGGCAACCGACTGACATGTCTCGAGCTTCCCGAATTTAGATTTCATTCCGTGGAGGCAAAATAACTAAACCTCTAACCTCCAGCCTCTAACTTTGATTGCTTCGTAAAAAGTCGAATTTTCTTGTTTATCTGGATTCCCGCTTACGCGGGAATGACGATAAAGCATTTAATATCAAGCAGATATGATAGCCGTCATACCCGCGAAGGCGGGTATCCAGGCGTTTAAATGACTTTTTACGAGTTCATCAACTTTAATCCTCTAACCTTCTCCCGCTTATAAACGACTCTGCTAATTCCACGTCCTTTTTGCTTCCAATGTACAGGGGTACTCTCTGGTGCAGTTCCTGAGGATCTATTTCGAGGATGGGGCCGTGGCCGTCACTTGCATAGCCGCCTGCCTCATTGACCACCATTGCGAGGGGATTCGCTTCCACCATTAATCTCAGTTTTCCGGTAGGCTTTTTGGGATCTTTATTATCAGCCGGATACATGAAGATGCCTCCCTTGAGGAGATTTCTGTGAAAATCCGCCACAAGGCTGCCCACGTATCTGGAGGTATATGGCCTGCCTGTCTCTTTATCCCTGGCCTTAAAGTATTCCACAAGGGCTAATGTCTTTTCATCCCAGTAATTATAGTTCCCCTCGTTGATGCTGTATATTTTTCCTTTCTCCGGGATCCGGATATTCTCATGGGAAAGGAGAAATTCGCCCACGCTTGGAAACAGGGTGAATCCGTGGACACCCGTGTTGTTTCCCGTTGTGTATACCATAATTGTGCTTGATCCGTAGATGAAATAGCCGGCAGCAACCTGGTTTATTCCAGGTTGGAGTGCATCGTCGAGCAGCAAGTCCGAGCTTGCCCCGCTGTTTTTTCTTTTGAAAATGCCAAAAATGGTCCCGATGCTTATGTTGACGTCAATATTGGAAGAACCGTCTAAAGGATCAAAAAGCAGAATGTAGTCTCCCTTCGGGTATTGCGAGGGGATATCAATAAGATCAGGGTCTTCTTCCGAGCCCATGCACCACAGTTGGCCGATATGCTGCATCCGCTCAATGATAATCTGATTTGCAAAAATATCCAGCTTTTGCACCTGCTCATCCTGCACATTTATCTTTCCCGTGGCCCCTAAGATATCTACGAGACCAGCCTTGTTCACTTCTTTTGATATTACTTTGGCTGCAACAATGAGCTCGCTAAGCAGAATGGTAAAAGCCCCGGTTGCCTCCGGATTCTCTCGTTGCTGGTTTAGGATATGCTGCGTAATTGTGATACCTGCGCCCTGTTTTTGCATGCCTAATTGTCCTCCCTGAAATATGAGCAGAATGTTAGTACTTCAATAGATGATCCCAGAATTCAGGGTCATCACTTTTCCAGTCCGGCCCGAACCTTCTTTCACAAAAGCTACTTAGCCTTTCATACCATTTCATCCAGACGTTTTTATTCTCTTCTCTGGCCTCAAGTATGTCTGCTAAGAAGATATCAATCTTATTGATTTCATCTTTAGGCACATAATATGATGCGCCCTTTTGAAAAGATTTTTTGAGATTATCCTTTGAAAGGGCGTGTGCGGTCAGCATCAGGGCCGGCACATCTCTATTGTTGGCAATTTCTAATAGTTCATATCCTCTGACGCCCATGATATCCAGCACTGCGATATGGTAGAATTTAGACTCAAGAAGCTCTTTTGCATCTTCAAAAGTCGAAGCCCTGTCAATCTCGCACATATCAAGTAGTTCTGCCAAAAACTCGAGGATGTCCTCTTCATCGTCTACAATCAAGACCTTTTTCCCTTTGAGGATTTTTTCAGGATCCATTCTAAAACCTCCTTAAAGTAATATCCTGATCGAGTCAAAACTCGATTAGGAGTTATAAGTTTTTATCAGGCAGCCTGCTCCTTGTATTCGAGCCTGTATATCTCAGCTAATGTAAGGAATATGGTAATGATCAGCGGGCCGTATATAATACCAAGAAGACCGAACAGTTTGATTCCCCCGATAATACCTACAAACACTAAAAGTGAATTCATCTGCATTCCCTTGCCGATCACCCGTGGTTTGATAAGGTACTCAATTATGGAACTATAAAAGAGATTGTAGACCAAAAAACCGATGCCGATTCCAACTTTTCCCTGGAGAATCAGGATTGCAGCTGCGGGCAGGAATACGACCGAGGCCCCGATGATGGGCAAGAAGGCCATAAACGTAATGATTGTTCCCCAGAGAAACGGGGAACTCAGCCCGAACATATAAAAACCGATCCCTCCTAAGATCCCTTGAACAATACCAGACAGTCCATTGCCGATAATGATGGCCATACCCATCTCTTGAAACTTGCTTACCACCTTCTCTAATTGTTCTTTTGGAATTGGCATTAGTTTAATAAGGTAGTCCTTAAGGCGAGTGCCGTCACGAAAAAGATAGTATATAGTCAGCATCATTAAAAAGAAATGGACAAGGAAACTCAGAAGGTTTGATGCCATGGAACTGATTTGATTATAGAGAAAAAGCCCTACCTGTTTCCCAACGGAAGTGGCCAGTTTTCCAATTGTCTCAGGCGTGATTTCAATGCCGGTCATCGTTCCTATCTTCCTGATCCGCTGTGCCCATATAGAGTCACTCTCAAGGGTTTTCTGGATCTTTTTCAGTGAAACCGCACTTCGTGTATTATTATAGAAATCAAAGGCTTCGTTAGACAGGGTGCCGACAAACCATCCTACCGGGATAACAAGGACTACCAGTATGACAAGGCTCATGAGCAGGGCAGGTAATATCACGCGGTCTCCAAGTAGCCTTTTGACCCGGAAATAAACCGGATAAAAGACGCTGGAGATTAGAAGCGCCAGCACGATTGCCGAGATATAAGTCCAGAACAGCCCAAGGAGCAAGGCCAGAGAGCAGAATAAAAACACAAGAAAGAATCTTGAACCTCGCCTTTTTTCCATAATTCCACAACCTCATATGGCCACAACCCTCTTAAGAAACTTCAGTGTTTACAATTGGCTGAAGTAATATTTCAAAACCTGGTTGTTTAGCTCCTTTTTTCACATTTTGTAGCGCAGGGCTTTAGCCCTGCCCCTAACCCGTGCAATACGGCAGGGCTAAAGCCCTGCGCTACGCTTAATAATTTTGAAATGGCCTTTATTTATTGTCTTTAAACCCACTATGCCATTTTATTTGTGCAACGATAGGGGCAATATAGTGATAACCGGCAGAATAGTCAAAAAAAAAGTCAAAGAAAAGGCCACTTTTTAGAGTGGCCTTCCCTGGAAAATTCTTTGATGGCGGAAGTGCATGGGAATCGAACCCACCTACCAGGGTTTTAGCCCGGTACACCGGATTTGAAGTCCGGGAGCCCCACCAGTGAGCTTTCCACTTCCACACGATTCGCATTATACGCACAGAATGTGTTTTGTCAATATCACCATCTTTGTGGAGCAATACTTTCTTGTATCTACACAGGTATTTATTAGACAGGATAACCCCGCGTTCCGCGGGGCAGGCAAATATTAACTTGATTTTTTCGTATTCCTGTAAATCCTTAAGATATCCTGATAGACCGTTCCTTGCTTTATGTGTAATTGCTTGGATTAAACCCTTCTATTATAATCTGGTTTAACCCGCTATCCTTATTGATCGGAAGTTATTTTAAATATTCATTTCATATTTAAGAATGGCGCAAAGAGATAATATTAAATTCCTTATTTGGAGTTTATCTCAAAGGTATATTACCAGGATTTTTTATTTGATTTACAGGATTATTACAATAAGGGCTTGTTTGTGACTTAATAAAATAGATTCCTGTTTATCCATGCCTGCCCAGCGGAACGCAGGGTTATCCTGTCTAAGAAAGAGGTTCCTGAGTAGTTACACTTTTTTATATTTTAAACATTAGCTGTTTAAGATAAGTAATTGATTATAATATTTAAAATACGCCGGATTGGCTCTGCCGCACCCCATAGAAGCTGATCTCCGACAGTAAAAGCAGCGACATATTCGGGACCAAGCAGCAT
>JAUWMR010000043.1 GCA_030613055.1 Desulfobacteraceae bacterium
CCGAACTGCTTTGCCAACTTTGATATCTCACGGGTCATCAGTGCAGGATTCTTTTTCGTATAAACCACCCCATCCGCTGTGGTGATATCCGGGTTTTCCAGGTAGGGATTTGATCGCATTCCTTCTTTCTTTAGAACATAAATACCACCATAATGAGCATTCCAACGCCGTGTAAGCACAATACTCTCAAAATATCCCTCGGCTGAAAGGTAGGCAGATCTCATGATCATTTGGTTTTGTTTTAGGGTTACAGACAAGATAGCAGCCAACATTATTAAAATGACTACCAGCCCTGCTGCCAATATACCTAACTTTACCTTGTAGGTTAATTTCATATTTTACTCCTGAGTTTCGTAATGAAGGGTAGTAGCCATTTTTTTGTTGAACTTTCTTTAAGAGGCATAATACAAATTTCCTGTGAGCTTCTAAAAAATTATATTCTTAATCAGTCGTAACTACTCACGTAGTCAGGTTGAAGCTGTTTAGACTGAAGGCTGAAGGGGTCCGAAAAGCACGATTGACGCACTTTGGTGGAGAGAGAACAGATTCTCACACCAAACATGACTTCAGAATGAGCCGTATTCCCATTTTCCCTAACAGTCTTCAGCCTTCACCCTACCCACCTGAGTAGTTACAATCAGTCAACGATCTTATATTTATCCGGCTGGCCCAATCCTCGTAGTAGTTCGTTGATTTCTTTTTTAAGCTTGATCATTCGTTCTTCACGTCCAACGGCCAGCTTACCGAACCGTTCGAGTTCCTCCATATTCTGAACCAATTTCTCTTCCGCCTGTCTACGTTCAGTTATATCACGAAAAACAACCACGACACCCGCGGTTGTTTCACCATGACCTATCGGCGTGGCTGAATATTCTACCGGAAAATTGGTGCCGTCCTTGTGCCACAGTACCTCGTCATCCACGGAAAAGGCCCTTCCCTCGGTGTAGGCCTTGTACATCGGGCAATCATCCTGCGGGTAGGAACTGCCGTCGGCGTGGCTGTAATGTGTTGTATCATGAACGTTCATACCCAGCAGTTCTTCACTGGAGTAACCCAGCATCCTGTAAGCAATGGGATTAATAAAGATGATATTACCCTTTGTATCAACACCAAAAACACCATCCCCGACTGATTCCAAAAGCAGGCGCGAACGTTCCTCAGCTTCTGCGAGTTCTGCCGTCCGCTTTTCGATCCTGTGGGTCATTGAATTGAAGACTTTTGCCAGGGCGCCGACCTCATCCTTGGAGGTAAGATCAATGTGATGGGAATAGTCGCCTCTTTTGATGGTTTGCGCTCCCGCTTTGAGCACGGCAAGAGGCGAAATGATTCGGCGCCTCAGCAGGAAGAAAAAATAGATGGAAAACCCGATCGTGATAGCGATCAGTACCGTGATGCCAAGGATGATGGTCTGGTTGCGTTGACGCACCAGGTTCAGCTCACCGGCGGTTCTCCATTCCAGTAAGGAGAAGAACTGGTCGACCGGTTTCATGATCCTGGCCTTGGCGTCGTGATACTCTTTTCCATGCAGGAGCTTGCGTGCCATGGCCATGTCCGGCTCACCCTTGATCGTGAACTGGCCGTTGTCATTTTTATACAGACCCTTGACGGCGTTCATGGCAACGTCTTCCAGATTGATCAGATCGTCCGACTCTTTTTTTGCCACTGACAGTTTTTCCCGTTCCTCATCGGAGAACCCAAGATCGGTTATCCTTTGCTCGATGCTATACATCTCGCCGTCTTGATCCAGTTCCACAACCCCGGCGGCCACATGGTCCCAGTAGGAACGGGTGAACTTCTTAGGGTGGGCCTGCTTGCCGTCGCGAATGGCAATGATTGTCTGGAAGTAGTGCTCGTATTTCGGGTCTCCGGTCACCACGTATGTACGGGCAAACCGTGTCAAATCGTCGGATGATTGTTTGAGTTCGAGGGCCAAGTTTAGAGATTCGACCTTCCATGTCTCGATGGCGTGATACTGCCGTTGGCTTTCCAACAGCATGATGACGAAGGCAGCACTGGAGACGATCAACGACGCAAAGACGAAGGAGATAAGGAGCAGGGTATCCCGAATGGAGAGTTGCCTGGGCCGTCCCTTCATCAACCAAACAATGGCGATGATCACCGCGATGCAGGCGAAAATGGCGCCCAGGCTCTGTAACAGGAATTTAGCTTGATCGAACTGGACCTGCTCAGGAGGGGGGGGCTCTGCAAACACTGCCGCCACGGGCACACACTTGCGGTGGATCTCTTGGACCTCCTGCGGCGATAGCGACCCCAGGGCTTTATTCAGGATTTCGGCAAGTTCGGGCCAGTCCTTGCGTATGCCGAATGCCAGGGGAACCGGTGGTTGTGATGTCCTTCCCATTACCCGCAGGTTGGTGATGAGTTCCTTCTCCATCAGGTAAATGGCCACGGCCCTGTTTCCGACATAGGCGTCGGCTTCTCCGCGGGATACGGCGTCCAGGCAGTCACTGGTGTTCATGTACTCTCGTATCTTAATTTCAGGGTGATCGTGTTTAAAACGCTTTATGGTGTAATAACCGCTCTCCAGTGCAACAGTCTTGCCGTAAAGATCCTTGTCACCACTGAAATATGGTTTATCCTTATGACCGACAATGATCTGCGGGATCGTCAGGTAGGGCGTCGTAAAGTTAAAGAATGGTTCCCGATCCGGCTTTGGGGTGATGTCCATCAGAGCATCAAGGCTTTTGGATTTGACGGCATCAAGGTTCTCTTTAAAAGAGGCTGGAACGACATTGAGGACGCCACCCAAACGCTTATTTATGGCATTGAGGTAGTCGACACCAATGCCCCGGGGCACACCCGCTTCATCCACATAATTCAGCGGTGGCCAGGCATTCATGATGCCCACATGAATTTGGGGATGCGCTTCCAGCCAGGCTTGTTCTGCTGGAGTTAGATCAGTTAAAGCAACATCTGATTGAGTCAAAGGCAGCTTTGATTTGGGCTCCAGACCAAATATCAAAAATTTAAGGTCCGGCTCATCCTTGATGACTCCCGCCTCATACATGGCATTGGCGATACGGCGCACACGCTCCGGGTCAATCGACCCCAGGGGATAGGTTTCCGGCAGGATCAGTTTCGCTGTCTCCTTTGCCTCGTAGCGCAATGCTTCACGGCTTTTGTTGGTTGTGTTGTACTTGCTGGAAATCAGCTCGATGATTTCTTCAGGGTGTTGTAGAGCATAGGTCCAACCCCTCAGGGATGCCTCTTTGAATGCCTCGACCAGTTCCGGACGCTGCTCGGACAGCTTTGCGGAGGTAATTAGAGAGTCACCATAGAAATCCACGCCATAAGCAGCCGGGTCAAGGATGTTGTAGGGGATACCCTTTTGTTGCAGGATAAATGGCTGGTTGGTGATATAGGCACTCATCACATCTGCCTGGCCGTTGACGATAGCCATGGGATCGAAATTGTGATCGATGTAGGATAGTTTCTTAGGATCGATGCCGTTCTTTGCAAAGAAGGAGAGGAATTCGACAGCATTGCGCTCCTGAGCGGTTAACATCAGACGTTTGCCGTACAGATCACCGGGCGTACGTATCCCCGCGTCGCGACGACTCAGCAGCACCAGGGCGGAATGTTTAAAGATATTGGCCAAGAGTTTGACCGGCTTACCCTGGAGATAAGCCTTGGTCGCCGAAGAGGAGACCGTGGCAAATTGTGCACGACCCGACAGCACCTCTTCGTTCACGTCCATGCCGGACTGATACTCCCGTATATTGACATCCAGGCCGACCTCTTTATAGAATCCCATTTCCTTAGCGGCGTAATAGCCCGCAAATTGAAACTGGTGTTTCCAGAAGAGCTGCAGGGTGACGGTCTCTGCTTTTTCAGCCGCAAATGTTGGGGCGTTTGAAAAAACGAAACACAATGAAAACAAAAGAATTAGAAAATATCTTAGGATGCTCATAATGGCTCCTTCTTTATTCCTGGTTTTTTCATACGATGATCCCTGATGTCGTACAAGAAACCTATCATTATCATTCGTTTCTTACAATCTCCACTGACAAAATCGGCAGGTGAAGTTCATAGAGACTGTTCAACACCCCCATCAACTCGGCTTTATCCCTCAATCTTCCTGTCAGCTTCGTCACAGGTGGAACAGCCCCTTTCCTCACTCATAGCCTTGACTTCGGGATAATCTTTGAACTGCTCAACCAGATCAAAAAGATCTTGCTGTTTGTGGTCTTTAATCCATACCATGTCTTTCACTCGCATTTTGGTTGATTATGTGAGTTACTTATACCAATATGTAAAGTAAAAGATAAGCAAAATAGAAGCTATATTTAATTATTTCAACCTGTTAAACGGGTTTTACTTTTTACGAGTTCATCAATCTTTATCGACTAAAAAAAGGAACTTGACAAAAATGACTATCAACTTTTCCAAGTCATCCAAGTATATTGCCAGTTATCCGGATGTCGCTTTCGGGCTTACCCTGATTTCCGGGTGCCGGAATTTTTTTAATCCGCCAGGTTTTGATCAATACAAGAGAAAGTTGCTTCGCAAGATGAGGAAACGGGTAACTTTGGCACAGATCACGGAGCGTATAGAGATATATGACAGTTTTTTTAAGAGCTTCGGTTATGAGTGTCCGTTGCCAAAGCACTTAAAGAGGACGATCAACAGTGGTTTCCCCAGGTATAATCTTATGGTGGATGCCCACTTCATGGCAGAGATGTGCGCAGGTATCCTGGTGGCTGTCACCGATTTCGACCGTTTTGAAGGGAAGCTGACCTTGGACCTGGCAGAGAATGGTGAGATATGCCGTGGGATGGGCGAACGGGACATAAGGACGAAAGAAGGAGAGATCGTTTTCAGGGATGAAAAGGGAATTGTCTGTGTTCTCTGTCAGGGGGCGGATGAAAAGACAAGGGTGCAGGAAGATACTCAAAATGTTCTCTTCTATACCTATGCGGTTCCCGGTATTGATGGCCATTATCTCAAAGAGGGATTGAACATCGCTTCTGAAACCATGTCAGAATTCGGAGAAGGAAACATCGAAGGTGTTGAGATTTATTAGCCACCTCATCAGCTTGAAAATGAAAAGGGTTTGTTCCTGCATATATAGCTGGAACAAACCCTTTTATATTTTTGGTAGCGGGGGATGGATTCGAACCACCGACCTTCGGGTTATGAGCCCGACGAGCTACCAGACTGCTCCACCCCGCGGAAGCCTGTAAGGTTATCACCTTATAATTTTTTGTCAAATAGAAAAGCTATGTGCATGGAATTTCTCTTTCTGGCAGGCGATTAATTATGTTATGCGGCCGGAAGTCGGATAATGAACGTGGTCCCTTCACCCGGCGTGCTGATTGCCGAAATTTCGCCTTTGTGGGCTTCAACAATTTTATAGGATATTGACAGACCGAGCCCTGATCCCCTTTCCCTGGTCGTATAGAATGGCTCGAAGATATGATCCAGCTCTTTCTCGCTGATCCCGATCCCTTCGTCACGTATGCGAATCTCGGCACCATAAGACCATTTTTCTGTGCTGATCGTTATTTTCCCTCCATCATCCATGGCTTGAATACCGTTGGCGATGATATTCATGAACACCTGTTTCATTTTGTCCGGATCGCAATCAGTCTCCCCCAAGTTGGAGGCAAGATCTGCCACAAAGCCATATTTTTCCGGGGAATATATGTCACCCATTATTTTTATTACATCAAGGATTACGGAATTGATATCCGCAGGCCTTTTCATAAGCTTGTATTCTTTGACAAAATCGCCCAAATTTGCGACAAGTTTCTCCAGCCGGTTGACCTCGTCAAAAATCATATCCAGCTTCTGCATGGACTTGGCATCGGTCAAACTTTTTTTTATCTGATGGGAAAACCCCCCTATTATCATAAGGGGGTTTTTTATTTCGTGGGCAACATGGGCTACTGTCTGACCTACTGCGGCAAGGCGCTCAGACTGCAAGAGCTTTTTCTCCAGTTGTTTCTGTGAAGTGACATCTCTGATTATGGCCGTGAATGTGATCTCCCCCTCCGTTTCGTGATAAGAGAGCCCCAATTCAATTGGAAATTTCTTCCCCCCCTTTTTCAGGGCGGTTAGGGATAATGTCTGTCCCATGACATTTGGTGTTTTAGTCTCCATAAATCTTTTTACAAACCTGTAGTGATCACCGTATTGAAGTGGGACAATCATATTGAGATTTTTCCCTAAGACATCGGACCTGGAATATCCAAATATTCGCTGGGCAGCATTGTTAAAAAGCACAATCTTGTGATCAGCATCAATACTCAGGATCGCATCGGTAGCAGTATCTAAAATGGTCCTGAATTTTTTCTGGGAAGCCTTGAGTCTTTTTATCAAATTTCGATGATCCGTCAGATCCCTGGAAATTTCCACAAAGTATTCAGGGGTCTCTTCCTGAATTACAACCGGATACATGATACGAATAAGTTCTCTATGATCATCTCCCTCCCCGTCATGGTAATGGGTGATCTTGACTTTTTTTCTCGTTCTTTTTGCCTCTTCAAGGGGGCACAATTGTCTACCGGTACCACAGGGCCTGTCGGACCCGCTTGTGACTTTGTGGCATTTCTGGCCTAACACATCTTTTTTCTCCACCCGGTAATGCTCTAAGAAAACCCTATTTACATCCTGAATGATAAAATTGGAATCAATAACCATAATCTCTTCGTTTATCCCGTCAAACAAGGTCTCTAAAAAGAGATTGCTCATTTTCAAATTTTCAATTTCCTGCTCCTTCCGGCCCAGACGTTCCGTCAGCAGGGTGATTTCTTCCATGAGTTGCCTTGTTTTTTCCGTCTCCATATTCATCCCCTTGCACCAGGAAAATAAAAGACATATTCGGAAGAGAGGATATCAAACATTTCATCTGTTCCTGTCCTGATGGCATGGTAAAGTTTTTTCAATGAGTTTGCATTCATTAAAGAGGCCCTGTATTCGAACTCGTTGTAAAACATAGAGTCTATCGGGAGCAGTATCTGATCGACTGGTCCATACCAGTGTATATTGAGTTTTTCCTTCATTGCAAATACCTTCTTGTACATAGCCCTTAAAATGTCTGTTCTCAGAATAGGATTCACCTGGTTGATCATGCAGTCCATCAGCCCTATTAGATAATACACCTCTCTCATTTCATATTCATTTTTCCTGCAGGCGTACATGGCCCTCATTGTATAGGCCATGCCTCCCTTTAGAGTAAAATGGGATGGAAGGTGCCAGATGTCATTGCCCCCGGTCTTAATGACCTCTTCGTGATGGTATTCCAGCTCGGCGGCCTGGGATCTCAGTATTTGAATAAAATGAGCAGTTTTCCAATACGCCTTCCGGAATTCCCATGGTCTTGAAACGATCAGGTGGTCCGGCGACTTCCTGGTTTTGTCATGAAGGTCTATTACCTTGGCCATTTTCTTACGGCCTGGGATGACATGTTTCATGGATCTCTTTTAGCCGTTTTCTGGTAACATGGGTATAGATCTGGGTTGTAGCGATATCTGCGTGTCCTAACATCACCTGGACCGACCTGAGATCAGCGCCGGCCTCCAGGAGATGGCTGGCAAAAGAATGCCTGATACTATGCGGCGTCAATTTTTTTTTGATGAGGGCCTGACTGCCGTATTTTTTTATAATTTTCCAGAAGCCCTGGCGGGTCATAGGGCGGCCCCTGAAATTTAAAAAGAGGTATGGCGAATTCACACCTGTTATCAACTGAGGCCGCGCATTTAAAAGATATTCCTTTACTGCATAGATGGCCTTCTCACCAATGGGAACGATTCTCTCCTTGGAACCCTTGCCTATGGTTCTAACGAAACCGGCCTCAAGATTAATATCCAGGACTTTAAGTCCAATTAGTTCGGAGACTCTTAATCCGGTGGCATAAAGTATTTCCAACATTGCCCTGTCCCTAAGACCAACAGATTGGGATCCATCCGGCTGGGACAGGAGAAGCTCCATCTCTGCCTGGCTCAAAACATCTGGCAGGCGTCTTTTCAGCCGGGGTGTTTCAAGAAGCCTTGTGGGATTGCTCCTGATTTTACCCTCGGATACAAGAAAACGGAAAAACATACGGACTGCAGAGACATTCCTGGCTACGCTGTTGGACGAAAGCATTTTGCCGAGCACGGTAGCATATTCCGAAATCCGGTCCGGAGATACTTTTAGAGGAGTAAGTTTTCGATTTTCCAGGAACTGGAAAAATTTGACCAGATCCCTGCTGTATGCCCGGACAGTATTATCCGCAAGCCCCCGCTCAATCCTGAGATAATTGATGAATTGATCTGCAAGGTTGTACATTATCGAATACCGGGTTGCGGGTTGAAGAAATGCCAGCGCATCAGGATGTGAAATCGTAAAAGTTACCGGCCTTGGTGAGGATTCTCGGACCATCTTTATTAATTACGACCATTTCTTCAAGCCTGACGCCCCCTCTGCCAGGGATATAAATACCTGGCTCAACTGTAACCACCATTCCTTTCTTAAGTTTCTCAGGTTTTCGTGGCCCGAGCCTCGGCCTCTCATGGGTGGCAAGACCTACACCATGACCGAGGGCGTGACCGAAGTATTTCCCGAATCCTGCATCACGGATAACCTGCCTGGCGATCGAATCGGGGTAATCGGTATCTACTCCCGGTCGAATCTCCTTTAATGCGGCCAACTGGGCCTGCCTCACGGTCCTGTATATCTTTCTGAAATCGGGCATGGGTTTCCCTAAAAAAACAGTCCGGGTCATATCCGAACAATATCCTCCCAGCCTTACGCCAACATCTATGATAATCGGTTCCTTCGGCCTGATCTCGCGGTTTGTGGGAACGGCGTGGGGCAAAGCGCTGTTAGGACCGGATGCCACGATGGAGGGAAAAGCCAGGTCTTCAGCTCCTGCTTCGAGAGCCAGGTCCTCTATCTGTTTTGCCACTGCCTTTTCTGTTATGCCTGTTCTAAGCCCGGAAATTACCTCGTCCAAGACAGCCGCGATCAATTCTGCTGACGTCGCGAGGACCTCGATCTCGAGATCGTCTTTTACCTCTCTCATTTTCTCCACAAGTCCACTTATTGGCACAAGATTAACCTGCGGTGAAAGTTCTTTGAATTTCTCGACCAATCGGCCATGGAGCCCCCAGGTCAGATAGTCCTCTTCAAAGGCCAGGATTTTAGTTCCCATTTGATTCACTATTGCGGGAAACTCCTCGATCAAATCCTGCCCTAACGTTTGGATCTCGAAACCAACGGCCTCATTTTTGGCAGCAGTAGTGTATCTTGAGTCCGTTATTAAAACAGATCGGGCCTCACTTATTAGCAGCGACCCCGATGATTCAGCAATCTGGGCATCACTCGCCTTAAACCCAGACAGATATCGCCTGTTTTCAGGCTGAATTATCCATACGGTATCCGCAGTCATCCTGGAAAGCTTTTGCTTCAGGGATGTTACACGTTTATGGTAAACTAATTTATTCATATACTTTCCAATGGGCTATCAGCCATTCTGTGCATTATAGAGTCATATTAACAGAGTCGCGGGCTAATTGCAATTGTGGGAGCGAGCAACAGTATCCCGCTGTTGACATAACCTATCACAAGCTGTTAGTAGATCTTGATCAAGTGGTAACGGGTATTTGTTACTTAATATGGCTGGCGGACAGCCTCCTCGTGAACGGCGGGATAGCGGCACAAGGAATACACGGGTCATAAAATGAATCAGGGAAGAATAATCGAATATATTGACCAAAGCAGATTCGTCTGTACCCTTTGCCTGGAAGACAAAGGTAACAGGTTGCATTTGTTGACGCCCTTGAACCGAGAAGTCAATCTGTCACCAAAAAGGGCAATCCTGATTTCTGATTCTACTGTTGATACCATGAAGCCCAGAGAAGAGCTGTTAGAGATGCTGAAGCAGGCACAGGAAAACAGAATAGGACTCAAAGGGCAAATAGACGTCAAAGAGCTCTGGATGCTGGTGAACAATGAAAGAGAGAGTTTTGACAACAAATACCTCGCCCAGCTCGTTTTCGGAGAGGTCATTGCCGATGATCATGTCTCCGCTATAGTGCGGGCGCTGTTTGAAGACCATGTGTATTTTAAGATGAAAGATAGTCGATTTTTTCCCAATTCCGAAGGTAAAGTAGATCAAATTAAAAAGCAAGAAGAGGAAAATGCCTTAAAGGCAAAGAAACTCGAGCAGGGAAGCGCCTGGCTCAAACAGGTACAGGAGGGCAATAAAACTGATGGGCCATCCTGCAGGAATGAAATTATTGACCTTCTTGTTCAGATGGCGCTCTATGGGAATGATGCGCAGGAATTCAAATACGGGAAGGAACTGCTTTCAAGGGTGGGCATAACCGATATCCGCAAATCCCGGGAAATGCTTATAATGTTAGGAATCTGGGAAGAGGATGAAAATCTTGATCTTATCCGGTTAGGAATTAAAACGTCCTTTACAAAAAGGCAACTGGATGAATCGGCTACCGTAGCCCAGGCGGAATTTGACCGAACCGAACGCGAAGACTTAAGAGATATTCCTGCATTTACAATTGATGGCCCCCTCACCCGTGATTACGACGATGCCCTGAGCCTTGAAATAGCAGGGGACTCCATACATATCGGCATCCACATTGCTGATGTGGCCGGGGCTATTTTACCCGGTAGTGTCCTTGACCTGGAGGCAGCAGAAAGGGCGGCGTCTCTTTATCTGCCCCGCAGGCAGATACCCATGTTTCCTGATGAACTATCTCAGGACATCCTGAGCCTGAAACAGGAATGCGACCGCCGGGCCATCTCTCTTTTAGCCCGGTTTGATAGAAACGGTGAGTTGCTTGGCTACCGGTTTGTGCCCAGTGTGATTCGTATAAGTAAGCATTTGACCTATGATGAAGTGAATGAAAGACTGAATGACGATGATTCGTTCAAAATGATGTATCAAATGAGCCAGCGGCTGCGCCAGAAAAGGATGGACAGAGACGCTCTTGATCTTTCACTTCCCGAATTACACGTAAAACTCAATGATGACTCATCGTTGTCATTGGCATTGATTGAGCAGGATACGCCCTCACGAATGATAGTGGCTGAATTCATGATCCTGTACAACTGGCTGGTGGCAAGGTTTTTGAGTGATAATCAAATTTCCGTTCTCTTCAGGACTCAGCAGGAACCAAATGAGAGATTGCCTTTAGAAGAACCGGGACATATCTTTTTCGTTTTCCAGCAGCGCCGGAAGCTCAGCCCCCTTCAGATAAAAACTTCACCGGCCCCCCACACTGGCTTGGGCCTGGACATCTATACCCATGCCACATCTCCCATTAGAAGATATCTTGATCTTGTGAGTCAGCGTCAAATAATGAGCTTTTTCAGGGGAACAAAGCCAATTTATGATGAGAAAGAGCTTGAAGAGATCAGGCTGTTTATTGAACCGGCAATCAAGGATCTTGCGAGGGTGAAGAGAAACCGCCAGCGCTACTGGATCCTGAAGTACCTTTGCCAGCATCGTGGGGAAAATTTCAAAGCCCTGATCCTGAACGAACTAAAGACCAAATATCGTATAGTATTAAAAGATTTTCTTCTTTTAGCTGAAATAAAGCAGCAAACCGGTGTGATTCTCAGTCCGGGACAGGAGATCCTTGTTAAGGTCCAGAAGGCCGATCCGTGGGATGACCTGCTCCGGCTTGAATATGTTGATGTATAAATTTGAGGGTCCAGTAAAAAGTCGGAAAGTACGTCATTGCGAGCCCCACATAGCGGTATAAACTCCGCGAAGCAATCTCATTGGCTGTAACATCTTGAAATCAGGAGATTGCTTTGTCGCTTCGCTCCTCGCAATGACAGATGAAATGACTTTTTATGAGCGCATCAAATTTAGCTCCATCCATCCGCGATGGGATAATGCCTGAATTGCGTAATATTGGAGACATTTCGGGGCAGGTTATTTCAGGGCAAAATTGATCTTACCGAGTACGATTCGGCCTTTCTTCACGATGGCCTCATATTTGCTTTTTTTAGCATGATTATTAAATAATTTTCCCATGCTCTGTTTTTCATGCGCCTTTAGCCGGTATTGGCCAATACTCAGGTGAACCCCCCTGGTACCGTGGAGATTTGTCCGGACATGGTCAAGGCATATTTCATCTCTTGCTGATACTGAGAGCGTATCCCCCGGTTTTAATACTGCGTGAGAGTGGTTGTTGACCTTCAGTAACAAATAGTCAAACGAGGGCGGGCTCAGGCTCACATAAAACCGGGACAAAACATTGCTGCCAAGAGAAGCAACAATTTCATACATCTCCCCTTTATTTTTCAGGGAATAACGTCTCATGAGATCTGTCGCAGTGTTGATATCATAGCCTCTGTCTTCGCCCGTATTATTTTTCCAGTTCCCCACAAACCCTTTGAAGTTTATCTTTAATGCCGGAGTTAACGCATACGAGGGAACAATATCTAAAATTTTAATGTGGTCTCCCCTGACCAAATGGAGTGTTTCTCCTGGCAATAAAACACTTCGGTGTCCCCTGGCCTTGACCACCAGATATTTAATCTTTTGCGTACGCTCTGCCATACCGCCTGTCACCGCGCGAGTACCGGATATCCTGATGGCAATTTCAGCAAATTTCTGGTTATCTTTTCTGACAAGCAGGTTTGTGTTTTTTTTGATGACAAAATCTTTACGGAAATCGCTTAAATCGCCGTATCCTAAAATATCCAGGCTTAATCCCCGTTCATAATTGGCCTCAATATGGGTTATGTTAATGGTATCTCCGGCCTGGAGGTTGATAGTTTGCTTGTCCTTGACTACGTTTGCTGTTTTTCCATTGATGGAAATCACCAGATATTTCAAAACAGGCGGGTCTAAGGCAATTCCCGGGTGTTCCGGGATAATATTGAATAACTTCATAAAGGCATTAATGACCAGGTTGTGATATTGCACCTTCAGATTAATGGAAGGGAGAAACTTGGAGGTTTCAACGCCGAAGGCAGGAATATGATGTTTTGTAAGGGCATAATAGGTGGCAGACTTTCTCTGTTCCTTGTGAGTGCTTTCAGGACTATCTGTCAGGGTGTTGTTGAAGTGAAATTTGTACAGGTCATTTTTGATATAGGGGTTTACTTGTGCAATGACTTTTCGGGCGATTTCTCCTAAATTTATATGTTGTCCTGTCTTCTGTGGGGTATATGTTTCGCAATCCGCGATAACAGACTGACCAAACCGCGTTGGATTCCGCCACTTATCAATGTAATCAGGATAGTAATAACCCGAGCCATCGTGGAGGTTCAGGAGATAATCGCTTTGCCCGATCAGCTTCTTCAGGATGGAGACGATCTTGTCCTCCATGCTGTCGGTGGTGTTTTCATGGGAGAATTTTCTGTTCATATCCCCGTGCGGACCTCGCTTGTTCAATAGTATTGAGTAGAAATTGGCCCTTGGTACGACTATGAGATTCCCTTTTTCAAGGCTCATGTCTGCATAAAGATCAGCCGATAGAAAGCCTCCCGGCTCATTACCCTGTATCCCTCCTATCAACATCAGGGTTTTGCCTGGTTGCTTGCCGTAAATCTTATACACATTTAATTCATAGACGGTATTGGGAAAATAGACTAAGTGCTCTCTTTGTGATCGCGCAGAGGAGGGGGAGTAAAAGAGGGGGATTTGAATCACGAGGCATAGAAAAATAAAGACAGCCTTTTGTTGAAGGCAGGAATTATGGAGCATTTTCCACCTCAAATTCTTTCTCAAAGATCAGATTTCCAGATTGATCGTATATAAGGACTTTCATTGAGGAAGGTGATTCGCTTTGTGAACCTAAAAAGAATTCTCCTTTGATTGCCTTGAAGCGCTTGATTATAAAATGCTGGCCCTGTTTGTAAGTAATTGGGAGCCCGTTTTTAAGCGCCACCTTCGGGTATGTCCACGACTGCGGGGGGGCTGTTTGATTATTCATGGCAATCATGTGCAAATAGCCATCCACCGGGGTTTTATCTTCTTGTATGTTGATCAAGTTAAAGGCAATATTTATTTTTGTCTTTTCCTTGCGAATTGAAAAGTCCCTGACATCCACCATTGTTTCCCTGGTTACTCTCTCAAATCTTTCAAGCAGGCTATCCTCCAGGACTGGCGTAACTTTTTTTTGTTCAACCTTTTCATGGTCACCCGGTATAATTATTTTTTCATCGATGGCTTTTGGAGGATGAATACGGTCTTCCAACAGAGTCAGGTGCTGTCTGGTTCTATATAGATCTCTTCTGGCGGTATCAACCTCATGCTGAAGCACTTTTAGCCGTTTCGACATGGTATCGTTTGTCCAGCGTTTGCCAAAATAGTCATTAATAATGAGGATGGAAATCACAAGATAGAGTACCATGATTAGTGATGCCCAAAAAAGTAACCTTGGAGAAACCTTATAACTTCGAATCTTTCCGACTTTTCCGACAACCATTATGGTCAAGTCGGATTCCCGCTTAGGTTTTCTTTTTGCCGTGCGGGCTGTATTTAGAGGGGGTGCCATGTCTCTTTTTTGATCTTCCAATCTTTTCCACTCCTTATGAGCAACAGGTCTTTCATGCCCAAATCGTAATAGGTGCCTGCCCTGTAACCCTGCTTAAACCGGACCAGCGCAGTGCGGCCTGATCGCTTGATAATCTTTAGTTGACTGATCCTGATACTTACCGAGGAATACTTTTTGTTCAGCCGGGCCTTGCGGCTTTTCCAGGCGGACAAATCCATCCCGTCAGATCGAAAGTCCCGATCATAGAAGGAGATGTAGGATCTGAGGTTCTTTTCCTCCCATGCCTTTTTCCAGGAATGAACAAGTTTCTCGATCTCTTCAAAAGGAGTTGGGGGCCGGAAAGAAGGCACCTTTTTTACTGCCTTGTGCTCAGTAAAAAATTCACCGATTATTTTCCACTCATTGCTGTTTTTTCCGAAATATAGTCTTTTTTCTCCCCTGCTCTCAAATAACTCGGTGCTGTAGGTCTGGTCAAATCTGGCCAAAACCACATCATTTGCCTCATAGAGCTGAAGATTGTCAATGCTTACACAAATCTTTTTATATTTATTCGCAAGCCTGACCTTATGTTCCTTCCAGCGCTTCCAGTCCATACCTCTTGATGAAAAGCGCTGGCTGTAAAGATCCATGTATTGACCCATGTCCTTATTCTGCCAGGTGCGACTCCATTTTTTTATCAGCTTCTCCAGCCTCATTGATTCCTTTTTCAGGTTTTTATCAGGAATCATATTAATCTTAGGTGTTATAATAACAGGTGTTTCATACAACCGTATATATCTGGACAGGTCTTTGATGCTATTGTTTTCCAGAACAATGCATCCGTTCGTATCCCTGGGTTTGAGGGTTTCATTTGTCCCGTGGAACCAGATCCCGTAACCACCCTTCCCATGTTTTTTATCTAACTGATTCGGGTAGTCAATTGGAAAGGCCCTGATCCCGTAAGTGGAGGAGAGTTCCTTTTTCACATATGTTTTTGTGCAGAAATAGATTCCTTCAGGGGTTTTTTTGTCATTTTTCTTTGATTTGGGCCCGCTGTTTTCTCCGGTTGAGCACCTGAATGTCTTTACAGGTTTGAATCGGTTATCTTTATGATATACGAAAATCTTTTGAGCGGATTTGTCCACAAGGATCGCGTAATCATTTCCCTTTCCAGGCCATTTTAGCAGGTGGACCGGGATAAGCTTAACAGCGGCATGAGCCCCCTGAAAACTAAAAAGGAGGACCAGGAAGGAAAAAATGATTCCCCAAATTATACTAATCGATACAAAATTTTTCTGCGTGTTTTCCGTTTTGAGTTTCATGTTCCGGTACTAACTAAATACCCTCTCAAATATGTCGTCCACATGCTGGAGATGATAATCCAGATCAAACATATCTTCAATCTCTTTTTTACTCAAGTATTTGGCGATTTCCTGGTCCCGGGCAATAAGCTCTTTAAATCCCTTGCCCGTCTCCCACACTTTCATTGCATTTCTCTGGACCATAACGTATGCCTTCTGCCTTTCAATCCCCTTTTCAGCTAATTTCATGAGGAACTGCTGGGAAAAAATAAGCCCCCTGGTTTTCTTCAGGTTTTCGGACATATGGTCGGGATGAACCACAAGGCCACCAATGATCCCGGTCAGTCGGTGAAGCATAAAATCAATCAGGACGGTACTGTCCGGGCCAATTACTCTTTCCACGGATGAATGGCTGATGTCGCGTTCATGCCAGAGGGCCATGTTTTCCATGGCAGCAAGGCAATTGGAACGCACCAGGCGGGCAAGACCCGAGATGTTTTCACACCCGATTGGATTTTTCTTATGGGGCATGGCGGATGATCCCTTTTGTCCTCTGGCAAAGGGTTCCTCTGCCTCAAGGACTTCCGTTCTCTGGAGATGTCGTATTTCGACTGCAATCTTTTCCAGCGTACCTGCAACAATTGCCAGACTTGTAAAATATTGCGCATGTCGGTCACGCTGTACTATCTGTGTGGATATCTCCGCGGGTATAAGCCCGAGATTTTTTAAGGCACGGGCTTCAATTTCCGGGGAAATATTTGCAAAGGTACCTACGGCACCGGACAGCTTACCATAGCTGATCACATCACGGGCTTCGATCAGGCGCTTCATATTCCGTTTCATCTCAGCATACCAGACAGTTAGCTTGAGGCCAAAGGTAATAGGTTCGGCATGGATGCCATGGGATCGCCCGATCATCACGGTGGACTTGTGTTCAAACGCCCTTTTCTTAATAACTTCCATAAATTCTTTGACATCCTGAATTATTAAGTCCATGGCCTCTTTTAAAAGGAGTGCGAAACTGGTATCTAAGATATCGGATGACGTCAGCCCTAAGTGGATATATCGTGAGTCAGGCCCAACATATTCAGCCACGTTTGTCAAAAACGCGATAATATCATGTTTGGTCTCCTCTTCTATCTCCAGGATGCGCTCAACAGAAAACGCCGCTTTTTCCTTGATATTTTTAAAAGCATCTTTCGGGATTACGCCTTCTTCCGCCATGGCCTCGCATGCTGCAACTTCAACCTCAAGCCATTTTGCATATCGATTCTCAGACTCCCAGATGCTACCCATTACAGGGCGCGTATAGCGACTGATCATATTAAAACTCCTGATTTCAGAGATCGTTAATAGTTGAGTGGTTGAGTCCCCGCCTGCCGTACTGCGGGCAGGACATGGGGATCTCTTTTTTAAAAGCCGCATATGCTTACATCATTACATGGCACGGCAGTTAGGACCTGAAATTCAAGCAACGGACAGCCCCATGTAGAAATCTTCATCATTAAGACCGCCATCCCTGCCTTCTCCGAGCCAATGGTCAAAGCCCTGGGGGCGTGTTGCTGGCATTAGGTGAATTTGTGATGCGGCTTTTAAAAAAGAGATTCCCATGTCCCGGTACTGTTTTCAAGGAGCTAAACAATTACCAAATAGCTACAATAACCTGCTTAGGACCAAACCGAGGGACAAAAGCAGCCCATGGGCAACCAGCACCTGAATCGTAAGGGCCTGTGCAGGTATTATTCCCTCGTGTGAACGATATTCTTTCCATAATATCCTCATTGCCATGAAAGCAAGAGGAAAAGCAATGAATGACAGCATTATCAGGCAGGATATTCGCCCCGCACCGGTCAAAAAAACGACAACGACAAAGGCCAGTACCATGATAGCGCAGTAGAGATACCTGCTAATCTCAGTGCCCCACCTTACCACCAGATTCTTCTTGCCGGCTTCGCGATCCGCCTGGTAATCGGGAAATTGATTAATCCATATAACACCCGCAATGAAGCACCCATGGGGAAATCCGAGAAGGAAGGCGTTCCAGCTAAGAGATCCGGACATTACGTAATATGTCCCCAGGGTTATCATCGGGCCAAAGGCAAGGAATATCAGGATTTCTCCCCATCCCCTTGACATGAGCTGCAGTGGAGGCGCTGAATAGGCCCAGCCCGCGGCGAGGCCAAAAAGACCAATGGCAAGTACCAGGGGCCTGTCCAGATAAACGAGCAAGATCCCCGCGGACGAACCCATAAGAAAAAAAAGCAATGCCATTAAAAGCACTATACGGGGTTCAATTTTTCCATCCTGAATAACACGGCTCCCGCCACTGAAGGGCGTCAGGCGCAGGTTTATAGGATCGCTTCCCCTGGCATCGTAATAATCGTTGAGCAGATTCGCGCCTAAATGCAGTGCTGCCACTCCCAGGGCAGTAATAATTAACAACGGAAAAGAAAGCCTATTATCTGTAAAGGCAATAGCTGCGCCAATAATAACCGGGATCAGAGACCCGGCCAAAAATGGTGCCCTGAGGGCTTTTAGGTAAGCATTCATGATTGTGTAGTGTTGGATAGTACGGTTTATTTTCAAATCAAAATTGCTGCAATATTATTTCAGTAAATCCGAATTATTGTTTACCAGAATAACAATGTTATTTCAAGCAATTAAAATATTACCAGCAGGGTTTGCACGTATCTTAAAAACAAGTTGGCTTACCTGACGGGAGAATCCGGCCCCCACATCTTTAAAGGACAGCGGTCACAAAAAGGCTTTCTCTTGCAGTAGTTTTTTCCTGCCTGTACGATCAAGGCGTGGAATTCATTGAAAAGCGCCGGATCTTCGGGCAGATGATCCATGAAAAAATCCTGCAATTCATAGTAAGTTATCTGCTCCTCTGAAATCATGCCATGCCGGCCAAGAATACGGTGTGTGTAGGCGTCAATGACAAAAACCGGACGATGGGCCGCATAAAGAAGAATGCTATCAGCGGTTTCGTGACCAACGCCGTTTACAGAAAGAAGGCCTTCTTTGAGGGTTTGTGTGTCATCCTCCATGAACAGGGAAAGATCGGACTGATAGCGATCTTTAATAAAATCCATGAGATTTTTTAATCGTTTGGCCTTGATGTTGAAATACCCGGCCGGACGGATTTCTCGTGCCAGTATGGATGCAGGCAGGGCGATCAGGCTTTCGATGGAGAGCAGATTTTTCATCTTCAGGTTCTCAATTGCCTTTTCAACATTTTTCCAGTTTGTGTTCTGGGTAAGAACAGCCCCGACCATCATCTCCAGATCCGTCTCTGCCGGCCACCAGTTCTGGGGACCAAAATGGTCAAGCATGAGATCGAACATCTCCATCAGTCTCCGGCCGGTTAGGCTAAACTTCGCGTGTTTGGTGTTGCGTGTTGCGTGTTCTATTTTCATTTTGTACCCTAAAGATTATCTGTCATAAGCCTGCATGCTGCAAGCCTGCCCTATTGCCTTGACAGGGCCTGAAAGATACCTTAGATTTAGCGTCCGTGTCAATCACGCCGGAGGCAGGATTGACGGTTCTGTCTGTCCAATAAATACCTGAGTAATTACGAATGAGATATAATTTATGGCATCCGCGCACAAACTTACCGGGATTCGTAACATAGGCATTATCGCACACATTGACGCCGGTAAGACTACCGTCACTGAACGCGTCCTGTACTATACGGGTCGTGTCCACAGGATGGGCGAGGTCCATGATGGTGAGGCTACAATGGACTGGATGTTGGAAGAAAAGGAAAGAGGTATCACCATTACCTCTGCTGTGACTTCCACACAATGGCGCGGCCACGATATTAATATCATAGATACACCCGGTCACGTGGATTTTACTATCGAAGTGGAACGCTCACTACGTGTCCTTGATGGTGCTATCGGGATTTTTTGCGCCGTGGGAGGCGTGGAACCACAGTCTGAAACCGTCTGGCACCAGGCAGACAGGTACAAGGTCCCGAAGATTGCCTTTATCAATAAACTGGACCGGGTTGGGGCAGATTTTTATAGGGCCGTACAGATGATCAGGGATCGACTTGGCGCTGTACCCCTGGTGGTCCAATTGCCGTGGGGCATAGAAGATACCCTCAAAGGTGTTATTGATCTTATCAAGATGAAAGGTATTTTATGGGAAGAAGAGACATTAGGCGCCGAGTTTAGAGAAGTCCCTGTTCCCGAGGAGTTGATGGACGATGTTAATAATTACAGGGATCAGCTTCTCGAAACCTTAGCCGACAAGAATGATCAGATAATGGAGAAGTATCTCTCAGAAGAAGAGATCGGGGTTCAAGAGATTAAGCAGGCCATTCGTTCGGCCACAATCAACCTGGATCTGGTTCCGGTGTTTTGCGGTGCAGCGTTGAGAAACAGGGGTATCCAGCCCCTTTTAGACGGGATTGTTGACTACCTGCCTTCTCCCCTGGATATCCCGCCCATTGTCGGGCATATTCCCCAATCGGGAGATGAAGAGTCCCGGCCTGCAGACGTGAAGGGACCATTTTCCGCCCTGGCATTTAAGGTAATGATGGATCAGGGAAGAAAAATGACATACGTGCGGGTTTACTCAGGGACTGTAAAAACAGGGGGGCTGATTTATAACCCGGGCAGGAATATCAAAGAAAAGTTATCCCGAATCCTGAAAATGCATTCAAATAAAAGAGAGCGCGTAGATCAAGCATCAGCAGGTGATATTATTGCTGCCATGGGACTTAAGGTGACAACCACAGGAGATACTCTTTGCTCGGAAGACGGCCCGATCCTGCTTGAACCGATTCAATTCAATGAACCCGTCATCAGCGTTGCTATTGAGCCTAAAAAGGTTCAGGATCACGACAAGCTTATGGATTCCCTTGCCAAGCTATCGGATGAAGATCCAACATTCAAGTTTCGGATAGACGAGGAGACAGGGCAGACTATCATCTCCGGGATGGGTGAATTGCACTTGGAAATCGTTGTCGGCAGGCTCATGCGCGAATATTTTGTGGAGACTAACCAGGGTAAACCACAGGTGGTCTACAGGGAGACGCTGGCAAAGCCGGTGACGCACGAGGAAGTGTTTCAGCAGGAAATGGCCGGGCAACAACATTTTGCCGGGGTGAAGATCGAAGTTTCACCCCTGCCGAGAGGGACAGGCAATCGCTTTATTGACCGGTGTGAATCCCCTGTTCTTACCGGAGAGTTTTTGGATGCCATAAGCCAGGGGATATCTGAAGCAGAAGCCGGCGGTGTTCTTATGGGCTACCCGGTCATAGACGTGCAGACAGCGCTTTTAGATGTCCGGATAAAGGAGACATCAGACGTGATGGCCTTTAGAATTGTCGCAAATATGGCCTTTAAAAAGGCCTGCCAGGGAGGCGAGCCTCTCCTTCTTGAGCCGATCATGAAGGCCGAAGTCCTGGTGCCGGATGAGTTTACAGGTGAGGTCATTGCTGATCTGAATACCCGGCAGGGAAAGATTGAAAATATCTCCATCAAAGGATTGGTTCAGGTTCTCAAGGCCAGTGTTCCGCTTTCAAGGATGTTCGGCTATTCAACCTCTCTTCGGTCTGCGTCCCAGGGTCGTGGCACCTTTACCATGCAGTTCAGCCACTACGACAAGGCATAAGCGGAGATATTCTCTGGCGCGTTTTTTTCCGGCTCGGGTCTGCAGCATTAGAATTAATATGATTTGGATTGGATTATGAAAAAAATGGAAAACAATCATATGCAGTTGATTGATCCCTATAATAGACACCTTAAGTATCTGCGTATCTCAATTACTGACCGGTGTAATCTTAGATGTGTTTATTGTATGCCGGGGGGTGGTATTTCCAAATTGAGGCATGAGGATATCCTGACATACGAAGAGATTCTTCGCCTGACCGGTATTGCGGCAGACCTTGGGATTGACAAGATCCGGTTGACCGGAGGAGAACCCCTTATCCGTAAAGGCATATGTGATTTCATCGCCCGGATAACGGCGCTTGCAGGCATAAAGGACGTTTCCCTGACCACGAATGGGATATTCCTTATGGAAAAGCTGGAGAAGATCAAATCCGCAGGTATGAAAAGGATCAATATCAGCCTGGATTCCCTTAAGAGAGACCGATACAAAAAAATAACAGGCCTCGACGGCCTTGAAAATGTCCTGGCAGGGATCGAGGGGGCAAGGCAGTCTGGTTTTTATCCTGTAAAAATAAACATGGTGGTCATGGAGGGCCTTAACGATGACGAGGTCCTGGATTTTGCCAGGCTATCCTTAGATCATCCCTATCATGTCCGGTTCATTGAATACATGCCTATTGGTACAACCAATACTGACGTTTTATTACACCATGTTCCCAGTTCCTCTATCAAAGCCAAATTGGCCGGGCTCGGACGAATGGTGCCAATCGAGAAAGACACAAATGACGGCCCTGCCGAGCGATTTAGATTCGAAGGAGCGGCCGGTGAAATAGGTTTCATCAGTCCCCTGACCCATCATTTCTGTCCCACATGCAATCGGCTTCGGTTAACTTCCAGCGGCTATTTGAGGCCCTGCCTCTTATCTGATCAGGAGGAAGACTTAAGAGGTCCAATGAGAAGCGGGGCCTCGGATAGAGATTTGAGGGATATTTTCTTCAAGGCTGCCTTCAACAAGCCCTGCACACACCATCTAACTGCCGAAAGCTCAACCCCCCTGTCGACACAGATGTCTACTATCGGGGGATAAATGTGCTCGTTCCCGGATAATCTGATTTCAGGCCCGGGCAGACAATCCAAGCAGGTTTGCCGCGTTTAAGCCGGTGATCTGCTCTATTGCCCCGGAAGAAAGCCGTGCTGATTCCATCTCTTTGAAGTATCTGTTTGGTTTTATGAGGGGATAATCGGTTCCGAAAAGAATCTTGTCAAACCCGATCAACTCTCCGGCCAACCTGTAAATATCCGGGGAGTAAAGGTAGGGTGAAGCAGCTGTATCCAGCCAGACATTTTTTAGGGCCTCACGGACCTCTTTTTTCATGAGGGCGTAAAAGAAAATTCCCCCTCCCCAGTGGGCTAAAACAATCCTGTTTGTGGGATAGGCCCTGATGAAATGATATATCTGGCGGAGAGTCATTGGGGCTTTTCCGGGATACTCATGTCCAACCGGTTCATTGGTATGAAGCAGAAAGGGTACATCAAATTGAGTACAGAGGTACATGACTTCTCTTAAGCCCTCAATTGTTTCAGGAGATATGCCTGAGCCATATATTGCTATTTCTCCCACGCCTGAGAGCCCTGCATTAAGGCATCTTTCCACCTCTTTTGGAGCTCCGGGCGAAATGGGAGAAAAACAGCAAAGTCCGATCAAGCGGTCAGGGTTGTGGAGTACCGATTCAATGACATAATCGTTGTGCCTGCGATAGTTTTCCTCCTTTTCCCATGGAAACCCGAAGATAACCGATCTATGAACGCCTTCCTCATCCATGCTCTTAAGGAGTTCTGTTGCACCCACGAGTTTTGCCCGGGACGAGTAATAAATGGATTCAAAGGCGGGTTCACGGGAAAAGACAAGAGATCTGTTATCTCTAAAAAAGGAAGGAAAAATGTGTGTATGAAAATCAATAATCATCCCAATAGTCCGATCAAAGCCTGCTGAAGGACACCAGATTTATACCCCACGATTTTTTCTCTTATTCTGCCCTCGCGATCTATAAGGAACATTGTTGGAATAGCAATTTGTTCCCCTTGAAAATAGTCTTCCAGTACCTTTCTTTCATAGCGCAGCACCTTATAACTGATGCCGAATTTTTCTTTAAATGCACGAAGGTAGTCGTCAGTGAACTGGAAGGGATCATCTAAGGAGATGCCTAAAACGATCAGTCCCTTATCCCTGTATTTTTTTTGCAGCCTGCCCAGCTCGGGAATAGTAAATCTGCATGGCTGACACCATGTTGCCCAGAAGTCCAGGAGGACTACGCTGCCACGGTGCTGTTTTAGGGATATCTTTTGGCCGGATAGGTCGGAAAGAGAAAAATCAGGGGCTTTTATGCCTTTCCCGCCATCTTTTTGGCATCCGATGATGAATAGAAACAGGGTAATGAATATCAATATTGAGATTTTTGACACGGCGTTAAAATGCATATATACTCCACTTTGAAAATAAAGAGCGAACGCATTCACCAAAGCTTGCTGCGGAGAGCTTTGATTATGTGTTGTTTTCGTTACTTATGAGCCAACATATTCCGGAAGGTTACAAATTGAGTTTCCATTTTTACCTCACATGTGAATACTAATGCAAGGAATTATCGGGCGTGAACAATGAATAAGAAATTTTTATGCTGTAAAAAACTGGTCTGCTTTTTTCTTTTTGCTGTCTGGCTGTGCCCTTGTGAGGCGGCAGGAGAAAAAAAAGACATCGAGGATATCAGACCCGCGGCCAAAGCCGGCACATGGTATCCCGGGTCCAAGGATACCCTGACCGGAACCGTCCGGAGATTGCTGGAAGGGGCCGAACCCCGCAACGTGGTCGGGACTATAAAGGCCATTATCGTTCCTCATGCCGGATACATATATTCAGGGGGTGTTGCGGCTCATGCCTACCGACTCATTCGAGGAAGGCAATTTAAGAGGGTTATTCTTGTGGGTCCGAGCCATCACATGCGATTTGAGGGAGCATCCGTAAATCTCCAGTCCGCATATAAAACCCCTCTCGGCATAGTGCCAGTTGATCAGGAAATGGGCAGAAAGCTCCTCAATGCAAGTCCCCACATAAGATGGATCAGAGCTGCCCACACGCACGAGCACTCTTTAGAACTGCAATTGCCTTTCCTTATAACAGTTCTTAAGGATTTTAAAATCATTCCCATTATTATGGGCCATTATGACTATGATACCTGTTTGAATATTGCCAATACCCTCGTGAGTTACCTTGGTGAAGCAGAAGACACCCTGCTTTTGGCCAGCAGCGACCTTTCTCACTTCTATTCCTACACACGGGCCAGAGCGCTGGACCTCAAGTTTATCGACCGGGTGCGCGCATTTGATCCGCAAGGTCTTTACGATGACCTGGTCTCGGGTAAATGTGAGGCATGTGGAGGCGGGCCTGTAATAACCATCCTGCTTGCAGCCCGGAAAATGGGTGCGGACCGGGCAGTAATCTTGAAATATGCAAATTCAGGGGACGTAACAGGAGACCACCACAGGGTTGTGGGCTATCTATCCAGTGCGCTTATCAGGTCATCTGATACGGGTCCACGTCAGAAATGAGATGAACGCCACTACCCTTAAGTTCCTTTTTTAAACGCCTTTCCACGCCAGAAATGAGATGTTGCATTAATGAAATGTTTTTGCCCTTGAGCAGGATCTGCCATCGGTATTTCCCCTTCAGCTTTGAAATGGGGGCCTCCACAGGTCCTAATACCAGGATCTCCTTTCCCCTTTTAGGCCATCCAACCAAGATGTTCTTTATTTCCTGGGTTACACTGAGGGCGACCTCTGCGGTTTTTGTCTTATTATTTCCTTTGAGTCTCAAACATGTCAGGTGAGAAAACGGTGGGTAACCTAATTGTTCTCTAAGCCCCAGTTCCTTGTCGAAAAAAGAACGGTAATCGTGTGCCTTTGCAGTGCGGATTGCATAGTGATCCGGATTAAAGGTCTGGATAATAACCCTGCCTCGCTGCTTGCCCCGTCCTGATCTTCCGGCAACCTGTGAAAGGATCTGAAAGGTCCTCTCCCCTGCCCTGAAATCGGGAAACCCTAATGAAAGATCAGCGGCAATGACACCCACTAAAGTAACTTGAGGGAAATCATAGCCCTTTGTTATCATCTGGGTGCCGACGAGGATATCTATTTTATGCTCGCCAAATTTTTTCAGGATTTTAAATGCCTGGCCTTTTTTCCGTGTACTATCCGCGTCAAGTCTCGCAATGCGGGTTTCAGGAAAGATATGTTTGAGTTCTTGCTCGAGTTTTTCTGTGCCGAATCCGTAAGGCTTCATACGCTTCCGGCCGCATGAGGGGCATTTTGATTGGATTTCAGAAAAAAAACCGCAATAGTGACAGATTAGGCGGTTTTCCATTAGATGGTAGGTCAAAGATACATCGCAGTTCGGACAACGGATCGGTTCGCCGCAGGATCGACAGAGATATAGGCTGCGAAAGCCCCTGCGGTTCAGAAAAAGGATCGTCTGATTCCCGGTAGTCAGGTTTTCATCAATCGCCTCTCTAAGCCTGGGGCTTAGGATTTGTTCTTCAGCGCGCTTGCCCTCGAGGTCTTTCATGTCAACGATTTCCACGTCAGGCAGCGGTCGTTTTTCAATCCTGTCCGGCATTAAAAGTAAATGATATTTCCCGCTGACGGCATTCTGGAATGACTGGACCGATGGTGTGCCCGCGCCGAGGATCACCAGGGCCTTAGCCATTTTTGCTCTCACCAGGGCAGCATCCCGTGCCTGGTAGCGGGGGCTTTTTTCCTGCTTATAGGATGAATCATACTCTTCATCCACAATAATCAGACCCAGTTTTGAAAAAGGGGCGAACAGGGCGGAGCGGGCGCCGATAACCAGGCCCACTTCCCCCCTAACCATGCGCATCCATTCATCGAATCTTTCCCCCTCGCTGAGCCTGCTATGATAAATAGCGAGCCGGTTGCCGAGCCGCGATCTGAAAATTCCTTCCAGATAGATGGCAAGGGATATTTCAGGGACCATCATGATGGCCTGCCGCCCTGAGTTTATGACATGTTGCACAGCCCGGCAGTAGACTTCTGTCTTACCGCTGCCCGTCACGCCATAGAGCAGGCAGGGATGAAAGGTCTGTTTGTCGAGAAAAGACAGTATATGACGCAGGGCGCGCTGCTGCTGTCCGTAAAGTTCAGCCGGTGGTGAGGAAGGGAACATGATTTCTCCTGCCGGGTTTCTACACACAGGCCCCAAGTATTCTTCTAAGATGCCTTTTTTTACCCATTTCCTGATAAGCCATGATCCATTGCTGAATTTAGAGGCCAACACACTTGCAAGCGTCGGCCAGGAGCTGAAAAGAGTCTCAAGGAATTCGACCTCATTTTTGGTCTTTGACGAGTTGGTGCGCCCGGAAAGAACCGCATCAAGATCAATCCCGTCGCGGGGCCTTACAAATTTCCTCATAAGCGGGCCTACCCGCCTTTTTCTGGTCCGGTCTTTAACGGTTAGCCATCCCCTTTTCTGTAGCTGATAGACCTTGGTGAGGGGCCACTCGAGCCTCTTGTCAGGATGCTTTTTTATCCATGAAAGGATCTCCTGTTCTTCAGACCCTGGAGGTAAACCATCCAGAATGCCTGCGCCCTTTTCAGTAAGGAAGGCCGTCTTGAAAGGGTTTGCGTTCAGTCCGCCGGGCAGGGCAGACTGGATGATTTTGCCTACCGGATGTATGTAGTAATCTGCCATCCATTCAAAAAATGGCACAAGTTGTTCCGGAAAAAGTGGCTCGGGGTCAAGGATATCCAGGATCTCTTTTAGGTCGCGGTTATGACACTGGCAGGTTTTTTCAAGGATATAGCCGGTGACTTTCCGATTATTGAAGGGTATTAGAACCCGACAACCGACACGGGCGTTAGGAGCAAGGTGTTCAGGGACTGCATAGGAAAAAGTCCCCATTACCGGAACCGCGGCTGCTATTTTCAGGCAGGACAGGTTTTCATTATTCAATGTCTTGATCCCTGAACAGGAAAAAGGTGGACTTTTGCAACGTTAGGGTTTGCTTACCGGTACTTTTCTTTTAACATCCGTATGATATCTCTAAGCCGCTCGTCTTCCGGGGGGGCAGGCTCTTTTTCAATGCTCTGATAGGGGAGCGCCGTTTCTACGGGTATTTCTAAGAGCGGGTATTCAATTGGTACATTGATCTGCAGGTCAATTATAGAATAACGCCTCCCGATATCTTGGCCCGAGGTATAGGAAATCAAAAACGGATACCAGCCCTTTCCAAGTTTTCTGTAATCATGGAAGCGGATCGTCACCATCCTTTTTGCCTGATCAACCGCCATCCGGTATCTAAAAAGCAGGGGAAGGAATGTCTTTTTTCCGATCAGGAGTTTAGGGCTCTCAGGGCTTTTGTCTCCTATTCGATATGCAACAACGCCGTTAAGCCGGGTAAACCCAACAGATTCAATATTAATGCCTGTTTGTATCAGGAGCGTCATAATCGTATTGCCATGGCCGGGCATCAAGAGCCTGCGGAAGCCCCTGTCCGTTGTAATTTGCCTGGTCCTCATCCAGTAAGTTGAAAAAATCCCGCCCTCTATCTGGCGTATAATCTCGGAACGAAAAAAACAGGGAGCCTTAAGCCACACCCTTTCTTCAAGGGAGGCGGTATCCTCTTGACCATCCTGATCTGCCAGACGGATGGACTGTGTAATAATAAGCGTGTTATGTCCTGAGAAATTAGCGGCCATCATTTTGACTAATTGCTCAACGGGCATAAAATATGCCCTGCTATTATTCGGAAAAAACAGGGCCGGAAACGCAATAAATACAAATATAATAGACTTAATGAATGCATTATGAATCATTGGTACAGTCTCCGGATATCCTTTTCGTATTAGTTCACCTATTAAAAAAATTGTATAATTTGATAATGTGTTGACATATAATAATATTTATATTATAATTTTTTAATATTAAATTATATTTAAGTATGCTTATTATATGGAGGTCTTTATGAATAATTATGTTGTCTGTCAAAAAAAGAGAAATTCTCCGCGTCTAAATGTCCGTATCTGCCAGGAAAAATGCCCGCTTAAGCATGAATGTAAAGAATATCTGACTTACATTGAATTGTCCACAGGGCAAAAGAAGGTCCTTGTATCTCCTGGAAACCATGGTCTGGCTCTTGCCACTTAATGCACAACCTCATTTCAGCGATCAGGATATTTATTAGGGTCAATCCCCTGAATTCTCCTTATGACCACATGTCCTCGGTCCTCGATTTCCACCACTTTTGATTCGTAGCTGGAAATGTCATAATCAGCCGATAAGCGGCATTTTTTTCATATCTTTTAATATTTTTTTCTGCCTTGCCAATACCTGTGTGTTGGGACGAATTGGAGACCATTTGTGGGGACTTGGTAAAACAGCTACCAGCAGTGCGGCCTGATAACGGGAGATACTGGACGCGGGGATGTGAAAATATTTTATTGAGGCCGTTTCAACCCCCATGAGATCCTGCCCCCAATCAACAGTGTTGAGATAGATTTCCAGGATTCTTTCTTTGCTCCAGAATAATTCAATCAGCGAGGTATAGTATGCCTCAGCCATTTTTCTAAACAAGTCCCTATTGGGCCAGAGGAAAACCGTCCTGGCAGTCTGCATGGTAATTGTACTTGCCCCTCTGATTTCCCTTTTAAAAAACATATCTTGAATGGCCAGATTCATTTCAGTGAAATCAAAGCCATGATGGGACAGGAACCTTTGATCTTCGCCTGCCAGAATTGCTTTTCTGAGATGAGGTGAAATCTCATTGAGGGGCCTCCACGAATTGTAGACGCGATGATCACTCACAAGCTTCCCAACCCGGACCCATTGCCAGAGTATTGTAGCTGTAAAGGGCGGATTTGCAAACCTCAATGAAAACACCTGAAGAAGGGTAATAGCCCAAAGAACCAGGAAAAATCTAAGGCCCCATCTTAGTATTCGTCGTTTTATCGATGGTTTCCTTTTAGCAGGCAATGGGCTCTACCCCACAGGGCTTTTCACCTTTTTACAGGCAGATTTCATTTGTTCGGCCGTGGCTTTTTCAGGCTCAATACCTGAATTTTTTAGTTCCCTCTCAATCCTAATAAAATATTCCAGGAATCTATTATTGGCTTCCCTCAAGATGTTTTCGGCATTTAGCCTGTACTGTCTGGAGAGACTCGCCAGGCCAAACAGGAGGTCGCCCATGATTTCGGCAACCCTGTCCCCGCCCTCACTGGCAAGGGCCGAGCGCAATTCGTCAAATCCCTTCTGAACCTTGCGCCAGGTTTCATCGGGGTTCACCCCTTGAAAAGCCATCCTTGAGGCCCTTTCGCTTAATCTGTGGGCCCTTAACAGGGCCGGAAGATTCACAGGAACGCTCGATAACAGATGGGACAGGTCGTTGGTTTTCCCTTTCTCGGCTTTTTTAATGTTTGCCCAGTTATTGGCCACATCCTCCGCACTATTAACCTTCACTTCACCAAAAACGTGGGGATGCCGGTGAATCATTTTTTTTGTGATTTTTTCGACTACGTCAATGAAATCAAATTCATTCCTCTCATCGGCCAATCGGGCCAAAAAGAGCACCTGGAACAGAAGGTCTCCTAACTCAAGACAAACGTCTTCGGGTGATGATTTTTCAATGGCATCAAGCACCTCGAATGCCTCTTCAATGAGGTATATCTTGATGGTTGAATCAGTTTGCCTGGCATCCCACGGGCAACCTTCGGGGCCCCGGAGTCGCGCCACCAGATTAGTAAGAGCTACTATGGCTTTGGATAATCTATCGGAATCCATCTTGGCCGGCAGGACTTTGAGCCTTTTTTGCGGCTGTCGTGTCTTTCCCCCTTTTGTTTCCAAGGAATTTTCTTTTCCAGTTCTGGTAGAAACCCGGGGATATGAGTTTGATCATGGACTGGTAGGAAGTAATAACAATAGGCGCTAATTTTGACTGGGCAATGAGAGGTGTCTTTGACGGAACGAAAAAGGTGATAAGGATAATAACGAGATATGTTATGATTATTCCCTTTATAATCGCAAGGCCCGCACCTAACGTCCTGTCCGCCCAGCCAAAAAAGGCCTTTTTCATCATTATTTTTAGCCCCCAGCCTGCAAGATTGCACAAAACCAGAACGATAATAAAAATGGCCGCGAAGCTGATCATCGGAAGAAACATTCCGTATGGCAGGTATGACCTAAGATAGGCTGTCATCTGTGGTTGATAATGATTGGCAAGCAAGACCCCTGCGATTATCCCTGTCAGAGAGCCTATCTCCATGAAAAAGCCTCTAAAAATACCGCGTACGACAAGAAAGATAATTGTCGAAATTATGGCCAGATCAAGAAAATTCATATTAAATTCTTATCAAAGCATCAATGATTTCGTCAAGGTGAATGTATAATTTCTGCCTACGGAAAACATATGCCTCCATAAGGAGCGGTTTTGCAGAAGAAAAATATGTATGGATACCTCGCGGTTAAATCCTGCCCGGAATGAGATAGGCTGGCTTTGTCTCAAAATGATAACTGCTAAATGTCAACAAGTGCTTGTTAGTCTGTTTCGTTTATGGTAAAAAATGATGCTGTCCGGGAAAACCATGTTTTATACATATGATTTTTTCTTTTTCACCGGGTTCCCATGGCTGCCCTGGCAGATCATCGCGTGTAAGGCATTTTTGTAAAGTATCTCCATGAGGTATTATGGATATTGAGAAAGTTGAGCTTATTGCCCAGGTAAGCCTGGACATAAATGAGTTAAAAGACCTGGATATTCTCCTGGAAAGAATTCTGACGCATGTCCGGAGGTTTTTTCATGCCGATGCGGGGTCCATCTATTTGAAACAGGAAGATAAATTGAAATTCAGTCATACTCAGAACGATACTCTGCAAGAAAGGCTGGAGCCCGGAAAAAAGCTTGTCTATAATACATTTAATGTTCCAATAAACAATGACTCTATTGCCGGTTATGTTGCTAAAAACAAAAAGGTTGTGAACATCACGGATGTTTACAAAATGGACAGCTCAAAACCTTTCACATTTGGCTCAGATTTTGACCGTCTTTCAGACTACAGAACCTGCTCGATGCTCACCGTTCCCATGACCAACCAGCGGGGGGAGGTCCTGGGTGTCATGCAAATGATTAATGCGCAGGACGATCAAGGCCATATTATCCCTTTTTCCAATTCCGATGAAGCCCTTGTCCAGCATTTTGCTGCCAATGCTGCTCTCGCATTAGAAAGGGCCCAGATGACCAGGGATATCATCATGCGAATGATCAGCATGGCCGAGCTAAGAGACCCCAAGGAAACTGGTGCCCATGTCAACCGGGTGGCTGCGTATTCGGTTGAAATCTACGAGGCATGGGCAGTAAAAAAAGGGATTGCAGAAGATGAAATTGAAAGGCAGAAAGATATTCTTAGAATGGCTGCTATGCTGCATGACGTGGGAAAGGTGGCTATCAGCGATATGATCCTGAAAAAGCCCGCAAGACTGACATCGGATGAGTATGAGATGATGAAATGTCATTCTTATCTGGGCGCAAGGCTTTTCAGGAATGCCCGCTCGGAGTTCGATGATATGGCCGCCGAGGTAGCACTTACGCATCATGATAAGTGGAACGGAAAAGGCTACCCCGGGCACATTGATCCATTGACAGAAAAATCCATTCCCGGCTTTGAGGGTCCGGATGGCAAACCCGTGCCTAAAAAAGGAGAAGAGATTCCCCTTTTCGGGAGAATCGTTGCGGTTGCTGATGTATACGATGCGCTTTGTTCTAGAAGATCGTACAAAAAAGCCTGGAGCGAAGAGCGGGTCCTTGAAGAAATACGCAACTGCTCCGGAACTCATTTTGATCCCGAGGTCGTAGAGGCATTCTTTTCGTGTCTTGATGTGTTAAGATCCATTGTGAAGCGCTACCCAGATGAACCTGATTAGTAAACCTGAAACAACACCTCTTGTCTTTGTTTCCAGCGAAACCTTATTTACTGATTATTAGGGGATTGAATCGCGTATCGTAATCATATACGTCCATGCCCTCGTGCCGCTTGAGGAATTTTACAGATGCATATGTAAAAGGTGTGGCTACGGCCTCATAGACTGACTTGACCAACCACTGTGTGATGACGGTCAGGGCCAGTGCCCCGGGTGGAATTGTCCCTGCAAAGGCCAGGGTGATAAAGACAAGAGAATCGAGTCCCTGGCCTACTAATGTGGAACTGATTGTGCGCATCCACAGCCAGCGACCCTTTGTAATGATTTTCATCTTGGCCATTATAAAGGCGTTTAAAAATTCTCCAATTAGATAGGCTAAGAAGGAGGCCGTCAGGAGCCTGGGCGTAAACCCCAAAATCCGCTCATAGGCGATCTGTCCGTCCCAGAATGAGGCAGGTGGCATGATCTTGCCTAACCAGACGGCGAGAACCACAATAAAATTGCAAAAAAAACCGAGCCAGATCACGCGCCTGGCCTGGGAGTATCCATAAACTTCCGTCAAGACATCTCCTGCAATATAACTGACAGGAAATATCAGAACACCTGCCGGCAAGACCAGTCCGAAAATAGCAATTAATTTCACGGATATGATATTTGCAGTAACCAGACAGGTTATGAAAAGGGCCACTACGAATACAAAATAATGGCTGTATCGTGACGGGCCTTTTTGAGCGCTCTTTTTTTCTTTAGTCTCGGATTCCATTAAATTCTTTCCTAAAAGGGTTCCTGCTCCTTATTTGTAATATTAAACATATCTCCCCCTTGCATCAACTCTTTCTTTCTGTAATTTGCCATCGGTGGTTAAAAAGTAGACATTATTATAAAGATTCACACACAGGCTCACATTTACCGGCACAATACTCATTCGCTCCCCTACCCAGACTCCATCTGGCCCGTGAGAAAGGAGAACAAAAAAACGGTACTAATCATGGCCGTGGGGGGCTTTTCCGTGCGGATGCCTGTGGTAATGACTATGCAGGTTCTCGGATCTGCCGTTATACTCGATTTTACCTCCTTGCATGCTATAAATATCACGGGTGGTCCTGGCAAGAAAGTCATACTCGTGAGAAACGATCACGTAACTGGTATCGAGGCTGTTCAATATATCAATGATGCGTATGTTCGTATGCTCGTCAAGGCCGGTGGCGGGTTCGTCCAAAAGAAGCACATCGGGTTTCATTACCAGGACCGTTGCAAGGGCCACAAGCTTTTTCTCTCCGCCTGACAGATTGTGTGTTATGCGGTCCTCAAAGCCATTCAGGTTCAGAGCTTTTAATGTTTTTAGAGACATTTGGCGGGCCTCTTCGGGATTTTTGCCAAGGTTCAACGGCCCAAAGGCGACATCTTCCAAAACAGTAGGACTGAAGAGCTGGTCATCGGCGTTCTGGAATAGGAAGCCCACTTTTTGCCTTACAATACGAAAGTCCTGTTCGGATTCTACGGGTTTGTCGAAAATTCGGACAGTGCCGGATGACGGTTTTAAAAGCCCCATGATGATGTGCAGCAAGGTGGTCTTTCCACTCCCATTGGGACCGATCAGACCCAGTTTTTCGCCTTGCCTTAGCTCAAACTGCAGGTTGCCCATAACCGATTCGCCATTCCGGTATGAAAAGCTCACGTTTTCCAATTGGATAACTATGCTATTTCCATCCATTCCACGATCCCCAATCCAATGATGGCAATTGACATGAGAGCTGACCAGATTTTTTCAGGCCGGGAGAATGAAAATTCGTGAAGACAGTAGAACTTTCCTTTGAACCCGCGACAGACCATGGCCTGGTGTACACGTTCTGCCCTGGCAGTGGCCTTTACTAAAAGCATCCCGATAAGATACGCATATGTCCTGTATGTGTGCATGTTGTTTCCAGCACGGAAACCTCGAATCTTAGCCGCCCTTATTAGGCGCGCATACTCCTGCTCGATAACAAACGTGTACCTGTAGGTCAAGAGTAGAAGATGGACGATTTTTTCAGGAATCCTCAAGCGGTTCAGGGCATATCCCAACGTGGCGATGGACGTGGTAGCAATCAGGGCGATAAAGAACAGAAGGATAGCGTTTGACTTGATTGTGATCTTTGCTGAAAGAAGAATACCTTCGCGAGTCACGGCCAATGGTCCCAGGTAGAACAGGGGTTCCCCAGTGAAAGTAAGGGGCAACACTACCCAGAAGAGAAGAATCAAACCGTTGACAAGCACAACTTTCCTTAAGACTTCCTGCAAATTCAATCGGGCCAGGCCAATCAGCAGAAATGAGAGAGCAAGGGCAGCAAACAGTGTCGGAAAACGATCTGAAAGTGCTATAATAAAGGAATAGACCGTTGCGAAAATGATTTTCAGTCGCGGGTCAAGACGGTGTATCTGGGAATGCCCGTTAGCAAGGGATTCGTGTATCATTTCTTTGATGCATCCGCATTATCATGTTTTTCCCCGGCGGATTTACGTCGATAATTAAAATAGGCGCCAATACCCATAAGCCCCAGGATGTAGCCAATTCCGCCTAAGATTTCTGTGATTGACGGACTGTGCTCCCTGGATTCGGCTAACATTTTCATGATCGGCTTAAGTTTCTTGTCCAGGGCATTTTCCACTGCCATCTGGATTTCATCCGGGCTGACGCCTGACTTTGGCGCTGTCCGGGCCTGCTTCTCAGATTTCTCTACGTCAGCTTCCTTAGATGTAGCAGTACCGGTCTCCCCGGCAGACACGGCCTGGATTTCTTCCAACGGGATTGTCCATTCGCCTCGATGCCCCATGCCGGCCAAAAGGACAATCTTCATTCCCGTCTTTTTTGGCACTTTAAAAGAAAATTCTCCTTTATCATTTGTCTTTCCCTTCAGGAGCTGGTTTCCGTCCAGATTATAAACAATCACCTCTCCGCCCTTTACCTTTCTTCCTCCACTGAATTTGCTCTCAGTATATATGGTATCTCCATCAATCCAGGCGAATATAATGGCTTTATGGGCGCTTGCCGGATCAGGTGAGACAAGAAAGAAAAACGCAAAAAACAAGACAATAAGGGTATCAATAATACAATCGTGTCTTTCCATATGACTGTGATATCGCATCTGATTGCTCCTCAGTAGTAACTCATGTGCGCAGTTCTACCTTATTCGTGAAATCCGGGAAGCATAGCAGGTTGAACCTTTTTCAAAAACGTGACACAGAAGGCAGTAATGATCCCTTCAATGACCATTACGGGAAGATGAGAGATCACCAGCAACGTAGAGACCTGAAAAAAATTCTCTTCCGTGAAAACAAGCGCGAGTCCAACCATAATGGCGCCCAAGAAAACGGAAAATGCCCCGCAGGCAAACGACCCAAAGAGTGCGATGGAATTCCTTTTGTGCACCATGCTGCCGAACAGGTAATAGCACAAAACAGCAGGCAGGGCCATGGTCATTGTGTTGACCCCTAAAGTTGTGATACCTCCGAACTGGAAGAGTAATGCCTGGAGTGTCAAAGCCACAAGAATGGCGGGGAAGGCCCCCCATCCTAATAAGAGGCCCACAATGCCGTTGAGGATAAGGTGAACGCTTGAAGGCCCGATTGGCACATGGATCAGCGAGGCCACAAAAAACGAGGCCGAAAGAATAGCCGTGTGGGGAATTCGATCATAATCTATTCTTTTTAGACCAATTGCAGTGCCCGCGGCCGCAAGTACCATTCCCGAGAACAGAACCTGGCCAGACAATACACCTTCAGATATGTGCATGCTAAGGCCCCTCCAGTAACAAAGGCCTTCCGAATCATTAAGCGTTAGCGTATCTATTATGCTTAAATATTAATAAGACATAAATCCCGCACAAGCGGGATTATGTCAAGTTCGGTAATACTGTTTATTGTCACTCTGCAATTACTGTTAAATTTCAGAAACTCACCGTAAACTGGATACCGGCAATAGTCTCTTTACCCAGTCCTCCAAGGTTCACCCCGCCGTTTTCCTGATCACCATAGTCAAATACAAAATATTGTGGGGCAATAGTAAAATGCGGGGCAACATTTATTGGTACAACAATACCCCACATATCCCTTTCTCGCGTCAGGTCATTGGCAAGACCCGGCCTGTCTAACTCCTCATCCTGCATACCCCATATACCGTGTATCTCAAACATCGGCGATATGGTATAGGCCACGTCTATCCAGAAGGCATTCACTTCACTGTTGTAC
>JAUWMR010000031.1 GCA_030613055.1 Desulfobacteraceae bacterium
GTACAACAGTGAAGTGAATGCCTTCTGGATAGACGTGGCCTATACCATATCGCCGATGTTTGAGATACACGGTATATGGGGTATGCAGGATGAGGAGTTAGACAGGCCGGGTCTTGCCAATGACCTGACGCGAGAAAGGGACATGTGGGGTATTGTTGTCCCCATAAATGTTGCCCCGCATTTTACTATTGCCCCGCAATATTTTGTATTTGACTATGGTGATCAGGAAAACGGCGGGGTGAACCTTGGAGGACTGGGTAAAGAGACTATTGCCGGTATCCAGTTTACGGTGAGTTTTTAATAATAGAACGCAAACAGAGGGGGTGGTTTGTAAAGTATTTTCTCTGATTGAACAGGCCCCTGCCCCCTTAAGCGGTGCAGCGGGCCTCTTTTTTGTTTACCCGGATTTGCCTTTGAAACACTAAATGGGAAAACTGTCAGAATGCAAGCCCTTATTTTTCAAAACGCCGAAGTTGAAGGCCCGGGCATTTTTGCTGATGTTCTGCGCGAAAAAGGCTGGGTCCAGGATATTATTCATCTCTACAATGGAGAACCAATCCCCCCGGACTGGCAAAATTATGATCTGTTAGTGGTTATGGGGGGGGCATGAACGTCTACGAGGACGACACCTATCCGTTCCTTGCTCAGGAAGAGAACAATTACCTGTAAATGATAGGAACTCTTTAGAGGGCACGAGTGTTTATACCTGCTTTAATTGATGAAGCAGGGCCTTTTTGATCTCCAACATCTGCTCGTTGTCTTCCACCTTCTGCCCTTCAAGATCACGCACGTAGAAAACGTCTGCTGCCTGATCCCCTTTTGTGGCGATCTTGGCTATTTTTATATCAAGCCGGAGATTAAAGAGTGTGCGCGTTATGGAGTAAAGGAGACCCACACGGTCGTCTGCAAATATCTCAATCAATGTAAAAAAATCAGAGGATTCATTGTCCACAACAACCTCTGGCGGATGAGACGGTTTGTGGGTGTTTGAAAAAATAGAGGGCGCCCTTTTTTGACCAAGGCGATACTCCAGAGAAAGTTTTCCTGCAAAGACGTTTTCAAGATCCTCTTTGACGCTTTTCCATGTTTTACCCGGATGGATTGGGTCGATTGGATCGGTTACCTTGAAGATGTCAACGGCCGTCCGGCCCCGCCAGGTATATATATCCGCGGAGAGAATATTGATATTATTAAGGGCCAACACACCGGCCATATCAGAGAAAAGCCCGGGTCTATCTTTGGCCATAAATGTAGCTTCCCAGCAACCCTCGGATTCGTCTTCCCTGGCTTGAAACCCGAATGCATCAGCTCCCTGGTTTTCCAGACGCTTTTTTAATTCTTGAAACATAGAAACATGAACCAAAATATCACGAGGGCTGGTATTCAAAATGTACCTTGGAGACATGATTTCGAAAAGTCTCTCAAGATCATCATCATGCGCATGGCTCACCATCAAACGCCGGACTTTTGACCTGGTTTGTTTTACTTTTTTCGATGCATACGGAGTAGCCAGCTCTTTGCTTTCAAGGATGTGAGAAATTTTAAAAAAGAGTTCCTGAATCAGGTTTGCAGTCCACTCGTTCCAGGCCCTGGGACCTGTTGCCATGGAATCCGCCCATGTCAACAGATAAAGCATCTTCAACCGTTCAATGCACCCTATTGTGCGGGCACATTGAACAACCACCTTTTCATCATTCAAATCCCTTCTCGTTGCAGTTTCCACCAGAAGAAGATGATTGCCTACAAGAAAGAGTATATCTTCGGTCCTTTTATTGTCATAACCAAACCGTTTAAGGATACGCCGGGTAATTGAAATTCCCTTACGGGCATGGCCTTTACCTGATTTTCCTATATCGTGAAATAGACCGGCTAAAAAAAGAGGTTCGGGATCCGGAAGGTCCGAAAAAATGTCCAGTAGCAATATTTCTTTCTGGTTGGTCAGCCTTTTGAGATGCTTAACTGTTTCCAGCGAATGTCTTCCAACGGGAAATATGTGGTAGGCGTCAAACTGTACCAGGTCTTTGATCTTTGCAAATTCCGGGATAAAGGCCTCCAGTAATCCCGTTTCAAGCATCTGATCGAGCGCATCAGAGGTATTGCTTCTCCTTATGATGCTTAAGAAATTCTGAACCGCCCTGTTTGAATCTCTGAAGTTGTTGTCCACAAGATAGAGAAATTCTCGAACCAGTCTCCTTGCCTCCAGAGAAAGAGGACAGCTAAAATGCGAACTCTTCTCAAAAATATCCATCAAGAGAAAGGGATCAGATAATATGGCCGTGGCTGAATCAAAGACTATTTCTTCCTTATGGATTTGCAGGCCTGTTGAAATATCTCCGCTCCGGAGGCCTTTCTTGTCACCCTGTCTTTTTGGAAAATAGCTATTTACTAAGGACCGGTGAAGCGATTTTATTGACGCCATGGAGGCATGAAGCCGTCCCATAAATTGTTCAACGGCCAGGATGCTTCTGTGATCTTTGTATTTTAGATCGCGAGCAATCTTTTCCTGATACTCAAAACCTAATCTGTCATTTTTTCTGCCGGACAAATAATGCAGGTGATTTCTGACGAGCCATATGAAATCGAGATGGTCTCTCATTTCCTGGTATTCGTTATGGGAGAGTCTGCCCTCGTATTCTAAGTCCCTGGGCATTCTCGAATTAAAAAATGCCCTGGCCAGCCACAGGATATGGTGGTAATCCCGTAATCCCCCGATACCTTCTTTAAGATGGGGCTCAAGGAGGTAGCTTGCGTCTCCATAGTTATCCATCCGGATCCTGTCCCGATCCCCAAGCCATCTGCCAAAGGCAGTCGTCTTTTTCGCGATGATTTTTTTCTGAAGGGTTTCCATCAGGGACAGGTAGAGAGGGGAATCACCGCACAAAAAGCGGGCATCCATCATAGACGTAAGGACCTCGAAATCGTCTCTGCAGAGAGTCTGGCAGTCCCTGATAGTTCGTATCCCATAACCCAGATCAAGGCCGAGGTCCCAAAGCGGGAAAAAAATACTATCTGAAAGCTCCTTTGCCAGGGCAGGTATTTTTGAGCCAAACAGGATGATTATGTCAATATCCGAGTAAAGACAGAGCTCCCTCCTCCCATAACCCCCTACCGCTACGAGGGCAAACGGTCTTTTTTCTTTAAATAGCTTATGCCCGGCTTCGTTTTCCTGGAGGGTTCTCCTGAAATACTGATCCACGATCTCTGTATAATTCTCCTGAAAGCTGTCAGAAACCGTGCCCTCGTAAAATTGTGTTAGGAGAAGTCCCCTTGATTTATTTAATTCCTCAAAAGGAGAAGCCATGCTGAGCCCTCATCTGTTAAATGCAAAAATACTTATTTCCAAACCATCCATCCTGAATCCCTGAATATTAAGCGTATTTATTTCGATTTTAAAACCATGTCCTTCCCCGCATAGCGGGATCTTCGATGGGCATGTCGAAGATCCCGTACTGCGGGGGTCAGAGCCAATCGTCTCTGCCTTTAATCCCGCCACGGCGGGACTAAATGGCATCTTTCCCAGTCTCCCCGGTTCGGATGCGAATCACTTCTTCAACAGAGAGGATAAAAACCTTACCGTCTCCGATTTCACCTGTATGGGCCTTTTCCTGGATTACCTTAACCGCATCTGCAACCAGTTCGGACTCCAGCACAATCTCCACCTTGATCTTGGAGATAAAGTCCACCTGATATTCCGCTCCACGGTAGACCTCTTTATGCCCCCGCTGACGACCGAATCCTTTTACCTCAGTTATGGTAAGACCCTTGACGCCGAGACTTGACAGGCCGTCCTTTACATCATCCAGTTTAAAAGGCTTTATGATTGCTTCTATTTTTTTCATGACTTAACTCCTTTTTTAATATTTACGAAACAGTGCCCTGTGTGGACCTTGCTGTTTGTTCATTATTGCCTGAGTATTTTCAAGACAAATCGCGGAATAGTCCTTTAAACCATGGCCGTGAGATTAATAGCTATAACCTGTCTCATTGTGCAGACAGATATCCATTCCCTTTACTTCTTCCTCTTCCGTGACCCTTAACCCCATGACCAGGTCGATCAACTTAAGGATGATAATGGTCATGACAAATGCGAAGACCATGGTTGCAATTACGGAAACAAACTGTATCCAGAGCTGGCCGGGATTGCCGAAGAAAAGGCCATTTGCACCATCAGGATTAATGCGGGTGCTGGCAAAGAGGCCGGTAGCCAAGGCTCCCCAGGTGCCGCCGAGCCCATGGATGGCCACGACGTCAAGGGAATCATCATAGCCCAACCTGGATTTCAGAAGCACGCCACCGTAACAGATCGCGCCTCCCAGCCCTCCGATAATGATCGCCGACATTGGCCCTACGAATCCCGAGCCTGGAGTAATTGCCACGAGACCTGCCACAGCGCCACTGGCCGCACCTAATGTGGTTGGCTTTCCCCTGTGGAGCCACTCCATAAACATCCAGGATAACGCTGCAACCGCAGAGGCAATGTGTGTGACTACAAAAGCACTGGCCGCAAGACCGTTACACGCAAGCGCGCTTCCCGCATTAAAACCAAACCATCCGAACCATAAAAGCGCTGCTCCGGTAATGGTCATGGGAAGGTTATGGGGTATGTAGGCTGTGCTTCCGTAGCCGAGCCGTTTACCGATAATGAGTGCGGCGGCCAGCGCGGAAACTCCGGAACTTATATGAACAACAGTTCCCCCGGCGAAATCCAGCGCTCCCATACTGCCTATCCACCCTCCAACACCCCAGACCCAGTGGCACAGAGGGTTGTAGACAAGAGTGGCCCACAAAACTGCGAAAAGCAAAAACGACGTGAATTTCAAACGCTCAGCAAAGGCACCCGTGATCAATGCCGGCGTGAGGATGGCAAACATGCACTGGAATATCATGAAGGCCATATGGGGTATGGTGCTTCCGTAATCTGCACTCGGGTCCATACCCACACTATTAAGACCAAACCAGTTAAGACCGCCAATTATACCGCCATGGTCCGGTCCGAATGACATGGAATATCCCCATAGAACCCACTCTAAGGTGATGATTCCTAACAGGATAAAGCTGTGCATTATGGTACCAAGGACATTCTTGTTGCGTACCATACCTCCGTAAAAAAGGGCCAGCCCGGGCGTCATGAGCATAACCAGGGCGGCAGAAATCAATACAAATGCAGTATCTCCTGTGTTCATAATTCTTCCCCCTTTCAGTTTTTGTTGTGTTTGTGAGGGAAGAAATGCAATGTATATGCCATTTGGTTAACATGCAAATTTCTTATAATATATCAAAAGGTTATATGTTCCTGCATTTTTAACGGGTAAGAGAAAATGACAATTTTGTAGTATGGAAAAATTAATCAGACAAAACCGTATAATTAAGAATAAGAAGATAATTTATTGAAAAAACAGGCTGGGGGAAACAGTCAAATTAGGTCTCCCCGAAAATTGAACAGACAAAATCAATGTTTTAAAGCATATCCCATAAAAATTATTTAATGAATCTTCCATCATCCTTTGATGTTGAGAGTTTGTGAACTTTTTTCTCAAGCCACCCTGTTTTTTCAACTTCTCTTATGTCAAATTCCGGCACATAAGGCTTAATGTCCAGAAGAGGGGTCCCATCCACAATGTCCACATCCTGAATATTCAGTTCATTTCCTTCGATCCCTACAAGCCTTACTACGGAAATGCCTATGGAGTTGGGCCTGCTCGGCCCCCGCATAGCGAAAACCCCGTGTGTTTCGTTATCCATATATGGCTTCGCTCTCAAACTATATTCACCTGATAGGTGGAAGTGGTATATCAAAAAAATATGTGAAAACCCATCAAGGTCTTTGAGTCCGTCGGCGTATTCCGGAAATACTTCGACTGTTCCACTGATATCCTCGGCGCCCGCAGGCTGAATAGGCGTTCCCTTGGGTTGCTTGAACGGCGTGTGAATAATCCCAATCGGTTTGTAGTTTATCTCATTCATGCTTTCACCTTTGAACCTTAATTGACCACAGCGTAATTGTTCAGCTCTTTGAAAAAATCGATTATAGCCTGTAGGGATTCCCATGTCCCGTTCCTGTTTTCAAAGGGCTAAAGTGTTATACCACAACGTTTATGACCTGTGCCGTGGAAAAATGCGTCAGAGTTTTTACTATTTCCCGAATAGCTTTTTGAACTTGTCTTTCAGCGTATCCATCGTTTTTGTTGCCCGTTGTTTGAAGGTGTTTGTCGAACCTGAAACGGTGTTTGAAATGTCTTCGTTCACAGATCTAAATATCTCTTCAAAAACCTCGGACGCGGTCTTTCCCTCTTTACCCGCACCGATGTTTTTGAGGTGAATATCAGGAAGTGTCATGGAAAGCTTTTTACCATTGAGCATGTCCATGCTCATGTTTACCCGTCCGTTTTTCACAATGAAATTGTTGATCTGGAGCTTTTTTCCCCCGTCCGTTTTGCTTTCGACTTTGGGGCCCTTTATAGTTTTGCCTCTTGATTGCGCGGTAAATGATTTAATGTTGCCGAGGATGGTCTTGATGTTGTTCGTACTTCCCATCATTTCATATGTGATCTCAGGGGCGCGGACCACAATTTCATCAATGATGATTCTATCTGATATAATCGAGGGCACCTGCATTACAATCTTGACCTCTTTAAGCTTAAACGCGCTTTCCGTCTTAAATCCCTCTGGATTGCCGACAAAGACTCCCCTTAGCACGCCTTTTCCTGAGAGCAGAGAGATATTGGATTCTTCAAGTTTAACCTCGGTTTGAGTCATGTCTGGGCCGAGGGTCTCCACGGCCTTTTTGGTAATCCAGCCAAATGAGAGGTACAAGGCAACAAATGCCGCAATGATCAGAACTGGAATGGCAATAAACAGGACCTTAATAAATTTTTTCATTTTTGGGCCTCCTTGATAATATTTGCACGCACGGTCACCGTTGCCTAAAAGGATTAAAGATAATTACCTTTAATGTGCAAATAATTTTCAAATGTGTCAAGGTTGGTTTCGGGATATATGACAATACATGTTGTTTTATCGTCAAGCTGCAGCTTGCACTATTATCCGTAATCCGATAAAAAAGTCTACACATTCGATTGCAGGATGAGGTAAAAATGTTCAAAATACCAAAAACCGCGTTTTTGGCTATACTGGTTAGCCCTTTTATTGTGGCTTATGTCTTAACCTCATTTATCTTAGGTTTTTTCACCCCAACTGCATTAGGCGACAATGGCATGAGAGATTGCCTTATTGATCGGTCATTGAAGATTAATGCCATGCGGAGAGGGGACCTGTCAATAAGGTCGGATCTTTCGACAAATCCTTTCGCCTTAAGTTATTTCGGAAGATGGATGGACAATCCCATGAATGCTCCCATTGAGGGTCAAGCAAAGGCCATGAGTCTTTTGGCCAAGTCCGAAAACCCTTTATTGTGGATGAAGGAACTGGCAACGCTTGGTGATTTCGATACGATCGACGCCATTCCTCTAAAGAAATATGACAGACATGAGATCCCGGGTCCGGGGCAGCTAAAAGAGGCCATTCATCTGATCCTTGATGCCATATATACGGCCAATGTAAGGTTTGATACTATCAGGGCAGGAATATCTCCTGAAGATATGAGACTTATCGAAAAGCATTTTATCCCGGAAGCCTGCACGGACAGGGGTTTTAGAGAGAAGATAGAGCAACCGCTCAGCATAAGTGAGCAGAGACAAGCCATTGATGCTGCTGGCAGTGTCAAAAGGAAAGATATTCTCGAAGCAGGATTAACCATTGTCGAAGCAGTGGCAAAGGCCAGGGAACTTTTGACCAAAATGGACAAATGGCAAAAAAATGTCAGTTCCTTTTCCTTCATGACTGATCTGGGATTGGTTGAAATAGGCGGAAAAGGACCAGATGTGCATCAAGATGCTGCAACTCTGATCATTGATTTTGGCGGAAACGATGTCTACAAAGGAAAGACAGCCTCCGGGACAAATGGCAAGTGTTCGCTTGTGCTCGATCTTTGCGGCGATGATACTTATCTGGGAGAAGAGTGCACACAGGGGTCAGGTATCTGGGGAATTGGAATCCTGTACGACCTTAAAGGAAACGATTTGTACAGGGCCGGGAGTTATTCCCAGGGTGCCGGCCTGTTTGGCTTGGGCCTGCTTATTGATGGTGGCGGCATGGATACCTATCTGGGGACGGAATTCGTACAGGCTGCTTCGTCTTGGGGATGGGGCGGGCTGATTGACCTTGGCGGCGAAGACACTTATCAGTGCCGGCATTCAGGCCAGGCATATTCCGGCGTGTTGGGGGTCTCATGTTTATGTGACATCAAAGGTAACGATAAGTATTTGTCAGGCGCTAAGGCACCGGATCCGAGAGAGCCTGATATTAACAAGAGCTTTTCGCAGGGCTTTTCTTTTGGGATGAGGAACCTCGCTGCAGGTGGTTTTGCCTTACTTGCCGACAAATCGGGCAACGATCATTATCAATGCCAGTATTTTGGCCAGGGGGCTTCCTACTGGATGGGTATCGGAATACTGTATGATGAAGCGGGGAAAGACACCTTTATTGCACGGAGGTACGCCCAGGGAGCGGGTATCCATTTTTCTTTTGGTTTACTCATGGACGCGGCAGGCAACGACCATACCTCCTCCTGGGGTGTTTCCCAGGGATGTGGCCATGATTATGGCATCGGTATTCTTATCAATGAAACAGGTGACGACACGTATGTCTCTGACTGGCTTTCTATGGGGGCCTCAAACGCGAGTGGTGTCGGTATCTTCGTTGATAATTCCGGCGACGACGGGTATGAGTGCAGGGGTGGAATCGCGGTTGGCAATCTGACTAAAAGCCGGGGAGGGATAGGCCTTTTTGTGGATGCCGGAGGCAAAGACAGGTATTCCCTGCACGGGGCGGACAACACGCTCTGGGGACCAAATCGATGGAGTATCGGCATTGACGAGGATGGAGGGGGAATGAGCGGCATGAATATTATTGCTCCTGCAACAATATCTCCTGTCAGCGTAGAGGCGAAAAAGAAAAAAACAGAGGAAAGAAATAATCTTCTCAGTATGCTGGCCAGCTCGGAACAAATGCCCTATCCCGAAAATGTAAAGTTGATGCTTTCGGTAGCCTCACACTGGGGCCTGGAAAAAGAGGTCCCAAAAGAGGCAGGGGAGAAAATCCTTGATCTGCCACCGGAAAAATCAACGCCGGTCATATCCGGCTTTATCCACACCCCGGATACCATGAGCCTCATCTTCATGAAGAAGTTTTTTAGAGTTCATGCCTTCCATGCCTTGCCCGAATTAGTAAAAAAAACTCAAAGCTCCAATCCTGTTGACAGGGTAAGAGCATGCTATTATCTGGGCCTGCTTAAAGATTCCAGGGCACTTAAATGTCTTATAGGAGCACTGAATGATCCATCATGGCGCATCAGGTCCTCAGCGGCCCGCGCGCTCGGAGAGATATTGAATAAACATCGTCTTTTCGTTTTAACACCAATGAAGGAGGCATTCGACAAGGCCCAAAAAAATAATGATCCGGCTGTTATAGGTCATTATCTTGAAGATAGAGAAAGGGTTACAGCCCTGCTTTCTGTTATTGTTCGTGCCATGCCTCTCGAATATCACAAATACAGGCGTTATGCGGAAATGGCCTCAACTGCGGCAGGGACAGATGTCTTAACTGATATTATTGATCTGACGTTTAATAACCTGGACAAGATACTGCCCGTCCTTAGAACATGGATCATGGATATAAACGACTCAGAGGAAATGGCTAAAAAACTTGTGCAGTATGTTATTGATCTTGATCCCGCTGTGAGAAAAGCGGCAGCCTACTCTCTGGGGCAGATGAATTATGAGCCCGCCATTCGCGAACTGATCGCCCTTCTCAAGGATCCGGATTTATGGGTTCGCAATTCCGTCGTTTTGTCACTGTCCCTGTTTGGAAACAGGGCCGTCTATCCTCTTGGACTGTCCATGAGTCGAAAAGGGCCTTCTTTTAAAATTATCGCAATTGATGTTCTTGCGCGCATTAAAAGCGATCGGGCAAAGTCCCTTATTGAAAAATATCTAAACAACTCCGATAGAGGTGTCAGGATTGCGGCACGGCGGGCTATGTCGGGTTTTTAACTCATTTCGGGGCATTCTTTCCGCTTAATGCATTACGAAAGACCCTTTCGGTTTCCTTAAGTCCCTGTTGATCGGGACTTAAGGAACCTTTCAATAATACGGGATGTTTTGTATGTCTATTCCACGGTAATCAGGTTCTTGATTGCTTCGAATTTCTTTGGGCCAATCCCTTTAACATTTGTTATATCCTCAATCATTTTAAAGGGTCCGTTTTTATCCCGGTATACCACAATACGCTCCGCGTATTTTTGTCCGATGCCTTTAATTTTTACAAGATCCGGCACTGTGGCCTTATTGATATTGACCTTGCCTGCTTCCAATGCAACTGTCATAGGAACAAATGCCATCACAACCGAGATAATGAGTACTACGTTCAGGTCTTACCTTTGGTCGGCGTCAAGATCCGTATCCAGAACCAGTTCTACCAATCCTATTATTGAGTTCAATGGCGTGCGGATTTCATGGCTCATATTGGCTAAACTCACTTTTTGATCGGTTGGCCGCCTCAGCAGCTGTTTCAGCCCGCTGAAGGGCTTCGGCCTTTTTGCGTTTTGTAACGTCTCTCAAAATACCCCTGAAACCAAGTGTTTTGTTTTTTGAATCCTTAATTAAGGATACAGACGCTTCAACAAAACGTTCGGATTTGTCCGGCCGGACGAGCGTAAAACCAAATGTGCCTATCCCGATTTTGGTTTTGTATGCATTATCAAAGGCTGCATTTACTTTTTCGGCGTCCAATTCGTCCATAAATTGCCGGATATTTTTACTTATCAAATAATCTCTGGAATATCCGAAGATTTTACACACGGAATCATTAAAAAAATTGAATTTACCGGAAGTATCCACTTCAAAGTATCCGTCTTGAATGCTTTCAATGATTGTCCTGTATTTGATTTCGCTCTGGCGCAAGGCTTCATCGGCCTGTTTGCGCTGTGTTACAGTAAATTGGGCATGGGAAGCAAAAATCATAAAGAAGCATAAAACCAGGAGACGGGCCAAAATCTCATTAAAATCATATCCGAGCAGACTTTGAAGAAAGCTGACATCATTGGACAGCATGACAAGCATAAATGATTCAAGTATCCAGTATCCTATTGCCAGACCTAATCCGATTAGAACCAGATGATCGGCTTTATTTCCGTTTTTCTTATTCATGATGAATGAAGTCAAGGTTACATGTTTGACAATTTAAGCTTTTGTATTATGTATATTATTTTAATAGATAAAAATATTATATTATAAATTATTTTATTGCAATAAAATAATTGAACTAATATGTGCCTTATCGAAAAATTATGCCCATCGGTTCGTGCTTCGTTACAAACCGTACTAAGGAGTGCTTGCCTGATTTTTCGATCAACTTTAAAGGCTTTGTGGGAAGCATGGGAGCAGAGCTTTATTATTTTATAATATTTGCGGGCTTGAGGTATATTTTCAAACATATCTTGCGCATTATGTGATTGTTGCTTAGGCTTATATTTGCGTTTATAATGAGATGTTCCTGTGCACAAGAGGCTCCATTGCTGTATCAAAGCAGGATTTTGTCAAGATTGTAGGTAACAATGAAAATCCACATCCTTCAGCCAACCGGCTATAATCCTGATGGTACCCTTTTTCAAACCAAGACAAGATGGGTTATTGGAATGACGCTTCCTTATCTGGCAGCACTTGTACCAGATCAACATGAGGTGAAGGACACGGATGAGTGCCTTCAGGATATTGATTTTAGTGAAGAATACGATCTTGTGGCTATTACAACATTTTCTCATGCCTCTAAAAGGGCCTATGAAATTGCCCGTACATATTGCGAAAAGGGCACAAAGGTGGTTATGGGGGGGGCTTTTAAGGGTGGTTTTTGTGAAGTCGCTGAATTATTGTCGGGTTTTTAACTCATTTCGGGACATTCTTTCCGCTTAGTACATTACGAAAGACCCTTACGGTTACCTTAAGTCCCGGTTAATCGGGACTTAAGGAACCTTTCAATAATATAGGTTTTTGCCCGCCTATTCTACGGTAATCAGGTTCTTGATTGCTTCGAATTTTTTCGGGCCAATCCCTTTAACATTTGTGATGTCCTCAATCTTTTTAAAGGGTCCGTTTTTATCCCGGTATGCCACAATACGCTCCGCGTATTTTTGTCCGATGCCTTTAATTTTTACAAGATCCGGCACTGTGGCCTTATTGATATTGACCTTGTTCACGTCTAATGCCACTACAAGCGGAACAAATGCCACAACCACCGAGATTACAAGTACTACTGTCAAAACCCGTTTCAAATTTCTCATTCTTCTACCTCCATTCAAAAAAATGTTAGTGAAAACGCAGGGCGCGTACTTAGACCGCAGAGCCGCATCCTGCACGGACAATTCCCTTTATCTTCAAATGCTGTGCCAGAACTGCATTTTGTGTGAAATAGACTGGATGTTTATAATTATTCCGGTCGGAGATATTCGGAAATCCTTATTTTACATGCGTATTAGAAAATTATGATTCAGTAAAATAATATGGTTTCTTCAAGAAATGATTCAAGATGGGGGCATTGATGGAATGTATATTCCTCGATCATGCACAAAAAACAGTGCGTCATGCACAATTTTTTGTGCATGTAATAAAAAAATCAATTATCCTCCGGCAAATGGTTGGGGTATTAAAAATGGTTCTTCTCCAATTTAGTTGGAGAAGAGGGTCCAAGGATTCAAGGGGTCAAGGATTCAAGGGTTCCAGTGAAATGCTTAAAGACTATAAGCGGATACTTATTTCATACAACCGCTTACACAATATTGATAAGCAGATGTCGGTAGCGTTCACCGATCAATGAGAACAGCAGAATTTCGAACAGAAAGTATCAAATGATCAACTTTAATGCCAATGCCAGGACGGAAACGATAAATAATCTCCTTATCCATACATTTCCAATCCTGTCTGAATAGTGTGCCCCGATATAAGACCCCGAGGCGGTCCCGATGAACAAGGCAACGGCATCCGGGTATACGATGAGTCCTTTAAAGGCAAAAATGATGGTGGTCGCAACTGAGTACATTACGGCGCCGATTTTCCATGTTCCAGCGCTTTCGATGAAGGTCTGCCCGAACAGCAGTATTTGCACATAGGATAAGAAAATGCCGAATCCAGGCGTGTAAAATCCCGCATATACTCCGATTAAAAAGGAAAGGGCAATGCCCAGGATACGCTCATATTTTAGGATAACGTCTTTTCTTTTTTCCAAGCCGATGTTTGACTTGGCCATGATGATGATCAGAACCGCAACAGTAAAGGCGGCAATGATTTTTCTTAGGGCTTCCTCGCTGATTTCCAGCAGAAGGAACGCCCCGAGAATGGAGCCAATGAAGAAAGGGATTCCCGTAATCAGGCCTATACTATAGTCTATTGTTCCCTTCTTGTGGAATTTATACCAGCCGGTACTGAACAAACCCACGGCCCCCAGTCTATTGGTAGCGATCGCTACATGGGGGGGTAACCCTATGAAAATGAGCGTGGGTACAGTGATCAGCCCCCCGCCTCCGGCCAGGGTGCCAAAAAACCCCGCGAATATGCCGACCAAGCAGATGACCAATAGAGTGATAATATCCATGGATACCCCAATCAATTACCTGAAAAGCATTGCGGTAAGCCTGATGCATATGAGAAGCATCAACGACCCCAGGATGGTCTTGCGCCAGAAAAGCGGAAAATCCTGATTAATCAAAACTCCTATCTTGGTAAAAATGAAGCTACCGGTAAAGAGAAAAAAGGCGATATCCAGGTGAATATATCCAACGACAGGGAACTGATACGGAGTTCCACTGTTAAAGGCAAAGGGGATGCTCGCAAAAAAGCAGGTGAATATCATAATCGCGTTGGATGTGGGTGTGGCCTGCACGTTTTTTGTGAGTCCGCTGACCAGCATAAGTGACGTGGTGATACCGCCGCCGCCGACTCCCGTCATTCCTGCAACAAAACCGCTAAAACCGCCGATCCCGAAAGGCAGTAATTTTGAATACTTCCCGGATGATTTTCGGGAGGTTTCCTTCTTTATGGAAAACGTCCTTAGGGCCAGCCAGAATAGAAACAGAATATAGAAAATAATCAGGAATTTCTCAGGCAGGATGGTCGCCAGTTTTCCTGCAATCAAGGCAAAAAGAGAAGACGGAAACGCGATCCAGGGAACGATACGCCAGACCACAACCCCCCTTTGCTGGAAGCTATAGGTGTTATACGCGGCGACCATAATGATGGTGACCAGGCTTGTGGAGATCGCCTCAAGATGAGAAAAGGGCAATATCAGGCTCAGCATGGGTACGATGATAAGACCCCCGCCAAGGCCGAACAAAGTGGAAATAAAGCTTACACCAAACCCGGTGACCAGGATTATAACATAGTTCAGTAACATGAAAAGACGACCTCACATGGTAACAGGGTTTTCATCACTATCCTTTTGCGGTTCCAACATGATTACGGGCCGCACAATCGCCCGCAAGTTACTTGACTTAACACAGATCATATATTATAAAATCTGCATTATTGAAATACGCTATACAGCGCGTTAGGTAAAGCGTAAAATGGATTGAATGTCTCCCTGTTTTTCGATTTTTCACGCTGTACCGCCTGAATGGACAGTTATTTTTTCAATCGGGGCAACAAAGAATGGACAAAAAAAAGGACCCGCCGGACAAGAAAAAGGCGGGGATAACCATTGACCTGATCAGCGGGGCGTTTCTTTTTGCCCTTTCCATTTATGTGGCAATCCACACCTATGTCGCTCTACCGCTGGGCACACATTTCAATCCCGGGCCAGGCTATGTGCCCATGCTCTTGGCAATCATCCTTGGGATTTTGTCCTGCATCATTCTGGCGCTGGGCCGTCGTTCCGTGGCCTTTAAGTCCCTTCACTGGCCCGGCTTTTTCCATGCCGTGTGTATTGTGGGATGCTGCGGTTTTTCCATTTTTGCGATCGAAAGGCTCGGATACCGGGTCACTGTGTTGATTATCCTGCTGTTCCTGTTCGGTTATCTTGAACGTCTCAAAGTCTGGGCTTTTCTCCTGCTGACGTTTGGGCTTACATTTGGTTCCTACTGGCTTTTCCACAACCTGCTGAATGTCCCTCTTCCACTGGGAGGTTTTGGGTTTTGATATCAGACACTTTGCCGAACCTGATTCTGGGTTTTGCCACGGCTTTCACGCCCGGGAATTTGCTCTGGGCCATTTTGGGTTGTTTCATAGGCACGATGGTAGGCGTTTTGCCTGGGATCGGCCCACTGGCCGGGATCAGTCTGCTTTTGCCGCTAACCTTCGGCCTCAACCCTACGAGCGGGCTAATACTTTTGTGCAGTGTGTATTACGGGGCGATGTACGGGGGGTCGACCACATCCATCCTGATGAGAATCCCCGGTGAGTCGGCATCGGTGATCACCTGCATTGAAGGATATCAGATGGCGCAAAAAGGCAGGGCGGGTCCCGCACTTGCCATTTGTGCTATTGGTTCTTATATAGCGGGAACAGTCGCAGTCCTCGGCCTCATGTTCGTGGCGCCGCCCTTGGCCAGGTTAGCCCTGCGTTTTGGACCCCCGGAGTATTTCTCCCTGCTGGTTCTGGGTCTGATGCTCCTTGGGTACATGAGCGGCGGGTCGGTTCCGAAAAACCTGTCAATGATCGCATTGGGCCTGCTTTTTGGGATGGTCGGCATCGACGTCATCACCGGGTATTTCCGTTTTATCTACGGAGTGGTGGCCCTGGGAGACGGGCTTTCCATCGTGCCCGTGGCCGTAGGTCTTTTCGGACTTTCCGAAATCATGGCCACTGCCGGGGATCCTGACAGACCGGACGCAATAAAGCCCCGCCTAAAGGACCTGGTTCCGTCCAAGCATGAACTCAAAGTCTCCGCGGCCCCTATCGCAAGGGGGACCATCCTGGGTTTTTTAATCGGGATTATTCCCGGATCGGCCCATATCATTTCCACCTTTATTTCCTATGCCCTGGAACGGAGATTGTCCAAATATCCCGAGCGGTTTGGGACAGGGGTAATTGAAGGCGTGGCAGGGCCTGAGTCCGCCAACAACGCAGCCAGTACCGGAGCACTAGTTCCCATGCTTGCCCTCGGTGTGCCCACCGGCCCGATTCCGGCGGTGCTGCTGGCCGCCCTGATGGTGCACGGGGTCACTCCCGGCCCGCTCCTGATCACGGAGAACCCGGTCACCTTCTGGGGGTTGATCGCGAGCATGTATCTGGGCAATTTCGTGCTTCTCTTACTCAACCTTCCGATGGTGGGTATCTTTGTAAATTTTTTGAGGATCCCCTATAAGTATCTTTACCCGACCATCTTGATGCTGTGCATAGTGGGCGTCTATGCCGTGAATTACAGCGTGGTTGATTTGGGGATCATGGTGGTCATGGGTGTTCTGGGATATTTGATGCGGAAGTTCGAATTCGAGGCCGCTCCGGCTGTTTTGGGGGTTGTACTTGCCCCGATCATGGAACTGAGCCTTCGGCAGGCACTGGCTATGTCGGACGGGAGCTACGGCATTTTTATAAGCAGGCCCATTTCCGTCACTTTTTTAGCTGCGACCGCCATTTTGCTCTTACTGGCTGTCCTTCCGTTGTTCAAGAAGGTCGCGTGGCGGGAAAAGCTGACAAAAGCGGAGAAAGAAGGGTAGTCAGGGGATCGAGAATATAAGGCACACTCATGTCCGTAAGGCCCGTTGCGAAGGCCGTTTTTAAACGGAAACCTTTGTCAGTTTCCCATACAGTTCGGGCAAACGGTCTTCCATCAGATCATTGTGCCGGGTTATTTTTTTATCTCTGGCTTCAGCAGGATCTATTTCAACAACCTTTACTGTTTCTTCTTCTCCCAGGCGAAATAATACATTTCCCCTGGGGTCTACCACCTGGCTTTTGCCGCTGAATTTCAGCGCATCTTTCCCGCCTCTTTTTTCTTCTCCGATACGATTTGCCGTAAGCGAAAAGACCCCGTTTTCAATGCTCCGGGTGATCATGGCCTGCTGGCAGTAAGGCAAAACCAGGTTGGCGGGATGGCAGATGATGTCGGCTCCCTTAAGCGCCAGAATGCGAGCGACCTCGGGAAAAATCCAATCAAAGCAGATCATCAACCCGACGTAAACGCCGTTTTGTTGAAATATCGGGAACCCCCCGTTTCCGGGTGAAAAAAAGAATTTCTCTTCGAAGAAGAGATGCGCCTTTTTATAAACACCGATCACGCCCTCAGGACCTGTATATAACGCGGAATTGAAAAAGGCCCCATTTGCGCCCTCTGCCATGCCGAAAACCATATACATATTTCTGTCCTTGCATAGTTTTACAAATTCGTTCACGGCATGGCTGCTTGAAATATCCTCGGATAGAAATTTCACCTCGTTTGGGGATTTGAATTGATAACCGGTCGTGCAAAGCTCCGGAAGCACGATTAAATCGGCCTTGATGTTGGCCAGGGAGTCGGTGACGTGCTCCACATTTTGCCGGATCTCTCCAAAAACCGGCTCGAACTGAAAAAGCCCGACCTTTATTGCTTTAGAAACGCCCGTGGTCCTGTTTTGCTCTTTGTTTTGCATAAGTTCCCGCCGGGATTATGTAAGATTTGGTTTCAACCGGGATGTGTCGATTGCGGTTTTGCCGGGCATTACAGCGAACATCGCGGGTCCGGGCGATTTGGAATTCCTTCGCCGCGACCGTGAGGTCACGGATGACCGAACCCTCAGGATTGATCTCCCTGGGCGACCAGGTCTCGTCCGACTCGTATAAAGTGCTCTTTTACCAGTGCCGCAGCCAAATCGGCCTGGCGGTTGGAAAACGCCTCGAGGATATTGTCATGTTCCTTTATTGAAATAACGGCGTGATCCGGTGCTACCTGAAATTTATCCTTTGGGTTTTGCATCCACAGGAAGCGGATCATTTTGCCGAGAAAAGTGAAATGGGATTCCCCGCAAAGAAGTAGATGCATTTTTTCGTTCAATTCCTTGAGGGTGTTCAAATCTCCTTTGGATACGTAAACCCTCATTTGATCATTCAGGCGGCGCGCCTCCGTGATTTCCGTATGGCTGATTTTCGGGACATAAAGACGCGCCGCCTCGCTCTGAAGGAGGGCGTGAACCAAATAGATCTCCCTTATCTGCTCAGGAGGGATATCTGAAACCCTCATACCCTGGTAGGGTACGCTGACGACGAGACCCGCGACTTCAAGTCTCCGGAGCGCTTCCCGAACGGGGGTGATGCTTTTATTCAGAGTGGTCGCCAGATCCTGCTGTTTGAGCCACTGCCCGGCGGGGAGATTTCCGGACCTGATCATTTCCAGCAGTTCCCTCTCGGTCTCGTCGACCTTGGATTCAGCCGGTTTCCGGGCGTTGAGATTCATTTCGCGTTTCTGAAGTTCTGGTGCGGTATTAGAGGTATCGTACGCTCTGGCTTTATTCATCATTTCTATCTGCTCTCCATTTCAGGGATTTCGGGGCATCGCCTAAAAAATCCCGGGTAACGGGTTAAAAAACATCTTAACCTCTCTCTGCTATTTCTTCGCATAATGACGAAACTCAAGGAAAACAGCTCCCTCCGGGTAAAAAAACGGCCCGTGCTCAAGACCGGCTGGAAAGACGGCATGCATGCCTGTCGCATTCTGATGACCGGTTCTCGGGTTAACGGCATATCCCTGAAGGACCCAAACGAACTCGTCGAAATCATGTTTCAGAGGGGTATCGCCCGTTTGGAAACCGGGGGCTATATTGAGTAGACGAACATAGGTTCCCTGTTTTTCATCACGGTACAGTATTTTTTCCTGGATGCCCGGCTTATCGAAACCTTCCACGTCTCTCCAAGGCAGTGTCTCATGGGCTTGATATTCGCTGTCTTTCGCCATTATATGATCTCCCTGTAAATTTATAATATTTTATTCGGAAGCCATTTTAAGAGGAAACGCCCTTACTTGTCAAGAAAAAGAGCATGGCCCATTATAAGAAAATATTTCCCCTATGATCATTTGGCGGTCATGCGGTAATTTTAATGAAATTAGAGGTTGATACGGGGTTTTGATCCTGCGTCGTGTGTCCTTAAAAGCCCTCTGACATTTTTGTGGAGGTTTTCTGATACCCCTTGCATTCCGGCAAGCTTTACGTTAAATAATATAATATTAATGAAATACCATGAGGAGAAGAAGAATGATTGAAGTTGAAAACGGGGATGCCTGCACTGGATGTTTGATATGCGAGATGGCATGTTCTTTTCACCATTCGCGCATGTTTTCCCGGAGCCAGTCCAGCATTCGGGTAAACAAGTCCCTCTCCAATCCCGAGGGGGGGGGGCAAATCAACATATCTTATGATACGGAAGCTGGAATTCCTGTATGTGACCTCTGCGAAGGGGAGGAATATCCCCTCTGCATTGGTTTGTGTCCCCAGAACGTATACAGGCTGAAAGGGAGAGAATCATGATGGATGCAGGCTACGGGTATGCCGGAAAGATACTGCGTATAGATCTCACAAACGGGATAATTCGCACGGAATCCACCCGGAGATATGTCCCCAGGTTCCTTGGGGGAAGGGGGATCAACCAATGGATTCTTCTGAAAGAGTTAGGCCCGTGGGTGACACCCTTTGAACCGGCAAACTTGATCTGCTTTGGAGCCGGAGCCCTCAGCGGAACGCTGGTCCCGGGGGCATCCAGACTCAATATTGATTCCAAAAATCCGTTTACGGGTGGGATCGGATCCGGAAATGCGGGGGGATGGTTTGCCTCGGAACTGAAGTATGCAGGTTATGATAACCTGGTCCTCGGGGGAAGGGCAAGGGAGCCCGTATATTTATGGATAGAAAATGATCGGGTCGTCTTGAAATCGGCACGATCCCTGTGGGGAAAAACGGTCGCCGAAACCGAAGAACGTATAAAGGAGGTTTCGGGTCATGACGATGTTCAGGTTCTGTGCATCGGTCCTGCCGGAGAAAATATGGTCCGATCGGCCTGCGTCATTGTCTGCGGTTGCCGGGCCGTGGGACGATGCGGGCTGGGTGCCGTCATGGGATCAAAGAATCTCAAGGCGATCGCGGTGAAGGGCACCGGTGGGATCGCGACCAGAAAACCGGATGATTTCATGTCATTGGTTAAAAAAACCACAAAAAGGCTTGGTGGATTACACGAGCACAATGCCAGGAAGGAATTCGGATCTCTTTTTGTATCACCCAAGTGGAATGACATATCCTCTTTGCCTTATAAAAATTACCAGGACGACTACATTCCCGAAGAGAGTTTTGCCAGGATATCCCATGAAGTATTTCATGACGCCTATGAAGTGTCTCAGCACGCGTGTACGGCTTGTCCGACTCACTGTGGTCATAGCTATCGTATTGACCACGGACCCTATGCCGGTACGTTGTGCCGGAAGGCCGAGGCGAATGCCGTTTGGAATTTCGGAGGAAGACTGGCGATAGAGGATGCGGGGGCAATTCTGAAAGCCCAGGAGGAATGCTGCCAGCTGGGTCTGGACATTGATAACACCGCGAGCAGTATTGGATGGGCGATCGATTCCTTTCAGAACAAGATCCTCACTGAGAAAGATACTGACGGGTTGAATCTAAACTGGAGCGACCATGAAGTGATACTGAAACTGATAAGGAAAATCGCCAATCGTGAAGGTCTGGGTAACATATTGGCCGAAGGCAGCATGAGGGCGTCACAGATGGTGGGTAGGGGGTCTGAAAAATACGCGTTTCATATGAAAGGTCAGGATCTTATTGAGGGAATACGCGCGGCCAAAGGTTGGGCTTTAGGCGTTGTTGTCTCTGCAAGGGGGGGGGCGCACACCAGGGGCGCAGCGGTAACGGAGGCCAGGAAATATTCGGAGGAGGACAGCCAGAAACTTTTCGGCGTCAAAACGGCAGGGGATGCACGCGCATATGAAGGAAAACCGGAGGTGGTCACCCAGACGGAATATATCTGTTCTTTGTTGGATTCGCTTGGGGTCTGTTTTTTTTCCGGTACCTGGGGCGCCCCCCAGGGCGTAAACCCTGATGAACTGGCACGGTTCTATTCCTTTGCGACAGGCATTGAGATGACGGTTCCCGAATTGATGAAGACCGCTGAAAGAATCCACAATGTGGAAAAAATGTTCAATGTCTACCATGCGGGTTTTACGCGAGAAGATGACTACCCCCCGGAAAGGTTGATGGAAGAGCCCGTGAGGTCAGGTCCGCTGAAGGGAGAATTGTTGCAGAAAGAGCGCTGGGACGAGATGCTCGATGTGTATTACTCCCTTCACGGGTGGGACAAAGATACCGGTTGGCCTTCCAGGGAAACACTGGAAAAACTGGATTTACCCGAATGTGTAGAGAAGCTTGACCAGGCGAACCGGACCCGCCGCGGAAAAATCTCAAAGCGTTAGGACAGGCCGTTTATATGAACAGGGACCTGGTAATGGCCCTGTTAAGTGTAAAGCCCCCCGGCTTTATTAGCCGGAGGGCTTTCTTGATTGCGTTGTCGGATGGAAACAGACCCCAACGCGAAGCGTACGCCTACTGAACCTTTCCAATAAACTTAATAAGTGAGTCCAGGTTTTCTGCGTCCTTGTCCCAGAATTTCTGCAGGTCCTCAGCGTTTAAGTATACGGGGGGCGTCCTTATGTTTTTCATGGCACTTTTGAAGGCCTTGGTCTTGGCAGCCTTACCGTAGGCTTCCCTGATGACCTTGAGTGCTTCCGGCGGCGTTCCCTTGCGCGCGAACAATCCGGCCCATACGTAGAACTCGGCATCATATCCCAATTCCCTCAAAGTGGGTTTATCCGGATGCGCCGCGATCCTTTTGTCAGACCAGACGGCCAGCACACGTAACTTTCCAGCCTTAACCTGGCCCGCAACAACACTGGGCGGGATGGCTAAGGTGTCAACATGTCCCCCCAACAGGGCCATGGTGGCAGGATTTCCGCCCCGAAAGGGAACATGAGTCATCTTGATACCTGCGGACTTCATGAACATTTCCATGGCCACGTGAAGCGTGGAATAAAAGCCGGCAGAGCTGTATTTGATTTTACCCGGCCTTTTCTTGGCGTCGGCCACGAGGTCAGCCACACACTTGTAAGGGCTTGAGCTCTGCACCACCATGATAGCGGGGTCCTTGCTCATCAGACCAATGGGTACGAATTGCTCACGTGTAAAGGTGGGGGGCCGGTTGAAGAGTTTGTCCACCGACGGCATATAAGAAATAAAGGTAAGGGCAAGAAGGATGGTATAGCCATCCGGTTTTTTGCTGGCTACATATGCCGCTCCCACCGCACCGCCAGCCCCGGTTTTGTTAATCACCACTACCGATTGCTTGAGGATTTTCTCAAGACTGGGGGCAATGGCTCGACAATGCAGATCAGCAGTCCCACCGGGCGAAAACGGGGCTACTATGGTTATGAGACGTGACGGATACTTGTCCGCCGCCAAAGCCGGGCCTGACAGTAAAAGCCCAACTACACCAAAAAACATTAGGTATTTCAAGATTCTTCTGCTCATCTTTGCTCCTCCTTGGTTTTGAATTAATTGGGTAATTCCCTCAATTTCCCCTTTCGCTTTCCGGATCATTTGTTCAGGAAAGTGACACCCGGAATTTTCAATCTGAAACTACCTGCACCGGGCGGTTCCAATATTTCGTAAAAATTATTTTATAATATATGATTTTATGATGTCAAGAGTTTTAGAGTTGTCCGTTTTCAAAAGCAAAACCAGGGATGCCTCCGGGGATTCTTCACATACCCCTTAGCATACGGGAAACCGTTTCAATGGCTTCTACGGGTTCCCGAACTCGAACGAGACCGGGGATATCCCAGGGGGTCTTGATCCCCACCACCGGTTTTTTGAGTTTGAGCCCGAGAGCGATCTCCGACAGGGTCCCGTATTCACCGTCCACCGCGACGATGGCGTCCGCTGTGTGGGCGATGATGGAATTCCGGGCGTGCCGCATGTGGGTAACTACTGCAATCTCGATGTAAGGATTCGCGTCACCCCGGTCTCCGCCCGGTAAGATGCCCAGGGTTAACCCTCCGACCTCCCGGGCGCCCTTGGCCGCGGCCTCCATAACCCCTTTGAGCCCGCCGGTTACGACTATCCACCCTCTAAGGGCAGCTTCCCTGCCGACCGACACGGCCATATCATAAACATCCGGTGAGGCATTTCCTGCCCCGACGACCGCCAAATACATATGCTTTACCGATATGCTTTCCAATCTACAGTCTCCCCGGGAAGGTCTTATCCCGGCACCCGTTTACGCCGGTTAAGGGCGAATACCAGGACGGCCCGATGAATATGCCTAAAGTACATCCAGGGTTTTTAATACCGCTTCCACGTCCTTTAGTGCCGGGCCGGTCAGGGGTTGAAGGGGAGGAATAGGCGCACCCACTTCAAATCCCTGCAACTCGAGACAGGCCTTAATGCAGGGTGCCAGGGCATATTTTTGAAAAACCCGGTTAATAGTCCAGAGGCGTTTTTGCAGGGTTATAGCTTCGTCCCACTGTCCCTTCTTGGCCAGTTCATAGAGCTCGACACTCTGACGCGGAATGACACAGGCGGGTCCCGCCATCCACCCCACTCCCCCTAACATCATGACGAACAGCGGTATATGGGCGGAGGCGCTGAAGACTTTTATTTTGTCGCCGAGATGATTCATGGTGAAGAGAAGGTTTCCGGTATTTGCCGAAGCATCCTTGAGATATTTTATATTCGGCACCTCAGCTATGGCCTCGATAACCTCCAATGAAAGATTGGTGCTGGAGAAACTCGGATTCGTATATATGACAACAGGACAGCTGACGGCCTCGGCTATCCCTCGGAAGTAAGCTACAACCCCCTCCGGAGGTACGGGAAAGTAAGAATCCATGATAGCCAGAATTCCGTCCGCTCCGATGGCTTCCATCTCCCTTGCCTGTCTTGCGGCCTCCCTGATAGAAGTGTGGGAAACACCGGCGACAACGGGAACCCTTCCGGCTGCCGCTTCAAAGACCACCTCTACGATTCGTTGCCTTTGTGTCCACGTAAGGTACGCAAATTCCCCCGTACTCCCCAGAGGAGTTAATCCGTGGACCCCACTTTTGATCAAATGATCAACCAGGGATGAAAGGACCTTTTCTTTCACCTTCCCCTGTTCGTCAACCGGGGATACGAGATATGGAAAAACGCCTGAAAATTCTTTATTACTCATTTTATACCTTTCTACCTGTTTATTTCGATTTTAAAACCATGTCCTCCCCCGCATAGTGGGATCTTCGATGGGCGTGGATTCTTTATTATCCACCGCCAACCAAACCGAATATTTCCACCTCGTCTCCGGGCCGAACCGGTGTATCAAGTTTGCAAGTCAGGGAGTTGTTAACGAAAATCATGCTGATTTCAGACATCGGAATCCTGAATCTTTGAATCAGACCGTGAACCGTCTCCGAAGGGCCTACCGGTACCGGGAAAGGACGGATTTTTTCCCCTGCGTACCGCGCCAGATTGCTATACAGACGGAGGGAAAGCTTTCCAGGCGGTTTTTTATTGCCTTTGCCGACCAGGGCCTGCAACCCTGCCGATCCGCTCCAATCATTTAATATGGTCCCAGATCCAGTCAATGTCCAGTTCAACAAGCTTTGCGTAAGTGGGGCATGCCTTTTCAGGATCCCAGTTCATTATGCCGTAATACAGCCCCAGCGCCTCTTCGAATGTCTTTCGATCGATGTGGTAACCCTTCATAGCCCCCTCTCCCTCGAGCGGTTGAAAGAAGCGATCCGGAAGTGTGTCATCCTTTCGGGTGAAGCCTTCCCGCACATTAAATGCCCGGGCCATATTGATTGAACGTTCCCCGACCTTCATCAGTTCCCATAGGCTGGTTTCCCATCCGGTGATGCCTTTTACCAGATCAACCAGCTCCGCCGTGGTAGTGATAGAACGGGGAACAAACGCGAAATTGCAGATGCTGGCACAGTTATAGAAACCCCAGAGACAGGACATATAAACAAATAGCCGTATCTTTTTCGGTCCCATGTCAAGAACGTCTAAGGGTTCCAGGAGGCCGAGAGGGGCAACGGAGACAAACCCGGGATGATCCGATTTTTCGTACAGGATATCGAAGCCGGAGACCAGATGATCGGCCCCTTTTTCCACCACGGCGTACCCGAAACCAACTGCGGCTTTTCCCCTGGCGTCGTGAAGCGGTACTTCCTGGCCTTTGACCTGGACCGCAAGTTTTTCGGCTTCAGGACCGAGTTCACGCGCCATGTCCCGGACGCCTTTTGCAAGCTTTTTCCCTAATCCACGCCCGTAGGCCGTGTCTTCAATGAGCTGGAGCATAAGCTCCGCGTTGCCGAACCTGAGATCCAAACCGTTGACCCAATCCTCCGGTAAAAGTCCTTGTTCGTGACAGTCCATCAGAAAGGCAATGCTGCCGCCCATGGAGATAGTATCCAGTCCGAGCTTGTTGCAAAGTTCATTTCCCTTAACAACCGCGTTCAGATCATCGATGCCGCAGTTGGAACCTAACCCTACCAGGGTTTCATATTCTGGCCGACCATAGCGAGGTTCCACCGTAAATCTGTTGTCCTCCACCCCCACTCGAGCCCTGCATTGTATTGAGCAGGCGTAGCACCCTTCACGTCTTTCGAGAAGGGTCTCCATCATTCGCTCACCGGATATGTTTTCGGCCCCTTCAAAGGTCCCTTCGCGAAAGTTTTTTGAGGGAAGGGCCCCGGCATGGTTGAAATGAAGAACCGCGGCCGGTGTCCCCAGCAGGTGGAGGCCGTAGCTCAAGGGGTTATCCTTCCGATCTCTGGCGACCCTTTTGGCAACACTGCCCACGAGTTTTTGGTCTTTTGTCTTTATCTTGTGTGTTCCCCGGCAGACAATGGCCTTCAGGTTTTTTGAACCCATGACGGTGCCCATACCGTTTCGTCCCGACATATGGCTCAGGTCGTTCGCAATGATGGAGTAAGGAACCAGGTTTTCGGCAGCCGGACCTATCAGAACCGTACGTATTTTGCGATCTCCGATCTCTCGCATCAGGACGTCTTGTGCCTCTCCGGTGGGCATTCCCCAGATAGAGGAGGCATCCCTGATTTCCACATCCCCATCGTGAATCCACAGATACACCGGGTTTTCAGATTTTCCCTTGATGACCATGGCGTCAAAGCCGGCAAACTTCAGTTCAGGGCCCCAGAACCCACCTGCTTCGGATTCGCCGAACCCGCCTGTCAACGGCGATTTGGCGCCTACTGAGAAACGGCAAAGACCGTGTGACGGCGCCCCTCCGATAGCGCTGGATGCAAATACAAGGACATTTCCAGGACCCAGGGGGTCTTCATGGGGCTTCATTTCCCTGAGGAGATAGTAGGCCAGGAAGGCGCGTCCGCCGAAATAGCGCCGGTAAAACATTTCGTCTGGTTCTTCTATGGTTATGTCTGATGTTGTCAAGTTGATATGTAAAATTTTCCCTGCGTATCCAAACGGCATGATTACGACTCCTTCTCACAAAATTTTATTTACCTCTCCTGCAAGCCCTTAGTCCTTAGACTCCCGCAGATAGGTATCTGTACCGTCAAGATAATCCGTTCGTGGAGGGCTGAAAATCTTTAACATCTTAACGCCTTTGTCCCCTACCACGAGTTGATGCTCCACATTCGGTGGAATATAAATGATGTCCCCGGTCTTCAACTCGCACTCCCGGTCGCCCACGGTGCATGCCGTGTCCCCTTCCAGGATAATCATTGATTCATCGTTGCCATGTTTGTGGCTCTTGGTTATCCATCCCGGCCGAATGTCAACCAGGCATACCATCTGGTTTTTCCCATTCACGGTACGGCGGAAATAGCCCTCGTTGATCTTTTCCTGTTCTATTCCCTCGAAGTTTTCATGTATGATTTCAAAATGCTTCTGGTCCATTATTTTTACCCCTCCTTTATTGTTTTAAGCGCTTAACCCTAAAGATGCATAAACAAAACGCCAAAGTGTTAAAAGGCTTATAACTATCCTGGCCCTTTTGAAACGGTCGCTAATAAAATATATTATAATATTTATCATAATGCAATATGGTTTTAACGTCAACTGCAATTAAGGGTAACACTTTAGCCCTTTGAAAACAGGAATGGGACATGGGGATCTCTTTTTTCAAAGAGCTAAACTATTGCAGTCAATTACCACCCCTAAAAGGGATGGCATGCTATGGACCCTGAAAGGGTCCTTTAAGTCTCTCACAGAGCCCCCGGAGTCTCAGAGTTTTTTTTGATCAGAATTTTTGACATGATGATGGTTTGACACGGAAAAGATATTCCAATATATAAAATTATAGCCTCAAAAATGAACTTCCCCGCCGCCCCGCTCAGGCGGGATCTCCGTTACGCTCCGATCCATCCTCCGTAGTCCCGCTTGAGCGGGACGGAGGACGGACGAGCAGCGGGGTATCAAAAACAATAACATTGCACGTCCCAAGGGGCGGGGAATTAAACCCCTGTCCGCCTCCGACTGGCTTGCCTGCCTTCGGCGGGATAAAAGATTAAGGAATAGAGTTGAATAGAAAAGAAAAGAAAATCATGGGTTTGACCATCGGCTCCCATAGCCTGGTCCATTTATTTGAGGGGGTATTGCCTCCTCTTATCCCGTTTCTAATTACGGAGTTCAGTACAGACTATTTTCATCTGGGCCTGGTTGTTACGGTGTTCTCGTATGCTTTCGGTTTTGGCTCCCTTCCTGCAGGTATACTGGCCGATAAATTTGGGCCTCGCCGTCTAATATCGATATATCTTTTTAGTGCAGGTCTAATCGCTGTCCTGGTTTGGCCCATCAGCACGTTATGGATGTACGGCATCATCATGGGGTTCATAGGCCTGTGCTGCAGTACCTACCATCCAGCCTCCAACACACTGATTTCCCTGAGCATGACCAACAAAGGGCATGCCTTTGGTATCCATGGCATAGCCGGCAGTTTAGGTGTCGCCTGTGTGCCTGTTTTGTCGGCAGGGATCGGTTCGCTTTTCGGCTGGCGGGCGCCACACGTCCTGTATGGTTTAATAGGAATTTTATTAGGCATCTATTCACTGGGTGTTGCCGAATGTCGCGCTCCATCAACAGGGAGAACGGTCGCGCAAACCCGTGTTGCAGGACTTGATCGAAAGACTTTCCTTACAATTATTATCTTTTTCATGTCCGCGACAGCATTGGGGATGACATATAAGGGGATAATGATGTTTTTGCCGGTCTATATGGGAACACGGGTGAAACTGTCTATCATGAACTTGAATACCGTGACCCTTGGCGGAACGATCGCCACACTGGTATTGGCATCAGGTGCCGTGGGGCAATATTTTGCCGGTCGTTTGGTGGATCGTCACAGTGCCGAGAAACTCTATTTAGGTGCCGTTATCATCAGCATGATTTGTGTGTTTGTAATGGCTTCCAGCACCAATGCATTGTTAGTGGCATCATCCGCTATTTACGCTTTTGGATATTTTGCCATACAACCAATCCAAAACTACTTGATCTCCGGCTACCTGCCGGAGCATCGACACGGATTAGGTTACGGCATCCATTTTTTTCTCTTCTTTGGTGTCGGATCCACTGCCGCCGCCATATCCGGATATATCGCCGATCGAGCGGGACTGGAGGCGGTATTCACATTTATGGGGCTTTGCTTTTTGATATCGGCCTGTATGGTTGCGCTACTGGTATTTCTGGTCGGCAGTCACCGGCAATTCCAGGAAGAAAAAACAGATGCCTTTGGGTAATTGGACCCTTATTAATCCCTGTTGAGACAGTTTATCATGAACCGTTTTGCATATCTTACAACAAGTCTCGCGATAAAAACACTTTCCCGCCTTTCAAAGGCAAACATCGCGATCCACGGGAAGGAAAATATTCCGGATGGCGCCATTATTTTTGTTGTCAATCATTTTACCAGGATCGAGACGCTTCTTTTGCCCTATCATATCCATCGGTTGACCCATACTCCTGTCTGGTCCCTTGCGGACTATGGCCTTTTTGACGGGGCCCTTGGGAGATTTCTCGATTTGGTAGGTGCGGTATCCACAAAAGATCCTGACAGGGATCTCCTTATTGTGAAGAGCCTTCTTACCGGGGAGGCAAATTGGATAATTTTCCCCGAAGGCCGTATGGTTAAAAGCAAGAAGGTCGTGGAAAAGGGACAGTATATGATATCCTATGCCGGCGGCAAACATCCTCCGCACACAGGCGCCGCCGCACTGGCCATCAGGACCGAATTTTACCGGAAGCGGCTGCGCCATATTTCCAGAGAGGCGCCTGAGGAAGCCAAACGACTTTTGGCCTTTTTCCAGATCGAGTCCATTACGCCGGTACTGGCAACGAACACCTTTATCGTTCCGGTAAACATCACCTATTACCCGATCCGGGCCCATGAGAATATTGTAAGCAACGTTTTTGTCCGTTTGATGGAAGACATACCGGAACGTATGGTGGAAGAGATCATGGCGGAAGGCACCATGCTCCTGTCCGGTGTGGATGTGGATATCCGTTTTGGGGCACCGATTGAGATAAAGGAATTTATGACCGATCCTGCCATTGACCGGGATGCTTCATCTATGCAGAGAATCGGTTTTAATGATCTCATACCTTCGAGACGTGTGATGCGAAGAATGGCCCTGAATATCATGCAGCGCTACATGTCGGCCATCTACAGCATGACGACCGTCAATCACGATCATCTATTTGCCTCCATCCTCAGACTGTATCCATTTAAGAGGATCGATGAGTATAATCTGAGGCGGCGGGTGTTCCTGGCCGCAACCGGGGACCTGGACAAGATGGGAATTCATCCGCACAAAGGCCTTAAAGAGGATCAGGTTCATCTCCTTACGGATGATCGCTTCCATATATTCAAGGACTTTGTATCTCTGGCCCTGGAAAAGGGTATTGTCAAAAAGCAGGGAACCGCGCTGGTCAAAGATACTGGGAGATTCTCTTCCGGGTTTGATTTTCATCGCATTCGAATTGACAACCCCATTGAAGTTATTGCCAATGAGATTGAACCCTTGCCGCGACTGCAGCGCCGGATGCGCTGCCTGGCGTGGCAACCCGGTTTCTGGCAGAGACGTAAGACTGCGCGCTACCTGCTTGACTGTGCTGTTTCGGAATTTGAGCAGGATTACAGCAGATTTTATATCGAGGCGGAATCCAAGAAGAAAGAGGTGGGGATGCCCTTTCTCATCAGGGGGCGGTCCCGGAATACGGGTGTGGTCCTCGTTCACGGATACATGGCGGCTCCACTGGAGGTAAAAGAGCTTGCCGGCTATCTTGGCCGCAGAGGTCTGTGGGTCTATGTCCCCCGCCTGAGAGGGCACGGCACGTCTCCCGATGATCTCGCCGGAAGATCCTATGAGGAATGGATAGCCTCTTTGGACAGGGGCTACGCCATTATGCGAAATATATGTAAGCGGGTTGTGGTTGGCGGATTTTCAACAGGGGCGGGGCTGGCGCTTGATTTAGCGGCAAGAGTGAAAGATGTGAGGGGCGTATTTGCCGTCAGCCCCCCCATGAGACTTCAGGATATTTCCTCAAGGTTCGCGCCTGCCGTGGATGCATGGAACCGGTGGATGGAAATCATCAAGCTCGATGCCGCTAAAATGGAATTTGTTGAAAACAATCCGGAAAATCCCCACATCAATTATTTTCGTAACCCGATTAACGGGGTAAAGGAGCTCGATCGCCTCATGGACGCAATTGAACCCAAATTGGAAACCATACAGACGCCGGCGCTCGTTGTCCAGTCCAGTGGGGACCCGGTAGTGAATCCCAAAGGTTCAAGGAGGGTGTTTGATCTACTGGGTTCCGAAGACAAGCAATACATCCTGTTTAATTTCAAACGGCATGGAATCCTTTTGGGTGAGGGCGCTTACCGGGTCCACAGGGCGATAGGTGAATTTATCGAACATTTGAGGTAGCTTGTAAAAGCAAATGCATAAACGGGTCACCCCTTCACATGGTATCTTCCTCTCCTGATTGTCCCCCCTCTTACAGGTTTGACAATCTCATAAAAAGTCAGAAAACACCCGTTTTCGTCATTCCCGCCCCTCCCTTCGCTGGGGCAAGCTCTTCGCGGGAGTGACGGACTTTTAGACCTTCAAATAACAAAACCCCAACCTTTTGATATAATTGTTAAATTAGCGCACCTTCGGTGCGGACTTGTAGCGCAGAGCTTTAGCTCTGCAATTATGAGGCAGGGCTGAAGCCCTGCACTACGTTTGAAAAAAAGGAAATTTCATATACTATCAAGTTATTTTAGGTTGCAGTGCCGCAGCGCGGCATCACATAGCTTTTTACGAGTTCATCAGGGTTAATTTGAATAAAAAATATAAAAAAATGCTTGACAAGCAGGATGGATACTTGTAACCAGTTAATCAATTAACCAATTACCTGAAAAGAATCTATGATGTCTCCTTTCAAGCCTATTAAGACAGAAAAATTCGCGAACGAAGTCGCCAACCAGATCAAAGAAAGCATATTTGACGCGACTTACGTATCGGGCGATAGGCTCCCATCCGAGAGCAATATGGCCGATCTTTTTGGAGTGAGCAAGGTCACGGTGAGACAGGCGATCAGGGTCCTTGAAAATTCCGGACTGGTTTTTACGAAGCAAGGAGTCGAAGGCGGTATTTTTGTTGCGGAGGCAGACTCCATCTCTGTAAGTTCTTTCCTTTCGGACATGCTCAAGCTGAAAAGGGTTGCCCAGAGTGACCTGACCATGGCAAGGCTGATTTTTGAACCGGACATTGCCTCATTGGTTGCCGATGTCTGGAAGGAGACTGACCTGGAAGAACCGGAAGAGAATATTCGACAGGCAAAATTACTTCTGGAAAAAGGTGAGCAGGATAACACAAGGTTGCTAAGCCTGGAATTTCATCGTCTTATCTGCAACCTCACCAGAAACCCTGTGATCATATTTACCTTAAACTCAGTGCTCGATGTTCTTGAGGAAAATGTTTTAAGGTTTAGATTAGGCACTGAATTCATCCGTAATGAAATCATCGATCATGAAATCATATTAGAAAAAATAAGAAGACGCAGGAAGGATGAAGCCTATAACGCGATGCACAAACATATCCGTATCGTCCATAAAAAATTAGAAGCCATGCATAAGGGTATTCATAGACCCGAGCTAAAGAAATCTTAAGTGATCAACTTGGATGGACTCGTAAAAAGTCGGAAAGCACCTGTTTTCGTCATTCCCGCGAAGGCGGGAATCCAGGACTCCCGCCTTCGCGGGAATGACGGTAAATTGGAATTTTTACGAGACTGTCAACGTTAATATAAAAGGAGAAGATTATGATTGATCTATCTGTTGAAATCGGCGGAATTAAATTTAAAAACCCCATCGTAGTCGCTTCGGCTACACCCACAATGGACGCGATTAGGATGAAACACGGTATAGATGGAGGGGCCGGCGCTGTTATTGCTAAATCACTCTTTGGAGAGGCCGGAAGGCTTGGACGTAAGTTCCCTCGCCCGAGATTCAAGCTCATTGACTACCGGGATTATCCCGAATACCCGAAAAAGCTCCCTCACGCCTTCACACTACGTTCCCTGGAGGAATGTTCGGCCTTTGATTATCCGACTTATATGGACGACATCAACCGGACTAAGGATCTAATCAAAGACGATGGTGTTGTTATTGCCAGCCTTTCAGGCTCATCTCTTGAAGAATGGTCTGAAATGTGTGAACTGGTGAACAAGACCAATGCTGATTTTGTTGAGCTCAATAATTCATGTCCATTTGCTGCCGATATGGGAGTGAAAATGGGGGCTGGCGCGGTTGATGTGACATTTGAGTCCGTGAAGACCTGCGCCGGCATATTAAAAAAGCCTTTTTCCGTCAAGATCACCCCTCAAGCCAATAACCCGGTAGAAATAGCCAAGCAGGTGGAAGAGGCGGGGGCTTACGCGGTCAACATGTCGGCCAGGTTTTCGGGTATTGTTATAGATATCGAGACGGCAAGGCCAGTGCCGTTCGGAGCCATGGGCGGATACGGGGGACCCTATCTGATTGGTTATGGGTTGAAACTGGTGAGTCAGGCAGCCAAAGAGCTAAAAATACCCATTATTGCGGGTCTTGGTGTCTGGGACTGGCGCGATATCGTGGCCTATACAATGTGTGGGGCAACGCTGGTTCAATCTGCGGCAGCGATTATGCTCCAGGGTTATAAAGTCACCGGCAAGTGGGCTGAATCCATGGCCGCCTGGATGGAAGGAAAGGGATACACAAGCCTGGATGAGATGCGAGGCAAGGCGCTCCCCAACATCATAAAGACCGCGGAAGTCCCGCGTAAACCTGAGAATGTAAAGGCCACCATTGATACCAGTAAATGCAACAGGTGCGGAATTTGTTTGAGAAGCTGCTTCTATGATGCCATTACTTTGACCAAAGTAGGGGCGGTTATTAATCCTGATGTCTGTGATGTTTGCGGCATGTGTGTAGAGGTATGCCCGGAACACGCTGCACAGTTGCAGTATATATAGCCTCAATTGAGGTGGTACTTGGTATCCGGTATTAGGTGCTGGATTAAAGAAATATTTTTCAAACCTATAAGGACGAATGGGAAAGTTGAAACAAGAGACCCTCCAAACGGATGTATTGATTATCGGCGGGGGTGGCGCTGCCGGCAGGGCTGCCTATGAGGCAAAACGCATGGAACCCCAGGTCGATGTGACTGTAGCCACAGAAGGAACCTGGGGAAGCGGTGGGAGCACCGTGTGGGTTGCCTCTGAGACACTGGGCATTAACGCGCCGTTGAATGCATCCGATGATGGTGACTCGCCCGATGTCTATCTTGAGGACATCCTGAAGACAGGGTTGGGATTGGCCGATGAATCATTGGCTTCCATAATCGCCCATGAGGCTTCCGATAGGATATTGGAACTTATTGAGATGGGTGTTACCTTCGATGGTGTTGGTGAGAAACCACTCCAGAGAAAGCTCTCGGGATGTACTAAAGCCAGATCTCTGGCTGAGGGTGGGCAGACAGGGGTCTCTATCGTTTCAGTGTTAAAAAAAGCTTCCCTTGAGAAGGGCGTCAAAGTCCTCGAGGGCATACGACTTCTGGACCTCATTTATAAAGAGGGCGAGGTATGGGGAGCAAGAGGCTTTAGACAGGGGAAGCAGATTGATATCCTGGCTAAAGCGGTCGTCCTCGCGAATGGAGGTGCAGGGGCCATCTTCCCTCACAATATCAACCATCCCTCTCTTAAGGGTGACGGCTTTGCTATGGCCTTTCGTGCCGGAGCCGTTCTCACCAATTTAGAATTCTTTCAGATCGGCCCTGGTGTCGTCTTCCCCAGGATGCATTTCATCATCCATTCACACATGTGGAATTTTTGTCCACGCCTGAGAAATGTTCTCGGTGAGGAGTTCTTAAGTAATTATCTCCCCAAAGGCGTCTCAAAGGATGACGTGCTTTCCCTGAAGTCCATGTCTTTCCCCTTTTCCGTCAGGACCAATGCCCGCTACCTGGATATATCCATATTTAAAGAGATCTGTTCCGGAAGAGGAACGGAACACGGAGGCGTTATTTTTGACGTGAACCACGTTCCGGACAGCGAATTAGAGAATAAAGCCCCGATTACCTATGAGACCTTTTTAAAAAAAGGGGTTAATCTATGCACGGACAGCATTGAAATTGCCCCCCTTGTTCAGAATTTCAATGGTGGCGTCAAGATTGATGAGAATGCGGCAACGACTGTCCCGGGGCTGTTCGCGATAGGTGAGGTTTCAGGTGGGGTTCACGGGGCTGACAGGCCCGGCGGCAATAACCTGACCGACTGCCAGGTATTTGGATATCGGGGGGGACGAGCCGCTGCCGGCCTGGCCATTGAACGCTCTGAAAAACCGAAAGAGGTTTTTCGGGAAAAAGAGCTTATCCCTCAGGAAAAAACGGATATGCTCGCGCCCGTTAAAACGGCCATGGACAAATCCCTCATGATTGTCCGGCACAAAGAAGGCTTGGCAGCTCTTTTGGAAGAAATCGAGGGCTGTCGCCAAAAGGTTTCACAGCTTGACGTTACAACAGATAACTTTCTTCTTGTTGCCGAAATGTTTGCCAGGTCAGCACTCTACCGAGAGGAAAGTCGGGGTATTCATTACAGGGAGGATTTCCCGAACAGGGATCCGGCCTTTGATAAGCCCTCCTTGATACGCAAAGGAAAAGGAGGGGAAATGGGAGTTTGGGTAACCAATAAGGACGTTTAGCAAATGGGCACCGCCTGTGACCTGTCAACATAGTATCGCATGGATGAGTTTTTTAAAGGATGTCATATTGGCTCCAATACCTCTCCGTGGGATGCAGACCTACTGTTGCCGGGTTATCGGCGGATTAAATCAAAATTCATTTAAGACATAATGACAGAAAGGAGGAAGAGAGATGAAAAAGAAATATTTTGTTTTGTTCGCGGCGTGTTTTTTTCTATTAATTTTTTCAGGGATAGGTGTCTCTCAGGCAAGAGACCTCCCAACCGTTGAGATTGCTGCTTTCACACCTCCTTCGGTTGGATCATTCTTAGCCCCTATCATCGAGCATGCGAAGACTGACATCAAGAACGGGGTAGACATAAAGTGGGTTATGAAACCCCCGAGGGCATATAATATGGGATATGCCTCCGGTGAGTTCAAAGTGGGTTCAAGTGCCGCTCTATTGTCTGAGGGCCTCAGGAGGGTTAAAGGAATGAAGACCGTCTTTCTCTTCGGGACCTTTGATTATTTCGGGACAGTGATAGTACGAGACCCCTCGATCAAGACACTGAAGGACCTCGAAGGTCGCAAATTAGCAGCAGCCAAGGTCACGACAAACTATGCCATGTTCAAGTATTTCGCAATAAAAGAAGGTGTGGATCTTGAAAAAATTGACGTTTTATCCGCAAGCGTTCCGACTTTATTAACCTATATTACGGCAGGCAGAGTCGATGCGGTTCAGTTGTGGGAACCGGGCTTCACAAAGATCATGATAGAACAACCGGGAAAGTATTTCCCTATTTTTTACCATAAGTCTTTGAAAAAATACACGGGGCTCGATGTTTCCCCCTATCTTGGCGTCGCTGCCCATGAGGATTGGGTTAAGCAAAACCCATCGCTTGTTCAAAAACTATATAATGCATTCAAGGATGCCGAAAAGTGGCTCTGGGCCAATCCTTCGAAGGGGGCAGCGATCATTGCCGAAAAAAACAAACTGCCCTTGAAGGCGATTCAGGACTTGGTTAAAAATAATGACCGGTTAGGGTTACACGTTATCCCCGCGGAAAAGGTTGAAAAAGAGATCTTTGTTATTTTCAAGGCGGGTTTGGAAACAGGGTATATCAAAAAGCTTCCTGAGAGGAGCATTATTTATCACGGCCTTAAATAGATCTTTTTGAAAGCCTAATCCATTTCCTGGAGAATAACTATGTTAGAGAGGCTTAAGAAAATTCAACTCAAAAAGGGAGGATTTATCTCTTTCGGGATAATCCTAATCGCGTGGGAGACATCCTCCCATTTTGTACCGCCTTATCTGATTCCCGACCTGTCAACGCTCCTTGACAAGTTCCTTGAGGTCCTTACCAGTTGGAAACTCATGCGGCATGTCTTTATCACCGTCCTGAGGGTAATCATCGCCCTCACAATCTCTTTCGTGTTTGGAGCTACTTTAAGTATCTTGATGGGCTTTGTTCGAAAGTCGGAAGACTATATCCTGCCGGTCCTCCATTTCGTTATGGGGGTACCCGCCCTTTCCTGGGTGGTCATGGCCATTATCTGGTTCCCTAATATTGAAAGCAGGATCCTCTTTATTCTGGTGGCCTGCTGTTTCCCGAACTACACATTAGAGATGTATGATGGCATTAAGGGTATTCAAAAGGATCTGATGGACATGCTCCAATCATTCCGGCCCACCCGCTTGCAGCTTTTCAGCAAGCTCATCTTACCCAGCATCGTGCCGGCCATTCTTACCTCGTGGAAGATCAACGTGGGATACGCTACCAGGGTGGCCATGGTCGCGGAGCTGGTAGGAGCAACAACAGGCGTAGGATTTCAGTTGCTTTCATCCCAGGAGATGTTCGACATGCCGGGGGCAATTGCATGGACCTTAATGCTTATTGTATTTCTTTTAATTTCGCAATTTTCTTTGGAAAAGGCTGAACGCTATTTATTGAGGTACAGACCTTCCACAAATTAAGACTTGGGGGGAAAAGAGTTGGAAAAAAAGATTATCGTGGTAGACAATGTTAAGAAGATTTACAAGATCGGCCGAAAACAGGACTTTGTTGTGGCGGATGGATTGAGTTTCCAGGTTTCTAAAGGAGAGGTTGTCTGTATCGTTGGCAAGACTGGATGCGGTAAATCGACATGCTTCAATATGCTATTGGGTATAGAGCCGACTACTGAAGGAACCATAAGGATTGAAGGAAGAGATCCATACAAAGACTTCAATTATTTTCAGACCAAAATCGGAGCAATCTTTCAGACTGATCGCCTGCTTCCCTGGCGGAGTTCACTTGAGAATGCCGTAATCGGCCTTGAGCTCGTGGAAAAATCCAAGGAAGCACGAGAAGAGATTGCTCTCAAATGGCTCCACAGGTTGGGTTTAGAAGGGTTTGAAGAGGTGTATCCCTATCAGCTCTCGGGAGGCATGCGGCAGAGGGTGGGCATGGCCCGAGCCTTCACGGTGAACCCCGATATTCTTTTAGCGGATGAGGCCTTTGGTCATCTCGATCAAGTGACCTCAAACCAGCTTCGCGAGATTTTTCTTGAGCTTATTAAAGAGACAGGCAAGACATGCCTTGTCGTGACTCATGATATCAGGGAGGCGATTGAGATAGGCAATAGGATAATCGTATTAGGTAAACCCTGCCGCAACCTTTTGGATGAAAAAATTCCTGAATTTTCTTCGGAAAAAGAAAAAGGCGAATATGAGGAAAGGATTTTTTCAGTGATCGATAGAGGTGAAGTATGACGTGGCTTTGTTGAGGAGTGGGAATTCATGGAAAAACCTTTAGACAAAGCGATTCACAGATTTCAGGAAGATTTTTCAGGTAAGGTACTCACCCTTGGTGAGCTTGTGGAGATAGCGGAGGAAGAGAATATTTCCCTGAGCAGCATGGTTGTAACTGAAGCCATGGTCAAGGAACACAAGGGCTATGAGGAGGTTCTCACTTGTGTTACCGATTCCTTCAAACATAACCTGAAGGCATTAGAGTTAGGGATTACCACCGGCGTTAGTTTTCTGTTAGGCACGGTTGGTTCCGATCTGGCCGGTTATGGTGATAATGCACTGATCGAGGATAAATTAATCAATAAGGCCTTGATTTATACCATAGCTACCGAAGTAGGTAATCATGAAATAGGTCTTCAGCCCTGCGCCGGGACAGGCGACTCCTGTCCGTATACAGGATTGATAAGGGCATTGATGGAGAATCACTATTCTACTGAGCAGATTGGCCTGACCGCGGCTTTAATCCTGAAAGTTGGAAGTATCTTCAGGGCAGGCAAACGAACCACCGGATGTAACATGGAGGGATATGGAGCAGGAGCGGCAGCCACTGCCGCAGCCCTGACCGATCTTCGGGGAGGCACACCCAAACAGGTTGCCAAAGCTATTGTTCTGGCGCTTTCTCCTACGATCGCTGTTCCGTGCACACCACGTGTAATGGTAGCGGGGCTTTGCGCGAGCCATATTGGGGGGGCTATCTTAATCGGCAACCTGGCCTCTAATCTAATCCTTAATACCTCATTGCCAGTTGAGGTAGACGTGGATGTCATGATTGCCATGGCGGCAAAAGTCCATACTGAAGCGGCACCCGCTATTACTGCCGTTAATCTCGAATACCTGAAACCCTATTTCCAGAAAAAGACTCAAGTGGAGTCATTCATAGATGAGGCTATCAGGGAAAGTGAAGCTGAACAGGCCGATGAGATACAGCAGATTGCAAAGGAAGAAATCAGAAATTTGATTGCTTCTTCGCGACCTCTTACCCAGGTCTTTGGTGATGTGGTCGTCGGGGGGAGCAGTATCGCTGTCGGGTCGCCTACAAACATGGCTCGGATCTGTCATGCCATGGTCTCAGGTGAAATCAGAAAGATAGAGATTGATCTTACCACGGACCTGTTTTCACGAAGGGGCATCAACGTGCCGGCCATCCTCATGGGGGCTATCTACGGGGCAAGAACGGATGATGCCCAACTCTATCATAAAATTTTTGATCTTCCCGAAATCAGAAATATTAATATTAAGATCAACAGGGTGGATATTCCTGAAGTACAGCGCATAAGAATAGAAACAACCGAAAAAAGCGCCATGGTAGATTCCAAAAATCGCGGAGGCGGGCGGGTGGCCATCATTGATGCCGAACCCTCTTTACAGGAGGCGATTCGCGCAGCGGAAAGACTTGGCATTGAGTTGGCGGGTTGATTCAAGGAGACAGACAACAATGACATCTTCAAAGCATGTTATTTATGATATAGACAGGACATCAAGGGGCCTGGTTGAATTAATGAAGGCCATCCCAACGGCCACAATTCATGAAGCCTATGGTGGAAAAGGGGCTTTTATGAATTTCATTAAACCTATTCAGCGAGGCATGACACTTTGTGGTCCCGTTGTACCCGTTAAAACGAGGCCGGGGGATAATCTTATCGTTCATAAGGCCATCTACGTGTCTCAACCAGGCGATGTTCTGCTGGTGGATACATCTTCCTTTGTTGAAGCAGGTTTCTGGGGAGGAATCATGACAGAGGCCGCTCAACAGAGGGGAATAGCCGGTCTGGTGACAGACGGCGCTGTTAGGGATACGGATGAAATCATTAAGATGGGGTTCCCTCTATTTTGTCAGGGCATTTCCATCAAAGGAACCACCAAAACATGTCTTGGCACTATCAATCATCCCATAGACTTTGGAGGGGTTCACATTACACCCGGGGATTTGATCGTTGGGGATTCAGATGGGGTCGTGGTCGTTGCGCGAAGGGATGTTCCCGGTGTCCTTGAAAAGGCCATGCAGCGGGAAGAGAAAGAGAACAAAATCAATGATGAACTAAGGCAGGGTAAGACCACCCTTGAACTTTATGGTTTCTCAAAGCTGTTGGAGCGTGAAGGGATCGTAGAATAGCCATGAACGAGGAAAGAGAAATGGAAAGAGAAATATTTGACCAAAAATATCGAAAGCGCCTGGAAAGACTCTCTACCACAAATATCTCCGATTCCCTTGATAAGGTAGGTGTTCGGGGTGCTGTGATCGGTATCAGGCCCCTGTTTGGTTTGCCCAAGGTAGTGGGTTTGGCCGTCACAATAAAAATCACGGCAGCAGGAATGACCAAATCCAAGCACCATCTTGGAACCGAAGCCATAGCCTCTGCTCAAAAAGGGGATCTAATTGTTATTGATAACCGTGGTGACACTCGGAACAATTGCTGGGGCGAAGTCTTAACCTGCGCCGCCAAAATGAAAGGTATCTCCGGGGTCATCATTGACGGAGCCGCCAGAGACGTGGACATGTGTGATGAAATGGGCTTTCCTGTTTTTGCTCGTGGGGTTGTCCCTATAACTGCAAGGGGACGGATTATGCAGGAAGATTACAACTGCCTTATCCGCTTAGGTGATGTCCAGGTCAGACCGGCGGACATACTTGTAGGAGATATTAACGGCATTGTGGTCATTCCGCCAGAAAGATTGGATGACGTTTTATCCGAGGCAGAAATGATCATGGAGAAAGAGGAAAACATGAAGAAAGACATTCTTTCAGGTCTCGATATTTTAGAGGTTGATAAGAAGTATAATTATGAGCAGATGTTAAAGAAATAACCCTCTGAGCATGGAGAAAAAAATAATGGAATTCAAAAGGCCAGATCCGGAAATAGTAAAGAAATTTGAATCTCTTTCCACGCCCACAATCTCTGATGCCCTGGATAAATCAGGCATAGCTGGAGGATGTAACGATATTATGCCTATTGTTTCAGGGGTGAAGATGACAGGGACGGCTTACACAGTTCGATATGTACCCACAGGCGCTGTAAAGGGAACTGTGGGAGATTATATTGATGATGTTTTGCCAGGAGATGTGGTTGTTCTTGATAATAGAGGGAGAAGAGACTGTACAGTATGGGGAGATATTCTGACAGTGACGGCAAAGATGAAAGGCATTGCCGGAACCGTTATAGACGGTGTCTGCCGTGACATTCCCACTATCCTTGAAGAAAAGTATCCTATCTTTTCCAGTGGAAGATTTATGATGACAGGGAAGGACCGTGTCATGGTGGAGGCGACTCAGGTAATTGTTTCTATCGGGAGGGTTCAAGTGAAGCCGGGTGATATTCTAATCGGGGATGACAGCGGGGTTGTGGTCGTTCCTCAAGAGATGGCCCACCAGATTCTCGAGGCGGCTGAGAAAATAGAACAAGCGGAGAATGGCATTGTAGAGGCAGTCAAAGGCGGCTTGAGCATAAAAGAGGCCCGCAAAAAATACGGCTATCACAAGTTGCAAGCAAAAAACAGTTGAATTTTCCCTATTCTATGTTAGCGATGTCGTCTTTTCACTGACGATTCTCCTTACGATCGTCCTGACTGAAATTGTTCAAGAAATTCAAACGCAATTCGTTCGCAACCAGCCTCACCAAATTCTGCGCTCTCTAAAAGGACGCCGGCATATCCGGGAACGCTATCACCAAGAGTATTTCAATGGATATCGCAGACCACCGGAAAAAGTGACGGCTCGATGATGACGGCACGCAAATTCATGTTCAAGCGACTGTGATTGGGGGCACAATCAGATGAGAGATACGATGTACCGTCGTTGGGCCATCTTTATTATCACATCAACGATGTTTTTGCTTTCGCAGTTCTACCGGGTCTCAAACGCAGTCATTGCCCCCCATTTAGTCCAGGACCTAAAACTTGATACCGAATCCCTGGGTCTTCTCTCCGCAAGTTTTTTCTATGCCTTCGCGATAACTCAAATCCCTATTGGCATCCTGTTGGACCGAATAGGATCAAGAAGGACTATGACTATCCTTTCCCTAATAGCTGTTCTTGGGGCTCTTGTCTTCGCCTGGGCTGATTCCTTGATTTCCGGAATGCTGGGACGAATCCTCCTTGGGGTGGGTATGGCCTGCAACCTGATGGGCACGTTCAAACTTCTTACCATCTGGTTCGGGCCATCTACTTTTGGAACCCTTTCGGGAATCACTTTCTCAATCGGGACCCTGGGAAATATGGCCGCGACAACACCCCTTGTCCTTCTTGTCCAGGAAGTGGGCTGGCGATGGAGCTTCAGCCTTATGGCAAGCGTCAATTTTCTCTTGGCGGTAATTCTTTATTGCGTGGTACGTGACAAACCTCTGGGAAAAAACCAATTCGCAATATCTTCTGAATCTGATCCGACGCTCTATAATGTTTTATCAGGGCTTTTCGAACTTTTCAGAAAGAAGGAATACTGGATTATCTCTTTCGCGAGTTTCTCTCGCTACGGCGTCTTCGCGGCGCTTCAGGCTCTTTGGGCCGGACCTTTTTTAATGGGGGTCATGGGCCTTTCCGCGTTAGAAGCCGGAAACCTGATTTTGCTCCTGAACGTTGCCCTTATTATAGGAGGTCCGGCTTGGGGAATGCTATCAGATAGGTTTTTAAAATCTCGCAAAATAGTAGTTCTTATGAGTCTCGCTGCATTTTCAGTCGTCGTGTTGATCATTGCATTGCTACCTCCGGGAACTAATATCGCTGTATTGGCCTCCCTTTTCATCTGTTTTGGTTTATCCGGGAGTATCGCCGGGGTAATGTTTGCTCACATAAAGGAACTTATGCCGGTCGAAATGGCGGGCGTGTCCATGACGGGAATAAATTTTTTCAACATGATAGGGGCGGCAGTTTATATACAGGGCATGGGAAGTTTCATGCAACGTTTTTATCCACAGGCGTCCCAAGGGCCAGATGCCTTCAGGGGAGCCTTGCTGCTTTGTGCGGCCAGCCTGATGTTTGTCTCATTACTTTATTTATTCACGAGGGATGCCGTCACCATCAAAGATGAAGCCATACTGGACGCTCTAAGTTGATGTCCCCCGCAAGGCGGGGCTAAATTAAAAAAATGCCTTGGGATATTGTTTATCAGGATCGGGCTTTGATTTCCGATTCAATCACTCTTTTTGTCTCCTGCGCGATCTTCAATTCCTCATTTGTAGGGATCACAAGGACCTTAACTTCACTGACCGGGGAATTGATTTTTCTAATTCCGTTTCCGGTCCTGTTGTTCTTTTCCGGATCGATCTCAATACCCATTTTGTGTAAGCCGCGGCAGCAGAGTTCACGGATATATGGCGCATTTTCTCCAATACCCGCTGTAAAGACCAGGCCATCCAGGCTTTCCAGGGCCGCGAAATACGCGCCGATATATTTTTTTATTCTATATGTGTAAACCTCCAGGGCAATCTTTGCCTGCGCGTCACCCGCGTCTTTTTTCTTGATAATTTCCCGCATATCATTGGTGCCGCACATTCCTTTCAAACCGCTCTCGTTGTTCAGGAGCGTATTAATCTCTTTAAGAGACATGCCCAGATGGTCAGCAAGGAAAAAATGAAGTGCAGGGTCCACATCACCTGACCGTGTCCCCATTACCAACCCCGCAAGAGGCGTCATGCCCATGGTGGTATCCACGCATTTACCGTTTCTTATTGCCGCTATGCTGGCGCCGTTTCCGAGATGGATTGTTATCAGATTCAATTCGCCTAAGGGTCGGCCTAAATACTCTGCCGCCTTTTCAGAAACATATGCATGTGATGTCCCGTGAAAACCGTATCGCCGCACCCTGTCCTTTTCATACATTTCAAAAGGAATAGCATAAAGAAATGCCTTCATAGGAATAGTCTGGTGAAAGGCAGTATCAAATACAGCGACCTGCGGTGAATCAGGAAAAATCGATCCGGCAACCTCAATCCCCATCAGATTGGAAGGATTATGTAAAGGGGCCAGGGGGATGTTTTCCTTAATGGCTGCGATTACGTTCTCGTCAATAATCGTGGTTGACTGAAACTCTTCCCCACCATGAACCACGCGATGGCCCACAGCCGAGATTTCAGCTTTATCCTGAATAACTCCGTGTTCCGGGTCAATCAGCAGTTCCACGATACGATTCAGCCCATCATAGTGGTCAGCAATCACACCCTCTTCCACTTTTTTTTTGGATTCGCCGTTTGCCAGGATTTTCTTGTGAGTGAGAATGCCACTGTCTTCACCAATCTTTTCGGCCATGCCTTCAGCCGCGATTTTGTGGTGGTCCATATCAAATAATTCGTACTTAATGGATGAACTTCCCGTGTTTATGACGAATATTTTCATGATAACCATTTATGATAACGTATCGGGTTGGGCTCTCCATGCTAAAGGGGGCAAAGATTTTTATAATTCCCACGTTTTAAAGGAAAATGCAGGGGGGTGAAAACGGTTATTCAGGATTCCTGCGTCCTGTAGGGATTGACGCTCATGACGGGAACCGGCGACATCTTTATCACCCGCTCGGCCACGCTTCCGAACAATATCTTGTCAAGTCCTTTTCTGCCGTGCGTTCCGATGATAACCAGATCAATTTTCTCTGATTTTACGTAATTAAGGATCTCTTCAGCCGCGTCTCCAAGCACGACCTTGTTTTTACAGGCCGCATAGTCTTTGAAGTGTTTGTTCGCGAATTCCTCCATCATTGCCTCCGCACCACTAATCACTTCATTTTCAAAGTTCTCGATGGATACTTGCGCCACGTTAATGCCTGAAAGGTGTTCAAGCCTGCGTGCGACAAAAAGCAGATGGATTTCCGTGGAAAATTTATCGCCTAAGGTGAGTGCCCAGGTCGCCGTTTTTAAAGAGACCTCCGAAAAATCAATGGGAAGCAAGAGCTTTTCAATTTTATTCATAATGATCCTCCTTTTCAATTCTATCACCGAGAATTATCCCGCGCATGTTCTCATTTGTGCAAGTCAATAAAAATACAGTATCTTAGACCCTAAAACCCGTCAAGAAATTTAAGTGCCCCAGTTTTTGATGGTCCTGTAAAAAGTCCAATTCCATGTTTCTGATTCCCATAATAAATTGAAATTACTACATGCAAATTCTACTTTATTGCGTGTTTTGCGCCTTTTTGCGGCTATATCAATTTTTGATTTCAGCACTGAAAGAAATTCAATCAAAAATCTTGATCCGGTTCACCGTCATGCTAATGGCCACGAATGCTCCTTCTACCATTTCTCACTGGATTATATTGACGCCGATTGTTTCGTTAATTTTAGACCCTCTTTTTTTGTTGATATTTCCTTGAATTTACTTTTAAATAACCCATTCTTTCCAAAATTATTCGATTCTCACTCATAATGTAATGATATTGAGTAAATTGCCTGTTTTTGTTGAGAAGATTATTGCTTTTTGGCACTTAATCGACATTGAGCCCCGTAGATAAACGGAAAATCATATAATTACTTGTTGGGCACAAGGCACAAATGCGATATCGCCTAAAAGAATAGCGCTCTTCAAGGTACAGGAGGGTCAGGAATGGCAAAGAAGGGTTACAACCGACCACCAATCGAAATTCGCAGCTTCACGGTCGAGGAAATCGAATTTGGTATAAGGAAGCTTGCCAGACGAAAGGCGGAAGTTGAAGGCCTTAACCCTAACGATGTTAGACACGGCGATCCGCAGATCAGAAATATCGAGTCAAATATTAGAAACACCGTACGTGAGGTATTTGGAGAAAACTCACCGGAATTCCACGAACACGGGCACTTGACTATTTGGCGCGGTGGGTTTGCCTTCAATGAACCAGAACATGTCTTGCAAAGGAAGTTTGCCGAAGGAATACCACAAACAGTCGTGATTCTTGACGGCCTTATCGCCCGGCTTGAAGAGAAGAGAGAAGACCTCGGCGGAGTTGTCCCAAATCAGGATTCAGACGAATCCATCTGGGGCGACATTCACCCGAAGATCGTATCGGTGGTGAAAACGCGATTTGAAACGGAGCATTATGCTGACGCCGTCGAATCCGCCTTGAAAGAAGTTAATTCTGTTGTGAAAGACATCGTCCGAAGAAAGACGGGCAACGAACTCGATGGAGCAAACCTAATGCGAACGGCGTTTTCACCCAACAATCCCATCATCGTTCTGGATGATCTGTCAACCGAAACCGGGAGAAACATTCAGCAAGGGTATATGGAAATATTTGCTGGAGCAATGATTGGCATCAGAAACCCAAAGGCACACGACAACATAACCATAACCGAGATCAGGGCTAAGCACTTCATCTATCTGGCGAGCCTCTTAATGCACAAAATTGATGAAAGAATCTGAAGAAGTACTGCCCAACGAGCCGTTCCACCGGATCGGCGGGAAAGGGCCCCGCCTCCCGGTGAACTTTGTGTTAGTCGGCAATTGGTACGATCTCATATCATCGTTTACACTAATGTCACATCATCGTTTACACTTTTAAGTTATGATTTCCTCCAAACAAAAGGAGGGGGTTATGGCTTGGATAGAGACGACGAAGATGGAACAGAAAATAGAGTTTATTAACGAATGGCGGTCAGGGAATTACTCGATATCTGAGCTGTGTCGGCAATTCGACATTTCTAGACCTACTGCTTACAAGTATATCAAAAGATACCATGCAGAAGGCATTGAAGGTCTGGAAGAAAGAAGCAGAAACCATCTAACCCATCCGGCAAAGATACCTTCTACTATTGAAGTCAGAATTATCTTTCACAGGAAACAACATCCTCGATGGGGTGGAAAGAAGATATGGAAATATCTACATAAAGAATTCAGAGAAGAAGTTCCATCGATCAGTACTGTTAACAGGGTAATAAAACGTAATGGACTAGTCATCCCCAAAAAGAGAAGGAGAAGGGTTAAGCCACTCAACCCAATTTTCGATCCGAAGAAATGTAATGAAGTCTGGAGTGCTGATTTTAAGGGGAAATTCAAATTAGGCAATAAGAGGTATTGCCACCCCCTTACAATAGCGGATTCATACAGCCGATTTGTATTTTCAGCCAAAGGGTTATATGGTGAAAAGTTCAAGCCGACAATACTCGAATTTCGTCGAGTTTTCAGGGAATTTGGTTTACCATTACAAATACATACGGATAATGGTGGCCCGTTTGGCGCTGTACAGGCAGTGAAACGACTTACCAGGCTTGCTGTTTGGTTTATAGAACTCGGGATAGAGCCTGTTTATTCAGACCCCGCAAGTCCGCAGCAAAATGGGCGGCATGAGCGAATGCATCGGGATCTTAAAGGTGATGCCACAAGGCCACCCGGATACAACTTGAGAACACAGCAGCGTAAACTGAATAAATTTGTTAATGAATACAATTATGAAAGGCCTCACGAGGCACTTGATCTAGAAACGCCAGGATCAATCCATGAATATTCTCCCAGGCCTTTCAAAGAAAAAATAGAAGAATGGGTGTATCCTGCTGATTGCGAGGTCAGGAGGGTAACGAAAAATGGTGCTCTCCGTTGGAAATCGACTCAGTGGGTCATGGTCTCAACGAGCCTGATTGATAAACACGTAGGATTAGAGGAATTAGGAGACGGTATCTGGCGAATCTATTTCAGACAAAAATTGTTAGGTTATTTCGATGAAAGTAACCGCAGAATAATGGATGAGATAGGTCGCTTAAAGAGAAACTGCATGTAAACGATGATGTGATACAAACTGTAAATCATGATGTGAACTGAACAA
>JAUWMR010000020.1 GCA_030613055.1 Desulfobacteraceae bacterium
TGATTTACTAGATTTCACTTGCGGTGACCTCCTGGATTGGGTTAATTTTGTTTGTCAAACTCAATTATAACCTTTATCCATAGGGTCCCGCAAGCCCTTTACTTCGTAAAATACCGATTTTTTATGCAACTACAGGGTTAACACAGGACGCAGGAGAATATTTAGACTTTTTCCGAGGTTATCAAATTTGGGTGATTAAATTGAAAGAAATTTTTGAGAAAATCTGGGCGTTGGCGAGACCATACCTCAACACTCGAAGAAATGACATTCATACTGAGATGTCTACAGAGCTTGCATATATGTTATTAGAAAAGATAGGCGGAGATGAAGATATAGTGATTCCGGCGATTATATTACACGATGTTGGATGGAAAAAAGTTCCGGAGAATCTTCAACTTAGGGCATTCGGCCCCAAATCCACATCTCGAGAATTCAACCGTATGCATGAAGTGGAGTGAGTGAAAATAGCATATTGATCATGTGCCGAAATATTAGGAAATATATTGTAAGAAAAGTTTGGGCGAAGAGCCGGGAAAATTACGAGAACTGTAAAGGCAATATTTGACCCAGTTTTGCATTTTGACTTGACCCGTTCTCTCTTCTGTTATTCTCTATGGTATGGCTGAATTTACAGAATCCATGAAACACGCCTCCGCAAGTGACCTCGCGACCAGACGGGCCGCATTAGTCGTTGCTACGTTGACCTCTTTCATGACCCCCTTTATGGGCTCTTCCATAAATATAGCTCTTCCAGCCATTGGAGAAAGTTTTCGAATAAATGCCGTCGTTTTGAGCTGGGTAGCAACTTCATACATCCTGGCAGCGGCCGTGTTTTTGGTGCCCTTCGGAAGACTGGCGGACATCTGCGGGAGAAAGAAAATATTTGCTTACGGTGTCGTGACCTTAACCGTTTCGTCCTTTCTTTCAGGGATTTCCGTCTCTGTTTTCATGCTCATCGTGTTCAGGGTCCTCCAGGGAATGGGAAGCGCCATGATCTTTGCCACCGGCATTGCCATACTGGCTTCCGTATTTCCTGCTGAAGAAAGGGGCAGGGCTTTGGGGATCAACGTGGCCGCGGTCTATATAGGTTTGTCTCTCGGGCCGTTTTTGGGTGGGCTTTTGACACAGCATCTGACATGGAGAAGCGTTTTTCTCATCAATGTTCCTTTCGGCGTGATCATCATTTTAATCGTCCTCTGGAAACTGAAGGCGGAGTGGGCTGAGTCAAAAGGAGAGGTTTTTGATATTTTGGGCGCGCTTATTTACGGAATGGCCCTTGTCGCCATCATGTACGGCGTCTCCCTTTTGCCTTCCGGTAGAAGCCCCTGGATCATTTTTTTTGGCTTTTTGGGGATTGCAGCCTTTGTTATATGGGAGAAGAGAGTAAAATATCCCGTTTTTAATATGACGCTTTTCACCAGCAACAGGGTATTTGCCTTTTCATGTCTGGCCGCGCTTATCCACTATAGTGCTACATTCGCGGTGACATTTCTATTGAGCCTGTATTTGCAGTATGTCAAGGGTGTCAGCCCCCAGTGGGCCGGATTGATGTTGATCGCTCAGCCCGCCGTGATGGCGATATTTTCGCCTTTTGCCGGAAGGCTTTCAGACAGGATTGAACCGCGAATCGTTGCCTCATTAGGCATGACCCTCACAACTCTGGCGCTGGTTCCTTTTATTTTTCTGACAAAGGATTCAACGGCTGGATTTATTATAGCCAATTTGCTGGTGCTGGGCTTTGGCTTTGCGCTGTTTTCGTCTCCCAATACAAATGCCATCATGGGCTCTGTTGATAAGAGGTTTTACGGCCTGGCATCAGGATCAGTGGGGACCATGCGCCTGTTAGGCATGATGATCAGCATGGGAATTGTCACCGTTATATTTACGCTGTTTATTGGTAGGGTTCAGGTCATCCCCGAATACTATCCGGCTTTTATCAAGAGTGTCCGGGTTGCTTTCGTGATCTTTTCGGTCCTTTGCTTTTTTGGTATATTTTCATCGATGGCAAGGGGCCGGTTACGGGAAAGCTCCAGGAAGAATGTAGAGGGTGAATCTTTATAAATCAATTGTTTGCCTGGAAGATGTTGTTTTAAGGGAATTGATTCGGTATATGCACGTTCACCTTACCAACGTGAACAGGGTCAGGGTTTATGGCCTCGAAAATAACTCTGTCCAGTTCACCCATTCTATATGGCTTGGCAATGGCGCCGCTGAATCCGAATTTTCTAAAATCAGTAATTGTGGGGTCATCAGAATAGCCGCTTGAGATAACGGCTTTGACTTCGGAATCTATTTCAAGAAGTTTCTGAATGGCTCTCTTGCCTCCCATGCCGCCTTTTACTGTCAAATCCAGGATAACCGCGTCAAAGGGCTTTCCTGCATTCATTGCTTTTTCATATGCCTCTATTGCCTCATCGCCATCTCTGGCAGATGATACATTATAGCCTAAGCGATTAAGCATCTGGCCCGCAACGTCCCTGATCATTTCTTCGTCATCCATCACAAGAATCCACCCTTTGTTAGCCACGGGCTTTTCCGTTACAGGGGACTCCTCAATTACATCTTTTTCTGAGGCAGGCAGGTATATATGGAAGGTTGTTCCGGCCCCTGAAGCAGATTCTGCAGAGATATGCCCACCGTGCTTGTTGATTATAGAATGGCAGATAGAAAGCCCAAGGCCCATTCCTTTCTGTGTGCTTCTCTGTTTTGTGGAAAAATATGGGTCGAATATTTTTTCCAGATATTCATCAGGTATGCCGCTGCCCTGATCCTTAATGGAAATTTTTACATACCTGCCTTTTTTCAGCAGAAGTCCGCTTTTTTCATCCAGGCTAAGGTTCTCAGCATTAATCTCGATTGTCCCTCCTTCAGGCATTGCATCCTTAGCGTTGACAACAAGGTTGTTAATTGCCTGGCCGATCTGGGCCTCATCAATTTCAACCGGCCAGAGGTCATCAACAATAGAACACTCACACTTAATATTAGAGCCACTCAAGGCGAACTCGGTTGCACTCTTCAGTAGTGGGGAAATGGGAGCGGTTTTTTTAACAGGCGCTCCGCCTTTGGAGAAGGTGATCAATTTTTGGGTCAAATCTTTTGCCCCCATTGAAGCCTTTTGTGCCTCACTCAACAGCTTATAAGCTTCATCCTCAGGATTCATATGTAACTGTGCAAGAGACATATTACCTATAATTGATGTCAGGAGATTATTGTAATCATGGGCAATACCACCGGCGAGAACACCTATGGATTCAAGCTTTTTTGATTTTAGGAGTTCCTCCTCCATTTTCTTTCGCTCAGTAATGTCCCTTCCAGTCAGGAGAACACCGGATGGGTTGCCGTCCTTAATAATCAGCGACGAACTCACTTCAACCGGGATCAGTTTGCCGGATTTGTTGATAAATGCCGACTCGTAAAGGAAATGTTCCCTGTCGCCGGCGGAACGTCTTGTTAGGCGTTCCTTCAATTCCGGGAGTTGATCCGGGGGAAGTACGTCTGAGAGAACTCCTCCTATCACTTCCTCTTTGCTGAAACCGCTGATTTCCAATGCTGCCCTGTTTGCGTAAGTAATTCTTCCGTTAAAATCAAAAGCTATTATTATGTCCCTTGCGGTCTCGGCAAGCAGCCTGTATTTCTCTTCACTTTCCTTAAGCGCATCCTCTGTCTGTTTTCCGCCGGTTTCTAATGCCTCCAGTTCAGCACCATGCCGGCGCATATCCTCCAGTTCGTTTATGAGTTGCTTTTTGGTCTTGTTTCCATCCTTCATATTCAGGACCTCCCATGATGAGGATATGACACTTTTGTGTGTGGGTGTTTCATAAATGCGAAGATCAACGCGATTTGGAAGGATCAATTTCAGGACTAAAAAAAACAACAGGAATGCAGGAAGGATATGAGCTTCACAAGAATGAAATATTAATTCAAAATATTTAATTTTGCCAGAAATTTTAATAAATAAATTGCGCCAGCCGGGTATTCAAAACTTTAAATCAGTTTTCGTTTGTTTGCTTGCGCTTTGCCTGCATCTTTGCCATAAGCCAACCGATGCCTTGAGGGGTCATGTCCGGGGAGCGCAGCTTTTTAAGGGTATCCAGAAAGGCCCTGGCTGAAGGCGAAAGATGCTGGTTTTTCAGGTATGCGATACTGACATCTAAGAAGATATCCTTTTTCATGGGAACGGTAGCCAGTTTTTTTTCCCTGAGCTCACTCGCAACCGCCTCTCTTACCAGGAAGGAGATGCCGTCACCGCGTTGCACTAATTGCTTGATGAATTCTGCATTGCTTGTCTCCATCAGGACATTTGGCGTGCAGTTATTTTGGGCAAATAATTCGTTTATGAGCTTCCGTGTTCCCGAACCTGTCTCCTTCATAATGATTGGCTCTTCAGCTAATTCCTTGAAAAAAACGGCCTTTTTTCGAGCCAGATGGTGATCCGGGGCCACTATGAGCACCATTTCTTCCTGGCTGAAGGGAGTAAAATAGACATCAGGGTGATCTTCTGCCACGGCGATAATCGCCACCTCTATCTTTAAGTCAAGCAGGCTGTGGATCATGTCTAAGGAACTTCCTTCACTTAAGTGTATTTTGATCTGGGGATATGCCTCACGGAAGCCTGTGATCAGGAAGGGCATAAAGTAACGGGCATACGCCTTTGTGGTTCCCAGGCGGAGGACGCCACGTTTTAGTTCTCTCATGTCCTCGATTAAATCTTCTATCTCTTTTTCATATTTAAAGATCTTGTGCGCGTAGTCATAAAGGGCCTTTCCTTCATCTGTCAGATAAATTGTGCGCCCTCTTTTTTTGAAAAATTTCAGGTTGCAATTATCTTCAAGGGATTTAACCTGGGCTGTCACGGCGGGCTGGGTGATGAAGAGATCCCTTGCAGCCATGGTGAAGCTCAGGTTTTTTGCGGTATGATAAAAGTTTCGGAGTTGATTAAAATTTATCATCTTCTATAGGCCCCCACTCGTAACATCTCAATAAATCATGGTAACGATTCCTGGATTCCCGCCGCAGTTTATCCCGCACTTGATGTGGGGCGGGAATGACGAATTAACGTAAGCGCCTGTCATTCCCGCGAAGGCGGGAATCCATAAAACTTGTCCCCGAGAAGGCGTGAAGTGGCTTTGCAAGGTGATTATTATTACCGGTTAAGGAATTTTTATAGATAATTATTACTTATAAGATAATTTTATAGATAGCATAAAAAAAATGAAATTGACAGATTTATATTAATAGGTAAATGTCTTGTTTTATTAACCTGGCAATTTAATATACGAAAACCGTCATACCGGACTTGATCCGGCATCCAGTGCAATTCTGGATTCCCGCCTTCGCGGGAATGACGTTCTTTAGTGTATTTAGTTGCCGGAGTAATATATTTACATATCCGTCCTGAATTACAGATCATATTCGTGTATTTGATTATAGATATCGTGCTGTCCTTTATAGCGATTTTTAATTCAGTTCTTTTTATTTAAACCGTTCATTTTCATCTTTTCACCGTGTTACCCGAAGCAATTAAAATCGTTTAATGATTTTATATACTTTTTTGTGATTTTTTTAGGCCGGTTCAATTATTTTCCATTTAACCTGTAACATTTAAAGGGAGGGTAAAAAAATGGCTGACGAAAAGGCAGGAAGATTTCCGGATCCGCACGAGTATCAGGTTCCCCCGGAACTTGAAGGCTGGGAGGAGATGTACCCATCACATTATCTGTTTTCCAAAGAGAGGGGGGAATGGGAAAAGAACCAGTTCTGGTATCTGGACAAGATTCATGCACCAGAACCCATGCCGCCATTAGACCTGCTCTTCCAGGAGGCATGGCAGATTTCCCTTTCCCAATACACAACGAGGGTATTTTGCATACCACCTGCCCAGGGGATAGCCCAGAGGATGGTCGGGCCATACATGTACATCTGCGCTATTGCGCCCCCGCCGGATGAGGTAATAGGCGAAAAGGCCCAGCTATTTGAGAAGCGGGTCTTTTATGTGTTTGAGCATTACAATGAGTTGTGGGACAAGTGGCTGGTTAAATTCAAGGCCCTTGGCAAAGAAATGGAAGCGGTTGAGGTCCCAAAAGAACTACCGAAATTTGTGCCCGAAGACCAGGTCCTGCCCGCACCCACAGGCTGCTATGTATCATATGACCTTATTGAGGCATTTGGTAAACTTGTCAATCAAATGTTTAAGGGATGGCAATACCACTTTGAGATGCTGAACCTGACCTACCTTGCCTACCTTATGTTTGGTGACGTTTGCAGGAAGCTCTTTCCAGGGATTAGCGAGAGCGCAATCGGCAAGATGGTGGCCGGTGCCTATGTGTCCATGTTCCGTCCTGAAGAGGAACTCTGCCAGTTGTCCAGATTAGCCACCTCTTTAAGTGGTGTGGCTGATATTCTTAAGAACGAGACGACGGCGGATCAGAAGATAGCAGAGCTCGGAAAGTCAGAGGATGGGAAGAAGTGGCTTGAGGCATTTGATAAGGCCAAAGACCCGTGGTTCTATGTATCATGCGGCAGCGGCTGGTTCCATTATGAAGGGAGCTGGATCAACAACTTAGACATTCCTTACAGCTATATCAAGAGCTATGTGGAACGGCTGGAAAAGGGCGAGACCATCGAGCGGTCTCTGGATAAGGTGGACAAAGAGAGAGAAGAGACCGTTGCCAAATACCGTGAATTGATGCAGACCGACGAAGACAGGGAATCCTTTGATGGCGCCTACAAAACCGTCAGGACTATTTACAAGTATGCCGAGGACCATCTCTTCTGGGTGGAGCACTGGTTCCATACCATATGGTTTTCCAAGATAAGGGAGTTCGGCAGTCTCCTGGTAGATAACGGCATGATAAATGAAGTGGATGATATATATATGTTCAACCGCTACGAGATACCCGAGCTTCTCACCGAGGTGGCTACCGGTTGGGCCTTGGGGGTGGATATACCCGTAAGGGGCGACTATTACAAGGCCAAGGTTGACAAGCGAAGGAAGATCCTGAAGGCGGCAATTGAATGGAACCCGACCCCCGCCCTTGGCATTCCCCCAGAAGAGGTGGCAGAGCCTTTCACCATCATGTTATGGGGCGTTACCACCGATAGAGTCAAGGAATGGCTCGAAAGCATGGGGGAGGTTAGTGCTGAGGATGTGTCTGAGCTCAAGGGTTTTGCTTCTTCGGCAGGTGTTGTTGAAGGCCCGGCCCGGGTTCTCAAGCGCCTCAAGGAGATTGTGGACCTAAAAGAAGGAGAAATCATGGTTTGTCCCACCACTAACCCCTCCTGGGCGCCCGTATTTACCAAGATCAAGGCGGCGGTCACTGACATCGGCGGGCTCACCAGTCATGCGGCGATTGTGTGCAGGGAATATGGTGTCCCCTCCGTTACCGGGACAGGGGTGGCCACAACTGTCATTAAAACCGGAGATATTATCAAGGTTGACGGCGAAACGGGTGTGGTTACCATCGTAAAAAGAGCTTAATAAACAGGGAACGGAGTTTGGGGGTAACGGAGTATTGATGGATTTGTAAAAATTCCCCCCTGATGTCCTTGCGTATCCGGCACTCAGATGCCATATCTGGTAAGACAGTACTATAATTATTATGCTGAGTGCCGGACGAAGCTCCGTGGTTAGTTGGAGGAATGGATGGACTACATCCTGAATTTTGAACTCCTGGACAAGGGTTCACTCCAGATGGTTGGGGGAAAAAATGCCAGCCTTGGAGAAATGATCAAGGCCGGCATCCGCGTCCCACCTGGATTTGCCGTGACTACTGACAGCTACTTAGGCTTCATAACCGGGACGGGAATAAAGGATGCTATTTTTAAAATCCTTTCGAATCTGGCCCCGGATGATGTGGAAGACTTAAATAAGACCAGCGCTGAGATCCAGGAGTTAATCAACAATGCCTCAATGCCAGTTAAAGTTCAGAAGGCGATAGGGGAGGGGTATTCCTTGCTTTGCGAGAAATGCTCAGTTGAAAATGTGCCCGCTGCGGTCCGGTCGAGCGCAACGGCCGAGGACCTGCCAACGGCAAGCTTCGCAGGGCAGCAGGACACATACCTTTGGGTTAAGGGAGAAGAGAAGATCATTAATGGTGTCCAGAAGTGTTGGGCCAGCCTGTTCACGCCGCGCGCCATAGATTACAGAAACAAGAAAGATTTCCCCCACGAAAAGGTACTGATAAGCGTTGGCGTGCAGAAAATGGTCAATTCAAGGACGGCGGGTGTTTTGTTTACCATTAACCCGACCGATGGGGACCCGTCCAAGGTGGTCATTGAAGGGAACTGGGGGTTGGGGGAGACGGTGGTGTCCGGTTCTGTAAATCCCGATAAATTTGTCGTGGATAAGGTGGTTATGGAGACCAGTGAAAAGACCATATCTGCCAAGCACATTGAATGCATATTCGACCCTGATAAGGGTGAAGTAATTGATGCGGAGATAGAAACTGACAGGCAAAAACAGTGCTGTTTGGAGGACCAGGAGATAAAAGAGCTGGTGAAAATAGCCAAGGAGATCGAAAAACACTATGGCCGTGCCATGGACATAGAGTGGGCCATTGATAAGGACTTTTCTTTTCCGGAAAGTGTATTCATTGTGCAGGCCCGCCCGGAGACCGTCTGGAGCCAGCGCAAGAAGGAGTCTGTTATTGGGAAGAAGAGCGGTTACCAGTTGTTGATGGAACAGGCCATGAAACGAATAAAGATCCCCGGATAAAATCGCTTCACGATTTTATGAAATGCGGCTTCGCCGCTCTGAAAAAGGTAGGGTTGTGTTCCTCTGTTAAATCAGCTGGTTATTCTGGCCTAATTATTTAAGACGCTAATAGTGACAAGCTCGAAAAAAGTCAGAAAGGCCCCGTTTTCGTCATTCCCGCGAAGGCGGGAATCTAGGAAAAGCAATCCCGCCGCGGCGGGAGACTCCCGCTGTAGTTTATCCCGCACTTGATGCGGGGCGGGAGTGACGGCTTTGGAAACTTTTTTACGAGACCATAAATAGTAAAATTTAAACATAGGGAGGTAATACATTAAGATGAAAAGCATGAGGGATTTTATTGCCAAAGGTGAGGCGGAAGGTCTTTGTAAACGGATCACGGCGGAGGTTGACTGGAACCTGGAATTGTCCCATATCGCTAAACTCAACGAGGAAAAGCAGGGCCCGGCCCTCCTTTTTGAGAATGTAAAGGATTATGATACACCGGTCATTACCAGCGTGTGCACGACAACGCAAAGGCTGGCCTTGATCATGGGTCTGCCCCTCGAATCCACTCTTGTAGATATGTACGAATCATGGGCCAAACTGGGTGAAAACCTGACACCGCCCAAGTGGGTGGATGCGGCCGGTGCTCCCTGTAAGGAAAACATCATAACGGGTGACGATATCGATCTTTATAAGTTCCCCGTGCCCCAGTGGTATCCCTTAGACGGCGGACGTTTTATCGGCACCGCTCATTTCATCATCAGCAAAGACCCTGATACCGGCTGGGTTAACCTGGGAACTTACCGGGGCCAGCTTCTTGGGAAAGACAAGATGGGGACCCAGTTCATCAAGGGAAAACACGCCGACATCATGCTCAAGAAATACCAGGCAATGGGTAAACCCATGCCGGTAGCTTCAATTATCGGATGCGACCCCCTGTTGTTTATCCTGGGGGCGGCCCGTGTTTCAGCTTTTACATCGGAATATGATGTAGCCGGCGCACTTCGGGGCGAAGCCGTGGAAGTGGTCAAGGGAGAAACCGTGGATCTCCCCATACCGGCCCATGCGGAGATAGTGATCGAAGGCGAGGTGGATGCCGAAAAATTTATGGAAGAAGGACCGTTCGGCGAATACACCGGCTATTATTCAGGGGTGGGGGCGGACCCGCGCAATTTTATCGACGTCAAATGCGTCACCCACAGGAACAACCCGATTATGTGGGGAACCACCGTGGGCCGGGCCGTAACCGATACACACATGACCATGGCGCTCTCATACGGCGCCACCCTGTGGCAGCAGCTCCTGGCCATGAAGATACCCGGATTGAAGGCGGTTTACTGCCCGCCGGAAGGTTCCGGTAGATTCCTGGCCATCATCTCCGTGAAGCAGATGTACCCGGGACACGCCGACCAGGTGCTGACAGCCGCCATCTCTACCGAGATGGGGGCCTATGGTCTAAAAACGGTTATTGTTGTGGACGAAGATATTGATCCATGGGATATCCCCCGTGTCATGTATGCATTAAGCTTCAGATTCCAGCCTAACAGGTCCCAGGTCATCAAACGGGGAAGATCTACCCCGCTAGATCCTTCACTCCCCATAGACGCAAGGGAGATAACAGGCAGGTTGCTTTTGGATGCAACCATTCCCTATGATTGGAAGGAAAAGCCCGTACCCATTGAGCTGGATCCGGAAATAGTCAAGAAAGTCGAAGCCAGGTGGTCGGAATTAGGGTTTTAGAACTACAAAATCGCACAAGCGATTTTATAAGGAGTTGTTAACATGGCCGACAGCAGTTTGTTAGATGGTAAAAAGATTCTCGTAGTGGATGATGAACATGATATTTTAGAAGCACTGGAAGAGTTACTGTCTATGTGTGACGTTGTAAAGGTATCCACATTTGATAAAGCCAAAGACCTGTTGGAATCCCAGGATTTTGATATAGCAATTCTGGATATTATGGGAGTTGACGGCTATCGCCTGTTAGACATTGCTAACCGGAGAAATATAACTGCCGTCATGTTGACAGCCCACGCGTTTACTCCTGACAATCTCGTGAAATCCATCAAAGAAGGAGCTGCTTCGTATCTCCCTAAGGAAGAACTAACGAATATTGAAACTTTCTTGAATGATGTATTGGAGGCCAAGAAAAAGGGAGAAAACACCTGGGGTCCCTGGCAGGAGAGATTGCCTACATCCTATTTTGAAAAGAGATGGGGCGCTGCCTGGCAGGATACGGACAAGGAGTTCTGGGAAAGATTCAGGGCCAGCATTAAAGACAGGATAGCTCAATCAAAAAAAAGCGATTAGTTGAATCCCAATCGAACTAAAAATTACCCTGAAATTTGCATAAACCCTTAACAATAATGAGTCAAAACGACTCATATTGAAAAATCAAGATGCCATTATAGATGAAATGTAAACCCTCATTTTGTCATTCCCGCGAAGGCGGGAATCCAGATGTCAGCATTACTGGATACCCGCCTGCGCGGGTATGACGGGGCCAAAAAAGAAAGGCAAAAAATTGTACCTAATCAAATGAATTTTTTTCGCTCAATTAGGGTTGAAATAAAATCGATAAGGAGGGCTTAAGTGAAACCGATTCGTTACACAAAAGAGATGATTGATGAGTTCGTAAAAGATGGTTACTGGACCAATGAACTGTTTTACGACTTCTATGAGAGGAATGCCCGTAAATATGGAGACAAAGAGGCCCTGGTGGACTCGAAATACAGGGTCACCTGGGCAGAGGCCAAGCAGCTTGTGGATGCCATGGCTATTTCCTGGGTGGAATTGGGCATCCCCAGGCATTCCCGTATTATTATTCAGTCTCCGAACAGTGTGTACGGCTTCCTGGCAAGGATTGCCAGTGAGAGGGCCGGTATCATCAGCCTGACCGTGTATCCATATCTCAGACAAAGGGAACTGGAATACATGGTAGAACAGACTGAAGCAACCGCAGTGGTCATTCCTCATGTATATCGGAAATTCGACTACCTGGAAATGTATAAGGGCCTCCAGGGACAGTTCCCCCACTTAAAATATATCTTCCTCTTTGATGATGTGGTGCCCGATTCAGCCCCCGAAGGGACGTATTCACTTACAAAAATGGTCCGGGAACGTGCAGAGCAGCCCGTTGATGAATCCGTGCTTGCAGAAAGAAGGCTGGATCCCATAGGCAACGTGGCGCTCCTGACCACGACGAGCGGAACCACCGGAATACCTAAACTGGTGGAATGGCCCACGGCCTCAAGGGTTTGCACATCCAAGGGGAGGGTCGATATCTGGGGCCTTAACAAGGATGACATTACCATGGCTATTGCCCCGCATGCCGGGGGGGCCGCCGGGACACTCACCTATTTTGCCGCTCCCATAGCGGGCGCAAAAACGGTCATGTTAGAGGAGTTTACTCCCGAGGGCGCTTTGGCATTAATTGAAAAAGAAAAGGCCACTGCCATTGGCGTGGTGCCCACCCATTTAGTAAGAATGTTGGAAGTGGATACTTCCAAATATGATTTGAGTTCTCTCCGTTTTATCCGTTCAGCAGGCGGGTATCTCTCTCCCCAGGTTGCAGAGGAGGCGGAAGAGGCATTCGGGGCCTCCATCACAAGCGACCTTGGCACCCAGGATATGGGTTCTGTCTCGGGATGTCGGGTTGACGATTCCAAGGACCTGCGCCGCAGGACAGTGGGCAGGATGCTGCCCGGAAACAAGGTGCGGCTCATGGATGAAGAGGAAAAAAATAAGGTCCCGGATGGTGAACCCGGCATCCTCTTTTTTAGAGGCCCACACGCCCCTGCCGGTTATTACAGAGACGAGGAACTCACCGCGACCGTCTTCGACCCGGATGGATGGACCTCTACCGGGGATATTGTCAAGTTTGATCAGGAATGTCTCTGGATCTTGGGACGCTCCAAGGACATGATCATACGTGGCGGCCAGAATATTTATCCTGCGGAAGTTGAGGGTCTTTTAAACGACCACCCCAAGGTGGCGTCCGTTGCCATCGTGGGATACCCGGACAGGGAGATGGGGGAGAGGTGCTGCGCCTATGTGATTCCAAAGCAGGGACAGGAATTTACCTTTGAGGAGATGGTGGAATTTCTGAAGGGAAAGCAGTTGGCCATGTTCAAGCTCCCGGAGCGACTGGAAATCGTGAGTGAGTTTCCTGCGGTCGGGGATTCCGGAAAGGTCAACAAAGAGACATTGAAGAAGGATATTGCGGAAAAAGTCGGAGCAGGAAAGTAGGGTAAAGACATGGCGGAGGCGGGGAACCTCTGAACGTTGAACTTGAGCAGTTACAATTGTGATAGTAAAAATGAGCGAATCGATAATAATACTGGTAATGGCTGAAGAAAAGTGGGAAGAGGCTGATTTCCTGCGCAGTCAGATAGAATCACGTGGTCATATAGCAAGAATTCTGGATATGGGCTTGCTTGAAAAAGCCAGGGGAGCCTGTGATATTACGCGTGAAGAGGTTATCTTAGCCAGTGGGCGGAGTCTTGAGGAAGTAGCGCTCATATCTGACAGGGGTAAGCGAATGCCCGTCATGGTGGATGGGGCCAGGCAGAAAGTCCGGGAACTGTTTTCTAATAGCGAATTATGCGGGATAATAAGTGTAGGCGGCACCACTGGGACCCGGATGGGAACAGGTATTATGAAATCCCTCCCCTTTGGAGTCCCAAAGTTGGCTGTCTCCAGCACAGCAGCACTTCCGGGGCTTGCTTCAAGGTATATTGGTACAGCAGATATTACACTGATGCATTCGGTAGTGGAGATCGCCGGTCTTAATAACATGATGAAAAATGTTTTAGCCAGAGCTGCGGGGGCCATTTGTGGAATGGTTGAAGGTTCAGACAGCGTGCCTATATCTCTCGACACCGGAGGTAAAAAGCCTTTAATTGCAATGACACATTTTGGGCCTTGTGAAGAGTGCGCCGTAAGTGTCAGAGAGCAACTTGAGGAAAAGGGGTGCCAGGTTATCGGTTTCTCTGCCGCCGGTATTGGTGACAGGGCTATGGAAGAAATAATTGAAGCACAGAATATTTTTTCTGCTGTTGTTGACCTTGCTCCGGGTGGAGTAGGTGAGGAGTTGCTTGGATTTACAAGGGCTGCCGGTCCCACCAGACTTGAAGGGGCCTGCAAGAAAAGTATACCACAAGTTATTGCCACGTGCGGGATAAATTTTGGGTCTCCGCTCAAACGCAAGTATAAACAGGAGTACGTGTCGCGAAAGAAGTATGACTATGACGCGGCACGCACCTTTTTGAGATTGTCTCATGAAGAGCTGATAATGGTGGCGGATACCATTGCAGGCAAACTGAACAGGGCCCGCGGTCCGGTTAAGGTGCTTATTCCCTTAGGCGGGTGGTCGTCGGTTGATAAGAGAGGAACCTACTTCTACGATGGGGAAGCAGATAGGGTATTCGTCACTCAGCTAAAAAAACAGTTGAAGCGGGATATTGAGGTTAGAGAGGTAGACGCCGACTTAGAGACCCCTGAATTTGCCGGTGCAGTTGTCGGGGCTTTAATGGAAATTCTTTAATGGATAAAGCACTTGAGGAGAGTATTAAGAATAGTGTAAAACCTTTGCTCGAAAAAGCCAGGGACGGCGACTGGGAACACACACTGCGAGCGATTGAATATGCAAGATATCTGTTACAGTATGAAGAGGGGGATGAAGAAATTGTGATCCCGACTCTGTATCTCCATGACATCGGATGGAGCAGGGTCAATTTTGATGATTTCAGGGAAGCTTCCCCTGACAGGAAAAGAGAGACCCCCAGTCTTTCTCTGCATATGAAATACGGTGCCGTGCTTGCGGGGGAGATATTGCGGGATGTAGGTTGTGAACCGGAAAAGATACGCTCTATCGTTTCCATCATTGCAATTCATGATGAGCCTGATAAGGTCTTTGCCATGGAAAATCCCTCGGCAACCCTGATAGTAGAGGCAGACCGCATGGACCGGTACGGACCGGAAAGTATTGATAGGTTTAGAGCCATGTTTGGAGGGAACTATCTTAAGGGGGATCAATGGCAAAAGGCGGCGGTCTACCTGCGTGAGGGGCTTGAGCTCTGGTTCAGGACCAAGACGGGAAAGGCGTTAGCCGAAAAACTTGCCCGGGATACGGGACTATACGATTGAATATTTTCTATTGAAGATTGAATATTTAAGGAATTCTTCCTATTTGTCGCATTATTACTCAAATTAAACAGTGAAGCGAACTAAGTTCGTTTGTTTGTATAAATATCGGTGGAAGAGAAATTGTATCTGCACAATAAATCGGGGTAGTGCCTTTGCGTACCAACCTACTGGATTCCCGCCCCGCCTGCCGTCCGGCGGGCAGGTTTCGCGGGAATGACAGGCACTTATCCCACTCCGTCATTCCCGCGTAGGCGGGAATCCATGAGCTATACCCCTAAATATTGAGATGATACGAAAAATGACGAATACTGAGTTAAAAGTAAAGACTAATGAAGGCGCATACGACCTGGAGGCGTCTGTCAAATTAATCGGGCAGGATCTGTTAGTGGCCATATGGGGTGGGGAAAAGCCTCACATAGGAGCGGTCTCCGTGGCACAACCACGCCCGAGCCTTAGAGACCCGAAAGTTACGAGCGCCACGGCCTCGGTCATCTGTTTGCCGGGGCACAAGGAAGACGAACTTGCCAAGGCCACTTCGGAAGTCCTGTCCGCGGCTTTTAATACCCAGGTAGTTGTCACCGCGGGAATACACTGGGAAGATATCAGCGAAGAAGGAATTCAGAAGGTCATCCGGAACAGTGAAATTCTTATTGATCTGATCCTGGACAAAATTGTATCTTTGTATCCGTAAGCATGAAAAACTTTTTGGACACAGATGAACGCTGAATTTAAGGATTTTAACAATCTGCGTCCCAATAAAGGAAACCCATGTCAAAACGAATCGTAATTGGAATTGCAGGTGCAAGCGGCGTGATCTACGGCGTGAGAATGCTCAGCCTGCTTAAGGAAAAGGATTTTGAGACCCATCTCATAATATCCGATGCAGGAAAAAAGAACATCGAGATTGAGACAAGTTATGAGGCAAGTGAAGTTGCGGCCATGGCCACATACGCTTATGACAACAGGGATGTGGGAGCGTCCCTGGCAAGCGGCTCGTTTTTAACTTGGGGTATGGTGGTTGTGCCCTGCACCATAAAGACATTATCCGGAATCGCCAATTCATATACCGACAATCTTCTTGTAAGGGCGGCCGATGTGACGTTGAAAGAAAAGCGTAAACTTGTCCTTGTTGTTAGAGAAACCCCTCTTCATAAAGGACATCTCAGGCTTATGACCATGGCCACAGATATGGGAGCTCATATCCTGCCGCCAATACCCTCGTTCTATCATCAACCAAAGACAATTGATGATATCATCAATCAAACCATTGGAAAAATATTTGATTACCTTGGCATAGAGCACGATCTATTCAGACGCTGGGAAGGCAAATTAAACCTTCCCGCCTGAGGCGGATCAACCTGGCCCAGTTTCTGAATCCCAAAGAATAGTTATCGGCTATTGGCCGCCGGCCACACCCCACAATTTCAGGGTTTTATCCCGGGACTTAAAAGATCAAATAGCTTCTATTCTTTCTTAGGTTTCCATACAATTTTGCCTTTATTATTAATATACATTTTCTGGTTGTCTTCGGTTATAACCAACGCCAGCCCGTTTGAAAAGTCGAATGCGTTGAAATAGTTGACCGGTTTTACTACGTAATTACCGCTTTTATCTATGTAACCGAAATACATTTCGTATGTTTTCATATCTGTGATATAAACTACCGCAAGGCCTTCGGAAAAACCCAGGCCGCCATCGAACCTTGGACTGATAACCATTTCCCCGTTTTTATTGATGTATCCCCGTTCATCTCCGATTTCAACCGCGGCGAGGCCTTCGGAAAAGCCCAATGCAAAAGAGAAAGAAGGTTTAATGACGTATTCACCCATTTTGTTAATATACCCGCAATTTCCCCCCGTTACCGACGCTGAACCACTTTGGTCGTAACTGTAGCCAACTTCTTGTACCATGGCCAGCCCTTCGGAAAAATTCAATGCTTCATGAAACTGCGGTTCAACAATAATACTGCCTTTTGGATCAATATACCCCCATTTATTGTCTATCTGAACGGCGGCCCGTTCCTCTTTAAATGGCCTTGCTGAGGTCATTTTAAACTGTGGAGCAACGACATAACTCCCTGTTTTGTTTATATAACCCCACTTAAATTTGGGCCAATCCCTAACCGCGGCCAGCCCTTCTGAAAAAGCGTACGCAAAATCATATTTTGGCTCTATCACATATTTACCTGTTCTGTCGATATAACCCATGTAGATATCTTTCCCTCTCACGGCTGCAAGACCCTCTGAAAAATTACTTGGATATCTAAAAGCAAAATCAATGATTTTTTTGCCGGTCGTGTCAATATACGTCCATAGATTGCCTCTTTTAACTGCGGCAAGGCCTTCCGAAAAACCCTTGGCGCCATCAAATGTAATTCCAATGACTACCTTCCCGGTTGAATTAATATATCCCCATTTTCCGTTTGCGTCCTGAACCGGAAACAGCTCGTTGCTCGCGAACAAACTAGATGAAAAGATGAACAGACATATCAAGGCAATGAAAACAATAAATAATCTTTTCATTTTACACAGCTCCTTTCGAAACAACCTTTTTCATACCATTGCCAGCTTTAAGTTATTCAATCTACCGATTTAAACGACTTTACTACCTCTTTAAAAATAGCAAGATAATTGTCATAAAACTCCGTGGGGCTTTTATAGGCCAGAACATAAAAACCATCCTTTGCCTTGACAATAATAAACTTTGCCTTCAGCCAATACTCTGTTGTAAATAGCGGACCTCTCGGTTTAGCCTGATACACCTCATAAACATGCTCTTGTGCATCTTTACCATTAAATCTTATGTCCTTTGGTTTTTCGTATCGGGCTTTGTCACTACCCTGCCTTTTTTGGACCAGTTTCTCATAATCCATTATAAAGCTTTCATAAGTTTTGTTCTGATTGTTATTTTTGGTGAAATATCCTATATAAATAAAGGGATCAGGAAAGAAATACCTTTCGCCATCTTTCGGTTTTGCCTTATCCGGCTTTGTTAATTTGATCTCAAAAATACCGGCCTTTTCACCCCCTTCTTTATCCCTTTTCAACTTCCAATTGGCCGGTATCAAACAGGTAAAATAATCGTGCTCCATTACAAATGTCTCATAAGGCTCCGGCCTTACTTCTTTAATTTCTGGAAAGTCAAAAGTAAGGCATTTTTCAATAAGTGACCGTAAAGATTCTTCCGATAGCTTAACTCTGGATGATGAAAACACCCGGTTTGTTAAAGAATAGGTAAAATCGCCTTTTATTCCTAAATCTTTTTTCATGTCAAATAAAATCAAAGTTCCATCATCGACAATCGCTTTACATTCACCTGGTTTTATCCTTCTGATAGTGAGAACATAATGCGGCGCTTTTGGAGATAAACCTTCTTCCTTTTTTACATCTACTTTAAAAGAACCCTTGTCCGTACATCCGTTGCTTCCTACACGGACAACAAACCTGTTAGGTCCCATAAGGGCCTCATCTAAGACTGCTTCTCCTGTTTGCCGCGGGCCATGAGAATATTCGGCATAAGATTTTGGGGCTAAAAATAAAACACAAAAAACACAAAATAAAAAAATAGTCGCTTTAGATAGAACTGATATCAACCTCATACTCCCTCCTTTAAATATTAAAGAAAGTGTCTTGATAATCATCTTAATCTCCTCATTATTTTTCTTCATTCGGATTCATTACCCGCCCGGTAAAGAGGATTGAATTGCTCGGCCTGTGACGGATCAGGAAGATAAAGGGATGATCGGCCTCGAATATAACAACCGGCATTTCGGGAGCGCAGCTCACTCTTTTGCGCATGCCCACGACAGTGGCCGCTGCGGCCTCTGTGCCCTCCTCATTTACCTCTATGTCCGCCTGATGGACCACCTGACTTATACAGAGGCCTTTCTTCACAGTCATGCCTGAAAAGTCCGCACGGCCACCGCTGAACGCCTCGCGCATGCCCATGGAATAAAGTATATCTTTAAGATAGTACTTGGACTGGAACTTGAATTTGGGGAGATAGACTTCAACATCTCTTTGTCCAAGCCGGGAAAACCAGTCATTAAGAGTTTTTGAGCCTATAGAGGCTTCAATGCTTTCAAGTCCATTGCTGGAAAGCAGGACGACCATCGAAAGGTCGTCTCCTTTATAGGGAAGCTCCAGTATCTGAATCCCCTGGTTTTGCACGACGGGCCTCCCGATTCTCATCACCTTACTGTCCACCGGCTTTTCCGGTTTCTCGCTTGGCGCGTAGTACCTAAACTTGTCAGCCTTGAACATCATCTGAACGTCCACCGCCTTTTCCGGTTCCACGTAGAACGGTCTTTTCTTTGTCGAATCCTTTTTGAACTGTGATGCCCAGTCCCCCTTGAAATATATTGCGTTGGTGAGAAGCAGCTTTATATCCGTATCGATATTCCCTGCGCCGACAAGTTTTGTTATTTTCCCGGCGGTGTTTTTCATTACCCAATCGTTTATCGTCTCTATGCTTTTCTCGGGCTTCCCGATGAAATCGACCTCGTTGAACCCACCGGAATAGTATCTCGCTATGAGATCCAGGAATTCCTTTCTGAACCGGTAATCCTGCTGGCCCCACAGGGCATTTGCCACATGCAATTGGCATCCTTCTCTCGTTGATTCCTCAATGCTCCTCGTAAGGATGTGAAATGCCTCGTGGACATTCTCCCCTGAAGCGGCGTAATGAAGAACAGCAGCCATTTCCTCCGCCGTACTGCCCCTGGTCCCTGCGTAAGCCATGGTAAGGGCGGTGGATATGCTGTATGGGGAAAGAAGGATGTTCTTGCCTTTATCCGTTGCCATAATCTTTTTGAGCAGATCAAAGGCAAAGGCATTGTTGGCTGCGGATGCGTTGGGCAGTTCCGGCTGAGCAGAGAAAACACCATTTGCCGATATAACCAAAGACAACACGATTGAACATGCAATGACGATCCGTAATTTCTTCATATCAATAACTTCCATTCTTATTTAAAATCTTCAATATAGACATAATAGCTCGGAAACGGGTAATCCCTCGGATACACCGGATCTATCCACACTCGATACGTCTCATTGGGTTTTAGGGATTTGTAATCATCTCCCTTTATTCCCGCCACGTGATAGAAGGGGCCAGAGCGCGTCATATCCACAAGCTCAAGGAGCGAGCCCTGTGCGTATTGGTGCGTAACCTTCACCCAGACGGTCTTTTCCTCCGGCAAAGAGTAACCGAAAGTTGCGAAGCGATGTTTTTTAAGTCTTTCACGTTCGGTACGGAGTTTTTCAATGCGTTTTTCAAAGTCAGGAATGTTTTGAGGATCACCCGGCCCTTCCTTTGCGGCCCTGAGCCTCTGTTCAAACCGTTCTATCTCCATTTCTATGGCCGACATGGTCGCCTGTTTCTTATTATATCTCATAGATAAATGCCTATAATCACTTGGGCTGAGCTCACCGGGGGGCACATAGACGTCCGGCTCACCAATAATAGGCCTCGGTGGTGCCGGCAAGATATCGATGAGGAGATCATCATCGAAATTGTATTCTCCGTAATAGCTGATGAGCTGCATGAAAATGGATTCTTTTTCGGGAAAGAATTTCCCGACAGGAGCATAAATAGAATCTGCCTCCGCAATGGAAATCTCTGCCGATGTGCTCGCCCGAACGGCATTTGAATTTCTCGTGCTGAGTGGATTCATGCAAAAGTTGCGGGCAGAAAATGATTTTGACCTGATGTAGAGGGCTTTATTATTCGACGGATCGCACAATGTTCCCGGCGCGATAATGATCAGGTCTATCCCGCCGGAGCCGCCGAAGGTATTGGATGTCTTGAGGGGATAATACATAAGCTTGCTTTTGAACCTGTATACCAGCGGTTTCACTGACTGTGCCCCCGGTTTTAAATCTACAAGATCAAAGACGAAATAATTTATGCCTCTTTTTACATAATCAGATGCTACCGCCTCCACATCGTGGTAGTCGGCGCCTGGTGACAGACCCTTGCTCCCAAGAAACGTCTTAACCCATTTGCTGAATCCCGTGATATCATCGATCCTGGTAACGGTTACATCATGTGCCCCCAATCGGGCACTGTGTACAATCTCAACCGGAGTCTCGGATGACATCCCGCCACTTCCCTTGGAATGCCCATAATGAATAAAGACCAGTTTGTGCTTCCCAATCAATTCGGAGACCCGCTGGAACGGTTCGCCTTCTGCAAGGGTAACAATCGGTTGCGAAGGGAAGGGGATAAACTCCAAGATGGTGGTCGCCCTGTCTGCCTGAAGGTCTGTCCCCAGAATCAGCACCTCTTCCTCAAAATTGTGAAAGATGATTGCCTTTTGGGAAGTCTCGCGAACATCTGCGTCTGTATCATATGTAAGAATCCGGCCCTTGTCTCCATAGGCTGGACATACATACAGCGACAACAAAACAAGTGCGCCTGTCATTATTCGCTTTACCATTTTTCCTCCTTCGGCCTATTTATTGGTTTTCCAAAATGTCCGCTGCCGGTATCATTTATTCAAAGAAACACCAACCTCAACCCTGTTGGTTACCAAGTACGTGAACAAATCCGGAAGGCCCAGCTCTTCTCTTAAATTGAATTTAATAAGAACGCCGGACGGGTGAAAAGCCTTGCATTCGTCTTTCCGCATCCGATATATGGTAAGCACATAGTGTGGAGGTCCACTTTTGGATTCTTCGTCATAATGACACCAAATCCAAAAATCCTCTTTTTTGGTACAGCCGCCGCTTCCAACCCTGATGGCAAGTTCATTACGGTTGGCAAAAAGACCCATCAAAACCTCTTCAGTCCAATCAGGGGGTGGACCAGTCAAATCAATCACCGGAGCGGAACCATTCTCCTTCATTGCCGCGTTTCTGCTATTGGCTTCTTCCTGAGCCTTCTTGTAGTTGGAATACAAAGCACCAGAAGAAAGCCCAACCAATGCGATAATAACCAGGCAACAAATAAGTGTTTTTCGCTTCATCGTTTTCCCTCGCATATTATTCAATTTTCAAGATAACCAAGATCACCATTTTTCCTGCATTATCTCCGCCCGCTTTTCGCGACTCCTTCAACGGCGATTATCCGGCTTTTCCCGGTTGAACAGGCAGATAAAGCCATCAGCTATGTGCTTTCCTTCTGCTTTTTTCCTATGGCAAAATAGGCTATCGGCCCGATTACGGGGACAACCAATACGACCAGAAGCCATATTATTTTGTAGTTGCCCACAAATTTGCTCCTCAGGATGCGTATCGTCGCGATAACCCACAGAACAAAATGGAATACCACCAGTAAAATAATGAGTTCCGATAAACCAATCCCAATCATACAATCCTCCTCTCATCATGGCAGTTATCTGCCTGTTAAATTTATCATGTAGGACATTTTCTTTATTTTCAGGTGGGTCCCGTACGCCTTTATTTGTCCACCATTTCACTTTATAGTTGATAAGAAGTCGCTTTTTCGGGAGGGAGTTTAGACAGATTTTGCCTTGTGTGTCAAGGGAAATTAAACCTTCCCACCTTTGGCGGGATTGGGAAGTGCGCTGATGCCAAGACAGTGAATCGGGGGCTTGATCTTGCCGGGAGAGCTGAAAATAGAGGGTATTCGCGTAATCGGTACAATTGGAATTCTTCTTCAAGCGACAAAAAAGTCTATTCTGTCAGCAGGAAATGCGGTGGATCTACTTAACCGGCTTGTTGAAGAGCACAACTTCAGAATTAGTATACGCGTCTACGAGGCTGCCCGAAAAGCAATTCTTGCCATTCAAGTGGATTGACAGTATATCTTTATATGAAAAACAATGAGTTGACTGATCGGATCAAAGATCTGGTTCCTTTTTGTACAGGGAATTGATTTGTCCTGTAAGGGGTGTAAATGGGCTTGGAGGTATGGTGATATTTGATCTCAAATCAAAGTTTATAGGTGGTATGATTGGCAGCGCCTTGGGTGATGCCATCGGAGAACTGGCTTTTATGTTCCCGCATGAGGAGCTTCTGCGCTCTGAGATGGTGCAGCTTTCCGAAGTTCGTTATACGGATGATACGGCCATGGCCATCGGGCTTGCCGAATCCATCATTAAATCAGGCGGACTTGATCAGCAACACCTTGGCAAGACATTTGCGGATAACTTTACACGTGAGCCGTGGCGGGGCTACGCATCCGGTCCGCCAACAATATTTTCCAGGGTGGAAAAAGGCGGGATCACATATGTGGACGCGGCACAGACCCTGTTCGGGGGGCAGGGATCATTAGGAAATGGCGCGGCCATGAGAATCGTGCCTCTGGGCCTGTTTTATCATGATTCTCCTAATATTTACGACCAGGCATGTGGCTCCGCACGAGTGACCCACGCACACCCGGTGGGAATGGACGGTGCGGCTGTACAGGCATTTGCCGTGAGCCAGGCCGTAAAACTTTACCCACAGCAGGAGTTTCCATTTGAAACTTTCACGGAGGCCTTGATCGGAATAGCAAGGACACCTGAAGTACGCGCAAAGATGGAACTCGTTCAAAAACTGGTATCTGAAGACGTGACCCCTGATGCGGCTGCGCGCGGCATAGGGCGCACAGTGGCCGTGCATGAATCCATGCCTTTTGCTGTTTATTCCTTTTTGTGTCATGTTAGGTCATTTACGGATTGTATTTTTTGCGCCATCATGAACGGTGGTGATCGGGACACCCTGGGAGCCATGGCCGGAGCCATATCCGGCGCGTATCTTGGCATTGACGCCATACCGAAGGTTTGGCGGGAGAAGCTGGAAAACCGCATCTATATAGAGCATCTGGCTGCCAGCCTGGCAAAGATGGTTGCGGTATAAACAGTAATTGCAGGAAAAATTATTGACAGGACAATAGGGTAGACATGATATGAATCCGGTTGGTAATAGCTCAATATTTAGGGGTATTACTCATGGATTCCCGCCTACGCGGGAATGACGGAGTGAGATAAGTGCCTGTCATTCCCGCGAAACCTGCCCGCCGGACGGCAGGCGGGGCGGGAATCCATGAGGTTAATATGCAAAGGCACTTACCCCTATTTATTGAGCAGATACTCCGGTTAATCATAAGAAGTGACTAAAATGTCTAAAGTGATCTAAAGCCCCTAAAGTTAGAAATTCCAATCGCTTGTTTTAAAAGGATGATAGTGGAGATTACAGTCGTAAATCGAGATATTTAACATGAAGGAGGGAACTGTATGACAGATCTAATGGAGATAATCAAGGGAAGGCGCAGTATTCGTAAATACGAGGATAAGGAGGTTACGGAGGAGCAACTCAATCAGATCCTGGAATCAGTTAAATGGGCTCCCTCATGGACCAACAGCCAGTGCTGGGAAGTGATTGTGGTAAAAGACCCGGCCATAAAGGAGCAGCTACAGGGAACCCTGATCAAGAACCCGTCCACCAAGGCCATGGTCCAGGCCCCTGTTGTACTTGTTCTCTGCGGGAAACTGAAAAGCTCGGGATATTATAAGGACCAGGTCACAACAAAGTTCGGGGATTGGTTTATGTTTGATTTGGGGATTGCCAACCAGAACATCTGCCTGACCGCATATTCTCTTGGATTGGGGACCGTGATTGTGGGACTCCTTGATCACAATAAGGCTAAAGAGATTTTAGGGGTTCCGGATGATTACGAAGTCGTAACGATGATTCCCCTGGGCTATCCCGCAAAGGAACCCGAAGCGCCCAAACGTCGGGAGATCAGCGAATTTACCCATTTGAATAAGTTTTAAATTCTTTTTCTTTATTTTTCCCAGAGATGTCATATCTACTCAATAAGTTGCGGCAACCTCTTCAGTACACAGACTTCTATAGATTCCCGCCCCGCCTGCCGGCAGGCGGGGCGGGAATGACAGGTGCTTAGTCCATCACCCCCTTTGCGGGGACATGTTTCGTCATTCCCGCGTAGGCGGGAATCCATATCCCAATGCACGGTATATTGAGCCGTTACGCTAAGGCGGTGAATATGAAAACAGAAAGGCCTCACAGGGAATACCTTTTCGGTTTTCCCCGGAGGCCTTTAATCGCAATGTGACGCGTGAGTTCCCCTGTTCAGAGGATCAGGTGTTCCGGTTTCTAAAAATCAAAAACAGTATCCAGTTCCTCATCGGGCACATCAAAAACTTCGTTATGCGGCCCGAGTTTTTCAAGTTTGAAAAACTCGGGCAGACGGTCATCTGCCGGAGTGAAGCCAGCCCGCGTGTTAAAATCCCTTTCCATTGTCAGCACACGTTGACCTAAGGCCCCGACATCGTCACCTGTCAGGGACAGGCCGTATTTGGCATTTACCATATCCACGACAGCAACGAAGGCATCCGGGATGTCAAGAACCGGAAAGGCCACAAACAGGCAAAGGCCGCATGTATCAATGGCTGCGGTGGCAATCTGTAAATCCCTGGATAATTTCACCTGTCCTTCGGCTTTCAGGGGGTCTACATCGCCTCCCACCTTCATTATGTTTGTTGCCACGGCATATCCGGCCGTATGGTCCGCGCCCATTGTCGAGGTGGCGTAGGTTACACCGACACCCTTGACGGCACGTGGGTCATATGCCGGCAGGGCCTGGTTTTTGACCACTGGGACCCGTCTTACACCGAATGCCTTGCCCACGACTGCTGCCCCTGAACCTAAGATCCGGCCCAGAGGTGTGCCTTTAGCCACCTCTGCTATGAGTTCTTCTGCGGCCGCTGCATCTCCGAACTCCTTGACCCCGCCATCCATTGCCACAGCCACCGAATTACCGAGTTCGATGGTATCAACACCGATGTCATCGCATACACGGTCTATTCGTGCTATGGCGTCAAGGTCATCGATCTCGCAATTGGGACCCCAGGCCCAGACTGTCTCATACTCAGGCCACTTGGATACATATTCACCTTTTTTATCCAAGAAGATGCCTGAACAGCGAATAATGCAGCCGGTCATACATCCGTGTGTGGGCTCTCCCTTTCGCTCAACTGTGATCTTATTGAGGGTTTCCCCGCCCACCTTATCGGCATTTTCAAAGCGTCCCGATCTGAAGTTTCGGGTGGGAAGACCACCGGCCTCGTTAATAATGTTAATCAACACATCTGTTCCATAGGTTGGAAGACCCTGGCCTGTAACAGCATGCTCGCTTAAGGCCTTGGCAAAGCGCTTGGCAGCTTCCTTAAATGCGTCTTTATCTGCCAGAGGGGCTGTCTCCCCATCTGAGGGATCGATAATAATTGCCTTGAGGCCCTTGGAGCCCATGACAGCGCCTAATCCGCCGCGGCCTGCATGGCGCGTAGGCCTTACATCCACGTCTGAAAACGCAACACTGGCGGCCGCCAGTTTCCATTCACCGGCCTGGCCAATGCTTGCAAACCCAACCTTATCGCCAAACTCGGCCTTCAGTTTATCCACAGTGGCATAATTACCAAGGCCCTTAAGATCATCGGCAGGGGACAACTCATACTTGTCTTTGCCGATAAACAGCTTATGCAGCTTCCCATCTTGAGGCAGGTCCTCAATTACAATAGCGGCGATTCCCAGCTTGGCCAAATACTGACCAGCCTGTCCTCCTGAATTGGATTCTTTAATAGTTCCGGTAAGCGGACTTTTTGCTCCTACAGAGATACGGCCGGAATTGGCGCAGTTGGTTCCTCCCAAAAGGCCGGGGGCAAATATCAGTTTGTTGTTCGGACCGATAGGGGAGCAGGTCGGCTCCACTTCCTTGTTAACAATAGCGGAGGTCAAACCCCTTCCCCCGAGCCCCTGATAAGCCTCGGGGATTTCTTCACTTTTGACCGATAGGTCAGACATGTTGACTCTCAGGATCTTGAACATAGTATTCTCCTTTCATAGGCTTGTGTTAATAAGGCATTAAAAACATCATTACTATGTAATAACAACACACAGAAATCAAGTAAAATTTATTGAAGATTCAATAGGTTAGGTCAGTATTGACATAAGGGTAGATAGATTATGTGTTTGACATATCTGCTTATTTTCACGATAATTTCGGCGTATAATGCTCGTATCCTGGAAAATTTCATGAGGCAAATTTTAGAGTACACCGCGCATGCCACTTAAAATACTTTTGAGTACAACACTAAGGAAATACTGTATGGGCTATGATCCTGTAAAAGGGCTGGATCTGTCTGTTGATGGGGAAACAACAGTTGCTGAGGTTTGCAGGAAAATAAATATTCCGGCAGAAAAAATAAAAATCGTTATGATAAACGGGAAGAGTGAATCCCTGGATTACGTATTAAAGGGATCTGAACGGGTAGGTCTTTTTCCACCTGTAGGAGGGGGATAGATGAATTCGGAATGGGGAGAGACTCCTTTCCCCATAAAAAGGGTGTGTGACATGGCTTATGCAAATGATCGGAACATAGTCAATATCAGCGTATATGGCTTTCTCAGGCGGCATATGGACGAGCAGGGGCTTCCTTATGTTATTAAAAAAGAGATTGCGAGCAAAGGTGAGGCCGCCTATGATATTGCCAGGGGACTTCAGATTCCTCCAAAGGAAATCGAGGCCGTTTTTTTAAACGGAAAGGTAACAAATATCTATGATCCTGTGTTTCCCGGGGATCGGGTTGCGTTTTTCCCTTTTGGAACCCCGGGGCCTTACCGTGTTTTTTTAGGCATGGCCAGGGAAAATGTTAAACGTGAGCGCCGGGAGAAAAAAGGCGTGGAAAAGGGAGACCAAAAGTGAGCGAGGATGCAGGCCCAAATATGCGTCAACTGCTGCATGAAAGCTCAAAAAAGATCAAAGATGCGGCGGCACGCAAAGTGCTCGTCCTTGAGGATTGCCAGGCCTTAAAAATAGTTAAGGAATGCGGCAGTACAGTTCATGACGTTTATTGTGAGGCCCTGAAGGCAGGTATTTACCCATACCGATATCTGCGTAACAGGGAGAGCATATCCATTGAAGAACAACTCAGCCTGGCAGAGTCCCGTGTTGCAGTGGTAGGCGCAGGGGGCCTGGGCGGACATGTTATCTTGCTGCTGGCAAGGATCGGAATCGGTCAATTAGTCGTGGTTGATCGTGATGTTTTTGATGAAACCAACCTGAATCGCCAGGCCCTGTGCAGTGATAAGGCGCTTGGCAAGCCCAAGGCTGAAGAGGCAGTCCTTGTGGTAGGATCAATTAATCCGGGGGTTGAGGTATTACCCTACAAGGTGAAACTGGATGTCTCCAATGCATCTGAAATACTGGCCGGTTCAGATGTGCTTGTAGATGCTTTAGATAACGTACCGGACAGGTTTGTCCTGGAAAATGTGGCGAAGAGGCTTGGTATCCCGCTTGTACACGGCGCAGTAGCCGGTTTTGAGGGCAGGGTAATGACAATTTTTCCCGATGATCCGGGTCTGGAGTATCTTTATGGAAATAAAGGGGCAAGTGGAGACAAGTCAAAAAGGCCCGAATCCATCCTCGGTGTCCCCACTTTCACGCCTTGTATAATCGCAACGCTGCAGGCCATGGAGGTTTTTAAGACTATTTTGAATCGGGGAAAAACTTTTCAAAACGTAATGGTGCATGTAGATCTGGAGACCGGAGAGATTAAGGAGTTTGTTTTTCAGGATCATAAACATAAATGAAATGATTCCACCATCTCCAGACAGAGATTAGGGAGCAGGGAGGGTTCAAAAAACTTTGGTCAGCTTTCAGTGATTTGCGACTGAAAGCTGACCGATCAAGAGGACTTTTCGAGGTTGATTTTATTTCTGGACCATGCCTTGTCCCTGACCCTGACCACGGAAACCACGCCTGCCCGCTTTGGCGACACAGCCCTTTCCACCGCCCTGGGCAAGATACTGGGATAACTGCTCAGGGGTCAGTATCGTTCTGAAGGCCAGCCGGAGGTCCGTGTTTTTTTCCTGGACTTGCTCCCTCAATTTGCTGAGTTCTTTTTGCTTGGCCTTAATCTTGGCAGCGTCAGGATTTGTCTGCATCCACAACAACCTCAGTTCGGCCCGCTTGCTGTATAACTGGGTTCGAACAGGTATCATCTCTTTCATGTGTGCCTCACGCATGGCCCTGATTTTTTCGTACTGATCGGCTGTCAGGTTCAGGTTGGAAATTGTACGTGCTCCAATCCCCGCTCCTTTACCTTTGGGTTGGGCCATGGCCATATTGGCCGAAGCGACAAAGAGAAACAATGTTGCAAGAATAATTGTTTTTTTCATTTTTTTGTACCTCCCTTTCATTTTGTTGTTATTGTATTTTTGTGATTTTATTCTGCACGATGTGTGCCAGGATTGTGCTCTTTGCGACAACACCTTGATAGTATTGATATTTTTAAAGAAAGATGAAAAGATTTTCCGGTATATGACGGTTTTGTTGGGCAGAATTTGTCGAAAAAGGAAAGAGGGGTTCGACATATTTGTCGAAATGTGCTATCGTTTACTTCGTCATAATTTGGAGCATTGTAACAGCTCAATAAGTCGGTGTATAATTTTTACCACGAAGGACACGAAGAGGGGCAGCACCCTCGACTTTTGCAACGTTAGGGGGTAGTTTTTCGGTGAACCTCTGAACCCGTGAACGGTTACATATGTACTAATTGCATAAACATGAAAAAGGGAAAACAATATAATAGTACTGAGGGTGACAGGACGTTGGCCAGGCCGTTTCTACAGCCTCTGGCATTGGCCCTTGTGTGTATCGTATTTATTTCCCTCGTACTAACTATGGGGCTTGTTGACTTAAGGACACTTGATAACACCCTTGCCGGCTATATGCGGGACAGGGGTCTGGCCATTATAAGAAATGTTCATCAGGTCGCGGAACATCATTTTCAACGGTTGACGCAATCTCAAATGGCAAGACTGGAAGTTGCAACCGGGCCTTCCATTTCAGATGAAGACTTTTCCTTGCAGGAATCATTAATCATTAACCTTGTGGAACTGGCCCGGGAGATTGATTCTGAATGGGAGACAGGCAAGTATAGTTCTGAACAATTAGCATTTTTTGCTGCAAGAGAGGAACTGAGGCTGATTGCCTTCGTAAATGACCAGGGAATCGTTACTTACAAGAGCAGGGTAGTTCCGTCAGAGCTTTTAGGGCTTGTCGATGCCGTAGTGCGGGGACGTGAGGAGATCAAGGTCAATATTTATAACAGGGGTGGGTCCAAAGACGGATTAGGTTTTATAGCGCTTCGTCGAAAATCGGGGAGAGGAACCATTATCCTGGCCCTGGATCATCAGAACATCGTTTCATGGAGCCTGAGGCTTTGTATACAGAAGGCGATTTATGAGGTCGGGCAAAGTCCAGACACTTTCTACTTTATTGTACAGGATCAAGCCGGCAGAACCTTGGGGCAGGCAGGGGAGATGCTTGAGGGCCGCAGAGAAAAACCTGAAATTGTGAGTACTGAAAAGGATACATCAGGTGTAGTGAGCAGGAAGATCATTTTGGCCGGACAGCATGTTCTGGAAATTGAAGCACCCATCAGTTTTGGCAAGGGATTCGCTGGCGTGGCGCGAGTTGGTCTTAAAAGAGAGAGGGCTGATCAGGTTCTAAAAAAAGAACAAGGAAGATTATTGGTCTCCATGGGTTTTTTGGTTGTCATCACTTTTATTTCCATGTGGCTTCTTTACAAAAACCAGAACAGGCATCTGGCCAGGATGCAGGAAATTGAAAGGCAGCTACACCAGGCGGAAAGGCTTTCGGCATTGGGGCGTCTTGCTGCTGGCGTTGCCCACGAGATTAGAAATCCGCTCAACGCCATCAGTATGGCAAGCCAGAGGCTACAAAGGAATAATCCTGACCAACTTACAAGCGTGATAAGGGATGAAATCAGCCGGCTTAACCGGATAATTGAGGAGTTCCTTATTTTTTCAAAGAGCCGCAAGCTGGAATTTGGCCATCACGATCTAATAGAACTCTTAGGACAGATTGTTCTTTTGATAAATGAGGAAGCAGATTCAAGGGGGATAAAGGTCCTGACCCGCGGAGATTATACTTCTTTTATCGTATTGATGGATTTTGACAAGCTAAAGCAGGCTATTTTTAATATTGTCAAGAATGCAATGGAATCGATCTCAGGCAAGGGTTCGGTCACTCTTTCCGTGGAACCTGAAAGGAAAGGATGGATAAGTCTAAAGATTTTAGATACGGGAAGCGGCTTGACTGCCAATGAGATAGAACAGATTTTCAATCCGGATTATACGACCAAGGAGAAAGGATTGGGCCTGGGTCTTCCCCTTGCCTATGAGATTATCCGGGGGCATGGTGGGGAGGTCAAAGTGTGGAGTAAAAAAGGATCCGGGACTTCGTTTGAAATATTGCTGCCAGGAAGTGAGGGGCAAGAGAGGTAAAGCAATATCCGTGTAGGTAAACCCTGGGATGAGCGGTTAAAGGTGATGAAAAATTTAAATATACTTGTTGTAGAAGACGGCAGGTCCCAGAGGGAAATGCTTAGAGATTTCCTCGTGGGTGAGGGATATGACGTTTCTGAAGCGGAAAGAGGGGACAAAGCCGTGGAGCTGGTAAAAGATGGCTACTTCGATTTGCTGCTTCTTGATTACAAGATGCCCGGTATGGATGGCATGGCCGTGCTCGAAGAGGTAAAACGCATAAACCCGGAGATTGATGTCATCATGATGACTGCCTATGGCACGGTTGAGACTGCCGTAAAGGCCATGAAGACAGGTGCCGCCGACTACATCACCAAGCCGATAGAATTAGAAGAACTTTTGATACTCATAGACCGGATTTCTGAGCGGCGGGTCCTTGTGAAAGAAAACAGGATCCTGCGGGAGGAGTTGAGAGAAAAAGAGGTTACTACTGATCAGATAATCTATCAGAGCCAGGTTATGGGTGAATTGATCAACTTAGCTGGAAGGGTAGCGGGCAGCAATGCAACGGTATTGATCCAGGGTGAAAGCGGTACGGGAAAAGAACTTGTGGCCCGCCTGATCCATAACCTCAGTCCGCGTTCGGAAAAGCCTATGATTACCGTGAACTGCGCTGCGTTGTCTGAGAACCTGTTGGAAAGTGAACTTTTTGGCCATGAAAAAGGAGCCTTTACCGGTGCGGAAAGAAGGAGGATCGGGCGTTTTGAAGAGTCGGACGGAGGAACGCTCTTTTTAGATGAGATCGGGGATCTTTCTCAGTCGGTTCAAGTGAAACTACTGCGGTTTCTGCAGGAGCGGGAGTTCCAGCGTGTGGGGGGAAACCAGACGCTTCGGACTGACGTTCGAATCATCAGTGCTACAAACCAGGATCTTCACGCGAGGGTAAAGGAAAGTAAATTCAGAGAGGATCTGTTTTACAGGCTGAATGTGGTTGGAATCGTTATTCCTCCGTTAAAGGAAAGAAAGGAGGATGTGTCGCCATTGATTGACCATTTTCTGAGATATTTTGCCATTGAGAATGGGAAAGAGATCCAGGGAATCAGTGCCGAGGCAAGGGATCTTCTTCTGAAATACGATTTTCCGGGGAACGTGAGGGAGCTGGAAAACATTATTGAAAGGGCGGTAGTTATCGCACGCGGATCGGTTATTTCGAGCGCTGATCTTCCATTTACTGTGCCGCCCACGCTGTCCGATCAGGGCGAATTCAAAGCCAGTGGAACCCTGAAAGAATCGGTTGATGCCCTGGAACATCAGATGATCAGGGAGGCTATGGTAAAAACATCAAAACATCAAACCAGGGCCGCCAGCCTCTTAGGTATTAGCGAACGCACGCTCAGGTATAAACTAAAGAAATATGGACTTAAATGAATATTTTTAAAGAAGTGCTGTATGAGTAAGTACAATTGAAATGTATGTATCCGTACAATTACCCTTGACGAATCAGGCGAAAGAAGTAGAATCACTTAAATGAAAAGGCGCCCATCTAAACCTCAAAATACCGAATCAGCCCAACTCCATTTGCACTTAGGCACTCTTTTTTCCCCGAAGCAAAAAGAGCTTGTCTTTAAAAGGCTTAACGGAGAGTCATTTACAAAGACAGAAAAGGAATATTATTCAAGGGTTGTCAAAAAGAAACTCCTGGCCCTTACAAACAGTGAAGTCAGGGAAATAGCTGTTATGCTTGTTAAAAAATAGTCGTAACATTTTAGCTTCTTGAAAAAACCGATCATGGATTATAGGGTCGTGGGGATCTCTTTTTTAAATGCCGCATATGCTTACATTATTACATGGCACGGCAGTTAGGCCTTACAATTCAAGCAAAGGACAGCCCCATACGGAAATCTTCATAATTAAGACCGCCATCCCTGCGTTTCGGAGCGTAGCGTAGATCCCGCTATCGGGGTTTCGAGCTCATGGTCAAAGCCCAGCCTCCGGCCCATAGGGCCTACCCTCCGGCCTGGAAGCCCTACGGGCTGGAAGCGGCCCCGGTGGGGGGGCGTGTTGCTGGCATTAGGTGAATTTGTGATGCGGCTTTCAAAAAAGAGATCCCCATGTCTCGGTCCTGTTTTCAAAGGGCTAAACTATTACAAAAGCTGAAGTATTATAAATAGCCTACAAGCCGGTATGTATTTATTGCCAGAGATGAAACGGATCTTTCTTTATTATACTTTGGGGAATTCAGCCCCCGGGAGACCTTGAGATGGAAGATGAAGGAAAAACAAGAGATCAACTCTTAGATGAACTGAAAGCATTACGCCAAAGAGCTGCTGAACTGGAAAGGTCAGAAGGCCAGAGAAAGCAGGTCGAGGACGACTTAATGGCCGCCAGGGAGTATGCCCGTAATATCATAGACAGCTCCCACGATATGATCATTTCCGTGGATAATGACCGCAAGATAGTTGAGTTCAACCAGGCAGCAGAAAAAACTTTTGGTTACAGGAAGGAAGAGGTTTTAGGAAAACATGTCAATATGCTCTATCTTAACCCTGATGAAGGAGATATGGGGAGCAAGACAGCACGGGAAACAGGTGAAATGGTCAGCGAAGTAACGAACGTAAGGAAAGACGGCAGCACGTTTCCCGCCTTTCTTTCCGCTACGGTATTAAAAAACGCAATGGGAGAAACTATAGGAGTCATGGGTATCTCCCGTGATATGACTGATCGCAGGCGTGCTGAGGAGGAAAGACTCAGACGTGAAAAAATGCAAGGAGTGCTTGAAATGGCGGGCGCCGCATGTCATGAATTGAATCAACCGATGCAAACTATTTCAGCTTATTCAGAGCTTGGATTGAAGGAAATATCGGAGGATAGTCCGGTTTACAATAGATTAAAAACGATCAAAGAGCAGATTGTAAGGATGGCGGACATGACAAAGAAAATAAACAGAATCACCAAGTACAAGACACGTGACTATGTTGCAGGAATCAAGATAATTGATATCGATAAGAGTTCAGAGTGACGAGTATAAAGGTATTTATTTCGATTTTAAAACCATGTCCTTCCCCGCATAGTGGGATCTTCGATGGGCATGTCGAAGATCCCGTATTGCGGGGGTTAGAGCCAATCGGCTCTGCCTTGGAGTTTTGTGTCTAAAAATACAAATTTCAAGCACCAAAATACAAATAAATCTCAAACTCCAATATTCAATGACCAAAACCGGATTAAATAACGAACGTCCAATCACGCCAGGGCGTGAAACATCGAACTTCCAACGTTGAATTATGGTACGCCTTCGGCGTTTCAATTTTATTGAAAAAACGGAGCGAAGCGACACCCACATTCGATGTTCGATGTTGAGCGTTCGATGTTCGACGTTCATCTTTTTCCTGTTTGGATTTTCGAATTTTGGTCATTGGAATTTGTTTGATATTTGATATTTGGAATTTCAATAAGTCATTAAAACTCCAACAAAGCAAATCCCCTCTGGACCAGGCTTTTAAGCAACAGTAGGGTTTGCTTAGAAGGGGTATCTGGCAAAGATGTCCTTTATCCCGCCTTCTACCAGTTCTGTTGCGGAAAGCCACCTGCCACGCCTTTTTATAAAGGCCGGGGTAGCCAAAATATTTTCAGAAAGGGAACGCTGTGTTTCTTTGTATTGTGCTTTCCACAATAATCTTCCGTTGACTGTGTCAATCAGATAGACTGCAAAGGCTACAGACGCCGGTCTTTCAGCGCCATATGAGCCCCCTATCCTTTCTCTGTACCGCCATACCATACCTATCATAATATTAGTGGCCTTTAGTTCAGCGCCCAGTTTTTGCGCAAGGACTCTGGGTGTATCCTTTGTTTCGTCTTTGGGAATCCGTTCATAAACTTCTTCAACTTCACGTAATCGAACGACCTTTGCCCCATGGCGTTCTCTAAGAGCTTCTTGTATATGCTGTGTCAGAATTCGATCCGCATCACTTGAGATGTTTTCGTAATTAAAATAGAACCGGGATATAGGTGAATCCAGTGTCTCGGTTATATTTTCACCGGGAATCGCTTTAATAAAGGGCATAACGGCAATCCTTTCCATACTGGTTCCTTGAGCGCCAGGTCGTGATTGGCCGGTTGCTACTTGCGGCGATGCCCCTTCAACCAGGAGGCCGAAGACGAACAATATAGCTATCATCGCCAGAAAAGATATAATTTTACTTTTCATAACAAACTCCTTTTCATAAAGCGTGATGTTTTTATCCCTATTGAAATTACGCTCAATTGGCGTATATCTCCTAGTGTCATGTCATCTAAATACGATATTTCACGCATGACACGACACTAATTCAAGTGCATGTTGTCAGGCTCATAACTATGTTAAAATATTATTTTGTGATTTATATCTTATAGTTATATAATATCATTATGAATAAAAACGCAAGGGTAATATAATCACAAAAAAACCCATAAAAGCACTGGATCAGATATATAAACAGGGTCAGGCATTTCATCCTTTTGAACAAAAAAAACATCAAAAGTACAGGAGGCTGCCATGAAGGTTATTTTTCATGAAGATTTTTATCAGGTTTATGCTTCCGATCCTGCGGCCGCGCAAGGGCGTATGGAGGCGATTGTGGAGGTAATTGGCCCGGCCGTGGATTTTATCACTGCCAAACCCGCTTCAAAGCAGGACATTTTACGGGTTCACGAAGAGCCTCATGTCGAGCATGTAAAGCGTGACGGTGTTTTTGAGGTAGCTGCACTTGCCGCAGGCGGCGCTATCCAGGCAGCAGAACTTTCACTCAAGGAACCCTGCTTCGGGCTTATTCGACCGCCCGGACATCATGCCTCTGCCGGTTCTGCCTGGGGATTCTGCTATTTCAACAATATGGCCATTTCCCTGGAATATCTGAAGCAAGAGCAAAAGATCGAGACTGCCTATGTGCTTGATATTGATCTCCATTTTGGGGATGGGAACGTGAATATCCTCAAAGGCAAGAACTATGTTACGGTGCATAATATTGCGGGCAGTAGCCGCGAGGCATACATGAATGAAGTTAAAGATGAAATGGAGAATTGCAGGGCGGATGTCATAGGGATCTCGGCAGGTTTTGATAACCATGAGGATGACTGGGGAGGCACGCTTGTTACAGAGGACTATCACGATATCGGCCGGATAGTATTAGATGCCTCAATACGTCATGGCGGGGGATGTTTTGCCATTCTTGAAGGTGGCTATAACCATGAGGTTCTGGGTCATAATGTTATGGCCTTGATTCAGGGGTTATCCGGCAATTGATTGACCACCACCTGCCGCATCAGGGAAAGGAAAGCTCCCCTAAGGCCATGCGGACAAGCTGGGTGATGAAAATGGGTTTCATGCCCTTCTCACTGGCGGGTTTGGCAAGGCCACCCATGCAGAATGGGCAGAGAAACACCATGGCCTCTGCCCCGGCTTCAACAGCGTCCCGGATGTTTGCGTCAATCAGAGGTTTAATTCTTTCAGGATAAATACGTGAGAACAAAGAACCGCAGCATTGGGCTGATTCCCGATCATATGTTCTGGCCACCCGTTCCACGCCGATCAGTTCAACCATCTCATCCAAAATAGGCTCGATCTCGACCGAATATCTGGAGGCACACGGCCTCTGATAGGCTATTTTGCGGTTTAGCGGTGTGATCCTGTCCGGGTGAGCTTTGAGGTAATCCCTCATATACTCGATAATGTGCGTGGCCTTGAAAGGAATTTCAATGTCATATTCAAGAATTTTGGACATCATGGCATAACAGTCCGCATGGATGAATATGATTTCCTTTGCACCGATGGCGGCAAGCGTGTCTATGAAGCCCTGGGCATGTTCCTTCAACGGACTATCCATGCCGATATGCACATAACCCAAGTAGCAGAAGTATTCGCCGCCCTTGGCAACGGTCATGCCATCGAACATCTGGCCTGCCACGGCATCGCCCGGCATGAAGGGCTCCATGACGCAAAGAGAAAGGGCCGGCCTGGAATCATCTCCCTTGATCAGGGCAGAGGGCATTGTCCCACCGGCATCCATAAATTGTCGCATTTTTTCAGGTATAGGCAGGGAATTGTGAAACTCCTGGAGCCTGTTAATAAGATCAAAAGGATTGGCGCCTGTAGGGCAGTATTCGTTGCACGCGCAGCAGGTAACGCATTCCTTGAGAATCTCAGCCGGCTTCTCCTCCATCAATTCCTTGATCTGCTGCACGGCCTTGTCCGTGTCGTAATCCACATACTGGCAGCGTACGAGACAATCCCCGCAAAGATCACATTTTTCTGCATCCCACATAATCATAACCTCCTTAATTTCTATTACAGGATTTAAGGGGTCATTACCAGGCGGAAACCGACGGTGTTTTTTTTGCGCTTAGGAGAGATCCTGTTTCGATTCTCTATTCGGCATACTCTGCCGCAGCCGCTCCAACCGCAGCCGCGAATAGTTCTAAGGGTGCCGAACTGGGGCAGAGGATCGGTGACATCTTCAGATGGGTATACATTATACCAGTCCTGGCACATTTCCGCGACATTGCCGAACATATCGTAAATACCCAGCAGGTTGGGTTTTTTCTGCGCAACAGGATGGGTTTTAATGTCTGAATTTTTGCAGAACCAGGCTGTTTCATCCAGATTCAGATCCTCTTTATTTACACGTATGGAGTTTTTTGAACCGTCATCAGGGGGAGGTAAAGGGATTCCAGTCCTGCAGACGTACTCCCATTCAGCCTCAGTAGGCAAGCGGTATTTATCTGTACCTTCCCGTTTGTTCAGTAAACGAATAAACTCCTGTACCTCATTCCAGGAAACGCGCTCAACCGGACAATTGTCCCCGCAACGCCAGAAATAGGAGGGATTCATCTCCGTGATCTTCTTCCACTGCCCCTCCGTTACGATCTTCTTCCACTGCCCCTGCGTTACCTCCGTGGTCTGAATATAAAACCCTCGAGTCAGGGTGACCTTGTGTTGTGTCTCATCATCATCCCGGCCCGGTACATCCGGCATGCTCCCCATCATAAAGCTACCAGGCGAGATGTACACAAATTTCATGCCCATAGGGGTAGTTATAGTTTTTCCTTTGGTGTCGCCTTCCTGCGCGTGTGCTGAGTGAAAAAAGAAAGCGAACAGAATTACGGAAACAGAAATTAGATAGATTGATCTTTTAAGTATCAGACGCATGGACAACTCCTTTGTAGATTAAATTATTTAAAGGTTAAATGCTTAAATATTGATAATAAAAGGCAGAATAGTGACTTATATATTAGAGTATCCTTTAAAGCAAAGGGTTTTTATTGTTATAATAATTATATTAATATTTTAGAGTGGTTACGTTGTCGGAGGGAAAAACAGCCATGCCGTTGCCGGCGCTGGCCGGTAAAAGGGGAACCCTTATCCCTTTGGATGAAATATCTTTGCGAATAAATCTCAAATGCGATCCTGAACTTGCCTTGCACCTGAGGGCAGCTTATAATGCTGTTCAGCCTGGCTACCATATGAACAAAAAACACTGGAATACCATTATCGTGGATGGTTCCATTCCAAATGATGAATTATTATTCATGATCAATGACTCGTATGACCTGGTAACTAAAGGGCTGAAAAAAGCAGATAAGCTCAGGCTTGAGAGTTCGGAATAATAATGATAGAGACATGAGAACCTGGCTTTCAGGGTATTGGATCATTTTAAATACCGTGTTCAATTAATTCAAAAAAGAAATCCACGTCCTCCAGGCGTGTTAGAGACAAATGGCTCTGCCTGCAAAAGAGTGGTTAAAGTTGTATAAAGTGCCTTAAGTTGTGGTGTCGCTCGCGCAGCGCAGGCGCTTGCGCCGCGTGTCGCTCCGTTTTTTTATAAATTAAAAGTGCCGAAGGCACATTCCGCAACTTTAGTTCACTTTAGTCACTTCAAACTTTAGTTCACTTTCCCTGGAGAACGGATAAAATACAGACAAGTCCCCTCTGGGGGAAAACAAAGCCAGGTCCTATGGACCTATATTTTTTACTAAGGGAGTATTTATGAGTTTTCATATTCCTACGAGAAAAAACAAAAGGCTGAAAATGCTGCTTAATAATATCAATGATGATGCAGAACTGCTTCAATTGTGGAAGTGTGCCAATGTGAATGCGGTTGATCGCAGTGGAATCAATGATCATGGTGAAATTCATATCCGTATTGTTTCAAATGCGGCTTTGAAGATACTGCGCCTGCTGGTGAAAGGCGGCGTTGAACCCAGTGTGGTAAAAGATCACGGCATGACAATTGAAGATGCGGAGGTGATAGTAGTTCTTGCCGCATGTCTTCATGATATCGGCATTTCCGTTCATCGAGACGATCATGAGATATATAGCCTCTTTTTAGCTTATCCAAAATCCCGTGAGCTGTTGAGTGGCATTTATGAAGAACCGGACCTGACAACTATGACGTCAGAAGTGATGCATGCAATTATTGCACACAACGCAAAAGAGACCTGCCTGACAATTGAAGCCGGTGTCTTAAAGGTTGCTGATGCATTAGACATGACAGAGGGCCGGTCACGCATTCCGTTCGAGGCCGGTAAGGTAAATATTCACTCTGTATCGGCTCGGGCTGTTGACTCGGTTGATATTGAGGTGGGTGATGACCGGCCGGTCAAGTTAGTGATAACATTAGCCAACTCAGCAGGTATATTCCAGGTGGATGAACTGCTTCATCATAAGCTTCAAAACTCTACAATTGAAGACTATGTCGAAATCCTGGCCAAAATTGAGGGAAAGACGGAGCGCAGGCTCATTGAAAGCTATAAACTGTAGTAATGACCGAAACTCTGGCATGTGAACGCCTGTAAAATATCAAAGGATAAAAATGATAGAAAAATATATCACCCGGGTCGCTGAAGAGCTGAATCTCAAACCGCAACAGGTAACAGCCACGGCGAGACTATTCGAAGAAGGCGCTACAGTACCATTTATAGCCCGCTACAGAAAGGAGGTCACCGGAACTCTTGACGAAGTGGCCATAACATCCATCCGTGACAGAATGGCCCAATTAGAGGAATTGGACAGACGGCGTGAGAGTATCATCAAATCGTTACAGGAGAGGGAAATACTTACAGAGGATTTGAAAGAAAAGATTCTCGCGGCCGAGACGCTGACCACGCTGGAGGATATCTACCTGCCATACAGGCCTAAACGGCGCACCCGTGCAACCATAGCACGGGAAAAGGGACTTGAGCCTCTTGCCAAAATTATCTTCGGACAACATGAGCACACGGATCCGCTTAAAGAGGCAGCCGCCTATGTTGACCCGGAAAAAGGGGTTAAAACCGCGGAAGATGCACTTTTGGGCAGTCGTGATATTATGGCCGAATGGGTAAACGAAGCCCGGGAAGCCCGTGAAAAAATGCGGGCCTTCTATGCGAAGCAGGGTGTTTTTCGGGCGAAAGTAATACCAGGCAAAGAAGAAGAGGGCGCGAAATTCAGAGACTACTTCGATTGGGAAGAACCGGTTGCCACTGCACCGTCGCACAGGGTCCTGGCCATGCGGCGCGGGGAAAAAGAGGAGATTCTGGTCTTGCGTGTGATCGTCCCTGAAGAAGAGGCCCTGAAACTGCTTGAGGCGATTTTTGTAAAGGGAGATAGTCCCGCCTCCCTTGAGGTCAAGGAAGCAATCCGGGATTGCTACAAAAGGCTTTTTTCCCTTTCAATGGAAACAGAGATCCGACTGGAAACCAAGAGGCGAGCCGACGTGGAAGCCATAAAAATCTTTACTGAAAACCTTAGAGAACTCCTTCTTGCAGCTCCCCTTGGCCAGAAAAATGTCATGGCAATAGACCCGGGTATCAGGACGGGTTGTAAAATAGCCTGCCTGGACAGGCAGGGAAAACTGCTCAGCACGGAAATCATCTATATATCCGGATCCGAAGCTTCAAAGAAGGCTTCCGGTGAAAAGCTTAAGCCATTGATCCACAACTATCAGGTGGAGGCCATAGCCATAGGGAACGGAACAGGGGGGAGGGAAACCGTTGCTTTTGTTAAGAATCTTCATCTTCCACAAGATGTTCCGGTGGTGATGGTCAATGAGAGCGGGGCATCGATCTATTCAGCTTCAGAGGTGGCCAGGGCGGAGTTTCCTGATCTCGACATCTCCTTTCGAGGGGCGGTCTCAATAGGTAGACGCCTCATGGATCCTTTGGCTGAGCTGGTAAAGATTGATCCTAAATCCATAGGCGTGGGGCAATATCAGCACGACGTGTACCAGCAGGATCTGAAAAACAGCTTAGATGACGTTGTAATAAGCTGCGTGAATGCCGTGGGCGTAGAGGTAAATACATCGAGTGAACAACTCCTCACCTATGTTTCAGGTCTCGGGCCTCAGTTGGCAAAAAATATTATTGCTTATCGAAACGAATATGGTGCGTTGAAATCCAGAAAGGAACTCAAAAAAGTGCAGCGTCTTGGTCCCAGGGCATTTGAACAGGCCGCAGGTTTTCTCCGAATCAGAAATGGTAAAAACCCCCTTGATGTCAGCGCGGTCCACCCGGAGTCCTATGGTATTATTGAGGCCATGGTTGCGGATTTAGGTTGCGAAGTAATGGATTTGATTGAGGATGAGGCACTCAGAGAAAAAATTGAATTACCGAGATACGTAACAGATAAGGTAGGCATGCCAACGCTCATGGACATCCTCGCAGAGCTTAAAAAACCGGGTCGTGACCCCAGGGAAAAGTTTGAAGGCTTCGGATTTGCAGATGGCATAGAAAAGATTGAGGACTTAGAGCCTGGCATGAGGCTTCCCGGTGTGGTTACCAATGTCACGGCGTTTGGTGCTTTTGTGGATATAGGGGTCCACCAGGATGGCCTGGTACATGTGAGCAAATTGATGGACAGGTTCGTGAAGGATCCCCATAAAGTGGTCAAAGTCAACCAGAAGGTGACAGTGACAATCCTGGATGTGGACCTTGAAAGAAAAAGAATTTCATTATCCATGAGAGAGAAGTCGAATATACCTGATAAAGGGGCAAGAAAAACTCAGACGCAACACTATATAAAGGAAAGTAAACAAAGGCATAAAAAGAATGAGCGAGGTTCTTTCAATAGTCCTTTTTTAAAAGCATTCAATAAGAAACCTTAAAAAAAATGGTAACAGTTCACGGGTTCAAGGTTCGGAGATTCAAGGTTCGGGGTTAGTGAAGGTCAGTACAATAAAAGCAACCCTAAACCTCTAAATAGTTAAGGTTTGACCGTCTTTCTTGCACAAAAATGATAACAGAGGATATATATGAACACTGACCTATCATTTATTACGAACGAAGAAAAACAAAGTCTTAAAGAGCGGTTTGAAGTCCTTATTAAAGACACTTCATTCTTTGACTGCCTTGTTGGTTACTTCTATTCAAGCGGGTTTCACGCTATCTACACGTCCTTGGAAAATACAGAAAAAATCAGAATTCTTATTGGAATCAGCACAAGCAGACAAACTTACGAATTACTGGAAAACGCCAAAAAACAAAAACAGCAACAAATTGATTTCTCGCATGCCGAAACCAAGCAGGAAATCGAAAATCTTGTTCAAAAAGAAATGGAGGATTCTGAGGACAATAGAAAAGTTGAAGAAGGCGTAAAAAAATTTATAGAATGGGCTAAAAGCGGCAAATTGGAAATAAAAGCTTATCCGTCACAGAACATACACGCCAAACTATATATTATGACATTTACTGAAGGCGACAGGGATGCCGGACGTGTTATTACAGGCTCCAGCAATTTTACTCAGGCCGGGTTGGTTGATAATCTTGAATTCAACGTGGAACTGAAAAACAGAAGTGACTATGATTTTGCTATAAATAAATTTGAGGAATTATGGAAAAACGCTGTAGATGTCAGCGAAAAATATGTTCAGACAATTCAGGAAAAGACGTGGTTGAGTCAAAATATCTCACCATACCAGTTATACCTGAAATTTCTCTACGAATATTTCAAGGATGAACTTAGCCAGACAGATGAAGTATTTGTTAAGTATCTCCCGCAGGAGTTTAAAAAGCTTGAATATCAGGAGCAGGCGGTTTTAAACGCTAAAAAGATACTTCTGGAATACGGCGGTGTTTTTATCTCCGACGTTGTGGGCCTGGGAAAAACATACGTTTCAGCAATGCTGGCAGGTCAACTGGAAGGCAGAACACTTGTCATCGCCCCGCCGGTGCTTTTGGAAAAATCCAATCCAGGCTCCTGGCCGAATGTTTTTTCAGACTTCAGAGTTCCGGCTGATTTTGAATCTATCGGCAAACTGGACCATCTGCTGGCCAGAGGAACAGACAAATACACAAATATTATTATTGATGAGGTACACCGTTTCCGAACCGAAACAACAATTTCCTATGAGAAACTGGCGGAAATATGCCGCGGGAAAAGAGTTATCCTGGTAACTGCAACTCCTTACAATAACACCCCAAAAGATATCCTAAGTCTTCTTAAATTGTTTCAGAAAGCCAAAAAAAGCACAATTCCCAATCTGCCTGATCTCGAAGCATTCTTTAGCAGGCTGGCCAAAAAACTTAAAAACCTGGACCGAAAGAAAGACTATACCGAATACATAAATACTGTAAGGGCAAACGCACGGGAAATACGCGATAAAGTGCTTAAATATTTAATGGTGCGCCGCACCAGGACCGAAATTGAAAAATATTTTAGCAAAGACATAAAAGAACAGGGTCTTAAATTTCCTGATGTTAAAAAACCGCAGCCGCTGTTTTATGAACTAAACGATGAAGAAGACGATATTTTTACTAAAACCATCGACATGATTGCCAATAAGTTCATATACGCCCGTTACATGCCCATGCTTTATTATGAAGGCAAAATTGACCAGCTTGAAGAGCAGTCCCAGAAAAACATGGGACGGTTTATGAAAATCCTGCTTGTCAAACGGCTGGAAAGCAGTTTCTTTGCCTTTAGAAATTCAGTTGACAGATTCCTGCATTCCTACGAAATGTTCATAAAAGAGTTGGATAGCGGCAATGTGTATGTAAGTAAAAAGCATACCAACAAGATATTTGAACTGCTGGAGAACGACGATGACGAGGCAGTTCAGCGCTTAATAGATGAAGGCAAGGCGGAAAAATATGAGGGCAAAGATTTCAGAAAAGAGCTCAGAATAGATTTGCAGCATGACCATGATATCCTATTGGAAGTCAAAAAGCTCTGGCAGAAGGTAAACCGTGACCCGAAGCTCATAAAATTCATAAACGATTTGTCAAAAAATGCAGTCTTAAAAAACAATCATCTTATTATTTTTACGGAATCAAAAGAAACAGCCAATTATCTGTTTAATAACATAAATGATAAGTATCCTGACAAAGTGCTTTTGTTTACAGGTGGTTCAGGCGAGTCTGTGCGGGATAAAGTGATTGAAAACTTTGATGCCAGAGCCCGTCACCCAAAAGAAGATTATCGAATACTTGTGTCCACCGAAGTCCTGTCGGAAGGTGTAAACCTGCATCGTGCAAATGTAGTGATTAATTATGATATACCCTGGAACCCAACCAGAATGATGCAGAGAGTGGGACGTATTAACAGAGTTGATACACCCTTTGATGTTATCCATACCTTCAATTTTTTTCCAACCAAACAATCTAATGACGAGATAAAGCTGAAAGAAGCAGCAGAAGCAAAAATCAATGCCTTTTTAACCCTGCTTGGCGGCGATGCGGAGCTTTTAACCGAAGGAGAGCCTATAGGTTCACATGAGCTATTTGATCGCTTGACTTCAAAGAAAACACTGGAAGGCGAGGATGAAACTGAGTATAGCGAACTTAAATATCTTCAGGTTATCCGGGATATCCGTGAAAAGGAACCTGACCGTTTTGAAAAAATTAAACGCCTGCCCAAAAAAGCACGCACAGCAAAGCTTAACAATGATTTTGCGAAGTCGCTTATAACCTACTTCAGGCGCGGGAAACTGCAGAAGTTTTTCAGGGCAAAGGACAAAAAGGCAGCAGAAGAACTTGATTTTATATCAGCGGCAAAACTGCTTGAAAGCTCGCCTGATGAAAAAAGGAACAAGCTTCCCGGAGAGATTTATGATCTCCTGGATAAAAACAAGGAAGCCTTTATTATTGCTACTACCGAAGAAATGGCTGAACCTCAAAAAAGAAGAGGGCGTGACAGTGCTGCAAGGATACTGAGAATTATAAAAGCAACCATGAAAAACACGCAGAAACTCACCGATGACCAGGAATTTTACCTTAAAAAGGTATTGACCCAGCTCGAAGAAGGCGGGCTGCCCAAACAAACGGCAAAAAATACATTAAAAGCATTGAATGCGCTTAATAATGAACTGATAAATCCTTTTAAAGTATTGGCCGTTCTCCAGACTCATATCCCGTCAAAACTGTTGGAAAGCCATTATGCCGAGCAGAATCCCGCAGTATTCGGTAAACGTGAAGTAATACTCTCATTATATCTGACAGGTGTATAATATGACGAATAAAGAATCTCAAACTGTTGAATATAAACAAAACTGGCGTGATGACTGCCTTAAGGCCATTTCCGCATTTGCAAACAGTGATGGCGGAAATTTGATTATCGGATTGGATGACAAGGGAAAACCTTCAGGATTGAAAAATGTAAAGAGACAACTTGAGGATATACCAAATACAATCAGGAATAAACTTGGTATCATTCCATCTGTTGAACGGAACAAGAAAAACAAGAAAGATATAATCAAGATCACAGTTACACCATGTTCTGTTCCCATTTCTTACAATGGCAAATATTATCTTAGAAGCGGAAGCACTTTGCAGGAATTAAAGGGAAAATATCTGGCAGATTTCCTTATGAAGAAATCAGGCATCACATGGGATGATATTGTTGAAGAAAGAGCCGGTTTTAATGAGACAGATAATGATTCCATAGAAAAATTTAAAAAGTATGCTGTTGATAGAATTCCCTCAATTATTAAAGAAACAGACAATACCACACTTCTGCAAAAATTAAATCTGATTGATGACGGAGATTTAAAAAGAGCAGCAGTTCTTCTTTTCGGAAATGACCCGCAGAAATTTTTCCGCCAGTCTGTGGTCAGAATCGGTAAATTCCTGTCAGACACAGAAATTCAAACAACCGATATTATCAAAGGGAATCTTTTTGCACAACTGGAAAGCGCCCTGGAAATCCTGCGGACAAAATATCTGGTCAGCAATATACAATATGAAGGTATTCACCGCCGCGATATTCTTGAATATCCTTACGAAGCCTTAAGAGAAGCGATCATTAATGCTTTGATTCACCGGGATTATTCCGGTAATTCACAAATCCAGATACGGGTTTATTCTGATAAATTGATTATCATGAATGAAGGCAAGCTCCCGCCTGAAATACCTGTGGAAAAATTGAAAACCAACCATTTATCCATACCGAAGAACACACTCCTTGCTAAAATTTTCTATTATGCCGGATTTATTGAATCATGGGGGCATGGGACCATAAAAATTGTAGAAAACTGTATAAAACAGGGACTGCCGGAACCGGATTTTATGGAAGAAAATGGTGTTATGACGGTCGTTTTTTATAAAGATAAATGGACTGAGGAAAATCTGAAGAAATTGGAGTTGAATGACAGGCAGATTAAAGCGGTGACGTATGTAAAGGAAAAAGGGGGAATTACCAACAGAGAATATCAGAATATAAACACTGTCTCTAATAAAACTGCTTATCTGGAATTATCAAATCTTGTTAAAAAAGATATTTTTAAAGTTTTGGGCAAAGGCAAATCCGTATCTTATACACTGAAAGTAACGGAAAGGTAACAAAAGGGTAATGAAAGTAATGCAATAGTAATGAATAGTAAATTCATTATATTATCCGGGATAAATGATGGAATAAAAAAATAGCATTAATAATTATCATTAAGCAAAAGACGCCAAAGGCGCAACAAACACGCCATAAAGACGCCAAAAGGAAAAAAGCTCACAAACGGCTCAAGGGGCGCTAAAGGAGTACCAAAGAGGCGAAGGGACAATATCTTAAGGACATAACGGACACATTTCAGCATTTGTCAGACATTGTCATTAATATGAAATGGGCAATAATTGGGCAATGGTGAGTCAAAAAAGCGCCGGAGAGTTTTATTTATTTGCGCTAATTGCACCATTAATGCGTCATAATTGCGGAAAAGACGCTGAAAGCTATATTAAAGAATAGTCTATGGATAAACAGCAGGCACAAGAGATCATTAAAGACACCTTTGAAAGCTCTTTTGACAAGGTGCGTTTTACTAATTTCATCAAAAATCTTTTGAACAACATTGATGAATCAAAAGCATTCCATGCTCACGGTTATGTAAAGGAAGGGTTCCGGGGTATTATCAAAACATACGAACGTATTGGAACTTATAATTCAGCCGATGATAAAAAGGTTGATATCATTGTTGCTTATCTGCAAAAAGGATTTTCACTCGATCATGCCCGGGTAACACAAAGAAATTTTGCTGGTAGATATCTTGTTGAAAGAGGTGAAAAAGACGTCGGATTATTTGCTTTTGTTTCGCCCGAAGAATCAGACTGGCGGTTTTCTCTGGTCAAGATGGATTATAAGTTTGAGCAAACGAAATCCGGCAGAATGAAGGTGAAGGAAGAATTCACTCCTGCCCGGCGCTGGTCGTTCCTGGTAGGTGGAAACGAAAAAAGCCACACCGCGCAAAGCCGTCTTGTGAAAATACTGGCAAATGATGAACAAGCCCCAACCCTGCAAGAGCTCGAAAAAGCCTTTGATATTGAAACTGTCACCAAAGAGTTTTTCCTCAAATACCGTGAACTTTTCCTGCGCACCAAGGAAGAGCTGGACAGGGTTGTTAAAAAAGATCCAAAAATCAAGGCTGATTTTGAGGCCAAGGGCGTTGATACAGTAAACTTTGCAAAGAAACTACTGGGACAAATTATATTCCTTTATTTTTTGCAAAAAAAGGGCTGGTTCGGCGTTGGCCGCGATGATGACTGGGGTACCGGCACAAAGCATTTCCTTCGCGAACTGTTTGAGAAAAAACATGCTGATTATAGCAATTTCTATAACGACATTCTGGAACCGCTCTTTTATGAAGCCCTGCGCATTGACCGTAGCCATGACGATGGTTATTACAGCCGGTTCGACTGCAAAATCCCCTTCCTAAACGGAGGCCTTTTTGATCCCATCGGCAACTACGACTGGGTGCATACCGATATACTTATTCCAGACAAACTCTTTTCCAACAATGTAAAGACAAAAGAGGGCGATACCGGAACAGGCATACTCGATGTGTTTGACCGCTACAACTTTACGGTAAAAGAGGATGAACCGCTGGAAAAGGAAGTTGCCATCGACCCGGAGCTTCTGGGAAAATCCTATGAAAAATTCAACGCCATACGGCCGGATAACTTTGCTGAATTCAAAATAGCATTAAAGAGCGGCAAGAAAGGCGAGGAAAACAAGTTCAATAAAAAATTCGGCGTCTATTACACCCCCCGCGAGATTGTCTACTACATGTGCCAGCAAAGCCTGATAAACTACCTTCATACTGAAGTCATTGCGAGCGAAGCGAAGCAATCTCTAATTCCTTCCAAAGAAGATATCGAAACCCTGATCCATACCGGCGAGCAGGTCAGCGAAAATGAAGCAATCTTTTTAGAAAAAGAACAAAAGATTAAAAAAGGGGAGCAAAAGACTACCAGTATAAAATTGATACTGCCTGACAGCATCCGAAAAAACGCGAAACTGATTGATGGTAAACTGGCGGAAATAACGGTCTGCGACCCAGCCGTAGGATCAGGTGCATTTCCGGTAGGCATGATGAGTGAGATTGTAAAGGCCAGAAATGTGCTTACGCCTTTCTTGTCATTGCGAGGAGCGCAAGCGACGAAGCAATCTCAATTCAATGACAACCGCACGCCTTATGAATTCAAACGCCGCTGTATTGAGCATTCCCTTTATGGCGTGGACATCGATCCAGGCGCCGTTGAGATTGCCAAACTGCGGCTGTGGCTGTCGCTGGTAGTGGATGAGGATGACATTGAAAATATAAAGCCGCTGCCGAACCTTGACTATAAGATCGTCTGCGGGGATTCACTATTGGGATACCCCTATGAACCAATAGGACTGGAAGCGATTGAAAAATTGAAACAACAATTTTTTAATGAGATACATCCCAAGGAAAAGCAACGATTACATAAAGAGATTGATGATGCCATTTATGGACTTTACAAAAATACTGAACAAAGCCTTGGATACAAAGTTACAATAGATTTTCAAATCAATTTCTCCGAGGTATTTCGTAACCAAGGTGGCTTTCATGTCGTGATTGCCAATCCTCCCTATGTTCGTCAGGAAGCGATCAGGCATCTTAAACCTCATTTAGCCAAGGCCTACGGCAATTTCTACTGCGGCACGGCAGACATCTATACCTATTTCTATAAACGCGGGATCGACCTGTTGAAGACCAGTGGCCATCTGTGCTTCATTGCGCCCAACAAGTTCATGCGCGCCGGCTATGGAAAAAACACGCGCGTTCTGTTGACCACCGTGGTTACGCCAAAACTGGTCATCGACTTCGGCGACCTGCCTATATTTGACGCCACAACATATCCTTCAATCCTCCTTGTTGCAAAACAGAGGCCCGATGAACACGATAAGGCAGCAGCCGCCACTTTCACCGAGGCAGATCAGCTTGAAAGACTGGAAGAAACCCTCAACCGGATAGGTTTCCCAATAGCCGTTGCCTCTCTCAAGAAAGAGGGCTGGAATCTGGAACGGCCGGAGGTACTGGCCCTTATGGAAAAGTTCAGGTCATCCGGAATTCCTTTGGGTGAGTATGTCCATGGACGATTTTACCGAGGTGTATTGACCGGTTTCAACGAGGCCTTTGTCATTGACGCCGCCGGGCGTAAAAGGCTGATTGCCGAAGACGCGGCCAGTGCCGAGTTGATTAAACCCTGGCTCAGGGGACGTGATATCTGCAAATGGAAAGCGGAGTGGGCCGGATTATATCTTATCAATATCCCCAGCAGCGCCAACCGCCAATGGCCCTGGTCGTATGCAAAATCCGAATCAGAAGCCGCCCGCTTGTTTGAGCAAATCTATCCCGCTGTTTACAGACATTTGTCTCAATGGGAAAAGCAATTGCATAAACGGGACGACCAGGGGAAATTCTGGTGGGAGCTGCGTTCGTGCGTATATTATGAGGCTTTTGAATGCCCGAAAATTGTTTATCCAAACATTACAAAAACAAATATCTTTGCCTTTGATGCAACCAGTATTTTGACAAACCAGAAATGCTTCATCATACCTGTTGATGATCTCTATCTCCTGGCTGTTCTGAATTCTAAAATGGCTACCAGGTGGTTTCGCTCAACACTACCTCTTCTTCGCGGCGGATATTTTGAACCGAGCGCCATTTTCATGGAGAAATTTCCTGTTTTCCCTTCAACCGACGCCCAGAAAGCGCCCATAATCGAACTTACCCGCACCATCCTCGCCGAACCCGACAGCCCCGACGTTCCTCGCCTAGAAGACGAGATCAATAATCTTATTTACAGCCTCTACGGCCTGATAGATAAAGAAACTGTTATAATCATGGAGAAAAGAGGATAGCACGGAGACCAGTCAATGAATAAATCAGGAAAAGCATTATGAACCTCATGACACATCTGTAAAGGGGGCCGTTGGTTCCAAAACGACTTACGAATAAAGAAATCTGTTCAATATGGTTCAGTGCAAAATGATTATATTCGGTTGATGCGTTTTACTGAAATAGAATAGTATGCCACAAATTTTCACATTATCAGGAGCGATTTGCAACATAATTAGATCTTATAGTATTTAACAGTATATCGTTTTGGAATCAACATCCCGTTTTAGGAAGCCTTTAAAATAAGACTCAAAAAATTACTTAGAAAAAATGGCTATAACTTCGGCAAAGGGTATACTCAAACTAAATTTTGTTGGGTTTCCAAAAATCCCCTTGGCAACGTCCAGTTTGAATGATTTTGCTTTGCTTATGATCTTGTCTTTTGTCTTTATTGTAAACCTTTTCACTTCAGCAGGACGAATTTTTCCCTTTGCAGACTCTATAAACTCCGGCTTTACCTCAATCCTATAAGGATTGGCAAAATTATCTTTCAGACTGAAACCCTTAGGGGTTAGTGCTAAGCGTTCCCCACCCTGTTCAGTAGGAACAAAAAATGCCCTATGGGTTTTTACATATAGGAACTTATTTATTTTCAAATTTATTACATTCAAAAATAGATATAGATATTCGTGTTTGTAATTCACATCCGTTAATTCAATTGATACTACCCCAGGGAAAGTACTTTTAAGTTGTCCTGTTCTACGTTGTGCCTTCATTATCTTCCCCAGATTTAGTAAATGCCTATAGTCAGTTTTTATACTGTCGTGACGGTTCTTTTTTTTATTCAGATACTCATCACGCCATATTTGATGTGAACGTATTAGCTTGGATGCTTTATAACAATGTCTATTATTCTCTAAGTCATTTAGAAACTCATTCATTCTTTGGCATAGAGTTTCAAAATAAAGTTTAAGAGCCGAAAGTTTCTGTTCAATCTTTGCTTTGTCCCTTATAGTTAGAGCGGAAGCCCCCGTATTCATTAAGTGGTTGATATCACTCTGCACATCGATTTCCATGGAACCCAGTTCGGCGATCTTGGAACGAATAATAAGGCTGGCATTTTCTTTCTGGAAATACCAGGAAAACTTTGTGCAGGGGTCAACGGTTTTAGGTTTGGAGGATGGAAGCCTTGCTTCCTCGGCAATGGTAGCACAACCAAACAGAACGAGCATAGGTATAATCGCAAGCTGAACGACTGACATTTTCTCTTTTTTTCTCATTTTTCAAACCTGCCTATTTTATGTTTTCATGTTGGATAAAAACGACATATGGCTGTTTGAGTCAAGCTAATTGAGCGACAACATAACATGGCCTGTTGGTGTTGAGGACTAGCGAAACACCAACCAGAGTCAATTAGATTGTTATGTTCGTCTCTTCGATTTTTTACACGACAATCGGGTTAAATCCTTTTCCATTATTTCAAAATAGAAAACCGTATTAAAATAGGACTCATAAGTATATTGTTTTGTTGCTTGGTTGATTTGAAAAGATTGCGAGGGTTTTGAACGATCAGCCACTATAAGCAACCAACACTCTTGGCACTTTTCAAGATATTCAAAATGTTTCTTGTTTTTTTCATTAATACGTTCCTGCATTTCTTTAATGAAATCTTTGCGTGGCCATCCTGGTGAAACTGATTTCCACTGATGAGTTTTTAGGACACTTTTCCCTTGCTGAATTCCTAAATTAATAAAAACCTTATTTATTCCTTCAATATCACAATTAAGCGTAAATAATTCAGAAGATTCCTTCTTATTTGAATTTTTATTATAATATTGGATAATGCAGCTGGCTAATTCGCTACTAATATAATTAATTTCTTCTCTTTTAAAATTTATCGTTTCGAGGACAGATTCGCTATTAAACCGTTTCTTATTATCGAAAATAACATGGGCAATGACAGGCGGGATGTTTGTTTTATTGCAAATTATCTGAGCCTTCTTCAATATTTTATTTTGGGTACCTTCTATTGCTTGCTGAGGCGCCACACGCTTTATTGGCTCTTTGAAAAGTAAAGTATGTTCGATCCCGAGTGTATGCTCTGGCGTATGTATTAAAAAATCAGGAGCGTCGAGATGCTCAACTCTACCAACGAGAAACTCGCAATGGCATTCCTGAAATAGATTAAAATGATAAGACTCTAATTCTTTGTTTTTCATATCAACGGGTATTTAAAGGAGGGAATTTGATTCCAAAACGACTTACGAATAAAGAAATCGGTTCAATATGGTTCAGTGCAAAATGTTTTTATTCGGTTGATGCGTTTTAATGAAATAGAATATTATGCCATTAGACTTTCTCATTATCAGGAGCGATTTGTAACATAATTAGATCTTATAATATTTAACGGTAAATCGATTTGGAACCAACGTTTTACTTTTAAAAATCATCCTTGATAGTTTAGCGGACAGACTGGAATTTTAATACTGTCAAATCATTACCAGCTCATATGCCTTTATTTAAAGGAGGCAAGCACCCTTTCGCTTTATAATAACAGGCTAATAAATATTTTTCTACGACCTCTGGATTAAATTCTTTTGGAGAAATTTTAATAGTGTAAACGACGAGATCACCATTCGATATGGAGCCCCTTATTTTAGGATCTGCAGAATTATCTTCTGACCAATCGTTATATTTAAATCTTGGGTTACATTTTTCTTTAGTTTCAGGTTCATACATAAGGCCCATATGTGCCCATACTCGACCACCTATATCACCAGCACTTTTGCCGATATACCAAATATCTGAATTATTATCTTCAATGTTTACCTCCCAGGTTCCTTCATTAGGCTGTGTATAGATGTATATTCCAGATTCAGATCCCAAAGGCACCCTGGGAACGATATCTGGTTTATTGAAATGCCATGGGTTACTACACACAAAATCAAAAGCAACTCCCTCTTTGAATATCTCTTGATAATGAAATAAACAACTAACAATTTCTTTAACCTTCATAGTCTATCCTTTCGTTTGGATTGAATAATCACAGGTGTTGTAAATGGGGACGTAAAGGGGGACATTGTTTCCAAAACGACTTACGAATAAAGAAATCGGTTCTATATGGTTCAGTGCAAAATGGTTATATTCGGTTGATGCGTTTTACTGAAATAGACTAATATGCCACTAAACTTTCTCATCATCAGGAGAGATTTGCAACATAATTAGATCTTATAATATTTAACGGTAAATCGTTTTGGAACCAACGTTTTACAGTTGGGCTTCCATCCTTTCTTTTATACGTTTAGCCACATCCTTACCTATTTCCATGACCTCCTGGGGTGCACGTACCTTATCACCCAAAAAGATTTTTAGACCTGTTATAAGTGGTTCCATAACTTTTTGTATATTAGTCTGCTCCAATATCTTAAGACTTTCATCAGCATATCCGGCAGTAGTAAAGGGGGACGTCCTTAAATAATTCAATAACTCAACACGGCCAGCATCAATAGGATTGGCGATTGACTATTGAAGATTGTTGATTGTTGGAACGAAGCGGAAATCCCGATGTATAGGGGAAGAACAGCAGAAAAATGATAAAACACATGCGAGGGTGCTGGAAAGAAGATCTTGATTGCGAAAGATACTACAAAAGGGGAGGGAAGCGAGGACTGGCCGGCACGGATCGCGCGATATCCAGAGAGATTTCGGTGAGAAGAATAGCTATTTGCTTGAGACCCCCTTATTTTCCTTCCTGATGAGACGGTAGGTCTCTTCATATATTCGCTCCCGCGGCCCGATTGCAATAATCTGAATCTCCCTTGGCTCGGCTATTCGATAAACGATTCTAAACCTGCTCACCCGGAAGCTTCTTAGCCCTTCTAATTCTTCTTTCAGAGGCTTTCCAGAGTTGGGTTCAGTGGCAATATTCTTGAGCGAGCCCTTGATCTTCCTCTTTATTTCAGGGTGGAGGCCCCGAATAAATTCGGCCAGGTGATCGGGTACTCTAAGCTTATACATAGCCTCCCGGCTTATTCCTTGAAAAGTTCTTCAAGGGTGTAGAGTTTTGCCTTGTTTTGCTTTAACGTTCTGATACCTTTCTTGATCTCTTTTAGAAAACCAGGATCGGAACGGATGAAAAGGGTCTCATTCCAACCCTCAAATTCATCCGGGCTGACAAGGACCGCAGCGGGACGACCGTTCTTTGTAATAACGATCTCCTCATCGGTAGTGTTGACCTTATCTACAAGCCGACTAAGTTTCATCTTTGCCTCAGAAAGGGATAAAGTCTCCATTTTACAGACCTCCATTTTGGTCGACCAGAATTTAGACTATTTTAAGCCCTCATATTCTTATTGTCAAGTCGGATCGTAAAGGACTTGGGGTGTCAGCCTTTGACATATGACGTTTTATGGTCTACGGGACGTCCAGAAAGCGCCAGCGTAGTGAGTTGGGATCGAGATGGCTTATCCTGAACAAATAGTTTAAAATCATGGTTTCATTCCGGGGGATATGGAGAACGGTCATGATTCGTCAATGTAACGAAACCGACTTTGAAGCGATATACGCCATTATCAACGATGCTGCCGAAGCGTATAGTGGTGTCATCCCCGAAGACCGTTGGAAGGAACCCTATATGTCAAGGGAAGAGCTTCAGCATGAAATAGATGCCGGGGTAGTGTTCTGGGGATATGAAGAAGATGAAGAAATGGTCGGAGTGACAGGCGTTCAAGACGTTCAGGATGTCACTCTCATCAGACACGCCTATGTACGCAGGGCGTGGCAGAAAAAAGGCATCGGTGGAAAACTATTATCTGAACTTCGAAAAAAAACCTTTCGCCCGATTCTGATTGGCACCTGGGCGGATGCTCTATGGGCCACTCGCTTCTATGAAAAACACGGCTTCAAGTTGGTCTCCACAGAAGAAAAGAACCGCCTTTTGAAAAAATATTGGTCCATCCCCGAACGTCAGACAGAGACCTCCGTAGTACTGGTGGAACAGAAGTGTGTGACTGCGTCCATAAATAAGTAAAGGGGGACGTCCTTAAATAATTCAATAACTCAACACGGCCAGTATTAAGCTGATTATGTGATGGAATTAGCCGGACAGCCAATGCACACACTGCACCACACTTATGGCATTGATTTTAGCGGAGCTCAAGACGCAGGCAAGAAGATCTGGATTGGGAAAGCCCTTAGTCTGGAACAGGGGATTTCCTTTCCTGGTCTATTTTTTCATGTAGCCAGAGAGCCATGAGTTGGGTGTGGGGAATCCCTTTTTTGCGGGCAAGACGTTTTATCATTGAAATATCAAATGGGTCCAGACGAAGGGAGATAGGCTGACGGGGAGGTCGTTGAGCCTTAAACACCTCTGCATCATCGAGCAGCTTTTGAACATCCTCGATACTCTCTCCGGCAATAGTTGTATCCCATTCTTTAGCTTCTTCCTGGATCTTGTTTCTCATTTCTTTTGGCAGTCTGCTCATTTTTTAACCCTCTTGAGATAGATTTTTTTAGTGGAATCTGACATGGGAAATGCTGTTACACATCGCCACAAACCATGCTTGGGATACGGGGCTACAATGGCTTCAATGCAGAGACCAGAGGCATCTGTACCCCATAGGCGATATCTATATTCGGTAGATCCTCCTCGCTTCTTCTTGTTTTTAATAGCAAAGGTCGGAAACGGTCCTTCGCTGTAATAAACTTCCTCCACCTGGTCGGGGTGTATTCCATGAACCGCAATGTGATTTATGTTATCCTCGTCCCAATCAGGCTTAAGAGATGGGTCCAGTCTAATCATTTGAGGAAGATAACGTAATTTTTTGATTACGTCAAGTTGGTCCCGGGTCGGACCAAGGCAACAGATTGAAATGGTTTAAGAAGTCATGGAAAAGGAACCCCAAATGGGGCTTATAACCTCTTTTTTGACCCGTAAATGAGCCGTTTAAGGTTGTGAAAGGGAGACTGTAACGTCGGGATTGATATAGCCTCTGTCATAGTCCTTGCTTTTGGCCCCGTTGATTTTTGGATACCTCATAGAGATCATACTTACCGCCAATTCTGTGATAAGAGAGTGATTTCTAAATTCTTTGTGCCACTAAGTCGCGTTACCCTAATTTGTTGTATCTGCTACTTATCGCAAACGTATCGGCCTTAAAAAGACTTGTGATACTTAATCTGTATGGCAGTGCGCAGCCCAGGCCGCGAGCAAATTATGGCTAATGGAACAGGATGCTGCGGCACGACCGAGGTATTGAAACCAGGGCCAGCGTATGGGTGTTGCCCCCTTACCCGCTGAACACAGCGCACCGGAAAAGGATTGTGCCCGTCCCAGATGAGTTCCGTCTTCATCTGCGAAAAAGGATGCGGGTTATCCAGCCCCCAACGAATGTTGTTAGCCATGAAGTCTCTCCGTTACCGGTAGGCAATGTGCGCCTAACTTCCTCTTTTCATATATAGTCGGCATATCATCCCATGTTCGACCATCCAACAAACGCCCCGCCTTATTCTTGTTGAATCCTCCCCATTGCTTGAAGAAGAAAGGGACACCAGCGTCGAAGCACTGATCTCGAAAATTGGGCGCAATGACATTTCTATATCAATATTTTACCTTTTTAGGGCCTCGGAAAAAATATAATGTTCAATCTAAATCATTCTACAAGCCCTTTGTAAGCCCTTTATTAGCCCTTTGACCGTCCACTAAGTATTTTATAACACCCTTATTTCACTATGTATTATATGATGTGCTTTTCGTCATTAGTCAATTATTAGTCAATTATTAGTCAATTAAGGCAATTGATAGGCAATTCCCTTGCCGGCCTTGCCTATCCTCTCTAACACACTTTTCTTGACCATCTTGGTTAAATCGATTGTTGCCATTTGGCGTGATACATTAGTCAATTCCTGATATTCTTTATTTGTTATTTTTCCTTTTTCCTTTACATATGCCACGGCATTGATCTGCCTTTCATTCAACCCAAGTTTGCGTAAATATTCCTCCGTGTAAATATCTTTTCTAAATTCCACAAGGAAGCCGCTCTGATATTCTTCGAAATGAGGCACCGGAATATCTGCCAAAGAGCAAAGATTCAGGATCTTTCCGATGCCGCTGCCCCATTTCTCTATCATAAAGCAGGACGCCCTTAAGTTTTTCAGTTTCTATGAATTGACCCATAACATGCCGATTATCCTACTATGTCCAATTGAGACACCTTCTGGAGAACACACTTACGACCAATCCTTTGATAAGAGAGTGGTATCTCAAGGCCAAGAAAAATTGTGATAAGAGAGTGATAGCAGTGCACACCACAGGCTGCGAGCAAATTATGGTGAGTGGCACAGGATGCTGCGGCGCGACCGAGGTATTGAAACCAGGGCCAGCGTATGGGTGTTGCCCCCTTATCCGCTGAACACAGCGCACCAGAAAACGATTGTGCCCGTCCCAGTATGTGTCGTTTACGCGCTTCCCTTGGTCTTCACCGCTGCAAAGAAGCTCGGCTCGGCCAGTTAAAAGAGAGACCCGTGTAAAATGCGACAGAAAACAAAAAAAGTCATGCCCCATCCCTGGAAGCATGACCTTATATATTCTCGGATCCATATCTTTTAATCACTTGATTAACGAAAGAGGGGACATTGGTTCCAAAACGACTTACGAGTAAAGAAATCGGTTCTATATGGTTTAGTGCAAAATGTTTTTATTCGGTTGATGCGTTTTACTGAAATAGAATAGTATGCCATTAGACTTTCTCATTATCAGGAGAGATTTGTAACATAATTATATCTTATAATATTGGATCATCTCCAAATTGGTTGGTGATTCTGAGAGGATTCAAGGGGCCAAGGATTCAAGGATTCCAGTGAAATGCTCAGAATTTCAAATAAAAATCGGTGAGGTTGAAAAGATGCTTAATGCCTCGACCCCTTGACTCCTCGAATCCTGGAACCCTTTCTCCCAACGGCTTATCAAATCTTTAGTCCGATTTAAGATATCGGGCCAATCTAAGCAATTAATACTTGTTGATATATATCTAAAAGGCTGTAATATTGACCCTAAAATGACCTCTTCAGGGGTAAGAAGATCGATTGAGCTACTGCACATGCCAAGGGAAAAGTGTTAATTAGAATATTTTCCCTGACATATCATTATGATAGCTTGGCCCGGCAACAGATCAAAATCAACAAATCACAATCAAAACTCTGAAAATGATTGAGTTGTCTAAAAACAAAAAAATTCTAATCGTTGAAGACGATGAGATACTACGTGAATCATTAGGGGAAATGGTATCTTTGCTTTATGACTTCGAAGTGGACCTGGCTGAGGATGGATCAGTCGCCTTGGAAATGATTCGCAACGACCCAGATGGCTACGGTGTTGTCCTGAGCGATCTTAAGATGCCAAATCTTGATGGGCTTGAACTGATTAATAAAGCGAAGAAGATAAACCAGGACATAGTATTTGTCGTAATTACCGGATATGCCACAAGAGACAACGCAGTTTCTGCATTGAAACAAGGTGCATATGATTTTGTTCAGAAGCCGTTTGAATCGAACGAATTCAGCGCTGTTTTTGGAAGGGCTGTAGAAAATTATCTATTGATTGAAGAGAATCGTAAATACCAGGAAGACCTGGAAAATTTAGTCAGAAAGCGAACCAGCCAATTACAATCCTTGAATGATGACCTGCGCAGCCTGCTTGCGCTCGACCAAAAAACTAACAAAATGATACTGTTCGATGAACGGATAAAGGAATATCAGTCGAGCATATTGTCGCGCTTCAAGCCGGATACGGCGATTTTACTCCTGTACGACAACCTGAGCAACTTTTTTGCAAAACCGCGGATATTTTCAAAAGATGTAATAAACGCTTGTCTTCCGGAAGATGATACTCTGTTATCCCATCAGAAATTCTATTGGAGTAATAGCGCCAGCAAAGGAGATATTGATGAGAAACTTCGCCTGAACCGAAACGATATTTCTTTCTTTTTTAGTCGGTTGGAACACGAGGTTTTTTTAGGCTATTTCTACCTTGGATACAAAAAAGATATTTCATCGGAATTTGAAAACCCGCTAAAAATCTACACTGCCAGCCTTGAGACGATGCTATACGGTAACTATCTTGTGACATTTCACCAGCGTGAGATGGAGACTATGTTCCTTTCCGGTATAAAAACAATAGCCGATACAGTAGAAGCTACCAGACCGTTTACTCGGAAACACAGTGACAGGATGGTAAATGTGGCCGTGATGTTGGCGAACAAGCTCAATTTTTCGTACGAACGAATATACATTTTGAAGATTGCCTGCATATTGCATGACATTGGCAAGGTGGGGATAGAAAAGAAAATTTTAAACAAGCCGGGAGAGCTTTCGGCAGATGAAAAGAAAGCTCTGCAGCAGCACCCCGTTGTGGGAGCTAACATTGTAAAGGGGTTGTACGGCTTCAAGATAGACCATATCGTCCGAAGCCACCACGAACGATGGGACGGCACCGGATATCCGGATGGATTAAGGGGGGAAGACATTCCTCTCGAATCGAGAATTATTGCGATAGCCGATTCCTTTGATGCAATGGGATTTGCGCGACCCTACAGCCAAGGAGAGCCCTTCTCGAGGGTGATCTTAGAGCTTGAGGAAAACGCGGGGACTCAATTTGATCCCGAACTTGTTGACAAATTCGTTGAATGCAGTGATGAGCAATCGTCCATGTTACAGGAGATTGAAGCGAATATGGGGCCATAATAAGCGTTTAGGGACGTAAAGGGGACATGGGTTCCAAAACGACTTACGAATAAAGAAATCGGTTCAATATGGTTCAGTGCAGAATGGTTATATTCGGTTGATGCGTTTTACTGAAATATGATAATTTACTGAAATCAGGGAGCCATTTAAAACGCTTGATAGACTGGCAAGAGTACCAGGTATCAAACCGTGCTATCTCACTTGTAAATCAACTTTACCTCCGGTTGCAGAAAACGCATAATATAAAGGCACAAAGGAGATACGTTCTTCAGCTAATTCCCTATAGGGCCCTGTAGAAAAAACGATTCCCTTCGGGCAGTTCTGATAGGTCTCTAAAAAGATGTGCAGGCTTTTAAGTCTTCCGGAAGGCCCGCTTTTTACCTCAATCGGATAGATTTTTCCGTCAATAATGGCCAGATAATCGACTTCCGCGGAACTGCTTTTTGCTTGTCTTGACCAATAATGAAGACTGCCATTTTGGGACAAAAGCATCTCCTGGCCGACAAATTGTTCTGCCATGCCGCCTTGATAAATATTGAGTAATTCCGCCTTTTGGTATTCGACATCTATAGGCATCCCTGTAAGATAACGCATTAGACCTATATCCACCATCAGGCCTTTAAATACTTTATAGGAAGATGAAGCGCCAAGGGGCAAGCCCGAAGGGTCAGCAGAAGGGATCTTCGCAGTAATCTTTGCCATAGCAAGCAGATCAAATGCCTTTTTTAAAGTCGGGTTTGAAAAGTCGGTAGCGAGTCTCGAATACTTTATCTGCTGTCCCACGTTTTGTGATATGGATGTTAATACTGAGTTCAGACAATCTTTGTTGACCTGCGGACGGTATTTTGCGAAATCCATCCGATATGTTTCACAGATCTCAACCTGAACCTCAAACGCCTCCTGCATGGATCCTGATTCTACATAAGAGAGGACACTTTCCGGCATTCCGCCAATAAAAAAGTACTTCCTGAGTTCTTCACACATAAACTCATGCACTGACTCTGAAACCGCTTTTGGGGGTTCAAGAAGGATTCCTGCTGCTTCGTTATGACCGATTGCTAAAAGATATTCAACAAAGCAAAGGGGGTACAGTTGAACGAACTGTATCCTTCCAACAGGGAATGAGATGTCTTTCATGGCAAATTCAAGGAGAGAACCGGCAGCAATCACATGCAGATCAGGTATCTCCTCATACAGGTAACGAAGGGCGGTAATCGCCCTTGGACACGCCTGAATTTCATCAAAAAAAAGCAGGGTTTTCCCGGGTTGAATTTTCTGCCTGAGGAGGATTTCCAGGTCCGCGATGATCTGCTTCGCGTCTAATTTGCCGCTAAATATGTGGTGCAGCTCCGGGTTTCGTTCCAGGTCCGCCAGTGCGAACATATCGAAATGGGTCTCCCCAAAAGACCTTATGGAATAGGTCTTGCCGACCTGCCTGGCGCCACGGACTATAAGAGGTTTTCGTCTCTTACGATGTTTCCATTTTAATAATTCTTGATCGATGAAGCGTTTCATGTAGTCAAATATCCTTGTGACTCAGGTACATAGACTGAAGGCCGAAGGCTGAAAGTAAATAAACAGCGGCACAGCCACTGATATATTTTCGAGTGGAAAACATCTCATTATCTGTTGGGAGCAGCTGACTTTTCCTTCAGTCTTCAGCCTTTTACCTGAACACCTGATCAGTTACATATCCTTTAACAATATAAAGAAATGCGGAAAATTAACAGGTGATTTAAAATTACAAGGCTAATATAAAGGAATTAATTTAAAAAGGAAAGGTTTATTTGTAAAGGTGCCTGAACTGCTAATCCGGTTTTTACCCTTCAAAACGTTAACCTTGATAAACTCGTAAAAAGTCAGAGAACACCCGTTTTTGTCATTCCCGCCCCGCATCAAGTGCGGGGTAAACTACGGCGGGAATCAAGTAATCCCGCCTATGGCGGGACTGGACTCCCGCCTTCGCGGGAGTGACGGCCTTGGAGACTTTTTACGAGACCATAAAAGTGAGATACGAACGAAAATGCAGAAGTATGGGGTCAGATTTGAATTAGTGAAATTTCTGAATTAATTCCGGTGGGAAGTTATAAGTCTCTGCATACATTTCATGACTCCGAAAAATGAACTACCTCGCAGCCCCGCTCAGGCGGGATCTCCGTTACTCTCCGACAAGCTACGAGGTATCAAGACCAAAAAATGTAACGCAGCAATCTGCGGGGAATTAACCCTTGTCCGCCTTTGGCGGATTAAATATGGGCTTGATTTTTTCGTCAATAGGTGTATATACTCCTATGTGCTGATCAAAGAAATCCTAAAACGGATATAGTTTTATATGACTAAAAAGCAGTTAAAAGACCTGGACATGGACAGGTGTGTCGAAATGGGCAGGATGTGTGCATGTGCCAATCTTAGGAGGGCCGCCCGTGCGGTTACACAGGTGTACGACCGGAGCCTTCGCCCGTCAGGCTTGAGGGCCACCCAGTTTGCCCTGCTGATGGCCGTGAGGGTTCTCGGCCCTTTGCCTGTGACAACCCTTGCGAAAAATACGCGCATGGACCGAACCACCCTGGGAAGGAATCTGAAGCTTCTTGAAAACAGGGGAATGATCAGGATCACACAGGGCGATGATCAGCGGGTTAGAGAGGTATCCCTCACGGACGATGGTAAGGAAGCGATCATAAAGGCCATACCTTACTGGAAAGAGGCCCAGGGCCGAATGGAGAGTGGACTCGGTGAAGAAGGCATGGAAAATCTGCTGAGCAATCTCTCAGCCGTTACCTCCCTGGTTCGGAAACTATAATTTTTTATGCGAAACAGTGTATATACACATTTTAAATCCATGATCATAATCAACAATTCAAGAAGGAGGGAAAAATGGCAGAAGAGGCATATAAGCAACTGATTGAAACCATGGCAAAGAGGGGAGGTATGTATCCGGGAGTGGACATACCCGAGTTCTATGAACTGGTTCAGGAACTTTTCAGCCCTGAGGAGGCGGCCATCAGCAATTCCCTGCCCCGGGGCTTTAACACGGCGAGCGCAATTGCAGAGGCCGTGGGCAAGAGCGAGGAGGAGATTTCACCGCTTCTTGAGGAGATGGCCAATAAAGGGATCTGCATGTCCGGAAGAAAGGGTGATGTTGCCGTTTACGCGGGACCTCCGTTTGTCCCTGGAATCTTTGAATACCAGTTCATGAGAGGGACCAATACGGAAAAGGACAGGGCACTTGCCAGGCTCATCCACGAATACAAGGTGGCGTTTGACAGGAATCGGACGTTGCGCGAGGATGCCTTTCCGAGCATGCGCGTCATTACAGTGGACCGGACTATCAAAGCGGAAAACCAGATCCACACATACGATCAGGTAAAGTCATACATCGAAAGCTATGAACCACTGGCCGTGAGCACGTGCTACTGCAGACACCAGGCGAGGTTAATCGATGAGGAAAGTCACTGCGGTAATCCGGATGACGTGTGTCTCCAGTTCGGCAGAGGCGCCCAGTTTGTCATTGACAGGGGTATGGGACGAAAAATCAACAAAGAGGAGGCCGTGGGGATCCTGGATCGATCGGAAGAGGCCGGACTGGTTCACTGCACAAATAACCGTCAAGAGATCGATTTCCTCTGTAACTGCTGTTCCTGTCATTGCGTCATTCTCAAGAACGCCCTCGCCCATCCGAAACCCGGTCTTGTGGTCAATTCAGGCTTTCGACCCCTCTGGGATACGGAACTTTGCACGGCCTGTGAGACCTGTATCGATCGTTGTCCCATGGATGCCCTGAGCATGGGTGATGATGACACACCCCTGGTGAATTTGGAGCGATGCATCGGGTGCGGCGTATGCGCATCAGGATGTCCATCCGAGGCCATTGTGATGGAGGAGAGGGTGGGCATACCGGTACCTCCAATGGATCACAAGGCCCTTAAGGAGGCGGTAAAGGCAAGTATTGCGAGATAAACGGATACGGTATTCATGATGCCCATAATGTTAACCATGCTGTTTATGCAACAGTAGGGTTTATGAAGCTGGCTGTGGTAGATTTTGCCGCCGCAACAATACAAAAAAAATAGAGTCAAGACAAAAAATGAAGTTCGGTTCCTGCCCAGTTCAGGCAGATCAGTATTGCTCAGAACTCATCAACAACACTTTTTATCACCATAAGCAAGTGGACTATTTAGCGAAAGGAGGAGACACGATGAATGCTGTGACGGAACTATTGGGATGCCGATACCCGATTATTCAGGGGGCTATGGGCGTTATCTGTAACCCTGAACTGGTGGCTGCTGTATCTGAGGCCGGCGGACTTGGCCTTTTAGCTACAGCTTTTGCGGAGGACCCTGAAGTCTTACGAAATCAAATCAGAGACACAAAGCAACTCACAAACAAGCCTTTTGGTTGTAACCTGTTCGTAATGAACCCTTTGGCTCAGGAATTCTCAAAGGTGCTGGCTGAAGAAGACATCAGAACGGTAACCGTTTCTGGCGGTTCGCCAAAAGCCCTTATACCTCTCTTACATGATCTAGGGATAAAGGTAGTTGTTGTAGCGCCCACAGTGGAAGGGGCGAAAGGTGCCGAGGCATTAGGAGCCGATGCGATAGTGGCGGAAGGTGCGGAATCCGGTGGGGTGCAAGGTTTCAAAGGCGTTTCAACTATAGTACTTGTACCCGCAGTAGTAGATGCGGTAAAGATTCCAGTGATAGCAGCCGGAGGTATCGTGGACTCTCGCGGATACAAAGCAGCGCTGGCCTTAGGTGCTGAAGGTGTGCAGATGGGAACCCGGTTTATTGCAACAAAGGAATGCGTTGCTCATTCCCTTTACAAGCAAACCATTGTTGACTCTTCTGAGACTGGCACAGGACTGGTGAGCATGGGTAGATTCCAAATTCGGGCATTACGAACACCGTTAGCCGAAAGATTGATCAAAAATACAGAGGCGCCGCGTCCTGGTTTTACCGGGAAAGTTATGGAGGAAGCATGGATTGCAGGAGGCTTGGATGTTGGTCTATTACCTGCCGGGCAGGTAGCTGGTTTAATTTCTGGAATCCCATCTGTTGAAGATATTATTCAAGAAATGATTAGTTAGAAATTATGGTTCTTCTCCCAACTAATTGGGAGAAGAACCATTAATGTCTAACGGTAAATCGTCCCTTTTTATATTTGAGGCATTGTTTTCGGAAAATAAGAAATGTATGGAGTGGATCTTAGTAAATAGTTAAGGTTTGGCCCTCTTTCTTTAAATCTTTAGACCATGATTTCTCCTATTCTTGGGCGACTTTCTCCTTCAACCTCTTTACCAGCTCCTGATATGTTGATTTCATGAGTATACTATTGAACTGACCCCGATAATTTTTAACAAAACTGACTCCCTCTATGGAGACATCGTAGACAAACCAATCGTTCCGTTTTTTCCTGACGCGGTAATCTACGGAAATCACTGTGTCCTTTTTAGTCACGATTTGCACCTTAACGACTCCATAGCTCCCCTCAATGCTCTCGCCCAGATAACATACTTTTTCTCCCGAATAACTCTCCACTTTAGATATATAGGTCCGCTCTAATAATTTCCCGAACAAGTAGATGAACTCTCTCTTTTCATCATCGGTCCTCTTTTTCCAGTGCCTTGCCAATGCCCTGCGGGAAAACTCTTCCCAATCAAAACGTTCATCCACTGCTTTGCGAATAAGCTTTTTTCTTTCTTCTGATTTAGCAGGAGTCTTTAGCGCAGGATCGGTCACAATGGAGAGAATCCTATCTGTGGTCTGCTTGATGTGTTCTGTGGCCTTACCTGCCAGGGCCGGCACGGCAACGCCAAAGACCATAGATAGAACCAAAATCACTTGAGATATATATTTAGTCCTCATAAATTCCTTCGTGTGAGAGTTCCCAAATTTTCCCATGAAAGGATCAAATCTTCGTTTGACTTACCTTCTATTTAAAAAAAAGTCAAACGGAGATTTGATAATCATATAAAGGGCTTCAAGGTTAATAGGTAGGCACCTCCCTATCCATAGCTAAATATGCTATAGAACCAGTACGCATAAGCGTAACAATATTAACTTTAATAGGATTTAGGAGGTGCCCAAATGAGAGTA